>JBAWXH010000009.1:0-108375 GCA_037144155.1 Planctomycetota bacterium | reverse complement strand
AAATACTTCTTGAATCGCCATACCAAATCCAACCACATCGATGCATCGATCCTCAGTCTGACCAAGATCGGTTGGACATCCGGTGGTATCTCCGCCTTACCCATCGAAGGACCATGGCGTCCCGTCCAATCCAACAGGATCAAATAATCCGCGAGAGACATGCTTAGAAAACCTCTGTCGCTGGCCCGCACTCCACTCGCGCTTGGTTGCGGTCCTAAAGGTCCTTTCTCAATCAATGGCAATGGGGATAGCCAAGCATCCTTCAAGATCGATTGGCCTCGCTCTCGCCGGGCTTTGGTTCGCCGCTGACGAAGTTGCTCGGAAGTGGATGTCCTTCGAATGCGACCGGTCTCTTCGGTCGAAAGGATGACAGGGGATGCTGCGGCGGAAGGGATAGTCTGACCATGCATCGCTCCGATGCGATCGTAGGCCGAAGTATGGACCGATTGCTCTGGATTAACAGCCATTGCCGCCCGGATTGGATTGAGATCCACGTACATACTGCAGGCCAAGAGACCTGCTTCATCGGTGATCGCTTGAGCCTTAAACCGTCCTTCCCAGAACCGGCCGGTGCATTGGTCTTCTCGATTGGCAAGTCGTGCGATCGGTTCAGCGAGGGCTCGCATGAACCAAGACGGATTCGACAGACGGAGCCGAATCTCTGCTATACGGCAAGCATCTCCGACGAGTGCATCAATGCTGCTTTGGGTTGGATTCCCTAGAAATTCATCGATCCTTTGGCCCGGAAAGACACTCAGCCATCTTCGGGCGACTTCGTGGTCGGACCATTGAGAAACCACATCCGGGCGATTGCGCTGAACGACATGCAAGTGATTGGAGAGAATCGCATAGGTGAGGATGTCGATCCCGAAGACGGAGGCAAGGCGTTCCATACGGGTCCGAATCCATTCTCGGCGAGGCGAGTAATCTCGACCTGTGAGCGGATCATTTCCAGCGAGAAAGGCACGACGAACACATCGTTGAACGCAGTGAACGATGCAGACTTCGTTGGGATCGAACAATTCAGCACGCAATGGTCTTGGCATGACAAATCTCCTAACTGACCAATTTAGCGGAACACGGCAACCGAGTCAAAAAGGTGAGTCAAAAAGGTGGGTGGCACGTAACGTTTGCACGTAACGTTTGCACGGCATGAGTGTTCCACAATTGGCGTTCAGGAAATCGGCGTTCATGACTAAACTTTGTGCCATGAAGACGACGAAGTGGTGGACGAGATTCCGGTTGTACGGCAAGAAGCGGGGCGGACGGATGTCCGGCTGGTGGTTTATCGGTTCGCTCGGTGAAGCCCTCTTCTTTGCAGGCTTTTTTCTTCTCGGAGTCTTTCTTTCCACTACCCTCATCGCGTGGCAGCTGATGTCACCCAGCACCCAACTCATTCGAATCGGCTATGGGTTCTGGCTTTTCCTCGGAGTCTGCTTGTCCTTTGTCGTGATCGGAACGGTCGGATTCTGGTATCGGGTTTTGAAGGTTGTCACCAGCGACGAGCACCGCGAAGTCCTCACCCACCGAGGGATAGTGCCTGAGCCGATGATTCGAAAAACCAAAAGTATCCTGCCACCCACTGTTCCCGAGTTGGGACTGTACACGGACAGTCCAGGTGCTCGACTGGCCTTCCGGCTCCCCAGCCAGATTCCAGAGAATGGAGCATTGCTAGCGATGGGCGTCTTCGCCATGGCTTGGAACGCAATGATCGCGGTCTTTTTGGTGATCGCGGTCGAAAATATGCTTCGTTCGCGAATCCCTTACTACCTCCTTCTCGCGCTGATTCCAGGCGTTTATGTTGCCGTCCGATCCGCTCAGCTTTTCTTTCGGTCTTTTGTTCGAACTCTGGGGATCGGTTCTACGACGGTCGAAATCGAGGACTTGCCACTCGTCCCAGGAAGCGATTACGGCGTGGAAGTTGTTCAATACGGGCGTCTGGTTATCAAGAAAATAACGGTTCGACTGGTTTGCGAAGAGGAAAGCACTTATCATTTCGGAACTGACGTGCGAACGGAACGCGAAACCGTTTTCAGTCAGGTGATTGCTACGCATGGTAGGGATCGTATCGATTGGGGATATCCGCTGCGGTTGGAATGCCGGTGCACTGTCCCTCGCGATGCGATGCATTCGTTTCAGAGCATGCATAATGCAATCCATTGGAAAATCATTGTCGATGGAGAGGCAAATCGATGGCCCTCGTACTCCCGAAGTTTCCCCGTGGTGGTTTATCCACAAAGCCGCACCAGCCGATCGACAGTTGCGTCATGATTCGATTGCTCGGCCTGCAACCCACGTACAATCCAGGCGATCCGATCGATTTTGAGTATCGCGTCGTCCATGTCGATCACGCGGCGATTGTGGCTGTGGAAGCGTCCGTCGTGTGGGTGACCGAAGGCAAAGGGAGCGAGGACCTGGGTGTCCATTTTTTCCAACGTCTGACGGGTAACTCCCTGGCTGCTATCGATTGGTCGATCGCCCAAAAAGTGCAATGCCCCCTTCCCATGTCACCTCTCTCGTACGAGGGCAAACTGCTCAAGATCTCTTGGTGCGTTCGCGTGCGCTTCTACTTCAGTGATGGTACGGAATTGATGGCGCAGCAACCATTTTATCTGGGGTCGCTGACGCGCGAGGTTTAACCTTCGTGCCCCCCTCCAACCCCTTCGCGTCGAGATATTTTCAACCGGGAGCCATCCCCTTCCTCTTTCCAGACCCCGCGCTGGAATCTCGCCTCGTCGATCGCATTGCCGAGGCGCAGCCTGGACGCTGTGCGATTGTTGGTCCCCATGGTTCGGGCAAATCCACTTTGGTCGCACACCTTGAACGGGTCCCCTCACTCCGGCAGCTTTATCCCGCCCTGCAGTCGGTACGGCTGTCCTCGAACGACCCATCTCGCGCCCGACGAAGTCATACTCTGTCTCGAATTCGAGCTCACAATCTCTTGATCGTGGATGGCTTCGAACAATTCTCCACTTGGGAGCAGGCATTCCTGCGTTCCATGGCCTCGCTTCGACGATGTCGCTTGTTGGTTACAGCCCATGCGCCGCTCCACCGGTTCGAAACGATTTGGGAAACGACGATCAATCCCAAAATTGAAACCTATGTCCTCCAAACGATTCTTGCAAAACATCCCAACACCCCAATGCAGGCTGTGATGGCATCGGAAGGTTGGCAGCGGTCACGTGCTCGCCATCCGATGAACCTCCGCGAAACCTTGTTCGACATGTACGATTGGTATCGCGATACGGTCGACGCCAAAAATAGGGAAGAGTAAACTACTCCTCTCGTTTGCATCGAACCTTGAGTGGAATGAGTCGCCCATGACTGTGATTAAGAATTTACCCGGCAGTTTCTACATCGGTAAAAAGTTCGACTTGCAAGATCGGAAACTTCTAGAGGACCAAGTCCACTACGAATCCAAACACCTCACGACGCACGCTCTCTGCGTTGGGATGACCGGCAGCGGTAAAACCGGCTTGTGTATCGGCCTGCTCGAAGAAGCGGCATTGGATGGTATCCCAATTATCTGTGTCGATCCGAAAGGGGACTTGGGGAATTTACTCCTGGATTTTCCCGAGATGCGGCCGAGCGACTTTCGACCATGGCTGGACCGTGCCGAAGCCCTCGCCAATCGCAAGGACGAAGACAGTGATCTGACCGATGATGAATTGCTTGACAAATTAGCTGACAAGACGGCGTTGACGTGGTCCAAAGGAATCGCCGATTGGAACATGGACAGTAGCTTCGTGGCGGAAATGAAAAAAGTGGAAAAGGTGATCTATACTCCCGGCAGCAATGTCGGAGTGCCACTCACCGTGCTCAGTGGCTTTGACTCCCCCTCCGAAGCAGTCCGTGAAGATGATGAACTGCTGCGCGATCAAGTATCCAGTGCTACCTCAGGGCTTCTGTCGCTGCTCGGTATCACGGCGGACCCGATCAACAGCCGCGAGCACATCCTCATTTCGACCATCTTGATGGATGCTTGGAAGAACGGCCGAGATCTCTCCATGGAAGAACTGATCCGTCGCATTCAGTCTCCACCTGTTAAGAAAATTGGGGTGATAGATATCGATTCATTCTACCCTGTTGCCGATCGAGGCAAGCTGGCGATGTTGCTGAATAACTTGCTCGCTTCCCCATCGTTCGCTGGATGGATGCAAGGACAATCGCTGGACATTCAACAACTCTTTTACGACTCCAAAGGGAAGGCCAAGATCTCGATCATTTCGATCGCGCACCTGAACGATTCGGAGCGAATGTTCTTCATCACCATTCTTCTCAATGAACTCCTTTCGTGGATGCGCAGCCAACCAGGTACCGGTGCGCTGCGAGCGATCTTCTATATGGACGAGGTCTACGGCTATTTTCCGCCGAGCGCCAAACCACCCAGCAAGGGGCCGATGATGACGTTGCTCAAGCAAGCCCGCGCCTTCGGCTTGGGAATCGTCCTGGCGACGCAGAATCCGGTCGATCTCGACTACAAAGGTTTGTCAAATATGGGGACATGGTTCCTCGGACGATTGCAAACGCAGCGAGACAAGGACCGCGTTCTCGATGGTCTCGAAGGTGCTGCACTCCAACAAGGATCCTCGTTTGATCGAAACACGATCGACAAAACGCTGTCATCGCTGGGGAAACGGGTTTTCTTGATGAATAACGCGAACGACAGTGCGCCGACCATTTTTCAAACCCGGTGGGCGCTGTCGTATCTAAGAGGCCCTTTGGCAAAGGACGAGATCAAGCGGCTTATGGATGGCAAACGCAAGGCACTGAGCCAAAGCAATGCGGAACAGGAAGATTTGAGTCCTGATGCAGCCCAGAGAACGACTCCAGCGACTGGAGTCGCGTCGGAACCCGTTCGCGATCCATCAACAACCCCATCAGCCCCTTCAAGGTCTCCGGCGTCAACCAAATCGCTGGGCAACTCGCGCCCCATCGTTCCGGCAGCGATCGATGAGCGGTTCCTCGTCGCTACGAGACCGCTTCGCCCCAATCAAAAAATCGTTTTGCGTCCGGCCCTGCTTGCGGTGGCCAGTATTCATTTCGTACGAGCTGCCAGCAATGTCGATCGCTGGACCGACTTGGTCTTGCTTTCTCATATCGACGACAACGTTCCGCAGCATCTTTGGGACGAAGAATGCGTTCGAATCGATCCGCAGGAGCTCCAATACGATGCTGAACCGGATGCATCCTATCCCTTTGCCGACTTGCCCCCCGAACTGTTGCAAGCAAAGAACTATAAAGATTGGGAAAAGGAACTGTCTGAATATCTCTTTCGACACGAGAAGTGCTCGGTCTATTCCTGCAAGGCCATTAAACAAACAACTGCACCTGGGTTGGAGGAATTTGAAGCGAGAATCGAGCTATCGCAATATGCCCGCGAAGGTCGAGATCAAGCCATGGAGAAAATCCGCGCGAAGTATATCGATAAACTCCGTACTTTGCAGTCCAAAGTACTGGTCGCGCAGCAGCGACTGGACAAAGTCGTGGATGATGCCAAATCGAAGCGCATGGATGGATTGGTTAATATTGGTGCATCGATCTTGGGATCATTGCTTGGGAACAAAGGGGGGCGTGGATCGAGCACATCGAGCGCCGTTCGCGATTTGGCGGCGGCATCCAGCAAGCAATCGGATATCGAGAGAGCGCAAGAATCATATGATGATTTGGTGCGTCAAAAGGATGAAATGGAGCGGGAATGCCGCGCGGATATTGATCGGGTGGAACATGATTTTGCAATCGAGAATCTCGTTCTCGATGCGACCGAGATTCCCTTACGCAAGGCAGATACAAAGATCAAACAGCTGTCGTTAGCATGGGTTCCGTGGGGGGTTGATGCGAACGGCCTCACGAACGCTTTGATTGATACGATTACACCCAAAGCGTGATGAACTCGGTCTCTAAAAATCGTTACAAGAACGGGCAGCGGTCGAATCGACCACTTCCTCGATGAGTTGGCGTGACCGTCTCCATCCAGAATTCCTGTTTGGGAACCGAATATGCGAACCTAAGAAGCTGTTTCAGCTTCTGCCAATCCACAAGGCAAACAAATGGGTTTGACTTTCGACCGATTCTTGACGCGTTACAATAGGGAATCCGAACCACGCAACATGAATCCCTTCATGCTCCGCAGCGCCGGGCATCCGACCGTTCCTACATCCTCTTCGAATGGAATACGACCGATGGTAAAGACCGCAAGCACTATGTTGCCTTTGGGTACACCGGCCCCCGATTTTCAGCTTCCCAACGTTGACGGCTCGACTGTGTCGCTGAGCGATCTGCGAGGGAAGCGTGCGTTGGTGGTTGTGTTCATGTGCAATCACTGCCCATTCGTGAAACACGTGGTTGCCGAATTGGTTCGGTTGAATCACGACTATGCATCGCAAGGGGTTCAGATCGTTGGAATTAGTTCGAACGATATCGATGCGTTTCCAGAGGATTCGCCCGAAGCGATGAAGAAAGAAGCGGCCGCTCAAGGGTACACGTTTCCGTATTTGTTCGATGAGACACAGTCGGTTGCGAAGGCGTACAAGGCCGCGTGCACTCCTGATTTTTTTGTCTTTGATGCTGATCATCAATTGGTGTACCGCGGTCAGCTGGATGATTCGCGGCCCAAGAGCGGCACACCAGTCACTGGTGCGGATTTGAGAACGGCTCTGGACAACGTCCTTTCAGGCAAACCGACGGCGGAGATTCAACGCCCTAGTATCGGTTGCAACATCAAATGGAAAGCTGGAGCCGAGCCGGAATACTTCAGCCCTACCGGTGTGAAATGACGCAATATTCAAAACATCACCGCAGCCGAGTTGGGGGAAATGACCTAGTGCTCGCCGGTTCGGCTCTCCTCAACGTACAAATGCTTTCTCGTTTCTTCGGATGTTTTCAACGTGAGCTCAGGTAATTGGAACCCGTTTGATGCATTGCGAGTTGGATTGGGGTTCGATTCGCATCGGATCGCGCCCGGCGGGCCTCTGGTTCTCGGTGGGCTGAGACTGGATGTGGACTTTCATTTCGTCGGCCATTCAGATGCGGATGTCTTGTTGCATGCGATCACAGATGCATTGCTCAGCGGCAGTGGCATGCCAGATATAGGTCAATTATTCCCCAACACCCACGAGGAAAACCGCGGTCGCGATTCTGCAGAGATGTTGCAACTGGCAATGTCCAAAGTGCGTCAATCCGGTTGGGAACTGATCAATCTCGATTGTGTTGTTGAATTGGAGCGGCCGAAGATAGCGCCCGTCAAAGAGTCCATGCGAATGCGTGTGGCGGAAATTCTGGCCGTCCAGGTAGAACGCATTTCCATCAAAGGCAAAACGGGTGAAGGAGTCGGGGAGATCGGACGGGGGGAATTGTGTGTCGCCCACTGCGTGGCGTTGCTGGGCCGCTCGGAGTAGGGAGGATGATGTCCAAGGAGCAGATGACTGCGCCCCGCTGCATCCGAGTGATTTTCCTTTGATTTTGTCCGGTGGATCCTAGATACCGTCGTTTCGTGGCGAGGAGCGGTCGCTACCTTCTGCTGCATGGGGAATGATTGGAGAAGATTGCAGAGGCTGCAAAGCCATGTTGTTGGGAGCCGTAGGAAAGGAGTACACTCAGCGTTCGCAAAAGTGAACTCCCCCTGCGATCCTAAGCGATCCGCAAGCCTCTCCTCAAAAGGACACGATGATGACTCGACCTCGAACGAGCTTTGGGGCGCGACCCCAGACGCCATCCTTGACGTGGATCGCATGGGCTGTTTTAGCCTTCCTGCTGGCACACCCAGTGGTAGGAACAACCCAGGATAAGACCGAACCTTCGGGGGTGAGTCTTGCTCAGACTTTGAAGCCTTGGGTGGACGCGTTTCGATTAACGAAGTCGCGAATTACGCTGTCGGGCAAGGGGACGGTTTCGATCGATCAAAAACCTCAGTTGATCGAGATCAAGTTAAGCCGCCATAGCGATGCAGCGTTCGATTTGTCTTTGCAGCATCCTGAGTATGCGGTTCAGATCACGCGGCGAAACAAGGTGACCGTCCTGGTTTTGCCCAAGCATCGAAAAGTGTTCTGGGGCGAAGGGGAGGTCGATGCCAAAGATCACCTTGAATCCTCGGACCTCGTCCGACGAATAGTTCGTTCGACGACCGAATTAGCCATACCCTACGAAACCGTTCGCAACTTTGATCACGAAGCATTGGCGGAATTACTGCTCAGTACAAAGGGCGTCCGTATTGAATCGGAGCGACAGGCTTGGCAGCTTGCGGACAACCCAAAGATCTCATTGTTAACCCGCGGTGCGCAATCCACTCTCCAGGTCGAAGATGAGGGAGTGGATGCCAGTTTCGTACTCACGGAGGGTGCGGAGGAAAAACATGGTTTGCGTCAAGAAGAGACCATGAAGCAATGGGTTCATCGTCAATGGCCGGACTACGAGGCCGAGTCGATGTCGCGCGAGGAGCTTGAACGGACCATCGTCCGGGGAGCACGTCGAGCATTGGAGGTTCTTGCACCTTCTGCGAAATTGAAGCAACCAACGGAGAAGAACCGGAGTGTTCAGAATGGTGAATTGCGTTGGATCGAAGGACAACGGGTGGCGATGCTCTATGGCACACCCGAAGAAATCGGTCAAGCGCACGGGGAGTTGCTCAAGGCCGAAGCAACGCGCTGCGTCGACTCAGTCCTTTATGGATTTGGTTTGGCTCAGACGATTGCCAATGGACGATGGTTCAAACAGGACCTAGAGCGAGCCTATGTCCGTTTGCAGCCACATATTCCTCAGCGGCATATCGACGAGACCCGTGCTTTGGCTCGGGCGATCGAAATCGATGAGCACACGATCGAGATTCTCAACGTGTTTCCCGAGCTATTTCATTGTTCGGGATTCGCATTGTTCGGTTCCGCGACGGAAGGGGGCAAGCTCTACCACGGACGTGTTCTCGACTACATGACCGCGATCGGACTGCAGGACGCGGCCACGACCTTTGTGATTGCGCCGGACGGACAAATCCCCTTCGTCAACGTGGGTTATGCAGGCTTCACCGGAAGTGTCAGCGGCATGAATGCGGAGAAGATCTCGCTCGGGGAGATGGGGGGCAAGGGCGAGGGGAAATGGGATGGTGTCCCGATGGCGACTTTGATGCGACGAGCATTGGAGGAATGTCGATCGCTGGACGAAGTCAAAGCGTTGTGGCGCGATAGCCCAAGAACGTGCGAGTATTACTTTGTGTTTGCGGATGGAGAAACGAGGTCTGCTGTGGGTGTAGCAGCAACACCGGAATCGATCGAATTTATTGCACCAGGACAATCTCACCCACTGTTGGGGGATGGAATTGAAGATTCGGTTGTATTGTCGGCCGGTTCGCGATTGGACGAGTTGCGGCGTCGCGTCATCGCTGGCCATGGGTCGTTTGATGCGGAGCAAGCGACTCAACTGATGTGCCGACCGGTGGCCATGACGTCAAACTTGCACAATGTTTTGTTCGTTCCCGAGGATGGAGAACTTTTCGTGGCGAACGCCAGCCATTCGCAGCCGGCTGCTGAACGGCCATACGTGCGATTGAAATTCACTCAGTTGCTCGAAGAACTACGCGCCAGGGCGTTATTCGAGAAGCAGTCAAATCAGAAGACGGGTTTCCTTTCGCACGATAGTCTGGAACTGCGTTTGGTCTCGGAGTCCTCCGAGGACGCCAAGGATTGTCTGAATGGATTGGGATGGGGTGAGCGTGAATTCAACGTCCAATTGGAACGAGATCCCACGGGAAGTCAGCGCTATGGCTTCGAATGTCTGGTGCGCTATCCTTCGCCGGTCAATACGGGAGACTCGATTAATGACTTGGTAGCGATGGAGTGGTATCGGGCAAAGAAGGATGGAATCGAGTTGGTGCATGCGCCTGCCGTGGTCGTCGTGCATGAGTCCGGTCGTGGGATGGTTGTTGGTCGTCTGATCGCGAAGGGACTTAGCAAGCAAGGGGTACATGCATTGATGATGCAATTGCCTACGTATGGTGTGCGACGCAATGAAGCCATGAAGAAGAGCGAGGGGGAAACATTGATTGGCGGACTGAAGCAAGGGATTGCAGACGCGCGTCGCGCTTTGGATGCGGTCAGGGTGTTGCCAGGAGTCGACCCGAGTCGAATTTCCATCCAAGGAACCAGCCTCGGAGGTTTCGTCGTGGCAACGACTTCGGGGCTGGATCAAGCGTATCATCGATCCTTTGTTCTATTGGCAGGAGGAGATCTCTTTGGAGTCCTCTCCAACGGGGATCGAGATGCAGCAAAGACAAGGAAAGAGTTGGAGCGTTCTGGGATCTCGATGGAACAAGCCAAATCGGCTCTTTACACGATTGAACCCTTGCGAATAGCGCATCGCATCGCTTCCGAAAAAACATGGGTGTTCTCGGGAACGCACGACACCGTGGTACCCCCGGCGAGTTCCAAAGCGCTCGTGCAGGCTGCAGGCTTGTCCGAAGACCATCACATCCAAATGCCAGCAGACCATTATTCTGGAATTGTTTTCATGCCAGGGGTCATCGAACGCATAGCTGCAATCGCTTCTGAGCCTGCCAGCGAATTGCCGTGAGTCCCCTCGGAGGATGCAAGCTACCGAAAGTTTTAGTAGTCGAAGAAACCCATTTGCGTAACAGTTTGTGGGATTTAGTCCCATGCTATTTCCACAAACTAGGGTTGAGATCGCAAATCAGGCTGGCCGTCTCCATCGGCATCGAGTTCCGTTAGATCTAGGAAAGCATAGGGACGTTCAAAAGCTTCTTGCTTTCCTCTCGCATACGATACCCACATTCGCAGGGCGGTGGCGTCATAGACCACGTTCTCGACATTCCCTCCTCGGATGGGGATCGAGTTTGCAAGGGCAATCAATTTCGCGCTATCGAGTTTGCCTCGTTCTCGTTGCAATGTTGGAAAGGCGCCGCGACCTTCATCGTTGTACACGACGCAGGAAAGCACATTGGGAGCGAATTCATCTGTCGAGTCGTTGTCCGTCCAGATTCTTACGCGTTGCTCCGAGGGTTCGGGAGAATGCGCACGAATCTTGACCGCACGATGTTCGTTCTTGCCATCTCCAAATACGAAATGATACCGCTTGGTTAACGGTTGCCGTTGGAATAGATCGAGCGTGCTTGTTAGTGAATCTGCGTCGTAGAGCATCGTTCGAAAGAAGACCGTGAAATGAGGCGCATGCACTTGGTAAGGGGCCTCTTTGGCGGAGGCATCTCCCATTTCCGCCAATGCGATCCCTCGAAGGTTGAGGCCCGTGTGTGCACCGATCATTCCGGCAAAAGTTGGAACGACATGCGGTATTCCCTCGTTCGGGATGTAAACCACAATGACGGGGAATTCGTGAGCCCCGACGTCCATGCTCCAATCCAAATTTCTCGTTTGGTAGAGATGCCCGTCGACGGTGGCTTCACCCCAAGCCGCAATACTGCTGCACGAATACGGCATCAGCAATGGAATAGCATGTACGGCCTGGAGCGTTGCCAGTGGAATTCCAGAGCCATCGGCCAGTCCCAACAACTCTTGTTCAAGTCGATCATCGCCATACGCACTGGTACGCGCCCAAACCTCCGCAAGGGTAGATGGATCCAGTTGCATTTCGTGAGCGATCCCCTGGAGTGCGGCGGGTACAAACTGATGGATCTCGCTCGACATCAGTTGTCCTAAATGGAATCCCATCTCATACGGAGTACCGCGGACCACGACACACGGTAAGGAAACTTGGTCGTTTCCGATGAGGGTGCGATGCCCATGGCCTCCGGAAGTGGGCAACTGGAATCGAATTGGTGGATCGTTGAGGAGGCGTTTGCTGTTCTGAATCGATTCGCGTTTCAGAGTCTCTTGCTGCGCGGTGGCAGCAGGAGCCTTTGCTAAGACAATGCACCCAAGCAAACTGAGGAACCACGCTACGTGGGATGTCCCGTTTCGATTCATCGTCGATTTCCCTAGATAACAAAGAGCAAGGAGCATTCGTAAACAAGGCTGCGTTAAGTGAGATGTTCTTCGCGAGTACCGGACCGGGTGCACTCGTTTACCCCGCGTCGAGTACCCCGCGTCGAGCGGACGGAGCCAAAAAAATACCACGGAAAGGTAAAAAAGCCGGGTCTGTAGTGGACTTCAGATAAACCATACCATACATTCCAGGGAAGGGGGGATTCGGCCCCCTCAAGCTACGCCTAAAGGAAACTCAATCGCTTTTCTGGAGATGGGTTATATGATTCTAAGACGGCAACGCAAGGGTTTTACGCTCGTGGAATTGTTGGTCGTCATCGCGATCATCGGCGTCATGGTAGGGCTATTGCTACCTGCCGTGCAAGCGGCGCGCGAAGCGGCACGACGCATGAGCTGTAGCAATAACATTCGTCAATTGGGGCTCGCGCTGCAGAACCATGAGTCCGCCTTCAAGTGGGTTCCGACATGGGGCAAAGAGTTTCCGCTGACCGACACGTATGCAGCGAGTGGAAATCCCTTTTTTGCATTGACAGCCGATGCTCGCAAACCCTTCGGTGTTCTTGGCCAATTGCTTCCCTACATGGAAGGGGGGACGATCTACAACTCCTTCGATTTGAAGAAGCCTATGATCGATCCGAGAAATATGCCGGCTCCTTTTGTGGGGGGACAGTTGCCTGTGACAGCAATGAATAATGTCGCGATCTTTGTCTGCCCCTCGACGCCGAATGTTCAATCCGATTACGGCCCCTATTTCTCCCAGTTAGGGCTAGTTCCATCGGGTACGAATTTCACACTCCCGAGGACCGACTACGTTCCACTTCGCGGGCTTCACAGTAGTTTGGCTGCGTGCGTCAGCCTTCCGATCGCCAATACAGACAATGCCATGCTGGGTGCAACCGGCGCGGAGATATTGACCAAACCCACGGTCAAGTTCTCTGCGGTAACGGATGGGTTATCGAACACCATTTGCTTTATCGAAATCTCGGGCAAGCAGAAGCTATTCTTTCGGGGAACTGGATACCCAGGTGGATGGGCTGCATCTCCACCTGAATTCGTCTTGAATTCCTTCTACGGAGACTGGAATATTGCACGCTATGTTCGTGGTTTGAGTGGAGCAAATCGTTTCAACCCACTGCAAGCGGGATGCTCGACGATGAACATCGTCAATCAAGACAATCCGTATTCTTTCCATGGGAGTGGTGTTCAAACAGTGCGAGGAGACGGATCGGTCGTATTTCTCGCCAACGGCGTCAATACCTATACCTTGGCCGCACTCATCACACGCGATGGTGGTGAAACCGTCGAACAACCGGAGTAAGAGGAGCCTATCCCTTAGCAGCGATCGTTGTTGCGTCCTATTCTCAGCGACGATTCGCATAGGTTCACTGATCATTGGACGTCCTTGCATTGGACGTCCTTCCATGGGATGTGGGTGCAAGAAGTCGATATCGCATTCGGGAGGAGGGCACTTCGCCAAAGTTACGATAGCGGTCGAAAGGGTACAACCCTGTACCATTGGTGGAGTGCTCTTGCATTCGACGATGTCCTCTCGTTCATTCCGTTTTTACCTTTGCGAGGAATTCATGCATTCAAGGTTTGGTGCGGGGCACATGTCAGTTGTTCGGATGGCAATGCTCCTGGTCGCGGCATGGGTCTCGGTCAATCTTCCCGGTTGCGGTTCGCGTCAGGGATCCTACGTCGATGTCGAAGGGTCCGTTTCGGTGGATGGCAAGCCAGCGGCAGGGGCCACGGTGATGTTCTTCCCAACCCATTCATCGGCTCGCTACGTTTCAACAGGCCAGGTTGGCGATGACGGTAAATTCAAATTGGTGACGGAGACGAAACCCGGAGTTCCCGTCGGAAATTATGAAGTGACAGTGACATGGCCCGATCCTTCTGCGAAACCGAGCGACGCGCAGCGGATGCAAGGAATCGTCGAAGATGGTCCAGATGTATTGAATGGCCGATACGCGAACCGCAATGCGTCCGGTTTGATCGCGGACATCGAAAAAGGTCAAAAAGAAGTAGGACCCTTCGCTCTCAAAAGCAAGTGAATGGTAGCTGTGGCATCGAATCCAAGCGATGTTTTCTTGCATTGTATTTGCCAGTCTGGTTTGAGTACGGGGAAATCGACACGATCCCATTCTGGCAGTTGCTAGTAGTTATCGCTTTTTGAAGTTGCGCGGTTTTGCCGCTGTCTCGTACTCGTACTCAATGAATTGGTACTCGAACTCGTACTCGATGCGGTATATTCGAGATCGAGTACGAGTACGGCTAACGCGGAGTACGAGTACGAAAAACAGTGGCAAATCGTGAACTGAAACTCCGAGAACCTCGAACAGCGCAACATCGAAATGGGCGCTCCAGGAGCTATGTGGATGATGTTGATTCCTCGTTGGATAGGTGGTCTTATAGCGTTCAGTTGCCTCATCTCGTACGGTTGGGCTGAACCACCTGCGGGAGTCAAGAAAACAGCGCTGGATGATTATGTCGCTCAGAAAGATAGTTCCTACCAATGGGATTTGAAGGATTCCTACGAAGGGGATGGCTGGACAACGCATGTGCTTCGCTTGACCTCTCAGAAATGGCTCACTGAGAAAGAAGTCGATCGTCCCCTTTGGGAACACTGGCTCACGGTGACGGTCCCGAAAGAGGTTCAGACAGACCGCGTGTTTCTATTCATCGGTGGTGGGGGTCACCAAAGTGAAGCCCCCAAAGGACCGGACGCGATTACCCTGGCCATAGCCAAAGCAACGCTTGGTGTCGTCGCCGAACTGAAGAATATTCCGAACCAGCCATTGGTTTTCCACAACGATGGGCAAGCCCGATCCGAAGATGATTTGATTGGTTATGCATGGTCCCAGTTTTTAGAAACGGGCGATCCCATCTGGTTGCCCCGATTGCCGATGGTCAAAAGCGTCGTCCGAGCCATGGATTGCATCGCGGAATTCTCCGCATCGGAAGCGGGCGGAAAACGCAAGGTCGCTAAGTTTGTCTTGGGGGGTGGTTCAAAACGGGGTTGGACGACATGGCTGGCAGGAGTTGCCGACCAACGGGTCGAAGCAATTGTGCCGATTGTGATCGACGTGGCGAACGTCTACCCATCCCTGAAAAATCATGCGGAAGCCTACGGATTTTGGGCCGAAGCCATCGGCAATTACTACCAACATCGGATTCTTCAACGATTCGACCACCCACGATTGCGTGAACTGTATGCCGTCGTCGACCCATTCTCCTATGTCGATCGATTGACGATGCCTAAGTACGTCCTTAACGCGTCAGGCGATCAGTTCTTCACCCCCGATTCTTCGAAGTTCTATTTTGGAGATCTCAAGGGAGAGAAGTTGCTGAGGTACGTCCCAAATACTGATCACGGTCTCAAAGATAGCGACGCAGTCGAAAGTGTAGCGGCTTTCTTCGCGATGATCGCCGCAGGCAAGAAGTCACCGGAATACTCATGGTCCTTTGAGGAGAATGGATCCATTATTGTGGATACGAAGACCCCACCGGTAGAAGTGCGTGTCTGGCGAGCCCACAATCCGAAAGCACGTGATTTCCGCCTTAAGACCATCGGCGCCACTTTCGAAAGTACGGAACTGAAGCAGGAGTCGGCGGGAAGATATATCGCTCCAGCCACTACTTCACAATCTGGTTGGACGGCAAGCTTTGTCGAATTGTCTTACGATGTGGGTGCGAAATTCCCACTCAAAGTGACAACCAGCGTGCAGATCACACCAGATGTTCTACCGTTCGCTGGCATCGATCCTCACACGGTCCCTTTCGAACCACTTTTGAAACCACAAAAGGATGAGTCAGGGCGCTAGCGTTCACGCTGCCCAATTTCGGCTTTCTCTCGTACGTGAAGATACGGTACCGAATACGAGTACCGCTCACGCTGAGTACGAGTACGAGTTGATTGGGGGAGTACATCGCCTATCGTGCGAGGAGACGTACAAAGTGGGTTGCGCATCTGCTAGTGGCTCGACGCGATCTGATAGCTCGTTTACAGACAGCCGAACAGGGCAAGCCGTATGCTCAAGCAATAGGGGAAGTCAACGAATGGAGACCACTGAAGGCTGAAATACCATTCGGTGGGATCAAGGAAAGTGGGATCGGAGCCGAGGGGAGAAAGAAGGACTTCGTGAATTTCTCGCGACGCGCGTCATGTCTATCCCACGACCGTCACTGGCGTGAGAGCAATGGGAGGAAGTTCGTTCGAGATTGCAAACCCTTGGTATGCATTTCAATGGATTGAACCAGCGCTGAAATGATGGCACAAAGGGGGAAGAGACCCGTCATGCCGAGTGAGGCAGGGCTCCCGTCGCTAATCTTTCTGCGGCGGCGTCCCAAGGCCCCGTATTCTTCGGCTCATAAACATCGATGGCACTCTGCGAACGCATCCAAGATCGGATTTCAGCGATGGAATGGAAACGGCCTAATGCCAACATCTGTGAGATCACGTTTCCGAGCGCTGTCGCTTCGACCGGTCCAGCTACGACGGTACGATTGCAGGCATCGGCGGTCATTTGGCACAGGAGTTGGTTTTTGACGCCACCTCCGACCACGTGAATTGTTTCCAGACGGTATCCGAGCAATGCTTCGAGGGCTTCGAGACAGACGCGATAACGGAGAGCCAAACTTTCCAAGGTCGCGCGCGCGATTGCACCGTCGCTATCGGGGAGAGGCTGATCGGATCTTCGCCAATAATCGACAATTGCATCGAGCATGTCTTCGGGAGCGACGAACATCGGGTGTTCGAGGTCAATCCATTGCTGGAGTGGCTTCGATTCTGCGGCAAGGGTTGTCAAAGTGGTCCAATCGTAGGGTTTTCCGCGACGTTGCCATGATGCACGGCATTGTTGGTAGGGCCACAAACCAGCGATATTCTTGAGAAGGCGTACACTGCCATTGGCTCCCCCTTCGTTCGTGAAGTTGAGTGTCTGGCAAAGGGGAGTTAGCTTGGGTGCATCGAGCTCGACTCCCATCAACGACCATGTGCCGCTACTGATATAGCACCAAGAGGGGCGTGCGAGGGCGAAGCCATCGGCAGGTACTGCCAAGACTGCCGAGCCGGTGTCGTGTGTAGCGGGAACGATGGTGCGCGCGCTGGAGGGGAGATGGGTACGATTGCGGATTGCAGTTCGGACGGCTCCGAGATCCGTTCCCGGTTGAACGGGAGTGCTGAACAGTTTGGATGGTATTCCCAATCCATCCAGGACGGTTTGTGACCAACCTTCATTGCCCGGTCGAAGGAGTTGAGTGGTCGATGCATTCGTAAACTCGTTGACCTTTTCCCCCGTCAGGAGCCAGTGAAAGAAATCAGGGATCATTAGGAAGCGTTCGGCTATATCTAGCAGAGGCGAGTTTTCTTGTCGCATACTAAACAGCTGATAAGCCGTATTGATCTCCATAAACTGAATGCCTGTCTTAGCAAAAATCTCGGCGCGCGAGATCTGTTGAAAGGCCTTGGGCATCATACCTCGTGTTCGTAAATCACGGTAACAAAAGGGGGTACCAACCAAGTCGTCATTGCGATCGAGCAACACGTAGTCGACCCCCCATGTGTCGACCCCCAAGCTTACGATGCGATCGCGATATTGGTCGGCAGCCATTCCGATTCCCCGTTCGATCTCCTGCCACAGGTTGAGGACATTCCAATGGAGTCGATTTCCGATCGGCAGGGGAGCATTTTCGAAACGATGTACGTCATTCAGAACGATTTGATCTCCCCGGAGTTCAGCCGCGATGACTCGGCCACTAGATGCCCCAAGGTCGATTGCCAGAGCGATGTCGTGTTGATCCATGAATCGTTAGTTTGGATGGAGTCGTTCAGAGAGGAGTGGGAATACAAGCGGACAAAACGAAGCGACAGGAGCGAGTCTCGAAAATTGGTTAGTTCCCGATTTGAAATCGCACAGGGTAGCGCCGCGTAAGCCGTAATGCTTTAGGGGTTTTTGGGAGTTTTTCGTCACGCACGGTATGCCGGTTTGAGCTTGCGCCGACCGCCATCGAGTAGCGCCGCTTCGATCTGCGAAAGTGCATTTGCAACGCGCGCTTGTTTTTCTTCGGTGATGGTTTCGATACCGCCAAAGCGCTTCTCGTAAAATGCGTCCGAGAGATCGCGATCGTTGACTTCAATCCCTATGGAATGCAGTTGTTCGCGTACAGATGCCAAATATTCGCGTTGGGTTTGGTTGGATTGGCGACGCAGCCCCAGTTTTTGTAAGAGTTTCACAGCCTTCTCGTAAAATTCGACACGCGATACGGCGCTCCGGGAGTTGGACTGTCCGCGAAACAAATGGGGTAGCCATTTCGGAAAGAGCGAAGGCGAGAAGCGATTGAGGAGGATGAGGATCCCACCGAGAAAGAAGATTCCCACGGCGACCCGCCATGAAAACCATTTTTCTGGAGAGAGCAGTCCTCCGATGAAGCGACTAGACTGCATACGCGAGAAGATATTCTGAATCTGAAGCCAGATTTTCGCATAGGAACCTCCAGACGTTTCGGCGAAGAGGGAAAACAGGGAACCTTGCTTCGACTTGTCCATGTTCATGACCATCTCGGACCAAAGGTCTTCGATTGCGTCCAATGTTTGCATGCGCGAGACGCGGAACGAGCCCCCTGCATTCGAACCGTCGACGGGAGGCGTTGGATCGAGTCGCAACCAAACGCCCTTCGTTGCCCATGACGGAATCTCAACGCTATCACGAACCACTTTTTCGCTTTGGTTGATTTCATCGATGGTGAAATAAGCTTCCACCCAGACGTGCGCGTGATTTTGGAGAACAGGAAAGTAACCACCTACATCGTTATATTCACTAGGTCGAAAGCCTATCACCAATCGAGTTGGTATTTGGATGGAACGCAGCACGAGAGCTAATGCGCTGGAAAAGTACTGGCAGTGACCCCGCTTCTTGTTCAAGATAAAGTCTGCGATGGGATCGATGCCACGATCTTTTGGGCCAGTCAAAGAAAGGGAATACTCGTATTCCTCGCCGTTGGCAAAATAATCTTCTAGGTAGAGTGCTTGCGATAGTTTGCTTCGAAGTGGGTCGGCGCTTTTCGCGAAAATGCGCTGCAATTCCGGTTCTAATGCCTGGATCTCAGGTGGAACGCGCAGCAACTCCGAGCGGTAGTCGACACTCATAGTTCCGGCTTGTTTGTCTTCAAAGATATCCGAGAGATCGGTAAGAACTGGGGAATCCTGGCCATATAGAAATCCATAGGTGAGAAACGTGTAACGCCGCTTCGGGGGTGATTCGGACTGTGCGGAAGGTCGGGGGTCTACCATTCGCCAGTCACGCCGGCCAATGCGAAATGGGGACTTCTCTATCTGCGCGAACGGGGGCAGGCTACATACCACTTCTCCAAACGTAGATTTCTCGATGACTGTAATGGAGACATGGTCTCGCTTGGAAGAAATATCTGTGTCCAGCTCTTGGGGACTGGGCAATTCCTGGATGCCGTATTGTCCGCCTCGAAACGCACCGCGGTCAAACGGTTGCCAAAACCCTCTGCCTGCCCCTTCGACATAGCGTTCGGTGACCGTGGCGCGTATGTAGGGAGGTTGATTCGGGCGATAAGGCATTCCGGTCTTGGCGTTGACCATCGACATCCGAAACGCGGGGGAATCGTTTTGAAGTACTTCGCCGATGAACTGCAGCGAGACTTGGCTACTAAATCCGATCTTCGCGCCTCCCCATGCAAATCCATCACGTTCAAACACGCCGCTATGAAGTCGAGGCAACATGTAAAAATAAGCGACTGAGAACAGCAATGTCGCGATGGCCATCGGCATGATCCCAATCCGCCAACGGGCCGGACCATAGTGTCCTTCCCCAGGCTCAGATGCGATGTCTCGGGCGGCGCTCAACGCGACACCGGAACTTCGACGCGTTGATAATTGCTCCTTGCCCATCCAGTGAATAAGCCTCGCCCAAACGCTTGTCGATTCCGATACCGATTCGCTATGACGGAGATGCGATGCAAAGATCGCCAAGGCCATTAGAGCGGCACTCCCCAATACCAGGACGGGAAGCATGAGAACTCCGAAAAGGACTGTGTCGTTCACCAATGCCGCCACAACGAGTTCCAGCAACAAGAACACGCCCCATTGCTCGAATACTCGCTTCGATTTCTTCTGAAACATCAGTGGCAATTGGACGTAGACCAAGAGATTGCCGACCGACAGCAACCGATTGGCGTTGGTGTCGCTGAGGAATCCCCAAATCGCCAGAATCGCTCCACCAATCATCCCCGCGTAAACGAGATACTTGTGAAGAAAGAACCAGCCGAGGATGTCGGTCATCAGAATCGCGGTCACGGAAACGATTGCAACTAACAGTGGCAGATTCCAAGACTCCTGCCCTAAACCGATCAATCCTGCGGCGATCACGGCAAACACGGCAAAGCAAATCGTCAGCCGTTTAAAATTCTGTTTTGGATTCATCGGCGTTCGAAGTTTCCTTTTCGATTCGGTCCTGCCTGCCATTCACGATCGCCGTTCAACCGACTCGGAATCGTGGATTCGAGGATCGTTGTGGAACGGGCGAATCTCCTCAGCCTGTTCGAACCATGTTGAGCAATAACCCCAAGCGTAGTTTAAGCCAACGGACGGCCCACAGCAAAGCACCCAGGAGGACCAATAACCCACCCAAGTAGAGAAGAGCGCTTTCCGCCGGAGGGAACCAATCGGAAACAATGGGCCATACACGATTCCAATCGAACATCAAATAGGTTGTGGCGGCGCACAGATAGGGACCGAAGGCGATCGGGGCGTCGCGAGATACCACCATGTGGATTGCCAACAAAACGATACCAAACAGGGGCGCTAGAAAGAACGCAATCCATACGATTTGCCATCCGAAAAAGGCTCCTACCATGGCCATCAACGTCACGTCGCCGAAGCCCAACGCTTGCTGCTGCAAAACCTGTGTCGCTACGATTCGAAAGCTCCAAAGCAGACAGCCGCCAAGACCGATCCCCATCAGCGAACTGAATAGCGCTCGCCATCGATCCGGGGAAAGTACGGCATAACCTGTGACAATCAAGATGCTTCCGACAACAAGCATCCCTAGGATCAGAGGCAGATTGGGACTTCGTAGAAAAGCAGTGATGCCATAGCCCCAGGCTTTGGACCATCCCCGGCGCGTGATCCAACGGAGATTACCCAGTGAACAGCACCATATCCACCAAATGACCATCGGTAAACCGATGCTCCAACCCACTCCGACTTGTCCCCATTGCAGAGGCCATGGATACGGCGAGTTTGCATGGATCGAGTCAACCACTGTTACAAACGGGGCTACTCCCGGATGGTGCGTCTCCAGCAGTGACCAGCCAGGAAACAATGTTGCACCAATGAGGCCGATCCATGTTCCCGGAACGGTGATGCTGTCCGGGATGGTTTGCTCGTCGAAATCGATCCATGTGGCCAGCGCCATGAGAAACAATAGGATGGCGAAGGAGATAAATTGAACCGTCAGTTCGTTCGATCGAATGACTCCACCTGTCGGCACCAGTGTTCCTGATTGAATCGTCCTATACAACGCAAGGCAAAGGAAAGGTGTTGCCAGCTCTAAAAGCAATGGTCGAACCCAAAACCACTTTCCGAACTGCTGATCGTCTCCCTTGCGATGTAGCCAACCGATGATGGGAACCCGGGCCCATCGGGACAACGCTGGGAGGGAACTCGGCCGTGTTTGCCATGGACTAATGGGCTTAGAAAAGTATGCCAGTGCGTAGATCAAGTGATTGAGCAACGCCCCTGCCATGACGCCCGCCAATAGCAGCCCGATCTCCTGGAAGCTCAACACGTTCAATGACTTTCCTAGTGCGAGAAGAGTGCGATCGCGTGAGTAAAACTAGATGCGAATCGAAAGGGCTAACTCGCACATTTTACTCTTGTTAACCCGCATTGTGGCGGCGTGTCCCTTGATTACTTAGAAGCATCCGACACGAGTGAGCCTGAGGCGCTAGCCGAGTTCTGACCGAAGTGAGCCTGAGGCGCTAGCCGAGTTCTGACCGAAGTGGCCCTGAGGCGCTAGCCGAGTTCTGACCGAAGTGGCCCTGAGGCGCTAGCCGAGTTCTGACCGAAGTGGCCCCGAGGCGCTCGTTTTGAAGTTGCGCTATTTTAACTTCTTCACGTGCTCGTACTCAATCCGCGTAAGCGGATGGTGCTCGTGCTCGTAATCGAATGGGGTTTCTCGATCACGATCACGAGCAGGAGCACGAATAAGCCCGGGAAAACATCGATTGAAGCTCCGAGTTTCTTCGACGTGCAAAAATCGGCTAGCGCCTCAGGCTCAACGGAACGAAAATCGACCTTTGTCGGCTGTGCCACTCAAGGATGAAGCGATGCCCACCGTGCAATCTGATCGGCAATTTCATCGAGTTCCAAAGCTTCGGTGTTGAGTGTCCAATCGGCGGCTTCGCGGTAAAGAGGTTCTCGGAGAGCCAATACTTTTTCTACCTCATCCAGTTCCCCGAGGCCGGTAAGGCTAGGTCGGCGTATGCGGTTGGCTTCGTCTCGCGAAATCCTCGATGCCAAGGTCGTTGCCGGGGCAGTCAACCATACCGTTTGACCATGTTGCTTGAGCATGGCCCGATTGCCCGGTCGTAGAATCGCACCTCCGCCTAAGGAGATAATGCTTGATACGGAACCCGGAACGCAAACCGAATCGATCGCGAGCGATTCCCAATCTCGAAAGGCTTCTTCACCTTCCTTCTCGAAAAGTTCTTTGATCGATCGCTGAGAATGCAGTTCGACCCAGTGATCGGTATCGACGAAGGGACGGTTCATCCGTTCGGCCAGGATTCGGCCGACCGATGATTTCCCGCTACCACGGTATCCCACCAGAAAGAGATGCCGACCCGTCATGCAGCACCTCGTGGAAGGGTGTTCTGCGAACAACATGGGATCCGAAAAAGATGCTGCGCAGAATTGACTTCGCGGCACCGAAAGGGCTGAAATCGTTGACCTAAGCGTCAACGCCTAGCTTTGAATGGTCTTGATCAAAACCCGAGTGTACTTTTGACGGTGACCGGTCCGAGCGTCGTAATTCTTACGGCGGCTGAACTTCTGGATGAAGACTTTCTTGCCTTGCTCCAGACCGACGACTTCGGCGTTGACCTTGGCACCCGTCACGGTAGGTTGGCCCAATTTCAGGCCCGAATCGCCACCGATCGCCAAAACTCGGTCAAATTCGATGGAATCCCCGGTTTCTGCGGTCTCGCGATAGTCGATATCGAGCAAGAGTCCTTCGGTCACTTTGTATTGGCGTCCGCCGTCGGTGATGATCGCGTACATGTCGAGAATTTGTCAGTAAATCCATTGGGGCTCGAAACAGTAAGGGCCAAAATCTTAGCCACTTCTAGGTGAACCGTCGAGTCCATTTCGCCGTTTCCGTGGGTGAAAAAGCGGGACAAATCCTAGTATTCAGGACGAGCCCTACCCGGATGGACTCCCCTCGGTACATTTCAAGGCATGGCAGACCTGAACCCCCCACAACTCGAAGCCGTCCACACCCTGTCCGGTCCGCTCCTGGTGCTGGCTGGTGCTGGCACGGGGAAAACCCGCGTGGTGACGTTTCGCGTTGCCAACCTGATTCGGCATGGAACTCCAGCCGATCGCATCCTGGCTGTCACTTTTACGAATAAAGCATCTCAAGAGATGCAGGAGCGGATCGCCCATCAGCTCAAATTGCCAAAACGGGTCCGTCGTGGGCAAAAGTCCCCTCCTCGTCCCCAAATCGGAACCTTCCATTCCCATTGCGTTCAGATCTTGAAGCGGCATGCAGGGGCGCTTGGCTACCCAGAAAAATTCACCATCTACGATCGGAGCGATGCCGAAAGTGTCGCGAGAACGGTGCTCCGAGAGATTCGCGTCCACGAAGACACCCTGTCCCCGGCCGATTTTCTTAACATCATCAGCCGCTGGAAAAACGCCGGTGTCCGTCCCGAGCGTGCCGACAGCGAAGCGATCAATGACAAGGAACATGTCGCGGCCAGCGGCTTCAAACGCTATCAACGCGCCCTAAAACTCCAAGCTGCCTTCGACTTCGATGATCTACTCGTGTTCGCCGAACAGCTTTTGTCCGAGAACGAAACCATTCGCCACGAGGAATCCCAGCGCTACGATCACGTACTGGTCGACGAATATCAAGATACGAATGGTTCGCAATACCGCATCATCAAGACATTAGCCCAAGACCACCGCAACCTCTGCGTCGTTGGAGATGACGACCAATCCATCTACGGATGGCGCGGTGCCGAAGTCCGACACATTCTAAGTTTCCACAAGGATTGGCCCGAAGCCAAGATCGTTCGGCTGGAGGATAACTATCGCTCGACTGACGCCATATTGAATATGGCCAATCTACTGATCGCGTTCAATTCCCAACGGCATGGAAAAGTACTCCGTCCTGCCCGCCGCAATGGATTGGCACCGCGCGTGCTCCAATTCCCAGGCGAAGCGGAAGAGGCTCGTGGCGTCGTCGAAGAAATTGTGCAGCGACTGAAAACGGATAAAGGGGTCACCCCTGGTGATTTTGCGATTCTGTTCCGAACCAATGAACAGCCTCGTCCATTCGAGTGGGAGTTGCGAAAGCTCAATGTGCCGTATGTCATCACAGGCACTCAATCTTTTTTTGATCGTAAAGAAGTCCGAGATATTCTGGCGTACTTAAAGTGGATCGATCGACCGGATGATGAACTGGCCCTGCTCCGTGTGATCAAT
Source organism: Planctomycetota bacterium (assembly GCA_037144155.1). GTDB lineage: Bacteria > Planctomycetota > Planctomycetia > Pirellulales > Pirellulaceae > JBKCUI01. Next base: position 83,697 of record JBAWXH010000009.1, on the reverse strand, counting down.
GTTCCTCCGCGTGGCATGGGGGCTGGCAGCGTCGACAAACTGCTGCGAGAGGCGGTATCGCAGTCGAAGAGCGTGTGGCGCATGATGCTCGACCCCGAATTTGTTGCGTCCTTGCCGACAGCTGCCCAACGCGGCATCGAGAATCTAATCGACATTCAAAAGAAATTCGCATCGCTGTTGAATGCATCCAGCCCAGAAACAGAAGAGTCCAGTCCCATTGCGGAGGATGATTCAGTGACACCTCCAGAATCCCATCGCGAGGAAGAGGATGGAGACGAGGAATCGGACGAAGATCATTTCTATGGATCGGGCCCCCTGTCGGATGCCGTGCACCGATTGATCGAGGAGCTGAAGTACCGACAGGAGATCGAACGCCTCTATACCGATGCCGATGAAGCAGTCATGCGAATTGGATCCTTAGAGGCGGTCCTCAATGCGGTGGCTGTCTACGAATCGTCGACCAACGATGCGAGCATGGACGGATTTCTGACGAGTGTCACCTTGTCTGGCCGTGAGTATGGAAGCTCGAAAGAAAAGAATGCAGGTCGCAACGCTGTATCGTTGATGACCTATCATAGCGCTAAGGGACTAGAATTTCCCATCGTGTATATGGTGGGAATGGAGGAAGGGGTGTTGCCCCATCGTCGCTCGATCACCGAAGAAGGGGACAGTGTCGATGAAGAACGACGTTTGTGCTATGTCGGTGTCACACGCGCTCAAGATGAACTAACACTGACGTTGCCGTTGAGCCGATTCAAATGGGGCAAGGCTCGGCCGACTTATCCAAGCCGTTTTCTTTACGAATTGACCGGCCAAGCCGATAATCCCAATCGAGCCAAATCGATTAAGGCTGCCGCGGACGACATGCGAAAAGCCAATCGCCAGAAACGATGAGTTGCGAAACGCGGGAATGATTGAGCTGGAAAAAGTTAGGCTCAATGCCTCTCGCCCAGGGAAGCATGTTCCATGCCGGTTCGAGCTCCTCTCGCCCTAGAGGGATCTCATTTCCGTAATTGAACTCAGTTACGAGGACCGTGCCGGCTTGCGTTGGAAGGTCAAATACCCGCCGAAGAGAGTAGCCGGAATAAAAACCATGAGACTCACGACCCAAAACCAGATGGGTTTAGGAATCATAAGGTTATTGGCGACCCCGGCCAACGTCAGCAATCCTCCGAGGATGCCGGCATGCAGAAGCTTGTTCGGGGGCGCAATCCAGGCTGCTGCAAAACCACCTGCAATGCCACCAAGGATCCAAGCAAGGATGACGACGACCAAGGCCCCGATCGGTACGTTTGCGAACAGTTCTCGGAATACCTCGCGATCCGTGACTCCCGCCGCTGCTTTTCCTAACTCCGGATAAAGGACCATCCCATTGATGACTTCGACGATCATCATGACCATGCTCGCCGCGATGAATCCGAAAACGACACTGGCGATGCTTCGAACAATGGATCGCATGGCTTCAACCTTTTCCTGATTTCAGACGCAGTCGACGGAAGTTTATCTTCGTTTCCCTGAGCCTGAGGCGCTGGCCGATTCTTAAAAGTGGAAAGAACTCGGCTAGCGCCTCAGGCTCAATGTTTTCAGCTTTGTCTTCTCAGCCTGCAACGAATGCAGCTGCGTGAAAGCATACATCCCCGCGGAATCTTGTTCGAGCGATTAGTCAGAGAATATGCAAACATGACGATCGTCGCGACGACTTGAAAGGGCTTGCCGAATATTCGATGTTCCTTTAGCCTGACAACCCCGTTTCGTTCGCGGATTCTCCTGTATTCTTCGGGAACTTGCTGCACGGCATGAATGCACTTTTGCCCTGAGTATGTCATATATTCCTCGTTGCAATTTACACTGCGAACGCGTTCCAAGTCCCAATTCGAAAAGAACGATTTTACCGTGGCTGATCGACTGCAACCGTTGTCTGTACCCAAGCATGGAATGGCGTTGTCCTTTGAGTTAGGTATTGCATTGGAGGCAGCCGTAGCGGGAGCTAATGTGATTCGTGAATGGGTGGGCAAGCCTTTTGCGGTTGAGGAGAAGGGGATCGGTGACTTTGTGTCTGCCGTGGACAAGAACGCCGAGGAGGCTGTACTACGCGTGATTGAAGGTTCATCGATTTCAGCATCCATCCTGTCCGAAGAATCGGACCCCAAGGTGGTGATGGGTACCTCGATGCGATGGTTGGTCGATCCGCTCGATGGAACCAGCGCTTTCTTGTTTCGAGTTGGAGACCCGTTTCCATCGGTCCTGGTCGCTTTGGAACAGGACGAACAATCCTTGGTTGGCGTTGTTTTGTTTCCACTCACTGGGGAATGCTTTTATTCCCATCGTGGATTGGGTGCGTTTAAAGATGGAATGCGACTTTTCGCTCCCGAACGAAAAAGGTTGCAGAATATTTGGATCGATATGAATCAATACGGTAACGCGCGTTATGAGACCGGGATGTTTGCTTACTTGAGAAACAAGCTGCGGACGCGTGAAGGTGCGCGATTGGTCACTTCTTTCCCGCCTCATTCTGGGGTGGCAATGCGTTTACTCGATGGCACAACCGGGCTTTCTGCCGTCGTGCATGACAACAGCGAAGACAACGTCAAGCAAGCACCTTGGGACATCGCTGCACCTCGGGCAATCCTTACGGAAGCCGGGGGATGCTTTGTTTCTTTGCGAACGGGAGTGGATATCCGTTCAACGGATTGCGAACCGATGGTGGTCGCGGGGCATCGCGCTCTCGCAGAAGAAATTGTCGATTTGGTCCGTTAGAACGGAGAGTCTTAGTGCGATTTCTCGGGTTGGGGCAACCATGTTCGCGACCTCAAATCAAACCTATTTCCTTCGCCGCGGTGCTGCTCGATCAGTCGATTTGGATCCAAAAGACCGTCTTCTTGACGAGCACTAAAGAAATAGACATCTCCTTTACCGGCGACTTCGGCAATCGAATTGCGAACGATGATTGCGGTGGATTCGTCGATGCCGATTCCGAGAATTTGCGGATAGGTGTGGACCAACAATCGAAGATCTTTTTGCCGTGACCGTTGCGTAAAATGTTGATCGATGGCGACTCCCCGGACGAACCCCAGCCCTCCTCGTTCGTATCCCGGAGCCATGATGCGAAAATTATCGATGGGAGTGGCTCGGGCAAGGTAATTGGCCTGGATCGATGCTCCTGCCGAGGAGCCTCCGATCACGCCACCGCGTGCCAGTACCTCTTTCATCATGCGATGAGCGGAGGTTCCATAGTAAGAGTCTGCGAAATTCCATTGACGTCCTCCGCCGAACCATATGCCAGTCGCTGTCTGGAGCGGCGCGAGGAATTCGGCGTCGTTATTGGCTCGGTTGCGATCCTTGGTATGAAGCATCGAACATTTCGCGATTCCCATCCGTTTCCAGGTTTCGAGCATCCCCCCTTCGCGGGCTGCTTCGTCCTCCTCTAAACAAGGAACATAGACGAGTTCGGCGCGATCTCCACCCGCAGAATCGACAAATCGTTTCATGAGACCCTCTGGGAGACCCCCTCCACCAACAATGATCAGCGTCCCCTTTTCAATGTTGGGAGTTTCCAATGCGAGGGGAGGGAAGCGTGGTAATGTCCTTTCGATGGCATCCCGCCTCCACTGGGTCCAATCCAGTAGCCAAGCTTCCGGCGAGCGAGTTTCACTTGCTTCCCGCGATCGAAGGATGTGCTCGTTTGTTGGAAGAAACTCCGATGCCGGGAGAAACACTTTTGCCAAACCCGTTCCGGCCACAGTGAGCTTGCGTCCTCGCAACACGATTGCCAGATCGGGTTCTGCTTCGATGGTGACGCATCGCAGGTCGGGTTGCAATTGATCAAGGATGGCAGGCGATCCTTCAGGATGAAATTGCTTCCAGACGATGATCGCGTCGGGCATGATGTTGCGACCGGCAGAGAAGGGCTGGGACTGGTTCGATGCGATCGCGTAAACGTGCTTACCAAAGGACGCCGAGATCGGTCCAATGCAACCGACAATTCCCCCGGAGTCGATTGCGTGTTTCAAGACTGGGACGGCCGCTTGCCATTCCTCCTCAGTGATGTCATTCGCCAAACGTGAATCGAACCATAAGATGTTGTTCCGCTGCGTCTCCCCCTCCTGACCATTGGATGATGAAGCATGTACCGTCAGATCAGTCCATCTCTCGAACGATTCAACATTCGTGGCAAGTGCGTTGAGCGAGCGGCGCATCTCTTCCTCCGTGCCGTTTCCGATCACTGCCCAGGGCCGTGACACTTCGGGAAATGGACGGTTTTGTGAGGAAGCCTGGGATTCTACAAAGCGTTGAAAACCTGCAGGCGTATCGCATAGGACGAGCGTCCCCCGAATCTTGAGGTCTGCCGGCCAGTCTTCGAAACGTTCAGTGAAGGTTTGCCCCCATGCAGAGATGAAAATGCCGAGAGTGAACCAAACGGAGTAAGCACAAAAACCAAGGCAAGGAAGATGAGCGGTCGGTAATGGAAGCTTGGGCATGATGTTTCGAAATTGGATAGGAGTGGATGTCCCGTTGGGGCCGTTTGAGTTCCTTATTCCGAAGGTATTACTTCCCTTGTTTGCGGATCTGTTCGCGAGCCCACAAGGATGCAGTTCCGAGTGGACCAGGGGGATCGCCACCGTAATTCGCAAGCGTTTCCATAGCATCTGGGAATCCAAATTCACCTAGCGCCAGAATGCAGGCGAACCGCACCAGGTAATTCTCAGGGTTCATGGGTGGCATATCTTTCATCCTCGCCATGAATTGCTCGCGCAGGCCAGGATCATCCTCTCCCTTCTTGATCTGAGCGATCGACCAGATGGCGGATGCTCGTGTCAGGTTGCCCATCTTAAAATCCTGTTTCGGGATGTACTTTTGCAACATCGGGAGGGCCGCTAAGAAACGATTGCGCCCCAGTACTTCGATCAAAAAACTACCTCGAATGATTTCTGATTTCTTCAGTGGACCGGCATCGGATTCCAAGCGTTGCGTCAAGGCGAGGCATCGTTCGAAGACTTGCTCGACAACGATTGGATCGCTGGCAAGTTCCATCAGTGCCCAAGCGGCATGCAAATGCACTTCGGGTTGCGTATGATCGGCAAGTTGCAGGAGGATGTCGCAGCGTTGGGTGTCGCGCAATGACGCAATCATCAGAATCGCTTGTTCCAAGCCCCGCCATTGCCCCCGATCGATCGTGGAGTTTATCGCTTCATTTACCTCCGCTTGCAGGCCATTGTTCGCGGCGGTGATGAGATTTTTACGGGCCAGTGTGCGCACGTCTGCGTCTGGATCATTGAGCAGTGGTGTTTGCGATGCGATTCCACCTGGCTGGACGTTAGAAGACAGGGATTGCAGAGCCAAGCTTCTCAGTTTGCTATCTTCATGAATCAGCCAAGCGGGGAGCAGCTCGGGCATGCGACTGGGGAAATGTTGCGCGATTGAAGTGGCGGCTTTGCGTCGTGCACTATCCTGATCTCCGTCGACAACCGAGAGCAAGATGTTGTAAGCATCCTCGCTGTCGTGATGCTGCAATAGATTGGCAGCGATCCAGTAACGATTGCTTAGTTCCGTCGCTAACACTTCGCGGGCAAGTGGAACTCCTCCGGAATGATCTACGGATCCAATCGCATGTGCCGCTAGAATTCGCTCCAATTCCGTCGACGCGTTAGCGCGCAGGATACGGACCAAGGAAGGAATATCGGATGGTTCTCCGACAACTTGCATTCCTTCGAGCGCGAATCGCAGTGCATGGGAAGTAGGTTGCTCCGATTGCAACCGCGATCGCCAGAGTGCGAGACCCATTGGACTGTGCCAACGGATCAGGGCTCTTTCAAGGGTGGATTGCATGTCTGGATCCTCGCGGGCGACATCCAGCAATTCCGCTGCATGGGACCCATCATCCAGCAAACAGGCTGCGGACATCATGGACCGCTTGACCAGAATCGGTTCCTCAGGAAGGCGTAGTCGTTCGAGAATGATTTGAAGTGCAGGAATTCGTGCGTCAAATCCACTGCGGTCGTGGTGCAAGCATATTTTTTGGGCTACGTCGATGCGCTGCTGGATTTCCGAGGAGCGCAGTTCTTCCACGTGGATGGTTGGAGCTCGAGGATTCTCTGAGATATCCCAGATATTACCCAAGTTTGGCTGAACCTCCCACGCGTGGTGCAAGGGTTGAGTGATTGGCTTTGGTTCAACAGATTGCGAGAAGGACCTAGTATGCCCAAGGATGACTGTGCACACGAAAAGGATGCAAAACGAGGCGAGACGTTTGGGCGTGATCGAGGACATGCGACGGAACCCAACAATGATGGAAACTGTAGAGCGATGCAACATGGTATCAAAGTACATTGGGGATCCCCTGAGAAGCCCTAGTCTGGACGGGTTAACCGAATCGTTCGCAGGACCAGAACGATCAGACCCAGGGAACAGATTGCCAGTCCTAGGTACCAGCTTTCTGGAGTGAGTTTGTACGTTTCGAAACCCGGTGCCTTGATCTCGGATAGGGCGGCAGCGGCCGGGTTCAACAAGAGGGTGCGTTCAACAAAGACTGGACCGAACGGGCTACCTCGCCCCAGCCAAACGAGCAATGTTCCAGCGAACAGAAGCAAGAGGAGGGCGTAGCTGGTGGCCGTAGCGACGGCGGTTGTCTTCGCAAATGAACTGACACAAGCGCTCAGGATGGTCACGAGGGCCGTCGCGATGAGGAGAGAGATGATGACATTGCTGATTTGGCCCCCGACCGCAGGCTGGATGTAACCCATCACGATGTATCCGGGCAACGTTGCCAGCAACAGGAGAAGCAGCGTTAGGAGCACGCTTAGCAATTTACCTACTACGATCCGCCAAGGAGAAATGGGAGATGTTCGGAGCAATTGCCAGCCACCGCTCTCCACTTCGGATGCGATCAGATTGGCACCGAGGCTTGGGCCTAAAAGAAGGAGGAAGCCAATCTGCATAAGAACCATGGACGCGGCGATGCGTTCAACGCCCCAGCTGACGGTGCCGGTCGCTGCCACGACCGTCAGAAACAAGGAAACAATACCGCCCACTGCAACCAGCCTCATTAACCAGTGCAGTCTCCCGAATTTCCGTGTTCGAAATTCTTTGACCATGACGGGGTTCAGCCAGAAAGGTATGCCAGCTTTACGCCGTTGAGGATCGACTAAGTAGGAGAGTCGGCGAAGCCACGATGATTTCGTTGAGTCTAAGACCCGGCCTGCCGGTCGAGCTCGATCCATGAGGAGTGGGTCGAGTTTGTAAAGCGTTGCCCAGGCCAGCAGGGAGGAAGTGACGAGACTCATTACCAAATATTGAGTCCAACCCGTCGACAATCCAATGTTCTGCGATTGCGATTGACCGCCAGTAATTTGCTGCAGAGCGGGAATGGGGGATAGCGTAGAAAGGATTTGTGAAACCATGGATGCAGCGCCTGTTAGTTTGCCGACCAACACCGAGGGGCCGATGGAGAGTACGACTAAAAACAAGACCGCTCCGTATGTCCATCTCAGGCTAGCGTCGGGCGATTGGGAGCGTGCGGAGACCCATAGCCCTAAAGCCGAGTATTGCAGCGTCATTCCGACAAAAACGAGAAGCAACGGCAAAATGTGACCATTGATGGAAATACCCCCCATGGCGTAACACGCGAAGAGAGCAGGTAGGCTCACGGAGAACAGTAAGACGCCGAGCAGCACATTCCCAAATAGTTTTCCCGAATAGATCGTCCATGCTGAGATTGGAGAATTGAGAAGAAGCGTCAGGGTTCCGCGAATTCGCTCCGTCACGATGGCGGTCGCTGGAAAGGCAGGTACCAGCATCATGATGGCAACTGCGATGGCAAAAGCCACCGGACGGAAGACCTGCAAGGCCCCTTGGTTGACCAAATCGACGGTTGCATCGCTAGGCCACCGCATGACGACCAATAGGGAAGAGACGATTGCCAACGTCAAAATAGCAGCCATCGTTTTGGGGCTTCGCAGGCGATTGGATAGCTCGCGATACAGGATAGGATTGTATGTTAGGAGGAATGCGTTCACTTGGATGCACTAGGCTGGCGTGAAAGGTTTGTGGGTTGTTCGAAAGGTTGCGTAATGGGAACTAGTCCGAAATGGATCGGGATCAGTCCTGATTGGCAACTGACAGGAATGCATCCTCGAGATCGCTCGCGACCTCACGGTATTGGGCAACAGGAACCTTGGACTCCACTAAAGTTTGAAGGATACCAGCCAACTCGAGTTCGGAACGGACGGTAGGAAAACGCAGTACCCGCTCCTTTTGGCTCAGGGTGATCGGTTCCGAATCGGTAAGTTTAGAAGCGAGTATGTTGGAGGCCCTCGCTAGATCGGTTTCGTGAACGAGTTGGACTTCGAAATTGCGTTGTGGGCACAACTGACTCATGACATCATCGACCGTTCCAAAGGCGCGTAGTTTTCCAGCCGTCACAATGGCGACAACGTTGCAAATACGAGACAGTTCGGGAAGGATGTGGCTGGTCACGATCAATGTTTTGCCTTCAGCAGCAAGTCGAAGGAGAAGCTCTCGCATTTCAATGCGTGCTTTGGGATCCAAACCATTGGCAGGTTCATCGAGGATCAGGACTTCTGGATCATGCAATAGAGTCCTGGCGATACCGACGCGTTGTTGCATGCCGTGGCTCAAGCTTTCCACGTATTTGTCTTGCATGTAGGTCGTGTTAGTAATCTCCATGACTTCTTCGATACGTCGCTTACGGTGACGTGTGGCGATTCCAAAGATAGCTCCGAAGAAATCGAGATACTCATGAACTCGCATATTGTCATAGGAACCAAAACGATCAGGCATGTAGCCAACGAGACGTTTGATTTCGGATGCGTTTTCGCTGCAATCGACACCCGCAATCGTGGCTGTCCCCGATGTGGGCTTCGAAAGTCCAACCAGAATTTTGATCGTCGTCGTTTTGCCGGCTCCATTCGGACCGATGAAGCCGAGGATTTGCCCTCTGTCCACGTGGATCGATAAATCATCCAATGCCGTGAATGATCCGTAGCGTTTAGTCAGATTTTTCGTTTCGAGGACGTGTTGAGTCATGGATGTCCAAGTGCCCGATCCGGCGCGATTGGGGGAAGGGAGTGACTAGCGGCTATGCTGCGAAAGGTTTTCGCGATCCATCAAGGAGTTGACGATAAGACCAAACGGTTGCGAGGGACTATTTTGCCTCGGACAGAAAGCCTGAGGGATCGTATTCGCCAAGGAATCGATCCGCCGAGTTGGCTATCGTCTGAGATTTCAATTTTGAGAATGGCTTGACCATCGCCGAACTCACGCAGCACCTCTGGAGAGAGGATTTTTGCTCGCCAGGGCAGGGACGGTTCCTCGAGCGTTGCCAGTTCGATGAGGCCACCGGCGTCACTGCGAACGCATGAAAGCGTCGCTTTGCGTCGCGGAGCGGAGACATCCCATTCGATTTCAATCTCTGTTGGTTCGATCGGGACAACTTCGTCTGGTAGACGAAACACTAATTGCGAATCCGAGGCATTCGAGGATTGAGAGACCCATTTGCCGATGGCATCTAGGAAGATCGGCGAGGAATTGATTCCTACTGCATTCCGGATTTCGACGAAGGGGTAGGGAATGAGAACCTCTTCTCCAAGACGGGGAGTTTCGATTTCGACGGGCAAGGCAACCAACGCTGCGCCTCGACGTTCCAGATTCGCATCCCATTGCGGGCCGGAATCAAACAAGTCGGTCCATCCAAACAGTGTCCGTGTTTGCACCGCAAGCCGATCGTTGGAATCCAAGATCTTTCGGTATATTTCGGCCCTTCGGCTTTGCTCCTGATCGACAATCGTATCCAGCGTCCAGCGTTCTCCTTCGGCAGGAAACGACCCATCGATGCCGATGGTTTCGCTACGGTCGTTTGAGTAAGGCTCGGTGACTCCCAAACAGGGGATTCCTGGATGAAAGCCGAGCACAGGATCCTTCAGTCGCGATGGAAGAGAGGTTGGAATGCGTATGTGGGCGCCTCGTGCATCGAATTTGGCACGTGCCAGAACGGATACCGAGGGGAGGGAGGTTTCGCTGACGTAGCGCCACGTTCCAGTCGGCCATGCGACGTTGCTCATTTGCCAGTCTTGGAAGTCGTTCGTCGTGATCGTTTTGATCCCGCTTTGTATGGCAGGGTCAGGGAGTGCGAACCCGGCTCTACGACTGGTGAGGCTCATCGATCGAGAATCGGGGGTGAAGATGGCCGCCGATTCTCGCAATGAGCCTCCGCTGGGGTTTTCGAAAAGTGCGAATTGAAGAAGGGAAACCATCGCCGGAATATCCTTCTTCTGAATCCATGACAGGATTGCGAGTGGGATGGTGGCCGAAAGGGCGATCAATGGAATGGCGAGCCCAAGCCATTTCATTTCACCGAGCCACCAACGCCAAACGCCAAATGCCAGAAGCGAAGCGCAAAAAGAGCCGAGCACCGCGACAACCGCACGCCGCGAAACGACAGGATTTCCGATGTGCTGTAGTGGGTAATCCATATCCTTCAGCGAGAGCATTGGGGATGCTCGCTTGGTGTGAATCAGATCTGCCAGATTCTTCGACCATCGCCGTAGTTCATACTCGGATTGAAAGTAGGGATCTTCGCTCCACTGGGCTTTCCGGGGTTGAATCCATGCTGAACTATGCAGTGCCGACAGAAATAGTTCTCCCCTTCCGACGGGCATCAGGATTCCCGCGGGCCATCCATCGACGGAATGCGTGACTTGCCCTCCCGTGTGCGCCAATCGCTTCAACGGAACGGGACTGGAGAGTTGCACCGTTCGATCTTCGGGGGAGAGGGAGGGGCCTGCGACATCGACAACGAAATCTTGGATCCGGATTGTTTCCATTGTGGCGCACTGTTGATTGGAAGTAAGCAACGGGGCCAGAGCAGTGGTGTCGATTTCGTCGAGCATAACCCAGATCCGACCACCGCCAAAAAGGAAACTGCGGAGCACGCTCATTGTGGCCGCATCTGCAAGCGGTTTTGGATCGGCGATAATCAACGTGTCGATCGCTTTCCAATCGATAGGATTGAGCGGAAAGGGAGTGGCTTCTAACGCCAAGCAATCCTTCGACATCTCCGCATCGATACGCGAGGCGACCGCGAGTTCATACGTCGAAAAGAGTTCCTGCTCCCCCCAACGCCAATCGATCACGGCTGAAGGCTCGCGTCCCATCGCGATCGCAGTGACGACCGGATTCTTACCACGCTTCCAGAATCGCACACTCTTGGTTGCTGGTTCATCTCCACGGATGACCAACACTTCTCGACCATCGATCAATGCCAGGAGTTGGATGTCCACATCGATACTGGAATCGGGCAACTGCACAGGCAGTCTCACCGGGAATTCATACGACCGGATGGAGTTTGGGAGCAATGCAACGCGGCGACGATCCTCTTCTACGAGATTTCCTTTAGCGCGAGCGGATAAGAATCCTTCGACCGTTTGGTTACTCGTGTTGCGCACGGTCGCGCGTATCACGACAATCCCTTCCGCACCGACATAGCTATGCGGTGCGATTCCGCATGATTCCAGCTGGAGCCCCGTAGTCGAGGGATTAGGAAGGGCTGTATCGCTGACGCTAGGCTGAGCAATGGTGGTGTTAGCGCAACACGACAGCCAAGCCACAAGGAAGACGAAAATGAACTGTTTGGAGAGAGACACGAAAGGTTGGGTGGGGGAGATAAGAGGGTCGAGAGGGAAATGCATAGAAGGGAAGGCCTCAAGCGTGCAGTATCAATGTACCACAAGCGAGCGGCCCACTGCACGACGGTCGTCGATATGCAAATTTACGTTTCAGTGGGACCTTTCCAGTGTTGAAAAGAGTCCCATGGATCGTGCAATCCTTGGATGCGTAGCTTTTCCTCGCATTGCCAAAACACGACGCGCTGCCAAAAGCAAATCACCGAAGCGTGTTTTTCGCGCGGACGTCATCAAGTGATTTTGCGGCTTGCCTAAGACGGAAATTCTGCCCAGGGGATTCCTGGCAGGGCGAACGATTGCTTACCGTCCCAAACACCCAAAACAATGTAATTTTTTAAGAGAGCGATTCTCATGGCCTCTGAAGGAAACAAGCACGAACCGTTCACCACGTGGCCCCGTGATTTTTCATGAATGCTGCCAGGCTACTCGTAGATGGGATAGAAGCCGCCGAAGGCGGATTCGCAGAATACCCCTGGGTCATTGAAACGCTGGTTTCGGTCGAGCGATTGGATCGACTGCATCTGATCTGCCGTTAATTCAAAATCGAAGAGCTGAAGGTTTTCTGCGAGTCGAGAGGGATGGCTGCTTTTAGGGATCACTGCCGAGCCTCTTTGGACTCCCCACCGCAACACGACTTGAGCAGGTGATCGCTGGACCTGTGCCGCGATTGTCTGCACGATCGGATGCTCCAATACCGAATCGCTCGAGGTAGCCATTCCCAATGGAATGTAGGAGGGTGCTCCCAAAGGCGAAAATGCGGTAAACGCAATCGATTCGGATTGGCAATAGCGCAGGAGTTTGGGTTGAACGAGATAGGGATGCGATTCGACTTGCAGAACAGCCGGACGGATCCTGGCATAGGACAGCACGTCGCGCAATAGCGAAGTCCCAAAATTACTCACGCCGATATTCTTGACGAGACCTTGATCGACCAACCGCTCCATGGCTCCCCATGTTTCATGGATAGGAACTGGGGCGGGTTTCATGGCTGGCATGGTCGCAGTGGGATCAAAAATCCATCCAGGGGGATAGCGTTCTTCGAAGGGGACAAAGGCAAGTGCGATGGGGAAATGGATTAGGTACAGATCCAGAACGTCGAGTCGCAGATCGCGCAGGCTCTTCTTGCACGCAGTTTCTACGTGATCGGGGTGATGGTAGGTATTCCACAGCTTGCTCGTGACCCAAAGCTCATCGCGGGAACATAAAGAATCGGCGAGGGCCCGTTCGATTCCGAGCCCTACTTCCGCTTCGTTGCCATAGTCCGATGCACAATCCAGATGGCGATACCCCATCGCAATGGCTTGGTGCGTTACGTCGGCAACGATCGGTCGTTCGACTTTCCAGAAGCCGATTCCGACCGAAGGGAGTGGTTTACTATCGCGTATGGGGAGTGATTGCATTGGGTTTTCTCGCAGTTTGGAGCATTCTGCAGGGGAGAAGAAGCAAGAAGTATTGCCATAGAATGCACGATCGTACAAGCTACTACCATGACCGTCTTCCATTTTTCAGGAGAATCCTGTGGCTTGCCATCTTTCAAGTTATCTTTGTGCATCCCGTTTCGCTGGCGCGTTTGGACTTCCCTTGCAATCCAGGTTGGTTCGCCACCCCATGAAAGCTCGCAACCGCTTGGCCATTGCACTGGTCGGAGCATGCCTTTTGCCGTTGGGATGTACGCCTGAGAAGCCCGAGAAAGAAGTATCCGCATCTTCGAGCGGGTTTCGGCCATCTGATGGTGCAGCGACCGCAAGCAATAAGAACCCATCGGGTTCGGCGAACGGGAATTCGGCTGCGGACGCGAAAGTCGCTTCCGGCGCTGGGGGAGCATCCGTCGCTGGATCATTGAACAATAGACCATCGACAGGCACGGACGCGAATCCGAAAGCACCAAGCCCGGCGTCATCCCTGCCCTCTTTCACACCTGGGCAAGTCGATCCGAGCATCGCATCCAAATCGTATATGAAGTTGGAGTTAACGCAGTCTCAGGACCCAGAAGAGCTTTTACGATTTCTCGGCGCGGTGGATCGGGCTTTGCAAGACCTCCAAAAAGACGCGGCGGGTCGTTTGCTCAATTCCGATCAAGTTCTCGATCGAGGTATGGCCGTAGCCCGTCTAAAGCTAACCGCCTCCGAGCGGCTCGCGAAGGTCGCTACGACTCCGGAGGAAACGACCAAGGCCTTGATCGGGAAGATGGAGGCACTGGGACAAATGTCTCAGTTTAAGGATGTGCCATCTGCCGATGAATTGAGGGTCGTCGCAAAAGAACTCGCCAACAGCGAAGACATTCGCGTGGCCCAACAAGCTCGACGCATGCAGTTGATGATGTCTGTGGCCGATTTCCAAAACCAATCCGCTACGGTCGAAGATATCTTGGAGATCGCAAAAGATCTTTTGAACAAGACCGACTCTGCCGATCCATCTATCTTTATGACCGTCGCACAGGCAGCTCAAGGTTTAGATCGATCGATTGCCCGCGAATTGCAGGAGGGCCAGGAGCCCAAGCAAGATGATCCACGTGCGGTAGCTTGCGATCAATTGGTCAACATGCTCGAAGCCAAATTCCGAGATATACCGAATCCCCAAATCGGAATGGCTGCATGGCAAATGAAAATGCAGCGCCTCCCAGATTTTGAAAACTACTTGCAAATGCTCGACACACGGCAAGCCATGAGCGCTAATCCCGAATCTGTGGCGGCCGCTGCGAAGAGTCTCATGGAAAAGATCCCGTCCCCATGGACCTCGATGGCGTTGATCCAAGTCGCTACTCAATTCGAGTATTCAGGAAATGTAGCTCTCGCGAAGAGCTTGTTAGAAACCGCCGCGATCCCGATGGGAGCGATCAAAACGCCCGAATTGCGAGAGCAAATCGATATCGCCATGAAAGGCTTTGAAGCCCGGACCGGAATTATCGGCAAGCCGCTTCCTCTCGATGGGCTTGAAGACACTGCTGGCAAGGCTCTGGATTGGAAAAACTACGAAGGAAAAGTCGTTCTGGTAGATTTCTGGGCGACATGGTGTGGTCCATGCATTGCCGAAATCCCTAATATCAAAAAGGTTTATGACGCCAAGCAGAGCGAAGGATTCGATGTGATCGCTGTTAATCTCGATGATCGTCGATCGGACTTGGAAACGTTCATGCTGCAGCAGAAGACCCCATGGTCTGTCTATGTAAGCAGTGATCCGAACAAAGTGGGGATGCAATCGCCGTTGGCACAATCCCTGTCGATCACGGCCATTCCATTCACCATCTTGATCGGCAAGGATGGCAAGGTGGCTGCTGTTCACGTGCGTGGTAAGGAACTGGAAACGAAGGTTCAAGAGTTACTCGCAGGTTCCCCGAAATCGGAATAACTGCCTATTTCGAATCGTTACATGTCCCATGCGCACGCTTCGTAGGCTGGGCACGGTGCGCAAACAGTCCAACGAAAGGAATCAGCCTGGTTGCAAGGATGCTCACATCGCCTGCAACTCGGACTTTTGGTTCTATGATGATTTGGATTTTTTTTGCCGTGTCGGTTGCGGTTGGTTTTGTCCTACTGGGTGTCTCTCAGCACAACGATCGAAAACGCCGCGATGCGCTGGCGGAATTGAGCAAACAGTTAGGCCTCGAACTGAATTGGCAATTGCCATCCGAGGAAGCCAACGCATTCCAGCGATTCGAATTGGCTCACAAAGGGCAGGGACGATCCTCGAATACAACCCTATCAGCGGATGACGGGATGACACGGCTCGCGATCTTCGAACACACGTTTGTATCGGGATCGGGCAAGAATCAGAATCGATCCTATTATGTTATCGGCATGGCGCGCGACGATCGTCTCAATGCTCCGGCGATGAGTCTGCAACCGCGGAACTGGATGCATTCGGTTTCTGCGTTGTTTGGTGCGAAGACAGTCGACTTTCCCGACGATCCTACTTTTGTGCAGCGAGTTGCAGTGAAGGGTGCATTCCCCGAATTGGTTCGAGCATTCTTGAAAGAACCGGCGCGGGAGTTTATCCGCGGGACCCCACGACTGCAGATGGCGACCGATGGCGATACGTTGATATTGATCAAACCTCGCCTGCGTTTAAAGGCAGAAAATGTCCGGCCTACGATGGATGAGACACTTCGGTTGCTCAAAGCTCTTTTGCCTCAAGATAAAGACTCGTGATTCTCGTGAACGATGCGCTCGGCCATTCGCTCGATGAGGCCAACACGGGGTATGTGGCGGGAATGAGCCAGAAGGCGATGCCATTTGGTCTTACCGACATCTTGGTGGCCGCGCTAATGTAATCCCCGTGTTTTCGTACTCGTACTCAGCCCCAAAGGGCGGTACTCTTACTCGTACTCGACAGAAATCACTTTTCGAGTACGAGTACGAGTACGAGTACCATTCCATTGAGTACGACTTAAGGCCGCAAGAACCCGGTGCCAACGCACGCCTGTTGATGGATGGGCGAACGCATACCCTCTGCTCGAAAGCAAACGCAGTTTGTTTGATTGAACGAGACACTCATTGCAATTCTCTATCGATATTTTCGTTCGCAACTGAGTCCGCCGGAAGCGGGAACGTATGCGACCCGCGTGTAGTCCATGACCATCCGATGGCTACTGAATCGCCACGCGAGCGTGCTGATGCTATTCATCATCATCTTGATCCAACGGCGGGGTAAGCCGTCCCGATCGCGATCGTAGAAGGTTGGGATGATGTGCTGTTCAATGGTTTGATAAAGATGATCGGCATCGCGCTGGTCCGTGATTCGATCGTCGCTATGGCTGGTTCCTTTGCCGATCGCGAATCCGTTCGATCCATCGTAGGCTTCGGCCCACCATCCATCGAGAATACTGCAATTCAAACCACCATTGAGAACGGTTTTTTGGCCGCTGGTACCAGACGCCTCCAACGGGCGTCGGGGATTGTTGAGCCATACGTCGACTCCTTGAATCAGGTGGCGACAGACGTTGATATCGTAGTCTTCGATAAAAGCGACTTTGCCTGCAAAGCGAGGGTCGTTCCTCAGGTTGGCGATCTCTTGGATGAAGCGTTTACCTGGCTCGTCTTTGGGGTGCGCTTTACCTGCAAAAATGAGTTGGATCGGGCGTTCTGGATCGTTGATCAAACCGGCGATACGATCCAGTTCGGAAAAGACCAAATTCGCCCGCTTGTAGGTTGCAAAGCGTCGGCCAAATCCGATCGTCAAGACGTTGGGCCGTAAGACGCCGCGGGCGGCTTCGATGATCTCGTTGCTTTCGTCGCGTCGTCGACTCTGGCGAGAGACACGCCGTCGAACGAATGCGAGGAGCAGGTTCTTTAACGCATTGTGCGTTTCCCACAACTCGCCTGGATCGACGTTATGGATGTTCTGCCAAACATCTGGTTCCCCCATATGGGTTCGCCAATTGGCAGGGAAGTGACGGTCGTAGAGCTGTTGCATCTGACCGGCCAACCAGCTTTCGATATGCACGCCGTTGGTAATATGGCCGATCGGTACATCACTTTCCTCTCGGTTCGGCCAGAGTACGTGCCACATGCGGCGTGAGATATGGCCGTGAAGTTGGCTGACCGCGTTGGCCGTTCTTGAAAGTTTGAGACCGATCACGGTCATGCAAAACGGCTCATTGAGGTCTGCAGTATTGACGCGACCGAGACTCATCAAGTGGTCATGATTGATACCGAGCATTTCCCGTAACGGTCCCAAGTGCTCTTCGATCAAGCCACCCGGGAACCGGTCGTGTCCAGCGGGAACAGGAGTATGCGTCGTAAAGATCGTGGCTTGGGAAACTTCGCGAATGGCGTCGTCAAAGGTCAACCCGTCATCGGTCATCCTTTCGCGAATTACTTCGAGAGGAGCAAAGGCGCTGTGACCTTCATTGAGGTGGTATGCCCCTGGAGTGATTCCCAAGGCTCGCAGGGCGCGCACCCCTCCGACTCCCAAGACGAGTTCTTGACGGATTCGAGTCCGTTCGTCGCCACCGTAAAGCCGACTGGTCAGTTCGCGATCCTCGGGGCGGTTTCCTTCGACATTGCAATCGAGAAGGTAGAGCCGTATTCGGCCGACTTGAGCTTTCCAGACTTTTGCGAACAGTCGACCGTTCCGGGTTTCGATGGCTATCATCAGCGGGGTACCATCCGGCTGGAGCGCTGCTTCGACGGGAAGGTTTTCTACTTTCGTTTCGAGGTACTCTTCGTTTTGGTAGCCTTCGCTGCTGAGGAGTTGCTTGAAATAGCCATGCGAGTAGTAAAGCCCGATCCCGACCAGTGGGACGCCGAGACCACTTGCGCTCTTCACATGGTCGCCGGATAAAACGCCCAGACCTCCGGAATAGATGGGGAGCGATTCATGGAGACCGAATTCCGCTGAGAAGTACGCAATAGGCTTGCTTCCCAGGACTCCCGCGTTGGTTTGAGCCCATGTATTGGAGGCTTCCAAATACTCTTGCATACGGCGAAACGCATAGTTCACTCGGCTATGCAACACCATTTCGCTGGCCCGCGCAGCCAGCTCTTCGGGGGTGAATTCACGCAGCAATGCGATTGGGTTATGATCGAACTGACGCCATCGGATGGGATCGATATCGCGAAATAGTCCGGTGACTTCCGGTTGCCAACTCCACCAAAGGTTATGTGCGAGGGCCATGCATTTTTCGTACAGGGCTTCGGCATCGATTTCTCGGGAGATGCCTGTGCTCGTCAACTCGGGTGCTACTGTCTGTTCAGGTTGCGTCATCGAGAATTCGTCAGTCGTTTATAAATGGATAGAGGAAGAACGCGACGTGTTCGTGCTCGGGTGGACATGGTCGCAATGAGCCCATCAACTTCACGTATTTCCGGTTCGTCGGGATATCGTCCGTAGACTACCCAGACTATCACGAATTTCGCTTTATACCAAAAGGTGACAAAATCCTCAAAGATGTTGCGATCGGAGCCATCCGAAGTATCCTCGCGTCCAGCTTCTTGAATCCCGAACCGTTCCGTTTCTTTTTCTTTCGCGTGCATCCATGCCATCACCTGTCTACCAGCGACTGATTCGCTTCAATCCCGATTGTGCTGAATTGATCACACGATTGAGATCCGAAACGGCTCAACTCGATCGTAGCGCGACATTTCCGATAGATAATGTGCGTCTATGCGCCCGTTTTGAACGTTTGTGCTCATTTACCGAACATAGGTCAACCGCCCCATACATTGCGATGGCCTACGGATGTTTGACGACGGCCTTCATTATGACGCAACGAAGCGCAGCTATTCGACGCATCGAAACCAGTAACAATGAACGGGCCAAGGAATCTGTCCTGCCTTGCATCGAGTCCGGGGAAGCCTTTGCCACCGTGGGGATTAGTCACTTGACCACGAGTCGCAGGCATTTACCGACTCCTCCTGTTCAAGCCCACCGCGATGGTGATGGATGGAGATTGCAGGGACGCGTCCCATGGGTCACAGGGGGTTGCGTCGCCGATTACCTAGTCGTCGGCGCGGTCGAGTGGCCATCGTCTAGCGGTTTGGTCGTCCCTTCCGAGGTTCGGTCAGGGTCTGAATCCTCGAGCCGTGAAGAATACCTATTCCTCATTTCATGCCCAAAAATAGGATTGCATGCAGGGGCGGGTATGGAATTGATCGCATTAACAAGTAGTTGCACCGATGGGATCGATTTCGATGGCGTGCGCGTAACGCGTGAGGACATACTCCATGGACCGAGCGACAATGTCATGGCAGCGTCGCATGCGGGAGGCGCAGGAGGATTGCATACCAGCGCGCTGGCAATGGGATTGGCGGCTTCGGCCATCGATTATTTGTACGAAGAAGCCATGGTCCGTCCCTCGCTTCGATTGTACGCGGACAAACTAATAGGAAATTGGTTGAAGTTGCTCGACGAACTGGATGCATTGGAGGACGGAGTGACCGGTTCCGCTTCTCTGTTCGATTCCAATTCCATGCGAAAAATGGCAAATGACTTGGCCCTACATTCGACTCAATCGGCCATGGCGGTAGCGAAGGGTGCTGGATTCATGAGGGAGCATCCCGTGGGGAGATGGTGCAGTGAGGCGTTGTTCTTTCTCGTTTGGAGTTGCCCGCAAGGAGTTGCCGAAGCACACTTGTGCAGCATGACGCATATCGACTCTCCATGGCTCGAATAAATTGGTAGGATCTCCCTCCAATCGCCCACTAAACTCTTGCCCGTAACGGTTTCAACTCGCATGAAAGCAGAAGTGATCTCGATCGGAGACGAATTGACGAGTGGCCAACGTTTGGACACGAATTCACAGTATCTCAGTCAACGACTGGGGGATCTTGGAATCGCAGTTGCATTCCACACGACGGTTGGTGATACGCTTCAGGACAATATCGACGTATTCAGGATCGCTGCCCAGCGAGCGGATATTGTCGTAGCAACAGGCGGATTGGGGCCGACCGCGGACGATTTAACGCGCGAAGCAATGTCAGCTGCGTTTGGATTGCCGTTAGAGTTGCGCGGTGAAGCGCTGCAGCATATCGAGTCCCTGTTCTCGAAGCGGAAACGGGCTATGCCCGATCGGAATCGCGTTCAAGCGATGTTTCCGGCGACCTCGGAGATAATCGAAAATCCGCATGGGACTGCGCCTGGCATTGATTTGTCGATTACCACCACGACGAGCGCAGGAGATTCGCATCGCTGTCGACTGTTTGCCTTGCCAGGGGTTCCTGCTGAAATGAGGGAGATGATGGAAAGGACTGTCGAACCACGATTGATTCAGGAGTTGGGTGCGGGGGCGAAACGATGGCGGTATCACAGCATCAAACTGTTTGGCATCGGCGAGAGTGATGTCGAGAAGGAGTTGCCAGACTTGATCGCTCGGAACCGCGAGCCAAAGGTCGGAATCACCGTATCGAATGCGACGATTACTCTCAGGATTGCAGCGAGAACAGAAACGGAGCAGGAGTTTCAACAATTGATCGAGCCGACGCGCGAGGAGATCCTCAAGACGTTTGGTCTGTTGGTCTTTGGGGAGGGAGAAGTCGATTTGCAACATGCCGTGGACGCATTGCTCGTTGCACGGCAGGTTCGGGTTGGAGTCACGGAGATCGGAGCGGGGACGTGGGTAGCCCCAATGCTTTCCTGCGTGCAGCCAAATCATCCGTTTGGGCTTGTTGAAGCCCGCTGGTTTCGACGATTGTCAGAGAGTGCCGATGGTGAAGGTGAGAAGGGTGAACGGGAGAACGGTGTCGGGATTCAACAGCACCTGATGCAAGTGGCGGAGGCATATCGGGAGGCGTCCGGGCTGGACTACTATTTGGCTGTCGGGGTTTATCCCGATTTGGAGCACGTCAAACAGGAGAGTTCGCTGCCAACGACCGATTTTTCGATCGCATGGGCGCGTCGTGGATCGAATCCCAAAGGAACGACAGTTAGCTTGGGTGGACATCCTGAAGTATTCTATGCGCGGTTGGCCAAAACGGCCTTGAACTTTTTGCGATTGGAGTTGCTGCGTGGCCCAATGGATTGAAGTAGCGGACACATCCGAAATTCCTCTCAACGAGGGAAAGGCATTTCCTGTAGGTGATCGGATGATCGCCATCTTTCGGGTGGGGGATGATTATCATGCGATGGATGATTTCTGCCCGCACCAAGGTGCATCGCTAGCGGGGGGATGGATCCACGATGGTTGTGTGGCATGTCCGTGGCACGCTTGGCGATTCAAATTGACCAATGGAGAATGGCTCGATAACCCCAAAATCAAAACGGATGTTTTTCCGGTGGAGCTTCGAGGGACGAAAGTTTTTGTGGAAATACCGGTAAGTTGATTGGGCGGTAGTTGGGGTGGTCGACGAATCCGTGGTCCATCGTTGCAGCCGACGTTGATCAAAGCGATTCACGGGGCGCGGTATTCAACCAGTTTGCCGGCGATTTCAAAAGCCATTTCGAGAGCTTGTTCGTAATTGAGGCGTGGATCGACTTGCGTTTGGTATGCGGATTCCAGATCGGAATCGGTGATTCCTCTCGATCCGCCAGTGCATTCGGTCACGTTCTCTCCCGTAAGTTCCAGGTGTGCACCACCCAACATGGATCCACAAGCGTGGTGGATGGCGAATGACAATCGCAACTCATCGACGATATCATCGAATCGACGTGTTTTGCGACCCTGCGTTGCGGAGACGGTATTGCCATGCATCGGATCGCAAACCCATAAGACCGACTTGCCGGAGCGGTTGACGGCTTCGATGAGTGGTGGAAGTTTCGATTCGACGAATCGGCGACCCATGCGATGGATCAACGTGAGTCTCCCGGGTTCATCCTCCGGATTAAGCCGTTCAATCAGTTCGACCAATTCGTCCGTTGAAATAGAGGGACCGATTTTGACGCCGATCGGATTGCGTATCCCCCGGAAGTATTCGACGTGAGCTCCCTGCAGAGAGCGAGTGCGTTCTCCGATCCACGGGAAATGGGTTCCCATGTTGTAATAGCCAATGCCGCGAACGCTGGGGCGCGTCAGCGCCATCTCGTAATCGAGCAGTAGGGCTTCATGGGATGTGAAGAAGTCGACCCGTTTCAATTCGGATACGGTCGATCCTTCGAGGATGGTTTCCATGAAGCGGAGAGCATCTCCGAGCGACTTGACTAATTCGCGGTAGCGCTTTGCGACTTCTCCTTTGGCTTCATTGACGAAAAGGAGATTCCAATTTTCAGGATGATGGAGATCGGCAAAGCCACCTTCACTCAGCGCGCGGATGAAATTCAGGGTCAATGCGGATCGTTCATACCCACGCAAAAGTCGGTTTGGATCTGGACGTCGTGCCTTTTCGCTGAATTCAAATTGATTGACGATATCCCCGCGATAGCAGGGCAATTGGATGCCATCGATCGATTCGGTGTCGTTCGATCGGGGTTTGGCGTATTGTCCAGCGATCCGCCCGACGCGAACGATTCGTTTTCGGGATGCAAAGACAATGACCAGGCTCATTTGCAGCAGCAGTTTGAGTTTGCTGGCGATCATTTCCGTTTGGCATTCACCAAACGTTTCCGCACAATCCCCTCCTTGGAGCAGCCATGCTTCGCCGCGCTGTGCGGCGGCTAAACCGTCCCGCAGATGATCGATCTCCCAACTCGTAACCAGCGGTGGAAGCTTGAGCAATTGCCCCAAAGCATCCTTGAGCTCGTTTAGGTCTGGGTAATTCGGTTGCTGGGCTGCTGGAAATTGCTTCCAAGAGTCCGGAGTCCAGGCTGCGGTCATGCGATGGCAATCAAACGTGGTCGTTGGGTTTCAGTGGGTGCGTGAGATGCCAGAATAAACTGGACGAGGCAGATTGCAGAGTGCCCTAATAGGCACCAGGGGCCGAAAAACCTGGACCACCCCCCGCAAAATCCTCATGAAACTCCGCCGCTTTGTTAAGAAAACGGGTGTAGTTCCGTTCCCATACCAAATCGACATCGCCGACAGGGCCATTCCGTTGTTTGGCAATAATGATTTGGGCTTGGCCGGCAAATTCGGCTGCTTTTTCGGGGGGCAGAAAGTATTCCTCGCGGTGGACGAACATCACGACGTCCGCGTCCTGTTCGATGGCTCCCGATTCGCGGAGTTGGCTTAGTTTGGGACGGTGGTCCTTGCCTTCCTCCGACTGGCGATTGAGCTGGGACAGGCATAAGACTGGGACTTTGAGTTCGCGTGCCATGAGTTTCAATCGTCGCGCGATCTTGGCTACTTGTTCTTGCCGAGGATCTTTCGAGTTGTCCGGCTCGAGGAGTTGCAAATAATCGATCACGATCAATCCTAATGGTCGGCCGTTTTCCGGACCGTTCTTCTCGCGTTGGGTGATTCGACGCGCAACGGCTGCAACTTCGCTAACCGTTCGACTGGGAGTATCATCGATGTACAAAGGTGCTTCGCTCAGCTGGGCGGCGTGCGCCAGCAAACGCTTCTGCTCCTCGGGCAGGATGGTGCCGCCTCGCAATCGGGATCCATTGACTTTGGCGACCGAGCACAACAAGCGATCGACCAGTTCGATCGAATTCATTTCGAGACTGACAAAGAGGGTTGGGGCGCGCTCTTTCATGGCCACTTGCTCGGCGATGTTCATGGCGAAGGCGGTTTTCCCCATCGAAGGTCGAGCCGCCAGGATGATCAATTCGCCATTGTGCAGACCACCGGTCATGCGGTCGAAGTCGGTAAAATGGGTGAGAACACCGCTTGAAAGCTGCTTGCCTTGCATGCGCAAGTCGATGCGTTTCAGAGAATCCGTCAAGACATCCTTGATGGAAGAGGCTTGATTCGCGTTCCTGGCATCTTGGATCTCGAAAATCTTCTGTTCCGCCTGCGACAGAAGTTCTTTGGAATCCATGCTCTCGTCATAGGCATCGCGCAGAATTTCGGTCGATGCATTGATTAGTCGTCGCAGGGTAGCCTTGGAGCGGACGATCTCTCCGTAATACACCGCATGCGCCGCGTTTGGGACGCTATGCGCTAATTGTGCTAGGTACGCCGCGCCTCCAATCAAGTCGAACTCACCGCGATTTTTCAGTTCGTTGACCAGCAATGTGATATCGATCTTGCGACCGGTATCGAACAAGTGGAACATGGTCGCATAGAGCTTTTGATGAGCGTCATCAAAGAAGTCATCGGCCCGCAGAACGAGAGCTAGTTCATTGACGACATCCGGACTTAGGAGCATGCATCCGAGGACGGCCTTTTCTGCGGTAACGTCGAACGGTAAGGAACGATCGAGGATTTGACCGGGATCCCGAGGACGGCCGCTGCCACCGTTATCGCCGCCGCCACCACTACCCTTTGGACCATCTTTGCGAAAGCGTTTTTGCCCTGAGACCATTTACTCGCACTCCCTTGTTCTGTGAATTCAAAGTCGCAGTTCCGGCAGATTCTATCGCACGTCTAACGACAAGCGTATAGCTACCAGATTTTGTGGTTGCGATGGCTCGATCGACAATTTGCAGCGATGGACTTGACGCAGCAAAAGGGAGACTGCGTTCAGGCAGAAATTGGGTTGGAACACGGAGAAGTGAGGCAACCGAGCGTTGTCGTAGTGCGACTGGCTCGTTAGGCAACACGCCTCTGATGCAGAAAACCGTTGGTCGAAGTCCCAAGGATTCAGATCTACCCACTTCTACCCACTCGTGCGCTGGAAGCGAGCACCTGTGCAGGCGGATAAGAATGTTTGACGGTATCGAGAAGCTAGAAAGCGATCGATTAGAAGGGATCGAACGGATCTTTCGCATCGCTAGCAGCGGGTGCAGCGTCCAGTCCGGATGCTCCGAATGGGTCTTCGGCGGATTTCGTTGGAGCGGGTTTCTGTTGGTTGGACGGTTTGTTCGGCGAGCCGGTGGCTTCATTGGCGGCTTGGGGATCGAGGTACATCGTTGGCATGATGGCTCCCTGTTCTCGCAAGCAGCTCAAATGTCCGTCGCGGGTGACGACGAAGAAGCGGTCATTGACAGTGTTCGGCACGACTCCTTGGAGGAGTGAGCCGGTCCTCGCATCCACCTGACCATCGGATAGCCGCAGGCTAGCAAGATGTCCACCAGAATCGCGTACGTAAACGTGAGCCTTGCCAACCCCAAGAACGCCACTGATGTTTTGGGCTCGGCTCGGCCAGAGACTTCTGCCCGTTTCCAGATCAAGCGCATCCACGAGACCATCGTCGGACAAGACGATAACGCTATTGTTGCCAACGACAGGGGATCGAGCGGTCGGCATCCCCAGATTGTTTCTCCAAAGATAGGATCCTAGGCGATTGGTGGAGGCGTGAATGACCGTTCCAAAGTTGGTGCAGAAGATAAATCCATTGGGTGTAGTGATCGGGCGAGACTCACCCTCTTCGTTTGCGTTGACGCGAGACCAAATGATCGGTTCTTCTTCATTGTGGATCAGATAGAGGGAGCCATGGGAAGTCCAGGAGATAAAATCGCGAGCGAGCGAGATGGCTAAGCCATTACGATTCTCGGAGGATGCCCGAAGATAAACAGGTCGAATCAATGGTTTCGACATGTGGTAGCCAATGATTCGACCACCGACCGAGGGGACCATGATGTAATCGCCTGCCGGGATCGGTGAACTGGTAGGAGTGAAATTCAATTTCGAGGAGTTGATCAAATTTCCGGTTTTTAAATCCATGGCATAAAAGTTGTTGCCGTTGACGACGACGACCACCGAATCCGATACACCTGGACCATAAATGGGTAGTTCTGGATTGGGGACGGTGCTTTGCCAAAGCAGCTCGCCGGATTCACCATCGATGGTTGAGATAATGCCGTTGTTGGTTGCAGTCACCACGTAAATGACCGGCTCACTGAATGTCTTGATAGAAACTTGTTTGCCGAGGACGGCATACGTTTTGGCAAGCTGATCAGCACGGGCTTTCGCCCCTTCCAATCCCAAAACCGGCGCTGGCTTGAGTGGTTTTCCTTCCAAGATCAGTCGGTCGACGGCCGCGCGATCCACTTGCCTCGCATCGATCCGTTCGATCAGTCGATTGCCCAGGAAAACATCCACGTATTCTCGGCGGTCGGTGGCGTGAGGCCAAATCTTTAAACTTTGATCTCCTTGAGCCAAGCCAGCGCCACCCAAGCTGTTCTCCCAATGGATTTCGAGTCCGGCGGAAGCGATGAGACGCTCGTTGATTTGAGCGTTGGCAATGGGAACGAGTGACCCGAAAAGGAAAAGAGCGGTCAGGGCAACACGGGTCAAGGAATCAGGCATGTGCGGCATAGCAATTCACGACAAGAAAATCGGGAACAGAGTCTCCATCGTAGCGAATCCAGGAGATTCACTCGAAACATACACATCTAATCGTACTCGGTTTCTTGACGGAAGCGAACGATTTTCCTGTAAGGTAGCTCAATGCGGTGAGGTAATACGGTGAGGTTATTGAGGTTATACGGTCGCCGCTTTTCTCGTTTCATCTTGGGATTGGTCCTCCCAGTGAATTTGCCGCGTCGAGAACGTTCATCGAAGGAAAGGAACGGAAATTTTTTAGGCGGATCGGGAGGGTCGCAATGGCGGAGCGAAGACCGACCCCTCTTCAATCGTTGCCGTACCTGCTCAATCGTTGCTGTAATCGCGTGAAAGGGTTTCTAATACATGGAATTACCTGTGGGAATCGGCTTCCAGTCAACGGTTGAAAAGGTTGAATTGGAACGCTGGAACAATCAGTCCTTGCAACCCTTACAGTCGTTATTCACGGATGTCTGTGCGAGGTGGAGCGGATTGCGCCTCGCCAATTCCTCGAAAAACGGCGCGAATGCTTGGAGAAAGTTTGACGGTCGAAGGGGACCTGTTTAGGATCTACACATGGGAGAGGCGGAGTGGCCCCATCCTGAGATTCTGGATATTCTCGTCGGCGAGGTAATCGATGGCCCGCGATCGCAATCTTTACGTCTGGCAAGCCTACGTCATCGTGATGTCGTTCGTCAGCTTGCTTTGTATCGGCGCTCTGTGCTACGTGGTGTTCCAATCAGGCACCAATTCGAAAATGGTCGAAGCCGCAACGGCACGCTCGAATGACGCCGACAGCAAGTTTCGCGATGAGAACAAGAAGGCGCAACTTCTAGAAATGGTGTTGGGTTCCAAGCCCAGCAACCAAGCCGAGTTCGATTCGTTGGCAAGCACGCTGACATCGAACGCGGAAATCAATGAGATCCAAAAGAAATACGTTGCGGACATGGCCCTGTTCGGTCCCGATGCATCGGAGAAGAACTATCGCAAGCTGGTTGAGACGTTGATGCAAACCATCCGCGAACGAAACCTCCAAGTTGATGCACAAGCGAAGCGTGAAGAAGACTTGAAGGGAAAGTACGACGCGACGATCAAGCAAGAAACCGACGCTCGCGAGGCGGAACGCAAGCGTGCCGACACGCTGGCTGCCCAGTTGGAACAGACGCAAGTCACTTACGCTCAAAAAGAGAAAGAGCGGCAGGATGAAATCACTCGCATCCAGCAAGATCGCCAAACCCTCTCGAAACAGGCTGAGACGGACAAACGCAAGTATATTGCAGAAATTGACAAGCTAACCAAGAAGAGAGACGAGTTGGCCCGCCAGAACGAATCCCTCGGCAAGCAACTCGAAGAGATTCGAGGAGAGGATTTTCAATACCCGCATGGCAAGATCACAGAAGTCACCGATGGTGGTCGAACGGTTTACATCAACTTGGGCAAGGGGGATGGCTTGAAGCCGGGAGTGGTCTTTGCTGTGCTCGACGAAGAGACTAGCAAAGTTGCAGATGCAAAGCCAAAGGCTCGCTTGAAGGTTGTCGATGTCAACCAACAGACCGATCACCTATCCAGAGCCATCGTCCTGCCGGACAACCGACCAGCAACGATTTTGCGTGGAGACAAAATTTATTCGCCAGCTTGGCAACCAGGGCGAGAAGTCAGTTTCGCACTTGTCGGCAAGATGGATGTCGATGGTGATGGTAAAGATGATCGCGAAATGGTGAAGGCGATGATCGCTCAGAATGGTGCCAAGGTCTCGGTCGATTTACCGCCGACCGGACGGAAGGAAGGAGCTTTAACCGTCAATACGCGTTGGATGGTCATTGGAGACGAATTTAAAGTCATTGGGGGAGCGCTGGATGGATCGAATGAAGCGATTGCCAAGCAGCGAGCCGAGTTGGAGCAACAAGCCAAATCGATGGGGATCAGCCGCATCAGTTTAGATAAGCTTATGGGTTACTTGCGAGGCGCTGGGCAGGAGGACATCGTGCCATTAGGTTCCGCGACGCGGGCTAGCGATTTCACCAGACGAGATCCTGGAGCACCGAGTAGGGGACGTGTTTCTGGCTTGTATCAGAATTCTGACGGGCGATTCATACCCAACAGCAACAAAGAGTAAGGATTGGCGGAATCGGACCTGCCCGTGGGCGTCCGGTCTCGTCAGAACCTGAATACGTTAAGAAGCCGCCTCGAACGTAGGTGGCTTCTTTTGTTAAAGGCCCGAGGGTTTCCGCTGGCACCGGCCTTTTGGAGTTGCGCTGTAGGTGCCTTGGATTCCTAATCCGCATTATCCCTATGTTTTTCGTACTCGTACTCGTACTCGTACTCAGCGATAGCGGTACTCGTGCTTGAAGATACCAGATCGAGTACGAGTACCATTTCATTGAGTACGAGTACGGGAGAATGCCAAGAAATCGCAATTTCAAAACACACGCCGAGCGATCGAAGGACCGACTCATGCATCGGTTTCCCTTTGGACGTTGGTTGGAACGCGGTTCTGGTGGAATCGGCTTGGTACCCGCTTCGTATGGACACGTAACTTGGGTAGACAAACGATCGCTTTGGGCTGAAAGTATGGATTGGTAACGTGTGTGGAAGGCTTACTCATCTTCGACGCCACGCTCGATCAGACACCGTGCTCGATGACGAGACTAGGGAATGGATACGGAGGAAGCATGCTTGGACGATTAGTGGATACGACCACCACCGACGGGATCAAGTTGCACGGGTTTCTTGTATCGCCGAAGCATGCGACGCATCGGTTGTGGATCATCGTGCATGGTGTCAATGGAAACTTTTATGGGTCGACCTTCTTGAGTTGGTTGGCAGAAACCTGCCTGGGAGCGGGACAAGCCGCCTTGTTGATCAATACGCGCGGACATGATTTAGCGAGTTTTGGTTCGGCCGAATTGCCCGCTCGGATCGGCTCCATGTTTGAGATGATTCCCGATGCGATGAACGATTTGCAAGGTTGGGTTGAGTGGGCCGATAGGGAAGGTTTTATCGAGCCTGGATTGATTGCCCATTCGTTGGGCGCTGTAAAATCCCTCTACTGCCTAGCTCATGGATTGGTGGGAGTTCGCCGCCTGATCGCTCTGTCGCCGCCCCGACTGAACACGGAACTATTGGTTTCGGATCCGGAAAAGAATCATGTCTTTCGCGAGCATCTGGCCCAAGCTCGGGCTTTGTGCGATTCGGGAAACGATCATCAGATCATTCGAGTTCGGTTTCCATTGCCGAACTGGGTGTCCGCAGGGACCTTTCTCGACAAGTACGGAAGTGGCGAGAAGTATGATTACATGCACTTGTGGAGCAAGGTAGAGGTTCCGTGCCTTTGGTTGTTTGGAAGTTTAGAAGTGCGCAGCGGCTCGGCCAATTTTCTGGATGCCGACCGTCATCTCCATCGCGAATGGCAAATGTCGGGTCGTTCTGAATCGACGCATGAGCTGAAAGTGATCGATGGGGCAGACCATTCCTACAGGAACACTCGGGGGGCTTTGGAGCAGTCTCTTTTGCCGTGGATTAACGAGTGACGAACGAGGCGGTTGTGTGCACCCCTTGATTTTCGGATACACTATAGAACCGAATCACCTTCCTCCATAAAACCCTCCTGTACTTTGCAAAAAATGAGTGTCGCAGAACCGAAGTGGCTTGCCGATCCCGTCCATGTTTCGAAAGCCAAGGAACAATTGGACCAACACGCCTACGAAACCATCCAATGGCACTTTCACGAGTCCACGGGATCACCCTTTTGGCTCTCGAAAAAGAGTGAATTCAAGTTCGATCCTCTGAAGGAAGTCAAAACGTACGAAGATATTCAAAAGTTTCCCTTATTCGAGGACGAATGGCTGCGGGGCGGGCCTATCGAGCGTTGGATTCCCAAAGGCTTGCAAGGTAAACCCACCTACGTCTTTGAGACGGGGGGAACGACCGGGATCCCAAAGAGCCGCATGGTTATCGATGATTTTCGCATCGACTACGAAAACTTCAGCCATACCTTGCCGGACGAGTTTTTCCCGAAAGGATCCAACTGGCTCATGTTAGGGCCGTCCGGTCCGCGACGGCTTCGTTTGGCTGTCGAACACTTGTGCCAGTACCGCGGCGGCATTTGCTTCTGTATCGATCTGGACCCTCGCTGGGTGATCAAGCTGATCAAGAAGGGCTGGATGGAGCACCTCGAAGAATACAAGAAGCACTGCATTGAGCAAGCAATCACGGTCCTAACGGCCAATCACGACATCAAGTGCATGTTTGCGACTCCTAAGCTGCTTGAATCCCTTGCTATGGGACTGGCTGAGAAAGGTACGAGCATTCAAGAGGTCGGTATCACGGGAATTTTCTCTGGCGGTACCGAATTCACTCCGCAATGGACCCGATTCTGTGTCGAGGAACTGCTGGGTGGTTTGCCGAGCGAGTCAGGGGTTTATATGACCCCAACCTATGGGAACACATTGATGGGGCTTGCTTGCTCGCGCCCAATCACGGATGAGGATGGTTACACCATTGCGTACTATGCACCACAACCGCGAGCCGTCGTCGAAATCGTTGATTTTGACGATCCTCACACGGTCGTAGGCTATGGAGAGACTGGACGGGTCAAGCTGACCACGATGACGAAAGAGTTTTTCGTTCCAGGCTTCCTGGAGCGGGACGAAGGGGAGCGAGAGATGCCGTTTAGCAATTACCCATGGGATGGTGTTTCAGGCGTGCGTCCTTACCGAGCGTTTGCATCCAGCACAACGGTTGGCGTGTACTAAAACCATCGATTGATGTGTTTTGGAATCAACGCCAAGATGCATTCGATGCGGTGCGTGAATAGGTTTTGACCTAGGTTTTAAACTAGGCAAAGTGGAAACCAAAAACTGCGTCCAAAGAAATTGCTAGCCTCGAAAGCAGTGGCCCGAGAGGAGTGGGTAGTACCCTCGCTGATTCATTTGGTGCTTTGAAAATAGTGAACCGTTGCGCGTGGCAATGTAACGCGTGGCATGGTTCATTGATTTGCAAAAAGCAGGAATTAAAACAACAACGAACTCGAAACTAGGTCGGCTTGAAAAATCCCTGGCTAAAGCTCATGGGGTCTTCAAGCGCACACGGAGAATCTTCCTATGCTCAACATTCACCCATTGCGTTGGGGAAAACCGTACAAATCGCTTGATACTTTTGATGTGATTCACTTTGACACAGGCGAGCCGATTGCCAAAATTGGTCAGGTCAATGGTGGCATGGTCCAGATGGACATGCGCAAGGTCGACAATGCAAGAAAAGCATTGCGATCGATACCTGCGGAAGAGTTGGTACAACGCTGCGAGAAAGCCGCCCACCTTTTCGAGCATGAAACATTGCCTTTGGGAGATGGCACGCAGTCGGTAAGCGAGTTCATCCACCATCAATCGGCCAGCACCGGTCTGCCTGAGCACATGTGCCGAAGCAACATGAAGAAGAATTGCTTCGTCCTCAGTAATATGGGGAAAATTCTGGATGCGCTGACCCGCGGTTTGGATCTCGAAATCATGACGCGCGGCTACGGTGAAGAAGGACGGAACGTGACTGTCAGCTTCCAGTGCCAGTCACCCGTGCTTGGAGCGGTTCTCCCTAATAATTCGCCAGGGGTTCACACGTTGTGGTTGCCCGCCGTGCCGCTGCAAGTGGGTTTGGTTCTAAAGCCGGGTTCGCAGGAGCCTTGGACTCCGTATCGGATGATCAGCGCTTTTATCGAAGCGGGTATCCCGTCTGAAGCATTCTGCTTGTATCCAGGTGGACATGATGTTGGATCTACCATATTGAGCAAATGCGCAAAGAGTATGATCTTTGGGAGTGCCCAAACAGTACAGCAGTATTCGGGTAATCCGCGTGTCCAAGCCCACGGGCCCGGCTTCTCGAAGATTTTGCTCGGTGATGACATCGTCGATCATTGGGAGGACTATCTCGATTTGATGGTGGAGAGCGTTGCCAGCAACTCCGGTCGTGGTTGCATCAATGCATCCGGTGTTTGGGCTTCCCGACACACGCGTGAAATTGCAGAAGCTATCGCTGCTAAGATCGGGCCGATCGATGCTTTACCCCCCACCGACGAGCGATCCGAGTTGGCTGCGTTTACCAACCCGCAGATGGCGACGGGGACGTGGGCAATGATCCAACAGGATTTGGCCGAATCGGGAGTGGAGGACATGACCGCGAGTTACGGCCCGCGCTTGGTCGAACAGGAACGCTGCGCTTATCTCCGTCCTATGGTTGTCCATGCAGATTCACCGGCGCGAGGTGTCGCAGCGAAAGAATACATGTTCCCATTCGTGTCGGTCGTGAAGTGCGCCCAGAAAGAAATGATCAAATCCATTGGCCAAACGCTCATCGGAACGGCGATCACTGCTGACGAGACTTGGATCGATGAGCTCACGAATTCCGTGCATATCGACCGATTGAACATTGGGCCAGTTCCGACCAATCGCTTGAATTGGCTCCAACCGCACGAAGGGAACTTGACCGATTTCTTGTTCCGCTCGAGGGCCTACCAAATCGCTCCATTGCGTATGCCTGTTACCAACTAAACGATGGTGTGAAGGCAGGCATTTAATGGGTTGCGTTTGCGAAACATCCACGGCGTGGATGTTTCGCAGGCAGATAGTTCTACGCTCGTCCTGGCCACGTATCCCACCACTTGCGAAACTGCTTCCACTGCTGTTCGAGGAATGCCTTTTGCGAAACGCTCAAGGCATCGGTGCGGTTGAAGTGATGCTGGTATTCCGGGTTTCCTTCGAGAACCATTAGGTGCTTGTAATACAGCACCAAGTCTGGCCCTTCATCGAAGGTGGAGAGAACACTCAGGGCGGAGTTGAGTTCCAGTGCGAGAGAACACGCTTGGGAATCTCCGTCGGCAGCCTTGAAGGAGAGTTCAAGCAATCGGAGGACTTGCTTTGGAAGGGCATTGCCGACCCCTGTGATGGCTCCTACTGCACCACAGCGCACGATGCCGTGGAAGACTTGGGTATCGACCCCGACCATGAGAGATAATTTGGGGTGGCCGGTCGTGATGTGTTCTGCTGCGTACGTCAAAGAATCGGCTCCTCCAAATTCTTTGAATCCCACCAGGTTGGGGAATTCACGATGCAGGTCGAAGAACAATTCGGCTTTGGTCTCGAAACCATAGTAGGGGCTGTTGTAAATAACGGCGGGAAGACCATCTGCGGCGCGAAGGATTTCGGCGAAGTGATGACGCTGGGCTGTGGCAGAGATGCCTCGCGAGAGAACGCGAGGGATGACCATCAGACCTGTTGCATTCACTTGGCGAGCATGGGCCGCATGGGCGGCAGCCAATTTCGGGTTTTGTGCGCCCGTGCCAACGACGACCGGAATACCTGCCTCGACCAATCGAGCCACGCCGTACTGGCGTTGTTCGTCGGTGAGCAAGGGCCAATCCCCCATCGAACCGCAATAGATAACCGCAGTCATTCCATGTTGAATGAGTTCCAACCCTTTGGAAACGAGTTGGTCATACTGCGGGTTTCCGAGCGCATCGCACGGGGTCATCAGGGCGGGCATGCAGCCGCGAAATGGATTCATGAGTCTTTGATTGAATCGATAGAAGGGGTAGCAAAACAGAGAGAGTCGGATTGTAGTCCGAGGGGACTGGGTTGTCTTGATGGCACAACGAGGGGAATGGAGGGAGGGCGAGGCTCCTGCCGAGCTTTGGCCGTTCTGGCTCCGCAGGAGCGTCGCCCTCCCCACCAATGAATTGATTGGGCTAGGCCGATGAAAAGATGTTTAGAGGGGTGGGTTCGTTCTCCCGTTTTTATCTAGCTCTCTTTCGAGGCGCAATGGACGATGCTTTCCAGATATGTCGTTCGTACCGATTTCGTGCACTTCAGCGACCCATCGCATGCGAACGTGGTAGAACTCTCCTGCCAGTGATAACCATTGCGCAGCATCGAAATGACGATTCTCGAGCACATGCAGAAGCTTGTGAGAACTTCTATTTCCCTTTACCAAGGGCCTGCATTAAGAACGCTTCAACAGGACCGATGGCTTTGCGAAAGGAATCATCGAAGGATGCGCCTCCTTCCAGACCCTTGAGGATTTGGTCGTACTGCTTTTTATAGGGCTTCTGCTGCATATTGCGAACAATGCCGAAGCCGAGTACCGCTTCGTCTTCGTCGTTCATGCTTTCTTTCAGGACTGGTTGGATGTTCTTCAGGTCGCTGACCACTTGCGGGTAACGCCGCATCCAAGGCTGAACGCGCGCATCGTTCGGTCCAGCGACAGTTGCTAACGCGTTACGTCCCGTACCGTCCGCAAACCATTTCGGGACTCCTTCGTGAGAAGCGACCCAAATACTTGCCAATTGCTGGACCAGTGTCGACTCGTTGAGTTTCTGGTCCGACTTGTCGTAGACCATCGCAACGTACTGATCGAGAACATCTTTTTTCCAATGCCCAGACCAATCCGGTGGTAGCGACCGCTTTTCGAGCATGGTCCCAAGTTCGCTGTAGTCGTATCGGGACTTCATGGCATAGATGGTGATGCCACCTTTGACGAGAGGATCCTTCGGATTGAGTTTGAATTGTTTACGAACGGTTTTCGCAGCCGAGTTTGCAAGATCGAGAAGGCGCTTTGCGCTTTCCCCACCGGTGTTACTTAGGACGTGAAATTCGTTGTCTAGAGCCTCGTCGGGAGTGGACTTGGGGGCGATGATCTGCCAACGTGCCCGAGCTCGCTCTTGTCGGCGCGTGGAAAGTTCGGCGTGGTTGGCTTGGGATGCCCAAGATTTTGCGATGACGGCATCCAGTTGGCTATCGCGGCTGCCTCCGTCAAAGGTGGCTCCTTCATCGATCCATGTCGATACTTTCTGGATGTCCGTATCGCTGAGTGGCGGTCGCCCCCCCGCGGGCATTCGAGCGCCGACCATTCCCTTCAATTTTTTCACCAGCAGACTTTCGTCCGCTTTGCCGGGCGTGATGATGGCGCCGGTCGTCCCACCCTTGAGAAGGCCTGCGAAATTGTTGAGCGAAAGTCCTCCTTGATTGCGAGTTCCTCCATAATGGCATCCATTGCAATTGCCCACGATCAATGGGGCGATATCGTTTGCAAAGCTGATGGTTTCCTTGCCTGAACTCTCTTTGATTTCGACCGTTTTCTCGGGTTCTTTCGGTTTGTCCGGCGAAGTATTGCCCGAAAGTGTTTTGATGGATCCCTTCGGATCGCTTCCGTCGAACGGGGCACCTTGCCGAATCCAATCCTTTAGTAGACCCAATCTTTCGGGGGAAACTTTATTCCCGTTGGGAGGCATGATTCCCCCTTCGATCGCCGTGACGATCGGGCTGCTATCGGGATCACCTGGAAAGAGAACGACTCCGGCTTTGGATCCTTTCCGGAGTTCTTCGTAGGTCGCCATGGCGAATCCGCCGCTGGCTTTATCGACATGGCATCTGCCGCAAGACTCGACCAGCCACGGGGCGATGTCTTTGGAAAAGCTAAGTGCTGTGCCAGCTTTGGGCTTGGCACTCGCCGGACTTTTTTCCGGTTTCTTCTGGGTGGCGTTCGATTCGCGGACTTCGGCTAAAATTTGATTCCATTCGGGAATGGGTGATAGCTCGGCTCCTTGAAGCGACAAAGATTCGGCAGCTCTTCCCAATTGGCGATGGAGCTTTTCCCATTCTGGGAGATCTTTCTTCTCGCCACGGCAGATCAAATCGAGCAACACGCCGTTGCATCCATCAACAATGGCTGCGCTTTCCGAAAATTTGTTCTCCTTGAACAGTTGCCCAGCGATCTTGATTTGTTCTCGAACGTCACTTAGTGAAGTCGGGTTGGCAGGATCATCTGCTTCGGCCAGTCCACTCACCAGTCCGAAAAGCCACAAACAGGCTAGGGTTCCAACGGCGAGGCTTCGTAAGCCGCGGTCGGTCAAAGAATGGGGAACAGAAAATGTTAGAGCGCAGACTCGGGCGAGCGGACTCAGCACGGATTCACCTGAATTCTCGGGAATAGAAAGGTAGATCAACACGGTTGAAGGGGATCTCGCGATTGGACCGTTGCACGCGGAATTCTATTGTCGCGGTGGATGATGCACCAGGAAAGAGGAATCCGAATCGGTTTTGAATTTTCAGTATGTGTCGCTGGGAAAAGCGAAGTCACACCAAGGTTTAAGCGACTCTCAGACGCAAATGTCTACAGTTTTTGCCTGCCATTGAGGGCGTCCGCCAAAATTTCTTTGTTGGTGAACTCAAGTACACTGCCGCTGGTGACGCCCCTCGCCAGCCTCGTCAATTGGATCGGGAATTCCGCCAATCGATTCGAGATAAAGAGGGCCGTGCCATCCCCCTCGACGTTTGGATTGGTGGCCATGATGGCTTCGCGGAAATTTCCACGGCGAATGCGGTCGACCAGGGGCTCGATGGTCAACTGGTCCGGGCCAACCCCATCCAACGGTGCGATCCGTCCCAAGAGCACGTGGTATAGCCCTCGGAAAACAGAGGCTTGTTCCAGGGCGATGAGGTCGCGAGGTTGCTCGACAATGCAAAGCAAGGTGCTATCGCGTGTCCCATTCTGGCAAATCGTACACAACTCTCCCTCGGCGAGATTGTAACAGACAGAGCAATACCGTACGTTTTCGCGAACGCGACGGATCGCGTCGGAAAGGGCAATCGCCTCAGACATGTGAACTCGAAGCAGATGATAGGCCAGTCGCTCGGCCGTCTTCTTTCCGATCCCAGGCAATTTTCCCAACTGATCGATCAATTCTGTCACAGACTGCGAGATCTCGGCCATGGGTCCCTGGTTTCTCCTTACGATTCCTTGGTAATGCTGATAACATACCAAAGCTCGGCCCATTGGCTATGTGATTCCATTACTCCATCATGACTTTGGTATGACGGTTCTGCTCCAGATACGAAACGCCCACAAACGGTACGGTGATCAGGTTCTTCTCGAAGCCGCCGAATGCACCCTTACGAGCGATACCAAGGTTGGATTCATCGGACGCAATGGCGCCGGAAAATCGACGCTGCTCAAGTGCATTCTAGGGGACGATGAGTTGGATACTGGCGAAATCATTCGCCATCCCAAATTGAAAATCGGATATCTCCGACAGCACGACCCTTTTCTGCCGGGGGAGAACGCTCTCGAGTTCTTGATTCGGGACAGCGGTCAGCCCGATTGGAAATGCGGTGAGGTGGCTGGCGAGTTCGAGATTAAGGGGCGATATCTCGAAGCACCCCTGCAATCCCTTTCCGGCGGATGGCAAACGCGTGTCAAGCTCTCTGCCCTTTTGCTTCACGAGCCGAATTTGCTGTTGCTCGACGAGCCGACGAACTTCTTGGACTTGAGAACACAAATTCTGCTGGAACACTTCCTAAGGTCGTTCCGTGAAGCATGCCTCATTGTTTCGCACGATCGAGCGTTTCTCAATGCCACATGTGACTCCACCCTCGATCTATCGATGGGTGAATTGACCCTGTTTCCGGGAAAGGTCGATGAGTTTCTTGAGTATCAACGCGATCTTCAGGAACATGATGAAAGAACGAACGCCAGCATCGCGGCCAAGCGAAAGCAACTACAAGAGTTCATCGATCGGAACCGGGCTCGAGCCTCCACGGCCACGCGAGCGAAATCGAAAAGCAAAATGCTGGATCGTTTGGAGTTGAAGGAAACCGCTAGCCAACAAGCTCGGGCGACGATCCGCGCGCCTCAAGTCGATCCGAGACAAGGTCCAGCCGTTCGATGCCGCGATCTCAGCATTGGGTATGGCGACCGCATTGTGGCAAGCGATATCGGACTCGAACTCGATCACGGCATGCGAGCCGCCATCGTTGGGGATAACGGCCAAGGCAAAACCACGCTTCTCCGAACGTTGGTACAGTCCCTTTCGCCCGTTTCGGGCGAAGTAAAGTGGGGTTACGGTTGCGAGCTGGGTACCTACGCGCAGCACGTCTATACAAGTTTGCCGGAACACAAAACGGTGCTTGAGTTTCTCGAATACGAAGCTATTCCTGGAACGAAAAATCAGACGATTCTCGACATGGCAGGTGCCATGCTTTTTCGAGGGACAGCAATCAACAAGAAAATCTCGGTTCTCAGCGGTGGTGAACGCGCCCGTTTGTGTATGGCATCCTTACTGCTGGGGAAAGCCAATATTCTCATCTTGGATGAACCAGGAAACCATTTGGATGTGGAGACGGTGGAAGCCCTCGCCGATGCGTTGATCGACTACAAAGGCTCTGTGATCTTCACGTCGCACGATCGGCATTTCCTCCAACGGGTAGCGACTGCCTTTATCGAAGTTCGCGATGGAACGGTCACTCACTATCGCGGCGATTACGATGCATATCTCTACATGGTGCAAAAGGAAATCGATGACGAAGAAACGCGCCGCAATGCTGCCAAACCCAAACCTCCTGCGAAAATCGCAGGGAAAGGTGGAGCCCAGCCTTCGCGTTCAAGCATTCTCGACGAACGCCAATTGCGGAAGCAAATTGGAAATTTGGAAAAGTCCATCGCCAAGCTCGACGCGCAGCGCAAGACGCTCCACGAACAATTAATGAATGCAACCGACACAAAGGAAGCGATCCGATTGCACGAAGAGATGACTCAGGTTGCCAGTGAGCTCGAAGCGGCAGAAACGAGTTGGGCAGAACTTCAGGAACAGATCGAGTCTCTGTGATATGCTCACGTGGAATTGGATCGACCAGGATTCAGTCGGTTGCGAGTTGTATTCGCTCGCGGATTGTCGCGAGCTTGCATTTTTTGTTGCCGATCAGGTCGCAAATTCTGTTCCTCTCGTGATCGGATTGGTAGGTACATTGGGTGCTGGCAAAACACAATGGACGAAATTCTTTGTAAGCCGTTTCGGCGCGAGCGAAGAATCGATCTCTAGCCCGACCTTTGTCTTGTTGCAGCGATACCCCACTCAACCACCGATCGTCCATATTGACGCCTACCGAGTCGGTGATGAAGACGAATTCCTGGAGTTAGGAATCGAAGAGATTTTCGAGGAGAGGGGGATCACCGTGGTGGAATGGGCGGACCGATTTCCTGATGCGTTGCCATTAAAGACTCTCTGGATTCGGTTCGAACCATCCCCGAATCGCGAAGATCATCGCACCGTTACCCTCACCAACCTTCGGCACTTCCCGCGTTTCAGCCGATCTGTTGAGCCACCTCATCCAGAAGCGTGAAAATTCATCTCACGCAACGCACAAACCGTTGTAGGGATGCCTCGGAGAATCGAGACGAGGGCGTTCACTGCAGAATTATAGAGCTGTGTTGGCGGTGCTGGGGAGAGGCCCTCGCACAAGAGTACGTCGCTTATGGCTGCTCCACTTAAGTCCTGACCCGTTTCACGCTTCCCCCTCGCGAGAGCCACTCTCCAGCACTGCCTCAAGTATACGTTCATTCGTCATGCGGAAAACCCCAAAATTCATTTCTTGCCGCTCCGAATCAGTATTCTCCTTTCAACTTGTGTGTTGGAATTCAGGGTGAGGAATTTGATTCGGATTGGGAATGAACTCGGAATCTTGGGGCATGATACTCAAGCGAGAATCGAAAAATGCTATTCTAACAATTGAGTGACATCGGCACTTGAAGATATTCGTGTTGGTTTGATCAACTGCTTTGGAGGTATGGATATGACTGGATTCGTTCGCATTCGTTTGGGGTCTGTCGAGGATCGTAAAACAGTCATTGAGGCGCAGAAGCAGAAGTACCGTTATTCCTACACCCACTTGTCTCCGCTCGCCGTTCTGGATGAGATCCCTTTCGATAATGCATTTGCCGCTGGATGGTTGGCCACCATATCCGATCGAGTGGTTAAGTCCCTTCAAAACCGAGAAGCGCTGGAATTGGACAAAATCGAAAAAGAGAGACATCAAGCGCGCGGCAACTTTTTTCTCCGGATGCTTGAGAACATCGAGCGGCCCCTATTGGAACTGCGTCAATTCGTAGCCGACGTCCTCAAATTCGATGAAAGGGCGGGTGCTTCCGCTACCAAACCAACTTCGTTTGACGATTTCAACCGCTTGTTCCGCACCATTCAATTGCCTCCCATCGCCAAAGACTTTAAATCCGACGCAAAATTCGCGAATTATCGTTTGTCCGGCCCCAATCCAGTAATGCTTCAACGATTGGCGTCCATTGATTCGCGATTCCCTTTGTCCCCCGAGGAATACGCGCGGGTTATCCCAGGTGATGTTTGGGAACGGGCGCTCGAAGAGGGCAGACTCTATTTGACCGATTACAAGATCCTGGAGGGAATCGAAACCGGTTACTCACCTGTTGGTCAAAAACATGTCTACGCACCACTGGCCTTATTTGCAGTTCACCCAGTAAGCAAGGCGCTTTTACCTGTTGCGATTCAGTGCCGACAAACCCCGGCTCCCGACAATCCAATCTTTACCCCAACCGATGGACATAACTGGACCATCGCCAAAACGATTGTCGAAATGGCGGACGGATTGGTTCATCAATGCTGCACTCATTTTGGCAAGACTCACATCTTGATCGAACCGATTGCGATTGCAACGTTTCGGTGCTTTGCACCAGATCATCCCATTGCTCAGCTACTTGTTCCTCATTTCGAAGGAACATTTGCCATCAATGCCGCTGCATGGCAACATCTGGTTTCCGATGGTGGAGCTGTCGACAAACTCTTCAGCATCTCAGCCAAGGCAGCGCGAGGATTGGCTGCACAAGAATTGCAATCGACCCACGTTCACGAAATGAACTTGATTCAGTTCTTCCAAGATCGAGGGACAGATGATTTGAACGCACTTCCTGGATATGCATTTCGCGATGATTCCATCTTGCACTGGCAAGCCATTGATCGATGGGTCAACAGTTATTTAGACGCGAACTATGCTAGTGATTCCGATGTTACCCAAGACATCGAACTCCAAGACTGGGCTCTCGAAATCGGCTCGAAGGAAGGGGGAAGAATCCATTTCCTGCCTAGCGATCAATCCCTAACATCCAAGGCTTTGCTGCGCAAGCTCCTCACAGCGATCATCTACACGTGCAGTGTGCAGCATGCCGCCGTAAATTTTCCTCAGTTTGAATTGATGAGCTATGCGCCGAGCATGCCCTTATCGCTATATCGTGAAGCGCCTAAATCCAAGCAAGGGGCGACCGAGCAGGATTTTCTCGATTGCATGCCCCCCCTCAACATGGGAGAACTGCAAATGGAGCTCGGGTACATTTTGGGGAACACGCAATACACGCAACTTGGAAAGTACCGCGACGATCAGTTCCAAGGACATGATGTTTCGAAGCCACTCGCTCAGTTCCGCGATGATTTGGTAGAAATTGAAGATGAGATTTCCGAACGCAACAAATCTCGTCCCACATACGAATATCTCTTGCCGAGCGCCGTACCGCAAAGCATCAACATTTGACTTTCCCGAGGGTTGGAAAAGGACAGCGTTCGATACCGATTTCGCTTTCGCGCGAAACCAACGAATGTCTTGATGTCGCAATCGCAACGCAGGAGTGCCGCGATTGGTATCGGTTATCTGGCGATCGCAATCATCGGTCAGCACCGTACTAATCAGCCACCTAGCAATGTGGGGAGTCGAGGGACTAAACGTACGATGAATTTTCTAACTGCGCATTGGGAACACTTGATCCTCGCAAATTATCGAGTCGACCCACACCTCCTAGAAAATTTTGTCCCGTCGGGAACGAGGATCGATTTCCACGATAGTGTTACCTATGTCAGCTTGGTAGCGTTTCTTTTCCGAAACACTCGTGTGCTAGGAATCTCTGTTCCAGGACATCGCGATTTCGAGGAAGTCAATTTACGATTCTATGTCGTCCCAAAGCATGCACCGCAACAGCGGGCTGTGACCTTCTTGAGCGAGATCGTGCCAAAGTCAGTGATTCCTTGGGTAGCAAATTCTTTGTTTCACGAAAACTATGTTGCGATGCCGATGTCGCACACCCTCGACCGATCACGGTTCGAAGTATCTTGGTTCTTGCCGAATAGCAAAAGCAGGGGTGGAAATTCGACGCTGACGAATTCATCCTCGCAACCTATCTTGCGGGAACACTCGTTCGGCGTCAGGGTCCCGACGAATCTAGCCCTACCCGATGAAGGATCGTTGGCTCAGTTCATCACGGAGCACTACTGGGGCTACGCCAAAGCACCTCGGTACACTCTCGAGTATCAGGTGCACCACCCATCTTGGGCTTGTTGTGAAGTGGAAGATTACGACATCCAAATCGATTTTGGCGCCTCGTATGGTCAAGCGTTCGCGTTTCTTCAGGATCGACGTCCTGATCAAGTCCTGTATGCAGCAGGATCCGATGTCGGTGTCTCGTTCCCGCGCCGAAGATACTGGTCACCGTGACTTTCCCCGAAGGCATCTATCTAGTTATCTGCCTTCGAGAATCTCTCTAAGGCACAACCAATTCAACCACTTTTGGGGGTGGCTGAAGATCCCGCTCACGGTTCGCAAGGACGGCTAGTTCCTCTAGCTCTTTCGGGACCAATCGATAGGCAACATCGCGTTGACGGGCCTCAAAACCAAGTTCCTCGATGGCGCTCCGAATCTGATCGAGCGTTAAGAAATGAACCGTACCCGCCTCCGCCACGACATTTTCCTCGAGCATTAACGAACCCATATCATTCGCCCCATACAGCAATGCTAATTGGCCAATCTTGAGCCCTTGAGTCACCCAGCTACTTTGGATGTTAAGGACGTTATCCAAAAACAGGCGTGCGACGGCTTGTGTCTTCAAGTATTCAAAGGAGCCAGTGGGAGCAATGGAATCCATTTGTGTATTCTCGGGCTGGAACGTCCAAGCAATGAA
Organism: Planctomycetota bacterium; assembly: GCA_037144155.1. Taxonomy (GTDB): domain Bacteria; phylum Planctomycetota; class Planctomycetia; order Pirellulales; family Pirellulaceae; genus JBKCUI01. Next base: position 40,533 of record JBAWXH010000009.1, on the reverse strand, counting down.
TGCGGTGAAGCCTCTCGTTTCGTCTTGAAGTTCGCGGATGCGATCAAGATGTTCGATCCGCTCCGCGAGCGTCTCCACATGACCAAACATCATGGTGGCTGAACTGATTCCGCCCATTCGGTGCCAAACTCGCATGACGTTCAACCAATCGTCCGACATCACTTTGCCGCGTGTAATCGCAGCTCGGACTCGGTCCACCAAAATTTCTGCTCCCCCCCCTGGAATACTCCCTAGCCCGGCATCTTTAAGTCGTTCGAGAACCGTCTCGATAGAGATCTTGTTGACCTTCGTGAAATGGTGCAGTTCGGGAGGACTGAAACCGTGGATGTTCACCTGCGGAAAGTGGCTCTTGATGTCGCGTAAAAGCTCTTCGTACCACTCGAGTTTGAAATTTGGGTGAAGCCCACCTTGCATCAGTATTTGGTTTCCGCCGAGGGCGACTGTTTCTCGAATCTTTTCGAGGAGCTCTTCGCGTGGCAGGACGTACCCTTCTTGGCTTTTCGGTGTGCGATAAAAAGCGCAGAAGTCGCATACTGCAGTACAGATATTGGTGTAGTTAATGTTGCGATCGATGTTGTACGTTCGATAAGACTCGGGATGCATCCGCAACGAAACTTCGTTGGCCGCCCGCGCAATGGACGTGAGCTCCTGGGATTCGAGAAGTGCCAATCCTTCTTCACGGGTGATCCGCTGGCCTGCCATGCTCTTCTCAAGAATTGCGGAAATGGAGCCCTTCGTACTCTGTATCATTTTTCAAATCCCGTGCAATGTCGACAATGGAGATCAGGAAGTGGGCCGTGAGGCAAACGTACACCCGCAAAGATTATTGTTGGAACATCTGAAGTCTTTGGTAAGACGTATCCAAAAAATTCCGATGGCAATATCGATTTGAATATCTCAGGATCCACACTATTCATGAAGACTTGGATGGATTCGGGAATCGCTGGCCGGAACCAGTCCGCATTCCATGCAGCGGCGATGGAATTCATTGAGCCCCGCCAATTCTTCCGCGTTCAGCTGAAATCGAAGATAGCGTGTTAAATAATCGAGGCATTCGTGATGCGTCAGTCCATACCGAACGGCGTACTGTTCTGCGATGGACTCCACGTGGGCGCATCCCTCGTCGCGGCACTCTTCTAACAATTCGGCTAACGCAGCGCTCGCGAAAAGCTCGCTACGAGCAACCCACATCGCAAAGACAAAAGGAAGACCCGTTAGGTCAAACCACTCTTGTCCAAGATCCCAATCCGAGGGGAAGTGATCCTGGAACCTTTCGGGTTTCATCGCTCGATCACCAATAACCAAAACGGCATCGGCATCACACGCCTCGACCTCTTCGGTAATCCCAAACGGAATGGTTTGAGGAATGAATCCAAACCGCGATTGAAACAAGATTTTGGAAAGAGCCACGCTGGTTCGAGAACCTTCGTCAATGCCGAGTGTTCGAACACGCTCGGGCGACGTCCGAAACAAAATGCGAACAGACCAAACAGGACCTCGGCAAGCAATAACGGCATTGGAGACCCTGCGATACTGATCGAGGTGTTGGAAATACTCTATGGCGGGAATGAGTCCGACGTCCAGCGAGGACTCTTCTAGCTCGGTCGCCAACCGACTTGGTAATTCGAGACGCAACGAACCAGATGGTAGTAGGCGGCTTTCCAGCCCATAAATCAAAGGCTTTGTATTGAGATACGCGACCGCACCGACGCGGATGTAGGCGGTTGACCGCCCTGCCTCGTAATTTTCGGTTGTTGCCTGCCCAGCAAGCTTTCCATCCCCGGTCATGGAAGGATCCCAAGCCAATGGATGAGACGAATAGATCCGTGTTGATAACATGTTTTTGATTCCCCTAGGATACCCGTATCAAGGGCATTCCCATTAACCGGCGTGCGATTTTGCACAAGCGATCGATGTATGGGAGGGAATCTGGACGAATCGACCAAGCACGGATAGCGGGCGGGGTCAGCTGAACGGACGGAGCGAGGAGGCAGCATCAAACTTTCCAAACGCACCCTGCCCATGACCACCCGACACCGAAACCGATCAGTATTTGGGTAGAACCTGGCGACAATCGACCTTCCTTCCTCAAATCGTCGATCAGAATCGGAAGCGTCGATGAGACCGTATTGCCTCGATCGAGCAACCGGATGGGCAGCCGTTCGTCGTTCACGCCGAGGGCCTGCTGAAGCAGTTCCAACATCTTCCGCGTGGCCTGATGCATAAGCAAGTGCTCGACCTGATCCAGCTTCAAATGGGATTTGGCGAGCATATTACGAATGAGTTGGGGAATAGCGACCACGGTGAAATCCATAAGGCTGGGTCCATCCATATACAATCGGCTTCCCCATCTTTTGCGACGGCGAGGCTGGATAGCATCCTTCGAACAACGCGATCCCCCTTCATTCACGATCAGCGTGTCCGCGCCTTTTCCATCCGTCCCGAATTCGAAACCGATCAGGGCGGGTTGCTCCACCGCATCAATCAAAGTGGCCGCGGCCGCATCGCTAAAAATCGGACGGAGAGAGCGATCGTCTGCTTCGATGTACTTGCTGTACGTTTCCGCTGTGACCAACAGTATCCGTTTGGCTTGTCCGCTAGCGATCAATCCTTCGGCCAGAGAGAGTCCATAGACGAAGCCTGAACAACCCAAATTGAAATCAAGCGCACCGCATCCGACGCGCAACCCCAGTCGATCCTGAATCAAACAGGCAGTGGTTGGAAGTGGATAGTCTGGTGTTTGCGTACAAAACAACAGAAAATCGATCGACTCAGGGGAAATGCCGTGTTGATCAAAAAGCTTTTGGCAAGCTGCGACAGCCAAGTCGGACGCGGTCTCGTGCTCGCCAGCTAGATACCGAGTGCGAATGCCGGTCTTTTCGACCAACTCGGGAACGTGCCACTCGGGATGCGATTCCATCAAGTGTTGGCTCGTTTCGATGCGAACCGGAAAATGAACCGCGATGGGACCAATCTGCGCGTGGGGCACGTTTTGCGTCGGTGATAGAGAGAAATAAAACAACGGCCGCGGACCTATACCGAGCCCGCTTCCCCATAGACAAGGATCATACCCGTCCGCCATCGAGGGCGAAAGGTCGCCCGTCCGGTTTCGTGATTCCCGAGAGTGCGCTGCGAAGAGCAATCTGCCTTGGAAATCGCCGATTCCTGCCGGCCAGTATGTTGCTTATGTTGCATGTGAACGCGCTGGATGATGCAAAGTCATTTGGTTGGTGCTGTACGAATGGGTTCGTGATAGAATGAGACTACCATGAAGCAAATCGTTGCCATCGTACGTCCCTATCTCGTTGAACAACTTTTGGACGCACTGCGTTTGTCCCCGATCGAAGCGCTTCAGTTGACCGAGGTAAAGGGATTCGGCAGGCAAAAAAGTTACTTAGATCGTTACTCGACGACGGAGTACAGCCAAGCTTTTTTACCTAAGATTGAGATCACTCTTTACGTCGACGACCTCCGCGTCGAAGAGGTCCTGCAGACACTTTCTGATACGTGCCGTACAGGGCGGATGGGAGACGGCAAGATGATGGTGCTCGACGTCCCCCAAATGCTTTCGATCAACGATCTGGATTGACAGTAGATTCGTTTGGCGTTGATCGCTACCGATGGCGGGGAACCAAGCGTTTTTGGCCATTGACCGTTTCCACGGTGAGTGGCTTTGGAACTGCAATCTCACTTTCATCAACGTCCGCGGCGCGAACTTTCAACGGCATTTTCCCAGACGCGAGATGCGTCTTGATCGTTCCGCGTGCCGTACCGCGTGCTTGGACAGCCGGACTGGTCGTGCGGGGACTACTGTTATGCGCATTGGCGTCTGGGGTCGGAACGGAGCGTGGCTGGGCTGGAGTCGGTATTTGTCGATCTGTGTGTTGAGGCACGACCGATTCACCCTCGTAAAGCACTCGTTCTGAGCCATGATTGCAACTCGCACATCCGGACGAATCCGCGCTTTGAAAGGAATGCGCAGGAATACCTTGGCGTAACCCGCCGTGCCCTTTCCATCCATGCGTGCAATCTTCGCAATCCGCGCCTTCGTATCGATATCCCCAAAGATCGCGCATGCGAGCATACCATGGTCGATAATGGCCGGTAGAACCGCCACCGATCCATGCACCTTGAGCGCCGCAAGGATCGCAAACAGGAGGCTCATTGATTTGTTCGTCCCAATAGATCTCGCCACATCCCCCTTGGCATGCCAGTTTGGTTCCACAACGGCACAAACCTCGTCGTAACGCACCGCACCAGCTACCATCGAAAATAGCCTGGGTTCCGTGAATCCCGCAGGCGTCGTCACAGCCATCGGAACATCCATTGGACGTGCTGATCACTTGGCTATCGCAGCTGGAACAGCCGCAGCCAGGTGAATGCAATGGTTTTGAAGAAGCGCGAATTGAATGCGTGGCTCCGGGAAAACCCGATCCGCTGTTCAGTTCAATTCGGCAGCAGCCTACTTGAAACGCCGCCATAGCAAGAATGCCCACGCACCAACGGAATGCAGATTCCATCTTCCCCCCCGAAAACATGAAATATCTAACTGGGTCCTGCGGCATCTGTTCCATTCGCCATCATCGGCGAGCAACCATCGGACGATGATTGCGGACGTCTGCAGGACTCGCAGTTGTTTATCGGTCCGTACAAACGATACAATCAGAAAATCTTGCCACCTCCTTCAATTGCGAATTGCTAGCCATTGCACATGATCACGGAACTCATTCTTCAGCATCGATTGGTGGCGATCCTTCGATTGGACCCATTGGACAATGCGCGGGAATTGGTAGATGTTTTGTTGGACGCAGGGGTGCGCTGCCTCGAGTTTACGTTGACGAACCCCGATGCGCCGAGTTGGGTTTCGCAATTGCTGCGCGAGGATTTTCGCTTCCGGGACGGTACGGCAGCCCTTGGGGTCGGGTCGATCCGCAATGGAGCTCACGCTCGATTAGTGCTCGATGCGGGCGCTCAGTTCGTCGTGACACCCATCGTGTCCCTGGAGGCCATTCGCATTTGTGTTGAAAGAAAGGTTCCTATAGCCGTCGGAGCGATGACGCCTACAGAAATTGCCCTAGCTGCAGACGCGGGGGCAACCTTCATCAAAATTTTTCCTGCCCGAAGTTTGGGGCCTAGTTACATTCGAGATGTTTTGGCACCCATGCCGGAACTCCAACTCATGCCGACGGGGGGGATCGATGCGACGAACTGCGCCGACTATCTGCGTGCCGGTGCCGTTGCAGTGGGAGTCGGTGGCCAATTGTGTTCGCAAGCCGCTGTCAACCGAAAGGACTGGGCTGGGATCTACGAAGCGGCTAAACGGGTCGTCGATGCATGCGAACGTGGCCACTAGCCAACAGCCCCAACCACTCAACGTCCCTAGTGGTAACAAAACACTGGTCCTGCCAACGCAACACTCCAGCCGGGTTTCTGCATGAATCGCCTTTCCTCCGAAGAACTCATTCACCATGATAGAACAGCCGTGTGGCATGCATTTTCGCAGATGGCGGAATACGACGGCCTAATTATCGAGCAGGGGGAAGGATGTTGGCTCACAGATATTCGTGGCCGTCGCTATCTCGATGGAGCAAGCTCGCTTTGGTGCAATCTATTTGGACACCGCGTCCCGGAAATTGACACAGCGATTCGCAATCAACTGGATCAAGTGGCCCACGTCACGAATCTAGGAATGAGTCATCCGTCAACGATCACGCTGGCAAAGAGGCTCATCGATCGGACCCCTCGGAATTTGCAACACGTCTTCTTCTCTGGCGATGGGGCCTCGGCGGTCGAAGTGGCGATGAAGTTAGCTTTTCAGTATTGGCAACAATGCGATCGACCGCAGCCACATCGTACGAAATTCATCGCGTTGGGAGATGCCTATCATGGAGATACGATCGGTACCGTCAGCGTGAGTGGCGTTTCCCGTTTTCAGAGTTCTTTTGCGCCTCTGTTGTTTGATGTCCTACGCGGTCCATGCCCGGATGCCTATCGAACACCGCAAGGCATGAACGCGAGGGATGCATGCGAACATTATCTCGAAGCCTACCGACGTCTCCTAGAGCAACACGCGGCTGAGACGGTCGCCTTGATCGTGGAGCCAATGATCCAAGGAGCAGCAGGCTTTGTTTGTCAACCGAAGGGATTCATGCAGGGGATTGCCAAACTATGCAAAGAATTCTGCGTCCTGTTGATCGCAGACGAAGTTGCGGTGGGGATGGGCCGAACGGGTCGTATGTGGGCGCTTGAGCACGACTGCACGGACGAGATGAGTATCGAACCAGACTTGCTTTGCATCGGCAAGGGGTTGACGGGCGGATACCTGGCCATGAGCGCCACTCTTGCATCGACACCCATTTGGAACGCGTTTCTGGGTACACACGCATCCGCCCGGACGTTCTTTCACGGACATACCTATGGAGGAAATCCGTTGGCATCGGCCGCGGCGAACGCGGTTTTGGATCTACTGGAGCAGCGTTTTGCGATGCCCTTCGTCCAACAGCGAGGTGAAATGCTGGGTGATTTTCTTGAACCTTTGCGGGCGTTGCCGATCGTTGGTGATGTGCGCAGGCATGGCATGATGGCTGCAATCGAGCTGGTCGCAGATCGCGATACCAAGCGTCCGTTTGCTTGGGAGGATCGCATCGGAGGACGCGTGTGCGCTTGGACGACGGAGCACGGCGTATGGCTGAGGCCCCTGGGTAACGTCATTCCAATTCTGCCCCCACTCTCGATGGGGGACGACGATTTAAGGTTGTTATGCGAAACCGTCGGCCAGGCTATTCGTCACGTTCAGGCGTGAGAAAAAACGCCTGTGGCTAAAGTCCCCGTGCTATCTGCAAAAGATTCTTGTTCGATCCCCATGCTGCGAAGGATGCTCAAGAAGAGATTAGACATGCGCTGTTCACGCTCGCGCCAATACTGGCCATGTCGAATCCCCATGTTTTTTCCTCCAGCGATAAGTGTTGGCAAGTTCTTTGGCCAGTGCGTGGTACTCGCTCCGCTCCCGTACAAAACGATGGAGTTGTCGAGCACGCTCCCTTCGGGATCTTGATAGGCTTCCAATCGCCCGAAGAAATAGGCGAGCTGTTCGCTGAGAAAACGGTCGTACTTGGCGAACTCCAGTTGACCGACTTTATCTCCTGCGTGCGATAGATTGTGATGGGTCCGCGTCAAACCTAGCTTGATTGGGAACGTATCGCTAATTCCCATTCCATCCTCCCGGTTGAGCATGAACGCGACGGACCGAGTGATGTCGGCATCGAACGCCAGCGCGATAAGATCAAACATGTTGCGATAGTATTCCGCGGGTTCCCCTTCGGGTGACGCATCCAAATTGAGATGCGAGTAGTCCTGCGGCTTGAGTGGAATATCGATCCATTTCTCCGATGCGATCAATCGCGATTCGATCTCGTTCAAGGAGGCCAAATACTGATCCATCTTATCTCGATCCGATCGGCCCAATTGTTGGTTCAGTGAGTTGGCACTCTCCATGACCGCATCCACCAATTTGATGCGAGACTTCAGTCGGGCCCGCTGGTCTTCGAGGGACGAACGCTCAGCGCGGAATAGACGATCAAAGACGCGACGAGGATGATTTTCCGCAGGGACTGGGCGACCTTGAAGGTCATAGGAGATGGTTCCGGTCCTGGAGAGAAATCCGACCCCCGCGTCGATCGAGAGGACGAGGGACGGTTGCCGGCAATGTTGTTTGGTGTGCTGCGCAATGACCTGATCGAGTGCGACGGTGTTATACGTTCCTCCTTTTGGGCTGTGCAGCGGTGCTCCCGTCAGCCACATATCGGAACAAACATGGGGATCTGCTTTGGTGCCGTTTTCATGATAGAGACCACCGAAAAAGCTCACGTGATCGTGGAACGGAACGAGCGGTTCCGTCGACTTTCCGAACTGAAACTTTCCGTCGACGGATGCGGTTGGAAACCAGCTCCAGTCATCCATTTCGTGTTCCGGTTTGGGCAATGCCATCCCGTTGGCTGTGTACAACGCGCAGAATCGCTTCGGTCGTTCCGCCGTGACCGATTTGCCCATGGCTTCGAGAGCTGGCAGTGCTAAAGCGGCCCCTCCGAGCCCGCGAAGGACCGATCGACGATGCAATCGAATCGGGTTGGACATATTCTTTGGTTCCTCGGAAAGGGCATTCATCGGTTGGATTCAATCAGATTACTTCATCAAAAACGGGTCGCTGTGAATGACCCAGCGAATCAAGTCCTTCAGTCCAAGCCCCTCCGCAACGAGTTTGGGACTCGATTCCTTGAGGAACGCCAGTTCATTGTACGCCAAACTACGGCCGCAAGCGTAGGCCGAAAGGTGCTTCAGCCAACTGGACGTGACGGCATCCAGTCGGTCACGGATCAGGTACTCACGGAGCGATTCAAAATCATCAATGTGGCTACCATCGGGCAGGTCGGATGTGCTGTCCGTCGCAACCTGTTTGGCCAGTCCTGCGGCATTGAACTGTTCAAAAGGCAATCCCCAAGGATCGATTCCGGTGTGGCATTTGATGCATCCTGGTACATCGCGATGCCGTGCCAATCGTTCGCGGATGCTCAATTGGGTTAAGTCTTCAAGCTTGGGGACGTTGGGGGGCGGATCCTCGGGTGGTTCCGCGATAATGCGACGCGCGAACCAAGCTCCCCGTTTGACGGGATTCGAGTCTCGACCATCGGACAATCCCGCCAGAACAGCCGCCTGCGTAATGACCCCTCCGAGATGGGATTGATGGTGCTGTATTGGAACGAAGGAAAACCCACTTTCAAGTTGCGAGCCGAGACCATAGTAGGTGGCTACAACTTCATTGGCAACGATGAAGTCCGAACGCAAAAGCTGCGATACGGGTGCGTTGTTCTGAACCAAATACTGCAGGAAGCGTGCGGGTTCGCTGCGCAGCGCCTGTTTCGTATCCCGATTCAGTTTCGGAAATTGCTTTGCATCGATTTCGACGACATCAAATTTGTCCAAACTCAGCCATTGCGATGCGAACTGATCTGTGAAATTTCGAAACCTGGGGTCGTTGATCATGCGATCGACTTGTAGGTCGAGGGCATCGCGCAATCCGCCATGCCGAGCCAATTCGATCAATTCTCGGTCGGGAGGACCGTTCCAAAGAAAGTACGATAGCTTCGAAGCCAACTCCCAGTCGTCGATGGGTTCTGCTTGCGGATCTTGGCTCGTTTCGATGAGGTACAGGAATTGAGGGGATGTCAGCATGACTTGAAGTGTCGATAGTATGCTCTGCTGAAAATCACCAGTGGCTCGATATTCCGATTGCCAGCGATGTACCCAAGCTTGAACCTCCGGACCATCGATGGGCCGTCGAAAAGCTTTCGAGGCAAACGAAGATAGGATTTCCCCCGCATAGGTCTCGGGTTCGTTTTGTCGCGGCGAGTCAATGAAGAGATTACGGTGAGAGGCGGGAGGCCATTGATCGTAGAAGGGACCTTCGAATTCCACACTATGGATCAGTAGCCGGGGCATATCGCGGCCATCGGTGTACTCACTCCGTATCCCAATTTCGCGAATGCCCGCTAAATAGTTAACATTGTCTTTCTCAACGTCGGGGCTTGGGAAATTGCTAATCGAACCTTCGAAGACATACTGTTTAAGATTGGTAGAGTCGACGGATTGCGGCTCTCCTACTTGGGACAATGTGCTACCGCAATCACGGCGCAATCCAAGATGGACTCCGAGTGTAGGTTGGCGGGCTTCAAAGGCTTCGAAGCGCGTTCCCAGCGGACTCGATGGCTTGATTCGAACTACGTCGATGCGATCGATGGAAGAGGAGCCAGCAAGTGCTGCCTGCAAGTGGAGGGGGCCGGCTTCAAGACGGACCGCTGCGAAAGCAGGCTGCGTCCATGCAGACCGAAACTGCAGTGCCTGGGGTGAGGACTGTTGAAGGCTAAGCGTCGTTTCCGGAGCGGCATCTGGTGTCGGAGGAAACGCCAATTCCTTTCCGGGCTCGACCAACGCCGCGATCTCAGAGTCTTCGAGCGCCCGGTGGTAGATATAGACTTCATCGATCTCGCCGGCGAACTGCTGAAAGCCTGGCACTCGTCCGATGTGGAGTTGCAACTGAGGATTGCTCAAATCGGAAGCGTTGATGGTCCCTTGAGCAACTTCAAAGCCGTTCACCAACAAACGGGTATTGGCTTCGCCCCGGCGTACCACCACAGCCACATGCTGCCATTGGTTGTCCTTGAGAATTCCCGGTGGTGATAAAACACTCCCATTGTGTTCCCCATCCGCGTTGGCGGTTTCAAGTCGTAGTACCCCACGTCCATCGGGCATATCCAAGATCCATCCGTGGGTGTAATTGTAGGATCCGAGGGCTACGATGCCGGCTTGTCTCAATCCACGAGGATTGATCCAAGCGGCAACGGTGAAATCCCCGGAGCCGACCAAAAGCCGTGGATCTGTGTCGGCAATCGCGCAATCGTCCGTCCCATCCATCCACAAGGCGTGGCCAAAAGGAGATGCTTCAAATCTTGCACCCCCGTCAAGTTTCGTCGGAATGATTCCATCGGAGGCTTTTCCATCGGCCGATGTGTCGAAACTCCATCGAGCAGAAAGGCCTTGATCGAGGCGACTGGAATCCGTTCGAGCAGATCGCTTGCCTTTCAAAGGAAGATGTACATCCAAGCGATAGATGCCATCGTCCGGGATCTCAATATCCGCTTTGGCAACATCGCTCCCATGCAACGAACGAACGATCTGATCCGAGTCATCGCCACTGGGCAACTTGGCATCGAGCAATAAACCATCGGGCCATTTTGCGGCTTGAACCGTCACCCGAAATCGTCCCCGGTCGGGCAATTCGCGCAACGAGATCTTAAAGTTTGCATGCGGGCCATAGGTGCTGGATTCACCAAAGATCTCGGTGCTAGGGATAGCAGGTCTCAACAAGAGTCCATTGGGGACAGTTTCGTAAGCTTGGCCTTTCGGGTAGCCTTCGCTTCCGCGCATGCAAGCGAACACGGCATGGTAGATACTGTCGAAATCGCGCCAGGCGCGAACGGTATCGTTTCCTTGGTATCCCTCGATGAAACGAAATTGCCGCTGCATGCGAAACGGAGTGTAAGCAAAGGGTTTGTGCAGTTCGGGTTCGTCGACAATGAAATCGGTGCTCGGCAGGAGGTGGTTCAGTGCGCCGAGCACCAAGTTATCCCGACATGGGTCGGGATTGATGTTCTTGCCGAGTTGCATCCGAAAATGCTGCAGGATAGGTGGATGGGACGGATCGACCGTTGCAAGCGATAGCGCGGTTTCAGCAATTTGAAAATAGGCTTCGAGCTGCAATGGTGACAATTGCAATGTCGCCGCATTGTTTGTGAATCCATCTTTCGACACCGCGTCCGGCGGCAGTTGATCGATCAGGTGTTCGCCGATCTGGAGCAACTGTTTAAGTGTCGTATCATATTGCGCAACCGTGAGGCGACGCATGCTGCCATTGCGCGGTACCTCGCGTGAACGGGCAAGATGAACGGCATGTTCGATAAAACGGCTAAGGGCTTTGCGTTCGATTTCGGTTGGCTGTGGTTCCGCTTCTGGTGGCATCGCGCCACTATCGACCTGGTTTCGAATGCCTTCCCAAAGACCGATAACGGAATCGGGGATCGAAGCATTCAAATCATCGACCCGAATGCCGGATTCTCGCTCGGTCTCGTTATGGCATGAAAGGCAGTAGCGATTCAGAAAAGGAACCGCGATCGTTTGAAAGTCTGTTTCCAAATCGGCGGCGAGCGCATTGGCTATCGTTGGCGCAGTTTGACTCAATGCCAATTTGCATGAAGCAATGCAAACGACCCACAACCACGCCTTCAGTACCACGGTAAGGAATGAGCGATGGCTGAAAGACCGCATCGGAGAAGAGCATGACATGGGGAAAGGACTACTCGTGACTGCGTGTGTGGAGGGGGCGATCGGCAGGTGGGAACGAACGATCGTCATTGAAAGGAACGGATCGAACGCGGGATCGCGAGGAACAGCCTCATTGTCGATGGTTGTTCCATCGAACGCAAGCATCGCCATGACCCATTGACGCCTCCGAAAGGGCGTGTGACTTGCTCGTGACTTGCTACCGGGACGAAGGCTCGGAGGAGGGAATCACCATTTCCTTCGCGAATGAAAACGTCGTGCGGACGTCGGACCTCCGGCTGTGCGGCTTGAGCAAATCATGACAAATAGTGAAAAAATTCTGTCTCAAATCAATTCTTGGGGAATACTTCGGGAGGAATTAGGGCTCCAGCTCATTCATTGTGGCGACAGGCGATCATGCAAAGCGTTCAAAAAATCGGATTGGTAATTCTCGTTGCAATGACGGGAGGTTGCGGTGCAATTCGGAGCATGGAACAGTGGAAATGCGACAACTGGGGAATGTGCCATTTCGCACCCCGTAAACCGGGGGTATACACACCCATGGCTGTACAGCCAGGATACGCCCCTCCAGGTTATGTCCCACCCGGATACCCGAATGGCAATCCAGCCGCCACCAGCGTAATGCCCCCTGGTTATCCCGGTACAGCGGCACCATTGCCTTCCGCGAACGTTCCCGCGTATGGATATTCCGCTCCAAGTCCGCGCCCCGCCAATCCGAATTGCCAAAGCTGTTCCCAGTGATACCGTTTTCAGCCAAAGGCCAAGCCTCGCTGCGCTAGTTCCGTTGCGGTTTTTTGCCGGCTTTTCTTCTGATCTTCCGTATCGAAATCGAACCGTCCAAACAGGGGACGATCGGGTACGTTATAATGCTCGGCATACAGCTCGGCGCTAGATGGCATTGAGCGATCGTGAAATGTACCTTTCCCCTCCGATAGCTCCCACCACTCTCGCGTCAGGGTGTCGGGGGTCCCACCTCAAACACTCACCTGTCGATACCACCTATGAATTCTCAACGCCAAGTCCAATCCGCGCTTTCCGTTTTGATTCTCATCTTCTGCTCTGCATCCGCAATGTCAGCGCCCCCGTTGCAATTGCGTAAGGGAGATCACATCGCGATCATCGGGAATGCTACCGCAGATCGATTGCAGCATTCCGGATGGCTGGAAACTTACCTGCACGCGACCTATCCGGAGTATGACCTTCAGGTCCGCAATCTTGGATATCCAGGAGATGAGTTGAAGCTGCGGTCACGAGAGGAAAACTTTGGTAGTCCCGATGAATGGCTGACCAAGGTCGAAGCGAGCGTCGTTTTCAGCTTCTTCGGATACAACGAAGCCCTCAAAGGTCCAGGATCGATCCCGGCCTTTCGCAAGGATCTTGCGGATACGATCGACGGCATGCTGGCACAAAAATACAACGGCCAGAACCCACCTCGATTGGTGTTTTTCTCACCGATTGCTCACGAAAATCTAAAAAACCCTAATCTACCGGACGGGAGCAAGAACAATCCGAACCTGGCGTTGATCACACAAGCCATGAAAGAAGTCTGCGCTGAAAAGAATGTCGTTTTTGTGGATCTGTTTACTCCTTCGCAGCAGTTGTATGCAAAGTCCACATCGCCTCTCACGATCAATGGTATCCACCTATCCGATGATGGCGAACGAGAGATCGCCAAGGTCATTGCAAAAGATCTGTTCCCTAACGAAAAGCTCCCGCAGGACGCGTCCCAGCTAACAAAGCTGCGAAATGCGATCTTAGACAAAAACTATCATTGGTTTAGCCGATACCGCGTCGTCGATGGATACAACGTTTTCGGCGGCCGTTCCAAGCTCGCATGGTTTGGACAATCCAATGCAGATGTCATGATGCGTGAAATGGAGATCTTGGATGTCATGACCGGAAATCGGGATAAAGGCATTTGGGACGTTGCTCGGGGGAAAGAGTATGTCGTCAAAGATGACAATCTTCCTGCGGAACTTGAAGTGAAAACGAACATTCCCGGCACGCAATCGGGTGGTAAGCACAAGTACCTAGGGGGTGTTGAAGCGATCGACAAGATGAAGATCGCGGACGGAATGAAAGTCAATCTCTTCGCTTCGGAAGAAATGTTTCCAGAGCTAGTGAATCCCGTGCAAATGGCAGTGGACACCGATGGGAGGTTGTTCGTGTCGGTGTGGCCATCGTACCCTCACTGGAATCCGACCGAGCCGCGCCGCGACCGGATCATTTGTCTTCCCGATGATGACGGGGATGGTGTTGCGGATCGCTGCGTGACGTTTGCCGATGAACTCAATAGCGTGACCGGTTTTGAATTTTGGAACGGCGGAATGCTCGTAGCCGCTCTGCCAGAAATCTGGTTTCTGAAAGACACCGATGGCGATGATGTCGCCGACGTGAAGATCCGTATGCTTCAGGGGGTTTGCAGCGCGGATTCCCACCACTCTGCAAATGCAATGCTGCTCGGCCCCGATGGGTGGCTCTATTGGTCGCGAGGGATTTTTAACATCGCCGCGATGGAGACGCCAACGAAAACCGTTCGGTCCGGCGAAAGCGGTGTTCATCGATTCAACCCCCGCACCTTCGAAATGGAGTTTCATTTTCCGATCGGTCCGAATCCTCACGGCGATGTGTTTGACCAATGGGGAAATCAATTTGCAAACGACGGAACGGGCGGAACCGGTTCCTTCGTGAATATCGGAAAGGGGATTGGCAACAAACAGTGGTTCAAGATGCGCGTCCGTCCCGTAGCAGCGACTGGCGTTCTTTCGAGCAGCCTCTTTCCTGAAAAGAACCAAGGCAATTTTCTCATTTGCAATTGCATCGGAGTTCTCGGTGTTCTTCAGCACGAGGTGAAATTCAATGGCGCTGATATCACGGCAGAAGAGATCGAACCGATTCTCCTGTCAAGCGATCCCAATTTCCGTCCGTCGGATGTCGAAGTGGGTGGAGATGGAGCACTTTATGTTTCCGATTGGTCGAATGCCATCATCGGACACATGCAGCACAACATGCGAGATCCGAACCGCGACCATGAACATGGGCGCATCTACCGAGTTACAACGGAAGGGAAAGCACCCCTCAAGTCCGTCAAACTGAAAGGGAAGCCGATCGGGGAGGTTCTCAATGCGTTCTATGCCAAAGAGAATTCGACCCGTTATCGCGCACGGTTGGAGTTGAGCAGTCGCGACTCAGAAGCGATTGTGAAGGAACTGCAAGCATGGGCGAAAAAGCTCGATCCGAAGAACCCCTCCGATGCCCAAGCTCTCCTTGAGGGACTGTGGGTCCTAGAGGAGCATCGCCGACCTGATCTCGGATGGATCCAGAAGGTTTATGCTGCCCAGGATGCGCGCGTGCGAGCAGCGTCTATCCGAACGCTCGGGCACTGGTCGGGACGCCTCGATGGATGGGACGCTCTATTGATCGCGGCATCCAAAGACGAATCGGCATTGGTACGCGCCGAAGCAGCCAAGGCGGCCGTTGAACTCGGCGGCAAGGCTGCCACCGAAGCCTTTTTCGAAGTCGCTGCTCGCCCCTTAGATCCGGAGTTGGAAACCGTAGTGCGATACGCTAGGCAGTCTCTCAAGGCAGATGCCCAATTGAAGGACAGCATCGCTGCAAAAGAGCCACTGTCCGACGCAGCTCTTGCCTTCGCACTGGCCCATTTGGATGCGGAGACTATTCTCCGATTGCCTCGCACAGAGAGGACATTGAAAGCTGTCTTAGATCGGGCGAATTCGAGTGGACCAGCACTCCGGGACGCGCTTCGAAGCATGTCTGAGATTCGAAAGGAAAGTTCTGTTCCTCTGATCGTCTCCCTTGTTCAAGAAAGAGACGCATCCAATCAACTCGACGCTTTAAAAAGCTTGCGCGAATTGCTTTTGGAACAACCCGTTGCTGAATTACGGAAGGTGCGAGGCGCACTCCAGAACTTGGCGACCAAAGCAAAGAA
The DNA here is from genome assembly GCA_037144155.1 of Planctomycetota bacterium. GTDB lineage: Bacteria > Planctomycetota > Planctomycetia > Pirellulales > Pirellulaceae > JBKCUI01. The sequence goes on along the minus strand of JBAWXH010000009.1, from coordinate 24,692 downwards.
TGAAGGAACGCGACAGCTAGGCTATGCTGCCTGGGTCACTGCCGAGGGAAATGGCGATGCGGCATTCACCGCTGCAGCGTCTTCGAAAGAAGGACTACGAGATTTGCTAAACGCGGTACCCGGTGTTTCCAATCCCGACCTCCAAAAGAATCTCTTTTTTTCTGTTCGGTCTCTTATGTTTGACTTGCCCTCCGGCTTGCAATCGGAGCCGAGCGGTGCCACGTTGCAACAACCCGGAATCGCAGTCGATTACTTTTATCCCGCACCGGATAATGTTGCGCGAGAGACACTCTCATCGCTCAAGCCGACCGATAGTGGGATCGTTCCCGCAATCGTGATGGATGTGCCGCAACGCAAGCAGGCAGATGATTTTGCATTGAGGTTTACCGGAAGCATTCTCGTCCCGACATCCGGCAAGTACACGTTTTCCATCGCTTCCGATGATGGCTCTCGGGTTTACCTCGATGACAAGATCCTGATCGACAACGATGGTCTACACGGCATGTCGGAAAAGAGTGCTACCATCGATCTTCAAGCAGGGAGTCATCCATTGATCGTGACCTACTTTGACAATGGGGGTGGGGACGGCTTGCAAGTCGTTTGGAGCGGTCCTGGATTTGCAAAGCAAGCCATCGCGCCCGATCGATTGAGCATCGCAGGAGGATCGGAAACAATTCATGATTTGGCCATCCGTGCTGCCCTTACGATTCCGGGATTTGAGAAAGAGAAATTCGGGGATTGGACTCGTCTGATCAAGACCGATAGAAGCAAAGCAGCCGCCATTGCCGCGCTCCGTAATTTGCCAGAGGCCAGTTGGGATGCGAAGGAAATTCCCGGTTTGACGGACAATTTGGTGGGGTATTTGAGCAGCATACCAGCGAGATTGCGAACCACTGGAACTGCAGTGGAAACCGTGGAACTTCTTAAGTCCTTCGCTGGCAAGCTTCCTAGTGATCGATCAAAGGCGATTCTTGATCGGCTCCAAAACCTTGATGTGCGAACGATCGCGGTGGGAACCGTGGTTGAGCGAATGCTATATGACAAGGAACAGATCGCCGTCGAGGCGGGTAAACCGGTGGAATTCCGATTCTCAAACACGGACAACATGCCTCACAACTTGGTCATCGTTTTGCCGGGTGCACTCGAGGAAATTGGGCTCAAGGCGGAAGCTTCAGCGCAAGATGTCGACGCGAGGGAGCGAAATTTTGTACCTAAGTCGGACAAGATCCTACTGTCCAGCAAGCTCCTATCGTCCGGGGAAAGCCAATCATTGAGCTTTGATGTCCCGAAAGAGCCTGGCATGTACCCGTACGTTTGTACCTATCCTGGGCACTGGCGGCGCATGTTCGGCGTTCTCGTTGTCGTAGCGGACTTGGAAAGCTACCAATCCGATCCGTCGGCATACTTGGCCGCGCATCCTCTCCCGGTGAAAGACGAACTGCTCAATAGCATTGGTCGCAACACGGAATGGAAAGTCGCGGATCTGGCAGAGGACCTGAAGCTACTCAAAAAGGAACGTTCGTACGAAGTCGGCAAAAGTCTCTTCACTGCAGCGAGTTGCATTGGTTGTCACAAGCTAGGGGGAGAAGGGAAAGATTTCGGTCCTGAACTTGCAAAGCTTGACGAGAAGAAGTTCACCCCAGAATACATGCTCAAATCGATCGTCGAACCATCTGCCGATATCGAGGAGAAGTACCAAGCGCGCATTTTCCAAATGGATTCGGATGCCATCGTAACGGGAATGGTGGTCGAAGAAACCGATGAATACATCAAGATCATGGTCGACCCGCTGGCCAAGGGAGAGCCGACAGTACTTGAAAAAAGCGAGATCGTTGGCCAAAAGAAGTCCGTTGTTTCCTCCATGCCGGCAGGGCTTTTGAACAAGCTGACCAAGGAAGAGATTTTGGATCTGCTAGCTTACGTCCTAGCGAAAGGGGACAAAAAGCATCCCGCATTCCAGTCGCACCCGCATGATCACGATCACGGGGATCACTGATGCTCGATGGATTGCGGACATAGGAAAGTAATAGGCTGTGCGAACGGGTGAGGCGATACTCGGGATATGTTCCCTATGTGACAATCGCACCCCCCAACGAGAGCCTAGGAACATTGCCAGTGCAAAGATCTTCCGTTCATTCATCGGAATAAAGAACCACATCTTCCGCTGGAAGATCAAGATGGAAACACCATGAGACCTGGACTGAAAATTGGGGACAGGGGAACATTGTGTTGGACGGTGGATCCTACGATGGTCATCACCTTGGGTGGCGATCCGAGAGCAACTGTCTTCTCCACTCCCAATATGATCTTGCTTATGGAGCGAGCCAGCCGCGAAGCTTTGCGCCCCTTTCTAGAACCTGGAGAGGAATCGGTCGGTGTCGATGTTCACATAGAGCATGTGGGTGGAGCATCCCTCGGAACCGAGGTGGAGGGTTCCGCAAAAGTCACAGCGATCGATGGCAGGCGAGTTGTGTTTGATGTCCAAGCGACCGCGGGGGATCGGCTAGTAGGCCATGGAACGCATACGCGAGCCTTGGTGCAATTGGAGCGGTTGATCGAAAATCTTGTGAAGCTATCAGGGGATCCACCGAGAGCGATGAATCTAATTCCCAATTCTGGAACGCTGCCTTCTCTTGAGACGTTGATCGTCGATATCCAGAATCGAATTGCGATAGTGACTCTCAATCGGCCTGGCTCGCGGAACGCCGTGAATGCTTCCATGACGCGCGACTTGGAGTTCCTCGTGTCCTGGTTGCTCGGTCACCCAGACGACGTGCGAGTGGTCCTATTGAAAGGGGCTGGGGATGCGTTCTGTGCGGGTGATGATATTAAGGAACTACCCAGTTTTTCTGCCGATGCAGCCAGAGAATTGAGTTACCGCCAAGCAGAAGTTTATTTGGCATTCGAACGCCTACCACAACCGGTCATCGCGTTGGTTCATGGAGATGCGTTGGGAGCGGGTTGCGTTGCGGCCTATTCGGCGGATCTTCGGATTGCGACACACCATGCGCGCTTCGGAATGCCCGAGATCCGATTGGGTTGGCCGCCAGGTTACGGGATCGCACAGCTGACCGCATTGGTCGGCAAGTCGCGAGCACTGGAGATGTGTATGATCGGCGAGCCAATCTCTGCCGATCGAGCTTGGGAGTGGGGTCTAGTGAATGAGGTAGTTCCAGGCGCTATGCTTTTCAAGCGAGGATTGCAATTGGCGGAACGGATGTTGGAATTGCCCGCCGAAGCATTGCGATGGACAAAACGATTAGTCCATTTGGATGAGGGATCACAACCGAAAGTCGCGTATCGTGCCGATACGGAGGCATACATTCGTTGTTTACAACTTCCCGATGCACGCGAGGGAATTTCCGCGTTCATCGATAAGAGATCACCTAGGTATCCCGCTAAGTAACCAAACGATAACAACCGAAAGACTCCGCGGAAAGAAGGATGGAAATGGTCAAGCGGGCCTCGAAAACAATAGCCTGGGTTCTATCGTTCCTGATGGCTTCCGTCTGTACGGCCCATGGGGGAGACGAAGAGTCTCGGACATACCGGGAAATGCCGTGCGAAGGTTGGACTTTGCACATCAGCAAGGATCTGGAGTCGGCCGAGCCCGCGGAAACAGCCAAGGCGATCGAACTCCTTCAGCGGCAATTGCAAGAAATTATTCGTGTGGTTCCCGAGCCTGCGGTTCAGGAACTTCGCAAAGTACAACTCTGGTTATCTCCCGAATATGCAAACATACAGCCGAGGGCGGAATACCATCCGAGTGTCGATTGGTTGCGAGCCAATCATCGCAATACGGCAATGGAAAAGGGAATTGAGTTCACGAATATTCGAATCTTTGAGGCGGAAACGCGACGCATGCCCAATTTTGCGTTGCACGAGTTGGCTCACGCGTACCACGACCGTGTCCTAAAAGATGGTTTCGGGAACAATAAGATCAATGAATCGTATCAAAGAGCAAGGGCTGGTGGGCGTTATGATCAAGTCGAACAGCGTTTTGGCGACGGACGTAGCTCCATAGTGAAGGCTTATGCGATGCAAACACCGCAGGAGTATTTTGCAGAGGCTAGCGAAGCGTTTTTTAGCATCAATGATTTCTTCCCGTTCAGTCGAGACCAATTGCGTGAGCATGATCCCGCGATGTTTGAATTGCTCGCGGAGCTTTGGGGAGTGCCGCAAACGTCGGAATAGGTTGGAATCCCTGATCTCTTTGTCATCTGTTCTGGCGACGTCGATTTGACCGGCGGTTGACGGTGGCGATCGAATGACCGATCGTATAGACTGCACCGGCGTCGATCCATGGTTCCGAGGGACAACGCGAAGATTCGCCATGCCCGATTTTCGTATTCGGTTCGTGCTGGTGCACTTGCTTCTTGCCACGATGTTGCTTCTTGCCATCACGCACTGGTCGCATGCACATTCTTTCAACTGGAGCTACTGATGTACTACCGCAATATTCCTGACGACGCGTATCTTGCAGTGCAGCAACTAACCATGAGTGGCGAACGTGTGAAGTGGATCGCGTTCACTCCGATCGGTGGCTGGAGCATCTTGTATGGATGCTCAGGCTATGTCAACAAAAACATCCCCGATGGAGCGCACTATGCGATGGGGCAACTAGCGTCTACTGGATCCGACATCAAAAGCATTTCCTTCGCTGGCAACGGAGGGTGGTGTCTGTTGCACGGACAAAGCGGCTTTGTTTGCGACGCTATTCCTGCCAGGGCTCAGGCGTCCATGGTGCAACTCGCCAATCAGGGTGAGGACATCAAAAGTGTGGCCTTCGCCCGGAACGGAGGGTGGACGATTCTCCATGGCTTCAGCGGATTTGTGAGTGAAAGCATTCCCGCGGAAGCACATCAGGCAATGCAGCTTCTTTCGACTCAAGGAAATGAAATCAAGGGAGTAGCTTATGCTCCCAACGGCGGATGGTCGGTATTGTCGGGGTTGAATGGGCATGTCAATCAGGGTATTCCTGACGATTTGCATCTGAAAATGCAATGGATGGCAACCAACGGTCAAAACATCCGAGGAGTTGCCTTTGCACCGCTTGGCTGGAGCATCCTTGGGGAGTGATGCAACGCTTCACAAGCGTATTGCGAGAACCATGTCACCATGTCACCGTGGCGCACCATTCAAAAGCTCTCCCCTCGTTGCCCCCGTTCCTTCGTAGCTATTCAACGATTGTGCCGTTGCCTTTACCTTGATCGAACCCGAGTAGTTCTGGGTTGTGCGGATTGTCAGCAAACCACTTTCGACGTTGGCTTCGATCATTCGACGGAATCTTTTCACACACCGTACAATCTGCGAAATCCCGAATGATTATCCTTCTGAGCATTCCCTGACCCATCGAATGCTCGTCTCGACTCTGCGGTGTTATCCGACTATAATCGAGTCACCCACCGGGAAGCTAGATCCCATCCTCCCTCCTCACAATCCATCTGATCAATCGCAGTCAAATCGGCTCGGACTTTCGACCGATCGCTGGCCGGTTCTGTCCCACCTTTCAAAGCTGTCGTTTCATGTCCGAAGAAAAGGTTTGTGCGGGATTTCAACGCTGGTTGCGTCGTTCACGTCGCCAAGTGCTTCAGGCGGGTTCGCTGGGCGCCCTCGGGTTGGGCCTAGGCGCAGTCGATCGCAATGGGGTGTTCGCCAGCGAGCCAACTCTTCCGATACGTGCAAAACGTTGCATCTTCCTGTTCATGTGGGGTGGTCCAAGCCAACTCGACACCTTTGATATGAAGCCGGACGCGCCGGCGGAGATTCGAGGTGAGTTCAAACCCATTTCGACCGCTGTGCCAGGGACACAAATTTGCGAACACTTTAAAAACCTGTCTCGCCTAACCGATCGCTTCACCATCATTCGCTCGCTCGGACACGACGACCCGGCCCATTTGTCGAGTGGTCATGCCACGTTGACCGGAAATCCCGCCCCTGTTCTCAAGAGTGATGCGGCCCCGCCGAGCGAAAAAGACTCACCCCATATGGGTAGTTTGCTTTCCCATTTACGAAGCAACTCCGACGGTATGCCGTCGTTTGTTACTTTGCCTTGGAAAGCCTTCCATCCGGCCGCTCCTGGAGGAGAAGCGCCTGGCCAACACGGAGGCTGGCTTGGATCCAGCCTTAATGGTGTATTGCTTTCGGGTGATCCCAATCACAACGATTGGAAACCTCAAGGTCTCTCATTGCCCGGAGATATTTCCCTGGAACGTTTAGAGTCTCGCCGCCATCTCCTGCAAGCGATCGAATCACAGCGGATCGGATTGGATCGATCGGCGGTGGCTGGCAATTGGACCGCGCAACAGGCCCAAGCCGCAGCCATGCTATCCAGCTCGAGAGTGCAACAAGCGTTCGATATCAATGCCGAGTCCTCTTCGATGCGAGAGCGATATGGGAGAAACATCCATGGTCAATGCGTGATATTAGCGCGACGATTGATCGAGAGCGGTGTCAACTTTGTCAGCGTCAACTGGCATAACGATGGTCAAAACTTCTGGGATACGCACGGCAACAATTTCAATCGCTTGAAGAACGATCTGATTCCTCCAGCCGATATGGCCCTGTCGGCGTTGATCGAAGATCTCGAGTCGCGTGGTTTGCTGGATGAAACGTTGATTGCGTGGGTCGGTGAGTTTGGCCGCAAACCACAGATCACGGCCAATAATGCAGGACGCGAGCATTGGCCGTATTGCTATAGCGGGATTCTAGCTGGAGGAGGGATTCGCAAAGGATGTGTCTATGGAGAGAGCGATCGCTACGGTGCGTATCCCATCCGCGATGCGGTCACCCCTCAAGACTTTGCAGCAACGATGATACATCAGTTGGGATACGATCCACAACAGATGCTGCACGATCGCGAAAACCGCCCGCATCGCCTCTCTACTGGCAAAGTAATCGATGGCATTTTGGCCTAGCGCACGGTGAAAAGTGCAGTCAGCCAATCGCTTCACGCATCGAATTGCATCAAAGGTATGCTAGGACTAGTCATCGTCAGACGCACACGCGATAGGGCCCCAAGTGCGCACTACGGCAAATAATTGAGCGTGTAGTATGCATCACCGTGAAGGAGCGGTCGTTTCGATCCTGCGGATCGGATACCTTTCGCCTGAAGATGGTGCACGTGACCCCGTTTCAATCCTTCCACTGACAACTGAACGCGAAGACCATCTTCTGAGACGGATATGTCCTTGATCGTCGGTGTGGATGCATCCACTTCCGGACTGCCGTAGGATGCTTGGTAGATGTACGTAAACGTCCGCATTTCGTACGAATCCTTTTGAAGAGCTGTTTCTTTGTCCACTGGTTCCGTAAAGACAAGCTCGAAGCCATTGGATTGAGCTCGCATCTCCAATATCTCAAAGGGCTGTTTTTCAGTCCAATCCAATCGCTGGACGCAGTAAGGCTTATTGCCTCGCGAACCCCAGCCTCGGCTGGTACCGCCGATGAACAGCGAACCATTGGGCAGCATTTCTAATCCCACTACGCCGCAATCAAAGCCTTCGCGGAAGGGGAAGCATGCACCTTGGTAATGACCCTGGACTTTCTCTAAATAGCACCGCATGACCGTGCTAAAGGTTTGATCGCCAACAAACATTTGATTTGAGAACGGACCAAATTTTCCGTTGCTGATATCGCAAGCGATGCCAGCCGCCGATTGCCCCATTTTGCCATACGGAAAGAGAATTGCGGGAGGCTCGTATTCGGGGATGCGGTCGGCTTCGATTACAAACCGACTGCCGTCTTTAGGTTCAAGCGGCTTCGGTCCCATGACACTCTCCGCTTGTTCATACCATTTGAAGCCGCCTGGATGTCCGGAAAACTTTCCTGGGATCAAGTGCTTCAATCCGCAGGTTCCGTTCCATGGTCCTTGATTGTCGGTATAGAACATATCACCAACGGAATTCATGCCGATTCCACCTGGAGAACGGATGCCGCTGGTTGTTGGGATTGTCTGTCCATCGGCCGTGGTGCGGACGGCCCAACCGCGATACAGGGCGTTGCTATCGAATGAGCCGGTCAAGCACAGGGCGACCCAAATACTTCCGTCTTTGTCAAACTTGGAACCGAAGGCATATTCATGGTAATCGCCAGTGATATCCCAACCGTCGGCGACCACCTCAAAATCATCGGCAACCCCGTCCCCGTCGGAATCACGCAGTCTCGACACATCCGGACGCTGGGTCACATAGAGCCAGCCATCGCGGTAGGTCAAGCCGATCGGTTCGTGAAGACCATGTGCGAAGAGCTGGAACTGATCCGCTTTGACCACGTCTGATAAAGGATTCGAGATCATCCAAATCTCCCCTCGTCGGGAAGCGACGGCGAGTTTGCCTTCGGGCATCCACTGGAAGGAGGTTGCTTCCAATTCGACCCCTTCGGGAATTTCGAACGACGTGATCTTGAAGTACTCGGATTCCTTCGAGACTTTGGATCGATCCTGGGCTATTCCGACGCTACCCAAAGCCGAGTAAACAATCCACGCGCTCACAGAGATGATCGTACATAAGTTTGGCGGCATCATGATTGGGTAGGCAGTGTTCGAGGAAAATGACATTGGATCATCGGATGTGAAGGGCAATTGAGACGAGCATGCAAAAATCAAGTCATCGTTACCAGCGGACGACGTATTCCACGTTGAACGGTTGAGCAAGTGATTCGATTGGCATGACCAATTCCTGGCGATTGTTGGAATTGCGAATGGATGCTCTCGCGGCAAAGGAAGCTGGGATCGTGACTCGATACTGGTCATCTACCAGCCAAGTGTTCGCATCCTCCGAGCGAATCTGATTCCCCTCTGCGAGTCGCAACCAGAGTTTGCCTGAAGCAGAATTTTTGGTTTGGCTCTCCTCGGTTGCACTCTGAACCGTCAAGGTGCGCTTCAAGCCCGGTGTTCCATCTTGCGAAAGAATCAAATCGGGTCTGTCGAGAACTTCGATTCCGTCGATCTGATAGCGAAACGTCGGATAGCCTGCGTGATCAAGCCGATATCCCTTGAAATGATGGGACTTGGTGATCTGTTTGGAGGTGGGCCAAACGGTTTCAGGATTGTCGAGAATCGCCACGGGCGAAACCGTTTCAAAGGAGAGAATCAGATCCCCGAGCGGTCGTTGTCGTCCGACCCCGCGATCGCGCCAATGCATGGAAGCATCGATGAACTGGCCTTGCCATGCTTTGCTGAGGCTCATTGATTCTGCGTCCCAAGCGATATTGAGACCGCCGGGATATCCTACCGCGATCCCACGGGCGGAGAGTCCTTCTAGAAAATTGCGATACAGGATCGGCCGATCCTTAGGTTCGAGAACCATTTGATCGCGCAACAGTCCTTCAGGTATCGAAGCTTTATCTCCCTGAGCTAGGTATTTCCACAATGCCGCGATTTGGTGTTCGGCATTGCCGTCGTACACGGTCTTGAGAACGCTGGAGCCATCCGGAAAGCTGGCCGGCATGCGAGTTCCAGGTCGGTATTTCGTGGGTTCCATCAGGTAACGATAAAACCATTCTGGTCGCAATCGCTCGGTCATGGAGAGCAGTCCGATGGCTTGGATCCCGATCGCTTTTTGATTTCCAAAAGTATGGCATTGGGCGCAGGACAATCCTTTGATACCTGCCAATTGGCGACCCGCAGCAAGAGTTCGCACTTCAGGTTCGGTTGCGGCGTGCGCAATGCGATCATCCGACGGGCGATCCGTCTTCTTCCAATGATCTGCTAATCCGTTGGTGGCCTCGTGATACTGCGGCATGCGAACGTGCATATAGGGTCGATGCCGCGCGCCCTCTGCCAATACCTTAGCGAGGAATTTGTCGTTGAGTTTATCCCCAACGCCCGTCAAGCGTGGTGGCAATCGTCCTTCATCCCCCATCTCAGGAATGGTCGACTGAAACAATTCGAGTTTGTCGGATTCGGGTCCGCCCCAGCCATCTCTCTGGTGGCAGGCAACACAATTCAGTTGATGCAGTGCGAATTTCGTGCGCTGTGATTCCGCGAGTTCGTCGTTCGGTTGCGTCTGCAGTGCCGCACGGATGGCTTCCTTCTGATTGAAGCTCAAGCGATAATCGGGGATTCCTGCGGGAAGGCGTTGTGCGAGGCACCCTTCTTCGGGGTTGCATTGATCCAATCGAGGAGCCTTCGCCAGTTGCCCGGTGGACGATAGCAGACCAGGCATCTTGTGGCATTGCCCGCATCCGACTTTCGTAAAGAGAATCTTTCCCTTTTCGATGATCGACGGATCGACTACCGATTCTTTGGCCGGGCTCTTTGCTCCGTCGCGGTCGAGCGTCAACCACCCGTCGAGCGATTGACGTACAAAAGAATCGCTTTCCCATTGCACATCGAGAGTGGCTTCGCCGCCACCTTGAAAGTATTCAACTCGGAGGGAATGCGTGCCGGCATCGAGTCGAATCGAATTGGAGGATGTCTGGTGAGGGTGAATGCCGTCGACATCGACCACCGTCTTGCCATCCACATAGAGCTTGCTGCCATCGTCGGATCCGAGATGGAATCGGTATTCGCCTGCGGTGTCGATCGTCAAGAACGTGTCGAAACGCACTGCATAGTTGTTGTTGCGATCGGCGACCCCAAGATCGAAACCTTCGGTGGTTCCTTTCGTGATGGCTGTTAGCTTGTCGAAATCGGGCAATTTGTTCCATTCACCATGGTAGAGGCTAAAACGAGTATCCGGACGGGCGTCGGCAGGGTCCACGGTGGGCAACAAGAAATGGGCCAAATCTCGAACTTCATTGTCATCGAGTTGCATGCCTGGCATCCGATTCGACGGACGCGCTTGATGCGGTTGCTTGAGGAACAAGGCCAACCCATCAAACGTGTATTTTTTAGAAATTTCGGGCAACGGGACGCTGGTCGAAGTGACTTTGTTTCCGTCTGGAAATCCATGGCAAACGGCACAACCGATTCGGGAATAGAGTTGTTGTCCTCGTTCGGAGGCTTGTCGATCGCTGCGCGAATGTCGGCGCGATTTTCCGGTGCTCTCCACGAACGCAGAAATCGCTTCGATCGTTTCTGACTTGTTCTTTGCATCGAGCCCATGCAATAGGTCTGGCATGGTTGTGCCCAGTTTTGACCGATGCACGTCGGCGAGCATCGAAGCAATGTATCCGGGCTTTAGCCTAGCACCGGCTTGCTTGAGAAGGGGTGCTTGCTTGCTATCGTCGAGATTAGGTAACAGCCCTGGATCGTGACATGCCACACAGCCTAGTTCGCTAATGAGCAAACGTCCGCTCAGTGCCAGTTCTTCGTCGTTCGAAATCGTTGTGTGGAGGCGTTCAAAGCCGGATACGCGGGGCCGCAGGGCGACTTGATCTGCATCGATCGGAACAAGCCAAATATTTCGGTAGGTGACGGAGTTTCCGTGATCCTGCAAATACAGTGGTCCCGGCGCAGGAGACTCGGCGTTTGGTGCGGCAGTTGTTGCATTTGGCACGGATTGATCACGATGAATCGGGAAACCATTCAACCAAACGGAGAGCTTGGCTTCGGCAGTCTTTTTGCCAGCGGCATCCCAGCGTGCTGCGACGAATTCAATGTCGTAGGTCTGCCATGCGAGCGGAGGCAAACAAGCATTGAAGTCGGCTGCTTGAATTCCATAGATAGCACCGCACGTGTTGCTTTCGTTGTCGAATCCAAAGGAATCGAGAACCTGTGTCTCGTAGCGAGCTTGATGGTAGACACCGCTATTGCCTCGGCCTTGACCTTCGGATTTTGGCGAAAATGGAGTTCGAAATTCGAGATGCAATCGATAGTCGTTGAAGCGCTTCTGGGTGGTCGCGCCCGCTTGCAAGAGATTTCCTTCGACGAGCTTGGCACCCGATTGCCAATGCTGATCAACACTCTGCGATGTGCCATCGAATAAGACGATGGCACCGGTGGGTGGCTTGGCACCGAGTGAAGGACCGTGGCGCTCTTGGCGCTCCGCAGTGTTTAGCAAATCCGAAACCGCTTCGTGATCCAACTCGGTCGTTTGGGTCGGACCTCGATTCCATCCTGCACCTGGAAGCCCACCCTCAAAGAAGGTTACGCGATACTCGGCATCCCCAGTCGCAGCGACCTGAATACCAAGGCTTCCTTTAAGGTATTCCCCTTGGACTTGCTCCGCCAAAGCAGCGTCCTGCGCGAAGCAGTTGGGCTGGAGAGCCAGCACCATCAGTAAACAAAGGCTGGAATGGGACATAGTTCTAAATGTCTTTGGTGCGATGGAGTTCATGCTAGATGTGGCAGGCTGCCGGACGGGATGTGTCGTTGAGTAGTGACATGGAAAAGTAGAGCGGTTAATAGACACTGAGCATTTTCGGTCGCCACGTGCCCGCCAAGGGAATGGACCGGGTTTAGGTCACTCCGAAGCGTTCAGTTTGTGGATGAAAACTATGAACAACTTGGGTATGTCCTTCGAGATAGCATACTCAAAAGTGTCTTTGTGGAAAGACGATGGCGAGATCGTAACGAACCGAGAAAGCGATCGAAGCATGGAACAGCCCACCGATAGCGTCCATCCGCTAGAATAGGATCGATTCGGTCCTTATGAACGAACAAGAAGCGATTTCTCTCAACGTATCCACCGACTGAGATTCCATGGAAAAGCGAACATTGGGTAACTCGGATCTAAATATTACTCCGATTGGCATCGGAGCGTGGGCCATCGGGGGTGCAGGTTGGGCATTCTCTTGGAGCAACCAGGATGACCGGACGAGTGTGCGGGCGATTCATGCTGCGTTGGATGCAGGAATTAACTGGATCGATACCGCGGCCGTGTATGGTTTAGGGCATTCCGAGGAGGTCGTCGCTTCGGCCATTGCGACTTATCCTGGGCCGAAGCCGTACGTCTTTACGAAATGCGAGCGAGCATGGGATGCGAATCGCCAGATCATAAAAGTGCTCAAGAAGGATTCCATCCGTAAGGAATGCGAAGATAGCCTGCGACGCTTGAGTGTCGAAACGATTGATCTCTACCAAATTCACTGGCCTGAACCTGATGAAGACATCGAGGAAGGTTGGAGTACGCTGGTAGAATTGAAAAAGGAAGGGAAAGTTCGCTGGATCGGCGTCTCCAATTTCAACGAGGTACAATTGGCACGGATTGCCGCCATTGCACCGATCACTTCCCTCCAACCTCCGTATTCTATGATTCGACGTGAGATCGAATCGGAAATCCTCCCCTATGTGCAATCGCGCGGAATCGGAGTGCTGGCCTACTCACCGATGGGTTCTGGGCTGTTGGCAGGCAACATGACTCGTGATCGTATTTCCCATCTCCCAGAAGACGATTGGAGACGACGCAGCGCTCAGTTTCAGGAACCGCTTCTCACGCGGAATTTAAGGATTGCTGAAAAAGTGGGAGAGGTGGCCCGGCGTGTCGGGCGAACTTCAGGCGAAGTGGCCATTGCGTGGACGCTGAAAAACCCGGCTGTGACCGCTGCCATCGTCGGCATCCGTACACCCGAGCAAGTTGCTGGAATCGCAGGGGCATTGGAATTCCGATTGGCTGCCAGCGATGCTTCGGAACTGGATCAGTTCGTGGCGAATTGTTAGCAGATTTGATTCTTGATTGAATGGGCCATTTGAGTTGGATTGAGTTTCGATTGTCTGCGTCTGCGATGTCAACCAAAATAGTCGACCGCTAGACACTTCACGGGATCGGTCTGTAAGCCAAGCCGAAATCTGCAACATTTTTGGTAACTCGTGTTGATGTTCGCGATCTTGGCGACATTAGCCCCGACCCCGGCAAGCGGGTTAAATGGGGTCCTCAAACGATCGACGAGATGTTGATCGGATACGTTGAGTACTTCGTGCCGCTAACCGAATCCAAAGTCGCTGCGAAGTAGCGATGATTCCATACGACCGACAGAATTGGGAAGTAAGCATGATACGACCAAAAATCGCAATTCTTCTGACTGCAGTTTTAATGCTGTGCACGTTTTGCGTGTCTGGTTTCACAGCAGACAAACCCAATATCATTATCTTTCTCGCCGACGACCTCGGTTACGCCGACATTGGAGTGAACGGCTGCAAAGACATTCCCACGCCAAACATCGATTCTATTGCCATCAACGGTATTCGGTTTACGGATGGCTACGCGACGCATTGCGTTTGCTCGCCATCGCGTGCGGGATTGATGAGCGGCATGTATCCGCATCGCTTTGGCTTTGAGCATAACTCAGGGCCCGAGCGGTTCGCCGATCCGAATTTTGGTCAGCCGCGTGAGATTCCGACATTGGCCGAAAAGTTGAAGGGAGCTGGTTACGCGACTGGGATGGTTGGCAAGTGGCACATCGGTTTCAAGGAGGGACTGCGTCCTCATGAGCGTGGATTCGATTATCACTATGGCTTTCTAAGCGGTGCACACACTTACTTGGCGGGCCGGCAAGACAACGACCCGATCGTTCGCAATGGCGAGCCAGTGAAGACCACAAAGTATCTCACCGATGTGTTCGCAGATGAAGCGGTCGGATTCGTTGATCGAAGCAAGGATAAACCGTTCTTTCTCTACTTTGCGTTCAATGCTGTACATTCACCAATGGATGCGAATCCCTATTCGGAAAGACTCACCGGCATCCCCGATCGCAAGCGACGAACGTACGGAGGGATGCTGAGTGGGCTAGATCACGCGGTTGGAAGGGTTCTTGATAAAGTCCGCGAAACTGGCGAAGAAGACAATACACTCATCTTTTTCTACAGTGATAATGGTGGTCCGACGACCCAGACCACATCGCGAAATGATCCACTGCGGGGCTACAAAGGCCAATTCTTTGAAGGTGGAATACGTGTCCCGTTTCTCATGCAGTGGAAGGCCAAGCTGACACCTGCAACCGTCTATCGCGAAATGGTCATGGGTTTTGATTGCCACGCGACTGCGTTGGCCGCTGCGGGTATTGAAAGTGGCATAGGCATCCAACCTGTGGAAGGTTCTCGACAGGCTGGAAGCCTATCCCACGGAACCCTGGATGGGGTGAACCTTATTCCATTCATCACTGGCACGCAAAGTGGTGTTCCTCACGAACAACTCTTCTGGCGTGCCGGCCAACAGCATGCCGCTCGATTGGGTGATTGGAAACTGGTCAACACCCGAACTGAGCCTCCAATGCTATTCAATCTCAAGGAAGACATCAGCGAGAGCAAAAACCTCGCTTCCGTCCAACCCGATAAACTCGGCGAATTGCAATTCGCTTTCGCCGAATGGGAAAAAGTCACACAGCCTGCTCAATGGACTCGTCAGGATGCGAGAAATCAGGGTGTCGCAGCCAACAGAAATAGAACGCCTGCTGCGGGTGGTAGAATGCAAGCTGCACTCAAAACAGCCGACAAAAACGGTGACGGCAAGCTTTCACGCAACGAGTATCCGCAGCCGTCCGTCTTCAATGACATCGACAAAGATGGCGACGGATTCGCAACGCGAGAAGAGATCCAGGCCTACTACGCTGGTCGTCGTAGCCAGGAAATGCCGAAGCCATGAGTTCCTAGGAGGTGATTCAATGAACCGAGCGTTTGCGCTGTTGATTTTAGCCCTAATTGCGTCTTCTAGAATGTGGGCCAACTACGATCCACTGCTCACAGCAGATGTGAAAATTGAGCAAGTGGATTTGGCGATCAAGGACGCGAAACGCTCACGTGAGATTCCGATCCGTGTCTATCTGCCGACGGACATGGCCGCCGCGCCGGTTGTGCTGTTTAGTCATGGACTCGGTGGTAACCGCGAGGGATCAGCATTTCTGGGTAAACATTGGGCGAAGCGTGGATATGTGGCCGTGTTTCTCCAGCATCCCGGAAGCGATGACAGCGTCTGGAAAGACTTGCCTGTGGCCGAACGCATGGCAGCTTTGAAACAGGCGGCCGGACTGAAGGAGTTCTTGTTGCGAGTGCAGGATGTTTCTGCGGTTCTGGATCAACTGGAAATCTGGAACAAGGACACTGCACATGCGTTCTCAGGACGGTTCGATTTAAAACACATTGGCATGTCGGGGCACTCCTTCGGAGCAGTGACAACGCAAGCGGTCAGCGGTCAAGTGCCTCCGCTGGGCAAGGGATTTACCGACCTGCGTGTTCAAGCGGCGGTCGTAATGAGCCCCAGCGGTCCCGCCAACGGCAATACGAAACGGGCGTTCGGTAGCGTGAAGATTCCCTGGATGCTACTGACCGGGACGAAAGACTCTAACCCGATCAGCGGAGCCGATGCGAAGACTCGGCTCATCGTCTTCCCCGACCTGTCACCAGGATCGAAGTATCAACTGGTGCTCGACAAAGCCGAACACTCCGCTTTTACCGAACGGGCTCTGCCGGGCGAGACCGAGCGGCGGAACCCAAATCATCACCGCGCGATACTCGCCGTCACGACCGCGTTCTGGGACGCTTATCTGCGCGAGGATAAAGAGGCGCGACAATGGCTTGATAGCGACGCCGTGCGGAGCGTTCTCGAAGAGAATGATCAATGGCAGACGAAGTGATGCGATTTGATTGCCTTCGTACAAGATCCGCGCTACGGCTAATGACGTTATCGGTTTGGTTACTAATTGTGGCGGTCGTTCCTGCGCAGCAGCCAGGTGAGAAACCGCCAGCGAAGATTGTCAGCCTAGCGTCGCCAGCGCTGAACGAAGGCCGACGGACGCTCGAAGCCGAAGATGCCGTGGCCGTGAAGGGTTCTGTGGCGAAGGAAATTTTGCTACTGGGGGCGTTGGCAGGTTTCTTGAATCAAGCGGCAGACGAAACACTCGATCAGGGATTTAGCGGCACGTGGGCCGACAATTTCACCCGCGGTTTGTTTTGGAGCGTTGAAAACAAAGCGTGGCGCGATGCACTGAACGTGAACCTCAATGCAAGCGGAAAGAATGGAACGCCGACTCCCGGCTTCGCGATCCTGCCTGTACTCGAAGGCATCTACGCGAAACCTGTGCGCGAGAGATAATCACGACAGCCTTCTCACACGACTAGCCGACAGTCTGTGACTCATTCCTCAGGATTAGCGTGAATTCATGAAAAGCAAGAAACTCGGTTCAATGCGGGTTGCGTCGGTTGCTATCCTATGTCTCACCTTTCCGACGTTGGTGCAGGCGCAACAAAACGAGCGATTGCCTTTGGGCTCTCAGCACAACGTCTTGAATGGGAAAAGCGATCTCACTGCCGGAGATCACACACGAACGGTACAAGTCGGAAAATTGGTGCGACGGTACCGCATCTATATCCCCGAGAAATACGACGCGAGCAAGGCTACGCCCGTCATCGTGGTTTTTCACGGCGGTGGAGGCAACCCTGAAAGCATGATGCGATTGACCGGTATGAACGCGAAGGCGGACGAAGCGGGGTTTCTTGTCGTGTATCCGTTTGGCACTGGCAAGTTGGCTAACACTCTGCTCACGTTCAACGGTGGCGAGTGCTGTGGCTATGCTATGGATAACAAAATTGACGATGTTGGCTTTACTCGCGAGTTGCTAGATGATTTAGCCACGGTGGCCAACATTGATGCGGATCGAGTCTTTGCAACTGGCCTCTCCAATGGCGGCATCATGGCGCATTACTTGGCGTCGGAATTGTCCGATCGTATCGCTGCCATAGCCCCGGTTGGCGGCCCGTTGATGCTAGAAACTTCCCGCAATCAACGTCCGGTGCCAGTCATTCAGTTCCATGGTACCGCAGACGCATTTGCACCATTCCATGGCGGATTTGGAAAAGGATTCCTTGGGCGGAATGGCATTACAAAGTTTCGATCCGTCGATCACACCATCCAGAACTGGGTGAAAGCCAACGGCTGCAATACCGAGCCAGAGATCATGCCTTTGCCGGATAAAGCAGATGACAAAATGACGGTCACCCGCAAAACATGGAGCGGGGGCAAAGAGGACAGGGAGGTGGTTCTCATCGAGATCAAAGGGGGTGGGCACACATGGCCTGGACAGAAGCCGATCGTATCGTTCCTCGGCGAATCGACCATGGACATCTCTGCAAATGACTTGATGTGGGAGTTCTTTCAAAAACATCCTCGACCATCCAGCATCGCCTCAGAGAAAGTAAGCGAGCCATGAACCCCGCGATTGATGTGATAGCTGTGTGCCTTGTTTCTCTCTTGGTTATGCCCGCCGAGGCACAGGAAGGAAATGCTCCCATCGCTTTCTTTTCCGGTGCTGAACGGGTGTGGCAATTTTTTGAGGATAAGCGACGGTGAAGATCAAATTCGATCGCGACGTTGAAGCGGATCGCCCTCCCGTCGACGATACTTTGAATCCCCGAAAACAAACTTCTGACACTTCCGCCGCCAACGCAAGCGAACGCGCTAATGGAGCCAATACACAATGCGAAACATCCTTTTTCTGCTCTTGGTTCTTATCCCGTTGGCAGTGGTCGCCGATTCGCCAGGTGTGATCATTGACCAAGCTCGATTGGACCGACTGGGTGCGGCGACCATGCCTAACATAAACGAACCCATCTCGTTTGATACCGAGCAAGCGGATGCCATTCTTTCGGCATTGGAGATTTTCCCTCCGGACAATCCATGGAACATACTGGTGACACTTGGCCCGTTGCAGAGAATTCGGCGGCGATAGTCGAGGCGATCGGAATTGGTAAACCGCTGAGAGGAAACACGGACATGGCGTTCGTGCTTGTCCCGCCAAACCAAAACAAAATCGATGTGAAGCTAACCTCGTACTCGACGGAGTCGGATTCCGGACCTTTTCCTGTTCCCGACAATACTCCCATCGAAGGCTGGCCAGCAGCATTTGTGAGGGACTCGAGTATGCGGAGCCTGTCGCTTGAAGATGTTCAGCGAGGCAAACCCAGTCTTGAAGCCGATCGTCACGGGATCGTTGTCGATCCAGTGAATCGTAAACTTTACGAGTTCTATCGACTTACCAAGACCGACACAGGATGGACCGCTTCCCAAGCATCGATCTTCGATCTGCATTCCAATCGAATGAGGCCCGATGGATGGACAAGTTCCGATGCTGCCGGACTCCCGATTTTCCCAGCGATCGTGCGGTACGATGAATTGAAGCGCGGCAAGATTGAGCATGCGCTTCGAGTCACGTTCAAGAATACTCGACGCGCTTACGTCTATCCGGCAACTCATTTCGCAAGTAGCAAGACCGATGAAAACCTTCCTCGTATGGGTGAACGATTTCGACTACGAAAGAATTTCGACACATCGAAATTCTCGACTGAAGTCAGGATTGTGCTTGAAGCATTAAAACGCTACGGCATGCTCAACGCTGACAACGGAATCGATTGGGCCGTTTCCATTGCTCCGGATCAGCGCATTCCGGAAATGCACGAAGAACTACGTAAGGTGAAGGGTTCTGATTTCGAGGTGGTTATCCCGCCGCCTGGATATAGCCCGCCGAAGTGATCGAGAGTCTGAGGCTGGGTTCAGAGGCCTACCATTCTTTCCTCATTCACCCGAGGTTGTTTTCGGATCGGACCAGGCGATTCTTCTCGCGTTGTGTTAAAACCGATGCGATCCGTTCCTCTGACAGGGTCAGCACGGCGGGGCAGGTGTTAACGCGATGACTGCCGCTTTGCTTGTTCCATAAGATGCCTTGCGGCACGTCCGCTAATTGTTTGCGATTGCAAGAGCGACTCGGCAATCGTCTCTGTTGCCGACCACAACACAGGATCGGACAAATAATGCTCCGTTTTCTGAAACCAGCGGCGCTCGAGCCGCTCGATTTGCTTTTCGCCATCGGCCCGCATCAAGGAGTAGCGACGGATCTGGCGCAGATCTTGTGTGGCTCCAGGGAAATTATAAGTACCCGTCCAGCGGGCTTCGGCAACAAGTCCCGCGAACAGGATGAGGACCTCATCCTCTAGCCAATCCTTGGATGCCTTGGAACGCCCTTTTTTAATGTGGCAGACACCGTCCCGTTTGAGTCCTATGTCCGATTGCCCTGGAACAATGGTTACCTTGTGGATGGGACGTCCCAATTCCAATGCCATCACCGCATGGCCCGCTTCGTGGTAGGCAGTGGCTTTGAGTTCATCCGATCCCATTTCAGAATCCGCCGGGGTGTGCGTTAGCACCGGTCGAAGCTCAGAAACAGACTCTTCAGAAGATTGTGTTTTCTCTTCCATAGCTCTCTAGTATAACAATTTGGCTTCGCGCGACATAGGGAAGATAGGCGGGGGTGCATCGGCTTGTTTATGATTCGCCTCCATTCGCAGTGGCCGAGCACACATCTTGTTGAAATCGGTCGCTTAACTCGAAGATCCCCAAGCATAGCCCCCCTCATTTCAGAAGAACGACTCGCGGGAGAAGGATTTTTTTGAGCTGATGGAAATTGCGATTTCGAGTCATTCCTGAGTGATCCTTCGATCGCGAAAAAATCACGTTGTGTTTCCCTGTGAGGTAGGATCTTCAGGGCCCCAAATGCCATCCATTCCAGGTCGAATGAAGTAAAAGATTGGGATGAGAAGAAACGTCAGTCGTCCTGCGATCAGATTCAAAAAGGACACGGCAATAGCGACGATACAAACCATGAGGGGTAACCGAATGCGGCGTCGGATCATTCTAATAGAATCGTCCGGCAGGCGATCATTAATCAGTCGACGGTGGTTAGTTGCATAATCCCAGATAACCAGAAGCGTAATGGAACAGGCGAACTGAGTTGCTGCATAAAAGAGAAAGGCGTAGTGATCTCCACGATACGCTGCTTGAACGCCAGTTGGGAATGGAACAAAAGAAATCAATAGTAGGAACAATCCGTTGAGCGCAATGAAAATGCGGTCGACTCTCTTGACGTGATGAAAGATCACGTAGTGCGCGAGCCAATACGTGCCCACAAGAATGAAACTCGTAACAAATCCGATCAAAGGGTGGATCGCACTGAGTAGGTAGGCACCCAGTTGCTGCTCAGGTACTTTACTCGTCGAGGGAACTTGGATGCCGAGTACCAATAACGTGATTGCGATTGCGATTACTCCATCACAAAAGGCAGCAAGACGTTCCGGTTTGTACATAGAGCATCGATCCAGATCAACGCGGATTTTGAAGTTGCTCCCCAACCCCGAATTTCCCGGGGTGTAGATTCGGAGAGCAGGAATAACACAATACGTTCATCCGAATAAGGATTCACGCAGTTTGGGCTGCGATTGTACCGTTGGATGGATTGGTTATGCCAGTACGGTCGATAACTTCGCAGAGTAGA
The DNA here is from genome assembly GCA_037144155.1 of Planctomycetota bacterium. GTDB lineage: Bacteria > Planctomycetota > Planctomycetia > Pirellulales > Pirellulaceae > JBKCUI01. Next base: position 3,554 of record JBAWXH010000009.1, on the reverse strand, counting down.
TCGGACGAGACTTACAGATTCCCGTCGGTGGGAACTTCGTTGGAACGGAAAGACCATGCGAGGTACGCTAGGTAAGCCGTCATGAGGAGCATCGGAACCACGGACCATAACCACGCGCTATGAAGCCGATCGCTAAATATGTTTTGGACCTTGTCTACCGTTCCAGTTAACATCAGCGTCAATGCGTTGATGAGTCCCAAAACAAGCGACATCGATGCAGCTGCAGCATAGGACCGCCTAGCAGGATGGCGCACGCTAATGACCAGGAAGATGAGGGGATTGGCGCAGAGTATAAGACCAATCCAGCCGAATCGAGGGATCGTCCATGCATTGAGCCAAGGAATGAACATCGACGCGATACCGAGAATGAAAGCCAAAGTCATGACACCGGTTAACAACCACATACCCAGTGGTGCGGTATCGCGAATCGCATTCGTTGCCGTGCTAGATGTTTGAGGGTGGGAATGATAAGGATTTTTCCAATCGTCTTGTGTCATGGTGAACCGACCGTTAATTCTTTGGTTGTGCTCGCCGAACGCCGAAAAAATGCAAGGGTTATTGCTTGCTTCGTTGCATGGTCAATTTGGCATTTCCGAGGGAAGGAATGACTTGCTCGATTCGCTCGATACGGCGCGTCGTTGGATCAAGCCAAAGATGGGTTGCCTGCGCGGGGGTTTCTAGATTGGTCAGGCTGATCCGGAGGAACGGCTTACCGTTCAGTTTCTCGCTTCCCTCAATTTGAATGCGGCTCGGGGAAACCTTGAGAGTGGTAATATCGGAAACCATGACGGCCAGCGGTTTTTCGGAATCCAATGGTAGGCTCGCCAATACGTAATGGCGTCCTGGTCCATCGGTCAACAAAGCTCCTTGAAACGGAATGGACTGCGTCTTATCTCCTTCTTGGATCTCGATTTGCCCGGGTGCATAGCGAACGGAGATGGTCTGACCAGCCCGAATGACCTTGCGTGCGATGGGGAACAGATTGTGGGTGTAGGTTTCCTCGTCCGAAAAATTTCCGAGAGGACTTTGGGTTGTGTCGCGAATGAGCCATCCATCTCGGATCCGTTCGATGGTTCGCTCGGTCTTCATGCTCAAGTTTTGGCCTTGGAGGGTGATTTCAACTTCCCATGCTTCTTTGCCCGGAGCGATCTTCGGCTCGAAGGCCGGAAACTCATTTGCAATGGCTACTTCTTTAGGGTTGATGTACTGCACTTTCGTCAAATCCACCTTCAATTCGGACAGACGTAGTGCGATATCGGCAGGCAGATCGGTCTGATAGCGGCCACCTAGTTTGCTGGCGAGGAATCGTTCCACCTCTGCGTACATCGCCATTCGATTGACTGGTTTTGCGAAGCCGTGTCCTTCATCCTCGGCAAGGAGATAGCTGACATCGTGCCCGCGATCTCGCAGTGCGATCACGATTTGATCTGCTTCGGCTTGTTTGACGCGAGGGTCGTTGGCTCCTTGAACGATCAGGAGGGGCTTGATGATCTTATTCGCGCTGAAGAGAGGGCTGGCTTGTTCAATCAGTGCGCGGCCCTCGGCGGTGTCCGGGTTCCCTACCATGCCGTAGAGAAATGCGCGGCCGGATTCCCAGTAGGCGGGAATGGAATCGAGCAGAGTAAAGATGTTGCTCGGTCCGACGATATCAACGCCACACGCGTATAGCTCGGGTGTGAAAGTCAGTCCAGCCAGTGTGGCATATCCGCCGTAACTTCCTCCCATGATGCCAATTCTCTTAGGATCCGCGAACCCATTCTCGATGACATAACGGACTCCCCAGGTGATGTCGTCCTGCATGAGTTTGCCCCACTGCAAATCACCAGCATTCAGGAACTTCTTGCCATATCCTCCGCTGGATCGGAAATTGGGCTGCAATACGGCATAGCCTCGATTGGCCAGGAACTGCACCTCCGGATCGTAACCCCACAGATCTCGGGGTCCTTTGGGACCACCATGAACTAGCACGATTAAGGGAAGGTTCCTAGGTTCTTTCCCGACCGGCAATGTCAAGTAGGCGGGGATTTCGAGTCCATCGCTGCTAGGAAATCGAATCGGAAGCATCGGAGCAAGGTGTTGTTCGACAGCCTTAAGATCGGGGCGCGCCGTGTATTGATGGATCAACTGACGCGACTTCGCATCAAAGAACCACGCCTCCGCTGCAACCTTGTCTCCCGTCAAAGCGACTAAGAATTTGCTGTAGTCGTGGGTAGCGCTTTGGAAGGTCACTTCGCGACCAGGAAATTTTTCCCTCAGAAAGGTGTAATTGGCTTCCCATATAGGATCTTTCCAATAGTAACGTACACGATCGTCCACATACGAAGTCGAAAGGATACGACGCGTATTTCGGTCCAGCTGAAGCCCTCCGAAGTCCACTCTCTTCTCCGGATCCGATTCGAAGTACTTTAGCTCGCCTGTTGAGGGGTTCACTTTGAATACGGCGGACAAGTCGAGATTGCCTTTGTTGGACATCAGATAAAAGAATTCGTTCTTCTCATCCCATCCGAGGACTGCAGCGTTCTCTGTGACAAAGGTTTCGAAAATGGGAGTCAACTGATTGCCATCTTTTCGTAGCAACGTCGTTGAGCCTTCTTCGTCGGTGCGACTAAGCAATCTCAGCTGATCGTCCCAATCGAATTCGTATCCTGTGATTCGATCGATATTCTCGTAAATCCGCTTGAGATTGCCTGTCGAAATTTGCAATTGGTAGAGGTCATGCCATGCTTCATCCCTTTGATTGAGTCCGACCCAGATCAGATCGGGGTTCTTTTGACTGACATGGATAATCTCGGCCGCGACCCCTTCGATCGGGGTGAGATTGCGAGACTCGGGCAGGATTCCAGGCTGTGTTGATTCGTAAGGGTCGACGGCGTAAACGTTTAGGTTTTCGTCACCGTCTTTGTCTCTGGCATACAGAATGTATTTGCTATCTTCCGTCCACGAATATTCGAACAGCGGTCGATCGGAATTCGTAATGGGGCGAGCGGCTGAAAATGGAGCATCGAAGTCCTTGACCCAGACATTCATGATCCCATTGTAGGCTTTGAGAAAGGAGATGCTTCGGCCGTCAGGGCTGAGTTCTCCCGCAGCGATTTCCGGATTGCCAAAAAAGAGCTGCCGGTCCAAGAGTGGTGGTTCTTGAGCGAATGATTGAGTTACCCACGCGATTCCAAAGATCGACAAAAGGATTTTGTACATCGTCGGCATAGGGGCTCCTGTGAATATGTTTTGCGCGTGGTGCGGTTGGATCCGTGCAAGATGCTGCAAATTGTAAAGTAATGCGTGCTTGAGAGGAAACAGCGAACTGCGTAGTTAATTGTGGGTAAAGCGCAAACCCATCAAGAGGTCAATGCAATCCCGAAGCTTCAGCGAGGGCTACGTGAATCGTCAGAGCCCCAAGCGTCAGCGCCGGGCGGCGGTTCGCTGGAACCTGTATCTCCCGACGATGCTTGACTAACGGTTGTGATGTTAAGTGCCAGCGCGCCACAGCCGGTCGCTGACCGGCTTGTTGATTTAAAGGTATTTGATCGGGAGATTGGTGGTTTTCCCCCAAC
>JBAWXH010000008.1:0-111293 GCA_037144155.1 Planctomycetota bacterium | reverse complement strand
TTGGAGAGGTGGGAGGGGACCAGGGGGAGAGACGGGGGGTCGATGTGGGAGTGGGACTGGGTGTGGCTCGAACTCCTTCTCGCTGTTTCGCTTCGAACGGATTGGAAGAAGCCGAAGGAGATTGTTCGGCGACAGCCGACGGCATGGTTGCGACCGCTAGGAATCGATCCCATGGAGGAGAGGGTCGATCTCGGAACGAGCCGACTAAGAGCAGGACGCATCCCAAGGAGGTAAGTGCCACGACCCAAACAGCAAAGGGAACCGATCGTCGCGGATTGCTGGCATTGGAATTCCGACTCTCCATGGGCAAGTTGTACCGGTTTTGTCAAAGAAACCAAATGCAGGGTGCCGAACATAGGTTCAGGACGCGCCTCAAATTCCGCTTTTGAGGCTCCTGACGGATTTGACAGTCGCAATGCGAATGCAGCGCGGCATTGTAGGATCCCAGGAAGGATCAAGTCTAGGTGGAAAAAGACGGTCGAATTTGCCTAGCAGCGAAGCTGGCTGGACCCAAACCATTCCAAGGGGAATCGTATGAAAAAAGTAAGATTTTTAGGCGTGATGGCCGCATTGGGTTTAGCTGCACCAAGCTTGGGAGGCGAACCCGCCATTCGACACAATATGCCTCCAGCCGCACGGTTGGCTGAACCAGGACCGATGGTCGGTGGACCTGGGCCAGGCGTGTTGATACCGGAAACAATTCCCGTGCCAAACTACGGAGCACCCGCTCCGACAACGCAAATCCTGTTCAATCAACCGCAATCGACAAAGATTGCGTACGACGTGGTCGGCGATGGTTCCTTCACCAGCGATTGCTTGATCGTCCCAGGACGATTGGAGTTCGCTCAAGGTGGCATTTATCGGCTCAAGCTATCCGATATCCAGGGGCGCGAAGGGGTCGAACTATACCCGACGGTGGAGGTGGGTTATGCCAATCCTCGAACGGCCGCCTATCTGGCTCATAACGCAATTTCGATTCAGTTCACCGAAGAAGACTTGGATCAAGCCTTGTCTGGCAACTTCGTCACCAAAGTGATCTACTTGCCCGACCCTGAGTTCCAAGGGGAAGTCATCTCGGGCATCGACACATTGGTTAGCACACGATTGGAGCCGGGATTGGATCCGATCATCGAAGCCGATCGACGCGGTTCGATTTTGGCGATCGTTCGATTGGGTAACAAAGACATTGAACTGACCGCGTCTGCCTTCGCCAACGGTGGCGTTCAAGGCCCCGGTGGTTACTTCTTTGGTCCGGGTGGAGGTCTCTGTGGTCCTGATGGTCGCCCCATCGATCCAGCCTCCGTTCCTCCGAACATGGTTGCCGGCGTAACCGCTCCTCAATACGGATTGACCTACAGCGGTACTCCGATTGGATTGCCAGGACCTCCTCACATTCCATTGGGACATGCTGCTGGACTGCAACAGCACGTGATGAGGAACAAGACCCACACGAGCATTCCTGATCCTGTGGAAAAGATGAAGATCACGGTCAAGCATCAGCCAGGATATAGCTATCCGACGCCACCGAGCCACATCAAGATTCGCGAGCAGAACATCCATCCTGGATATCCTGCTGGCCGACCTGGTTTCTACCATGCCAGCCGACCTGTTCCATCGAATATCTACGGTGGTGCAACCGGTCCTGGACCAGGTGCACCTCCTGCAGGTGCTCCAGGGGCGGATGGATCCTTTGGTCCGAACGGCGAATACTGCCCACCAGGTCAACAAATTCGCTAGTTTCGCTTGAAGAAAATTCGTAGCTCGCTCGCAGGTTCTGCTCGGCAGGTTTCCGGCGCGGCGTGCTACGGTGAGGACGACGAATAGTCCCAGAGTTCCTGGGACTATTTTCTTATCGCCAGAGAGTGGGGACCGCTATGTACCGTCGAGTCTCATTTCCAACGATGATCCTAGGCTGGTTAGCCATGATCGCGATCTGTGCCGTGGCAGCATTCTTCAATGGCGTTGCCATGGGGCAAATGGCCGGGACAAGGCTTCCCAATGGGACGCACTCCTTGCTCGATGATGATATGCCACCGGGGGTGATCGGATCGATTCAGTTGCAGCACAAACCGCATTTGCGAGGTGCGTGGCAAGCGGTCGAGGTCCGAGGTCCAAAGGGGGTGCGCTTCAATTTTGCTGAAGGGGGGCGTTTCGCTCCCGACATGCCTAATCCAGCCCGGGTTGGGCTTCTGGTCGGTGCCGTCTATCGTCTCCGCATGGTAGGCATCGAGGGGGAAGAAGAACTCGAATTGTTCCCGACCATCGAAGTCATCGATAAGACATGCCCACCTGCTGAACGTGAACATCGCTTTCCGATCCCAATCGAAATCGATGAGCAAGATATCGCCGACGCAGTGAGGGGTGAAATGGTTTTGAGGGTCATCTATCTCGAGGACTCCGAAGTCGCCGAACCGGTGGACACGTCGGGCAAGCCTCAGCGTGTTCTCGATGTCCGTGCCGAACAGAATGCGCTGCGGACCGCGGACCAATTGGGTCGACCCGTCGCGATCCTCCGCATGGGATCTCGCGTCCCACATGTGACCGAAGGACAGGACTGGCTCGAATTCCTGTATGGATGTCCTCCCTGGACGACGCTCAAGCCGATCCCGACCAAAGAAATGTTGATCGAAGAAGGACGTTGGCCTGTCACCGCCAAATCCGGATCCATCACCGATCGCCGTTAGAAGAAGTCAAAGCATGAATCAAGCGTTGCGAAAATCATCGTTGGCGATCGTCGCGGGACTCCTGGGCGGAGCCCTCTCTGGCTGCCAATCGGGGCCTGGAATCTCGAACGCCCCGAGCCTGTTCAGTCAGGAGTCCATGGCGGCAAGGCGCATGAGCGCATCCCAGCAGCCGATCGCTCGCTCCAAGATGATTCAAGCACCGAGTGGTGTTGCGAACGATGCAGTCCTTTTAACGCCGCAAGGTGTGGCTTTGGCATCGTACGAGGAAGGGGCCTCGGCACACCCGCAATCCGCCATGGTGATGCCCAATCCAAATAGTATCCCGCGGTTGCCCGGACCCACGGGTTACTCAGGACCTGTTGGCTATGCAGGACCTGTTGGCTATCCAGCGGCAGCATCGGCTCCTGGTATGCCCGGACCCTCGAGGCTCGGACCGTCCGTGCCAGAGAGTACATCGGTCCCGCGCGAACCGATGTTTCAATCTCCATCGTTTGTCGATCCCGCCGCGCCCGTAAAAGGTTCTCCCTACCAAACCGTATCGCACAGTCGAATCTTGGGACGCGTTGCTGGCACTGCCGTTTCCGGAGTTTCGCATGGAGATGGAAGCTGCTCCTGTTGTTCGACCGGTCGTGGATATCGCCCCCTATTTCCTCACAAGAACGGCTTGATCGGCGCTCCAGGTTGCAACCTACCACCTGGTGGGACCGAAGTGCCATGCGCGCCGTGCGAAACGGAATGCGCACCCGAGGTCCGATGCATGGATCCACAAGAGTACATCTACGACGGGGGGGACCGCGACCCGCCTGTTCGGTTGCGCGACGACCTCAGTCAATCCGGTCTCGACCCGGAAGATACCGTTATTCAATACACCACGAAGACCGGGATTACCGAAGTTCAAGCCGGTTGCCGGGTCGCAATCTATGCACCCCGTTTTGGGAGCGTTCGAAAGCGTACAGGAGTCCTGACGTCGGATTTGGCACTTCGACCCCAAGCCGCTATCCTCCCCAACGGACCGGGCATCTTGCGCGATCAATTGCCACCCGTCAACGTCATGCAGCCTCTCAAGCCTGTATCGAAAGATTCGGTCCGCGTGGTCGAAGCGTTCCGAGAACGCCAACGTCCCTTGCCCTCCGAGTTGGTATTGCCGATGGGTGTGATCAGCGACGCATTCAAGCCATACGAGGACCTCGACATTATCCGCTTTGGGGATCTGCTTGGTACCGATCCTGCCAAGTTGGCATTGGCCGCCGCGGCCGCCCGCATATGGACGAACATCGATCAATTGCAAGTCATCATCGATGGACAGGATGCTGTCGTTGTGACCGATCTGCAACAACCTCGCGAATACACCTTGTATGAGTACAAGGGTGCTCGCGTCCGAATCTGTAAAGTTGCTTCGGAAACCATCGCCAATCCCGGTGACATTATTTCCTTTACCATTCGCTACGATAACGTTGGGGATCAACCGGTCTCGAACTTGGTCGTGACCGACTCGCTCGCGCCGCGGCTGGAGTATGTCGACGCGTCGCAGCAATCCAGCATCGCAGCCCGTTTCTCAACCACACCCAACGAGGCAGGTTCCTCGATCCTGCGATGGGAAATCGATCATGAGCTCAAGCCGGGTGATGGTGGCTTTGTACGATTCGACACCAAGGTCCGGTAGTGCGACGATTAACCGGAATTCATTTGCATCCGGTTGCCATAAAATCGATGAGAACCGGGTGCTAACGCACTGCGGCTGATGGCGAATGGCTGATGGTGAATCGGGATAATTACGTTGTGCAGATGCGCCTACGAGATCGTGGCCATCACTTCTTTGGCTCGCGCGATGAGTTTCCGCGCCGATTCTTCATCCGGCGCTTCTGAGATCAGACGGACGATCGGCTCGGTATTGCTCGCTCGCAACAACAGCCATCCATCGGGCCAATCCAATCGGATCCCATCCTCGGTGCTGATGCTCTCAGATTTCAATTGGCTTTGCAGTCGATCGATCGAAGCCAAGAGTTTATCCTTGGTGAGAGTCATCTTGTCTTTGATCATCGCCATGCGAGGGAGCGTATCGACCAGTTGAGAAATCGATTGATTCGTAGCGGCCATCAGGTCGAGGACTTGCGCCATCCCCACAAAACTATCTCGGATGAGTCCGACGCGAGGATCGATCGGGCCGCCGCTTCCTTCTCCGCCGTATAGCGCATGGTGCATGAGCATCGCATCGACGACGTTGGCCTCACCCACTTTGCTGCGGAAAAACGCGACGTTGTTTTGAGCCGCGAGATAGGCGGTCATATTGCTCGACGCGCAATTGGTGACGAGCGGCCCTCGATGCTGCATCAGTGCTCGCTTCATGCACAAGACCGACGTGTATTCTTCGCCGATATATGTACCCAATTCGTCGATGATGGCCAGTCGATCCGCATCGGGATCTTGGCAAAAGCCAACGTGAAACGAACCTGTCGGAATTTGAGCAGCAACGCTTTGGAGGTTTTCCGCAATCGGTTCAGGGGGATGTTCGAACCGTCCATCCGGAGTGTCTCCTAAGAGAGTCGTTCGGCAACCTAAGGCTTCGAGGAGCCTGCGAGCGAGAATGGATCCGGCACCATGGTTGCTGTCGACTAAGACACGAAATTTTTTGGCACGGATGGCGGATACGTCGACCGTTTGAAGTACCAAGTCGAGGTGATAGGCATGCGGATCGTCGACCTTTTCTCTTGTTCCTACTTTCTCGGACAATGCCCAGATGGGCTCCTGAAAACGGTAGGCGTCAAGAACTCGATTACCGATGGCACCGGGAACCACTCGCCCATCCGGCCCAAACAATTTCATGCCGTTGTATTCGGGAGGATTGTGGCTGGCGGAAACTTGGATTGCACCTGCGGCCCGCCGGTGACGCACTTCCGCACCGACGGTTGGAGTCGACGCGACCCCCAAATCAAGGCAGTTGCGCCCGTTGGCCTGAATGGCGGAAGCCAACGCATCGGCGAGCATGGGGCCACTGGTTCTCCCGTCGCGCGCGAGAATGACCGGTCCCTCGGAGAGTTGCGAACAGAACGCAGCGGCGTATCGGATCGCAACCATCGGAGTCAGTTCCGACCCAACGATCCCTCGAAGTCCGCTAATACTGATAATCGGCTCAGGCACATTCAGCTCCCAAAAACGAAAAAACCGTTGAATTCCCTACAATCCGCTAGCTCGGCGTCGAAGGCGCAATCCCCGTGCTACGTGTTGCTTGACACTTGAAATTACCTAACTTACCATCGGTTTAGATCCAAAAATCATAGGAGAGCGGAAGTTTCGCAACTATGCTAGGGAAAGTCTCCCTTCCTTGGAGTCGCGGACTCCCTACGTCCTTGGGGCTCCGTCCGATAGTTCCAGCGCTGAGTCCCAGTGCTGGAACGCAGTCCTTTGGTCTCCCCTTTCGAACACTTCTCACGGCACTCCTCATGGACTTAATGGGAATCCTCGTTTGGCTTGCGGTCCTCGTGTCGCTGGTCGTGTTCATCGTCATGGTGGTGAAATCGGCTAAGGGTTGGGGAGCCCTCCATACCACGTTGCTCATCCTGTTGTTCTTGCAGGTTTGGTGCTTCCTCTTCTTTACTGCGGGCGTGCAAAGTCGTCGCAATGGATATGTTCGAGCATACGATATCCTCAAGAAAAAAGTGGAAGACAGAGAGAGGGAACTGGACGAAGCCCGCTATGGGAGCAAGATTGAGCCGAATGTCGATTTAACTCGGTATGTCCCCATCACCAACGAACTGAATCGTTTGCTCGTCGAGCGAGGGCGCGTCTGGAGAAACGCCAGCGTATCCGTCGCCGGACAGAATGAAATCGCGTTGCAATTGCCCGCTGTCGTGCAACCTGCGGCTGGAGCAGCCAATCCCGCAAATCCACCTGCTGCCGGCAATGCGGATGCCGCGGCACCGGCTCCGGTTACCGCCGATGCAGGACTGCCCAAGGACGCCATCGTGCATGCCTTCGGTGAATCTTCGGACAACAATAGTATCCTTCCTGTTGCTTACCTGGGTGAGTTTGTCGTTACCGATTCGGCCAACGGCATCGTGAAGATCAAGCCGACGGGTGCACTCACTCCAGAACAGATCAGCGCTATTTCCCAACGTTCCTTTGGCACGTGGTCTGTTTATGAGTTGATGCCACTCGACTCCCATACGGCGTTCGCAACCGAAGGCTCGAAGCCTGAAGAGAACGCCACCTTTGGCTACATGGATCCGACTGCATTGTCCAACTTGCTGAAGATCGATATGGGTCTTGCCCAAGCAGAACCCGCAAGCCTCAATATGAAAGATGCGATCAAAGCGCGCGTACTCCAGTCGTATGTCAACGACGGAGGGCGTCCGCCTGAAGGAACACCGCCGGAACAGGTCTACGTCCGGGTCGAGTTCCTCAAGGACCACACCATCGAAGTCGATGCCCAAGAGCAGCGCAACGCCCGTGAGGGTGGTTTCTTCGACCTCAGCGGTCGATCGGTGGATGCACGCCTCAAGCGAGCCGAGGACGGTGCCAAGGTGGCTTTCAAGGCGGGCGAAACCATTGTTTTCGATTCGTCGACCGCCAATGACCTTATCAAACAAGAGATCGTCAAGTCGATTGCACCCGTCTTCGTTCGCTCCTTGAACGACTATGAGTACGCGTTTCGCGAAGTCCGCCGCCAAATCACTGCAGCACAGCAAGATGCCAAATTGATCGAGCGCGAAATTGCGGAAATGCTGAAGTCCCAAGGCATCGCAGACAACCAAGTCCGTATTCGACAAGATGAACGTGCCAAGCTCGATAAGGACTTTGCCCAGTACAAGAAAGAAAACGAAGTCATCACCGCAGAAGCACAACGCCTGCAGGCATTAGTCACAGCGACTCGCACCGAGATCTCCACGATGTTCCAGACGATCCAATCGCTCCGCGATGAAATCGTGGCCAATCAAAGATCCCTAACCGAAGCCATCAACGCTAGATCCGGTTCCGGCCTCTAAGTTCTTCTCGAATTCCATTAGCCGAAGTGCGGGCTTGCGGTACCCATCTCCATGATGGCACCCACCGCAAGCGAATCGGTTATAATTGGTCAAAGAGTTGTCAGTTCGTATTCATCCGCAGGCTCCTTCCAAGGATCGGGATGGCCTTTGCTGACACCTTTGCCCCTCCTTCGCCTCGAAATCCAGCGGTAACGCGTTATGAGGCATCCCTCCATCATCTCCCACTTGCTTCGAGGAGCCCTATCGTGCGATCCCTCCCTTCTCAACATTCGCGTTGCGCGAAATCTCGGAACGCAGCTCTACTTAGTCTGCTATTGGGTGTGGTTCCGTCCTGGTCAATGGCCCAGGAGACTTCTCCAACGAAGGATACGAATACGCTCGTTCGGGCGTTGAAAGACTTGGATGGACATTTCCCTTTCGCTGTGCCTGAATCCAAGGAAGCATGGGAAACGAGAGCCCATGAACTGCGACAGCAATTGGAGATGTCGCTCGGATTGTTCCCGAGGCCCAAACTGGCTCCGGTGCAACCAGTTGTTCATTCAAGACGCGTCTTGGACGGATACGCCATCGAAAAGGTCTATTTTGAAAGTCTGCCTGGCTTGTTCGTCACGGGAAGCCTATATACCCCCGCACTGGAACCGAAAGCGGGCGAACGCCGGCCTGCGGTTCTTTGTCCGCATGGCCATTGGACCAATGGCCGATTCTATTACACGAGCGATGCGGATGCTCGCAAAGAACTGGCCGTCGGTGCGGAACGATTTGAATCTGCAGCCCATAGTCCTCTTCAAGCTCGCTGCGTGCAATTGGCACGCATGGGCATTGTGGTTTTTCACTACGACATGATGGGGAATGCCGACAATCAGCAGATCGGACCAGAACGGATCCACGGTTTCGGCAACCATGGTCCGAATCCGGAGGTCGCAGCGGGCAAATGGTTGCTCTACAGTCCGAAGGCAGAGGGATTGCTGCAAAACGTGATGGGGATGCAAACGATCAATACTCTCCAGTCGCTTGAATTTCTATTGCAACGAAGCGATGTGGATCCCACTCGCATCTCGATTACAGGGGCGAGTGGTGGAGGGACACAGACATTTATCGCGACTGCAATCGAGCCTAGATTCGCAGGCGCCTATCCCGTAGTGATGGTGAGCGCTTCGATGCAAGGGGGTTGCACTTGCGAAAACGCGGTTGGGTTGCGGGTCGATACAGGCAATGTGGAGATTGCTGCCCTCACGGCTCCAAGACCTCTCGGTGTGAACGCAGCGAACGATTGGACACGGGATATGGGCAAGGATGGTTTCCCGGAATTGAAGCGGCTCTATGGATTGTACGACGCGGGGGACAAGGTCGTCTTCCATTCAGCCACTCATTTTCCCCACAACTACAACCATGTCACTCGCGTTCCTATGTACGGATTCATGAACCGCCTGTTTGGGCTCGGTCTCAATGAGCCGGTTTTGGAGCAAGATTTCCCCGTCCTCAAAGATGTCGACATGACGGTATGGGACTCAGACCATCCGAAGCCCCGCGGTGGTATCGAATTCGAAACGGAACTGCTGGACCAGTGGGCTAAGGATATCCAGGAGACTGTCAACGCATCCCCCGATGTACGTCGCCAAGGATGGGAAATCCTACTCCAACCTGCCAATCGCATCGCCAAAACATTAACGATACATCCGTCCCAACGCAAAGAACTGTTCGGCTTCGAAACGGAAGTTTGGCCTATTGTCAACGCAGAAGGAGTGGTTGTCGGAGAGTGGTTTCGCGGTCCCAAACGGACCTCCAATTCTGGAGAGTCCACCATCGTTCGCCTCTTCTCATCCGACTTCGAAGGAGACCTACCCCCTTTCGACTGGGGGCTAGTGCCTCGCGACGCCTACGGAATTGATTCCGATAGGACAGAACAATCCCTAGTGAAAAATCCAAGGCAGGCTGCATGCTTTACCTACGGCTACAATCCACCGTTGTTCGTGCGACGGCTAGCAGTCCTAAACGCCGCCATTGACCAATTCAACGCCTGGGGGATTTCACGCCCCAATCTGTCGGGAGATGGGGACCAACTGGCCCTGGCCGCTGCCGCCCAACTGCTGAGGCACGAGGGGATAGGCAAGGTAGTAGGCCAATCCAACCAGTTCGATTTCGACCAAGCCCAGTCGATACGAGACCCACATTTCTTACCTGGAGCGATGCGGTTCGGTGGTATCCAAGGATTGATTGCTTCCGCATCCGAAGACCGCCCCTAGGATCAACGCACCCTTTTCGAAACCTTTCCGACGATGAAACGTTATCGCGCTTTCCTTAGAGAGACTTGGTGGCTGTGGTGCTTATTTGTCGTCATGACGCTATTGCTAATGATCTTCATCCATCCGATCTTCGTGGTCATTCTGCCAATGATGATCGTTAACTTTTTCTATTTTGCGTTGGTGCGCTACGATGAGGATGGCAACTTTATTGGAGCTTGACATCAATGCGTGTTGATGACGTGAAGGTGTCGTTACGATAGGCGAACGGTGTAGCACCATCGAGCCGTTCCCCTGCGATCCATTGCGACTGCGGGAAGCACGGATACGATCTTTTGCTTCGAATCCCAATGCAACTGACCGATCTCGACGGCTATCGACAACGTGCAAGGCTTACCATTCGGCGTGGGGCAGGACGCTTCCCATCGCTTGGGATCCCCGCTCGCCATGAAATCATCTTGCGTGCCTCCCAGCCAGCGCAGGCTGCTGAGCAGTCGTTCGGGAGTGCGTTCAACTCGGCATGCGATATCCCATCGCACGAGAGAAGGCGCGATCTCCAGTGGTTCGACGGCGGCGGACCAATGGCCATATCCCGATTTGCCAACCCCCAAGGCGACGGTGCGCTGATCTTTTCCGATCGACTCCAATACGACCTCTTGCAGCGGCACATCGACAGGCCATGCGTCTTCGGCATGACCGACGACCGACTCCATCATCGGAATCACACGGTCCGCATCCACCCACTCTAGAACATGCGTGAAGCGATCGGTACGTTTTTCGAATCGTATTCGCAAGGTTCCTGCTTGCAATATCACAATCAAAGGGTCCATGACACGATTATTTCTTGGCCCATCGTTCGGCCGCCTCGGCCACTCTTTGTCCGAGCACGAACGCGGTTCGTCGATCTCCCTCGTGGAGTTGAGTTTGGTCGGAATCACTCTGAGCCATCACCCCTGCATAGGAGGCTAGTCGGTTCAGATTGCCCGTACCGTTACCCTCCACCAGGACTCCGGTCCCGATCCAAAGCATCGAGTGCTGCAGAGCATTGGTCATGAGGCCTTGGAGCGTCGCCAGTTTGTCACCAGACAAGCCAGCCGAGTGTGTGAATCCCGAACCCAGTTTGTTCTTCCACCTCTGCTCGTACCAGACTCCACTACAGCCATCGATAAAGGCCTTGAACTGACCTGAGATACCCCCCATATAGGTCGGCGTACCAAACACGATTGCATCGGAGGCGTTGAGAGTCTGGACGATTTCGTCATTCTTCCATCGGCCCTCGCGTATGTCGGTTGCGACGATTCGGAGCAGATCGACCTGTGTTCCTGCGATGCTCCGGGCACCCTCGGCAACGGCATGGGCCATCTGCTGCGTGTGGCCGGATGCAGAAAAATAAACGATGGCGATCTTGGTCATGAAACCCTCGATGGATGAAATCCGTCTGGAGAAAACAATCCTGCGACGCAGCGCTGGAGCGGGGCATTATGCCGGAAATCCCGAGTGTTTTATAGAGTCCTGGGCAGCGAATTCCGATCGTTCTGGTGGATGCTGCCAGTGGGGAATGGGGACGCCATCTACTGGCCAAAAACGCGCGACTCCCTACACTATCCAGTCCAGTACATTCAAAACTTATTATCCCTCTAGGAGAAAACCTATGGCGTTTACACTTGCACCTTTGCCGTACGCGTTCAACGCTCTCGAACCACATATCGATGCACAGACGATGGAGATCCATCATGGCAAGCATCACCAAGCCTACGTGACCAACTTGAACAAAGCCCTCGACGGAACTCCGTTCGAGAGCAAGTCGATCGATGACATCGTGAAGGATCTCGGAGCGATCCCCGAGGACAAGCGAACCGCTGTCCGGAACAACGGCGGAGGTCACTGGAATCATACGTTCTTTTGGAACGTGATCGGTTGGAACGCGGGTGGCAAACCTGCAGGCGCACTGCTGGCCGACATCGAATCCACCTTCGGTAGTTTCGATGCATTCAAAGAAAAGTTCGCGGCTGCCGGCGCAACGCGTTTCGGTTCCGGTTGGGCGTGGTTGCTCCTCAATCATGGCAAGCTCGAGATCGGTTCCACGGCCAATCAAGACAACCCGCTCATGGGCAAAGCCATCGCCGGGATCGAGGGAACACCGATCCTGGGGCTGGACGTTTGGGAACACGCCTATTATTTGAAGTACCAGAACCGTCGACCAGATTACATCGCGGCTTTCTGGAACATCGTCAATTGGAACGAAGTCACCAAGCGTTACGACGCTGCGAAGAAGGGCTAACGCAGTCCAGTCGCCAGTTGCATTATTGCCATTGAGATGATTGATTGAACGGGTTTTCATCTTTGCGAATGCAAAATGAAAACCCGCCGTGTGTGCAAGGATCAAGCGGCCCTCCGCGAATGTGTCGGATGACTATTCCATCAGTATCTCGCCCTCTTCTTCCGGGGATCGCAACCGATCGCGTGAACTCCGTTGCGTTCCCTTTTTCCACCGAGCCGGCCATGTCAGACATGCGATGGCTTTTCTCGAGACCAAATAGTTTTTTTGGAGAACACAGTGGCTGGCGCAACTCTCTTCACTCTGTTGGAAGACATCGCCACGTTGCTGGATGATATCTCCACCATGAGCCACGTCGCCGTCAATAAAACGGCTGGCGTTCTGGGCGATGACTTGGCTTTGAATGCGAAACAGGTCAGCGGTATCTCGCCCGATCGAGAATTGCCAGTGGTTTGGCGAGTCGCACTTGGTTCTGCGATCAACAAAGCGATTCTCATACCTGCGGCCGTTGGAATCAGCGCCATCGCACCTTGGGCAATTCTCCCACTGTTGATGATTGGCGGAATCTATCTCTGTTACGAAGGGGTCGAGAAACTTCTGCATGCATGGTTGCATCCGACCGGGGAAGAGCATCAAGCCCTTCGAGAAGCCGTCGCCGATCCGGAAGTGAATCTGGTGCAGCATGAAAAGAACAAGATCCGCGGCGCCATCCGAACCGATTTTATTTTGTCTGCCGAAATCATCGTCATCACGCTCGGGACACTTGCTGGGAAATCGCTGCTAGTCACCATCGGTGTACTGGTTGCGGTCGGTGTTCTGATGACAGTTGGGGTTTATGGTCTGGTGGCGGTGATCGTGAAGTTGGACGATCTAGGACTTCGTTGGATACGCGTTTCGGGAAACTCGACTTCCGATGCTTTGTTTCGATCGGCTGGCAGAGGTATTTTGTGGTTCGCACCTCATCTGCTGCGATTTCTGTCTGTAGCTGGGACCGCCGCGATGTTTCTTGTCGGGGGTGGCATCGTCACTCACCAATGGCATGCTGTTCACCATGCCAGCGAGTCCTGGGCAGCTTGGTTAGGTTCCATTCCCTGGGTAGGCTGGCTGCTGCAATGGGCTGGCCCCCTTCTTTTCAATTTTGCATTCGGCATTCTGGCAGGGGCGTGCGCGGTCGGCTTGGTTGCGATCGCGAAGACCATTTGGACGTCTTCGCCTTGGGGGCCACGCGTCGAACGATCCTAGTGCGTTGATGACGCCTGCGGTCGCTGCAGCGGTCGATGGTTGCACCGAGCGAGGCAATTTCAACCGCAGTCGACTTTCTGAAATGAGAAGTTGGGAACGCCCGGTAGACACGTCGTTGTCGTAGCCGAATGCGGGTTGTCGCCGGAAAATTGCGATGCGGTAATGTTCTGCCAGTCCTCTCAATCTCCGGCGAATTGATGGAATTTCTGGGTATCCACAGCGACTTTCTTAAAAGGAAATGAAGAGAAGGTTAAGAAATTCTTTCCGCTATTCCCTTTGATTCGCCACCGGTTACCCTTCCAGCACTGAATTACAATCAGTTTGCAATGTTTCGTTTTACTTTTTTAGGAGTATTGATTCGATGAATCATCGGTTTGGATCCAAGCAGCCAAAAAGGGCTGCGTTTACGTTGGTGGAGCTGTTGGTGGTGATTGCCATCATCGGTATTTTGGTCGGCCTGCTTTTGCCCGCAGTGCAAGCAGCCCGCGAAGCAGCACGCCGCATGAGCTGCTCGAACAACATGAAGCAACTCGGTTTGGGCGTTCTGAACCATGAGTCGGCATTCAAGCGAATGCCTAACCCAGGGCAGTGCGACTCGACCGGTAACTCGACGACGGTCTACATGATCCACTCGGCCTTCACGCAGATTCTGCCGTACATCGAACAACAGACTGTTTACAACATGTTCGATCACACCACGATTTCGTGGCAGTTCTACGGCGGAACCGCCAGCGGTGTGAACTATGTTTTGCCATCCGGTGCAATTCTGCACCGTAATGCGAAGGGCAAAGCGTATAACGATTTGACGCAACCAAGCGGCCAAATTGCAGCTGCAACCAATATTTCCAGCTTTACTTGTCCATCTAGCCCACTCGATATCGGAACGCGTGATCCTGTCTTCCGTCTCGGTGGCAACGACTACATGTTCATCGCGATCACCGACGTCGATACCCGCGCTGGCTCCGCTACATACGGCATGCGAACTCCGACGTCTGATCCTGCGTATCTCGATCAGCGCGTCATGGGGATGCTCGACTGCGAAGCTAGCAAAATGGCTGCGACCACCGACGGAACGGCTTACACCATTCTTGTTATCGAAGATGGTGGACGTGCTCATCCAAACGTCTCCAAGTTTGGTGCATTGTCGACCCGCCCAGGTCCTGTTCCTTCAAGCACCGATGCCTTTCCAACTGCGTGGTCAAGTGGATCGACTGGCGGCCGTTTGATGTGGTCGTGGGCAGATCCCGATTCGGTTGCGAACGGATACTCTGGCCCTAGCAATGCCATTGCCCCAGGTAGCCGCACTGCCAAGATCAATAACTTCAGTTCTGTACTTGGTGGTCCAGTGGAATGCCGTTGGTCAGTCAACAACTGCGGTCCTAACGACGAGCCATACGCTTGGCACGGTTCGGGTGCGAATTCAACCTTCGGTGATGGATCGGTCAAGTTCCTTGCCGCATCCACCGACGGCGTTGTTCTGAAGGCAATGGCCGGACGAAACGATGCTGTTAACTACGACGTTCCAGAGTAAGGTTTCTCCTATGTTGCGAATCGTCCTTGTTTTGCTCGCCTGTGCGGTTTCGGGATGTGCTTACAACGTCCCGCCAATGGGTGATCCGGTCAGTGTTTCCGGCAAAGTGACGTCCGGTGGTGCTCCTGTCTCGGGAGTCGTGCTGATGTTGCAACCGCTCGAAGACGGCCATCCCGCTCCATGCAAGCTCGGCGCTGATGGTGCTTTTGAAGCGAGACTGGTCCCTGGCAAGTACGCCTATTTCGTTCAAAAGGATGCAGATGGTGCGGCATTGGCAAAGGTCAATGCGAAGTATCAGGAAGCGGATCTTGGACGAACGGTGACGGTCAAGGCTGGCCAGACGTCGTTGGACTTGGTTCTCGACTGACGTGCCGAACAATTTCCCTTTGAGGGGAAGCAAAAAATGAGTGCAAGGGCCGGGAGACGATCTTCCGGCCCTTTCTTTTTTGGCGAGGCAATCCCCATCCTGAATTCGTTCGGTACGATACGAATTGAGGGTTACTGCGCGTTCGAACGAGAGCCATCCGTCTCTTATCGAAAAAACGTGGGCAATCCCAGTCTCACTGAGAGATTTCCAAATCTGCCAACCCAACCATAGCTCAGGGAATGCCGAAGAAAACCCGCTCCAACCTCCAGCCTAGACTCCCGTTCCTCGAAGCGGAATCGACTTTGAGGACCTTGCAGTTAGGGGATGCGCCTGCATTGCAGTCTCTCCCGGCGCTGACCGACATTTCATCGCCATCGCCAACTCCCGAAGGTGATCGCGAGACACAGGCGAGTGGATTGCCTCTGCCCTCAGACGAAATGAAACGGGAACAGAAATTGGTGATCTTGGTCGATTCCCATTCCCTGATCTACCAGGTCTTTCACGCGTTGCCCCCGATGACCAGCCCGAGTGGAGTCGAAGTCGGTGCCGTTCACGGGTTCCTCCGAGATATTGCGAATCTGCTCATCCAATGGCGGCCAGATTACTTGGTATGCGCCTTTGACGAATCGGAAGTCACGTTTCGAAATGAACTGTTCCCCTTGTACAAAGCCCATCGCGAATCGATGCCCGAGGCCCTGCGAGGACAAATTGGGTGCATTCACAAAAGTCTCGAAACACTCAAGATCCCCAAAATATCATTGCCTGGTTTCGAAGCCGATGATCTGCTGGCGACCTTGGCCAAACAAGCAGAAGGATTCGGTGCACGGGTCCTGCTAGTGACCAGCGACAAAGATTGTCGTCAGCTCATCACCGACCAAACGTCCATGCTGAATGTCCGGAAGAACGAACTATTTCAGGCGGACGAATTATTCGCAACATGGGCCATCCGCCCCGATCAAGTCGTCGATTTTCAGTCGCTGGTCGGCGATTCGGTCGACAATGTCCCCGGCGTTCCATCCATCGGTCCAAAGGCAGCCCAGCAATTGCTGGAGCAGTTCGGATCGTTGGATGCGATCTATGCCGATATCGATCAAGTTCAAGGAGATAAGAAGCGGGAAAAGCTCCTCGAGCATCGGGACTCCGCGATGCTCAGTCGCGAGCTGGTTCGATTGCGAGTCGATTGCCCCATCTCGTCCGATTGGTCTGACAGAAAGCCAGGACAACCGGACGCAAACGCTTTGGAAGAGCTCTTTCGTGATTTGGGTTTTCGACGATTGGCAGATACGTTTTTGCAAATAACCACTTCGGACATTGCATCCGCGACCGGGGAGCCGACTCCGAAGGCGACCCAACGATTGAGCAGTGAACACTACCAGTGCATCCACACGCTCGAAGAACTCGATGGATTGCTGGTTGCGATTCAAGCCCACGCAACCATTGCGATTGACACAGAGACGACATCGACGCGAGCCCGCGAGACCGAATTGGTGGGGATCAGTCTTTGCTGGGCTCCTGGCCATGCTGCCTATGTGCCGATTCTTAGCCCTGCTGGTTCTCCTCGATTGCCATTGGAACAGGTTCGACTCAAGCTCGCTCCAGTCCTGGCGGACCCTTTCAAACGTTGGGTCGGACAGCACTTGAAATTCGACGCGATCGTTCTGCGCAGTCATGGCATGCCTTTGGGCAATATCGCGTTTGACACCATGGTCGCGGACTACCTGCTGGATGCCGGCGGTCGCAACCATGATCTTGGCGATATCGGCAAACGCTGGTTGGGTATCGAATCGATTCCGATTCAAAACTTGATCGGCTCTGGAAAATCTCAAATCACGATGGACCTTGTCCCGCTCGATAAGATCGCACTCTACGCTGCCGAAGATGTCGACATACCACAACGCATTCACGAACCGATGCGTGAACGCTTGCAGGCCGAATCCCTGTCGGACGTGATGGAGCGACTCGAGTTGCCGTTGATCCGTGTATTGGCTGATATGGAGTATCTCGGAATCACGCTTGATACAGCGCGATTGGCCGAACTGAGTTCCCAGTTCACCCTCAAGCTGGGCTCTCTTCGGTCGGAGATCATGGAGATCGCGGGCGAACCTTTTAACCCGGACAGCCCCAAGCAACTGGCGCAAATCCTATTCGAAAAGTTTCAACTTCGCGTCGTGAAGAAAACGAAGACGGGAGCGAGCACCGATGCCGAAGTGCTTGAGGAGCTTGCTTCGGAGCACCCACTTCCCGCCAAAATCGTGGAGTATCGCCAAATGGCCAAACTGCTCAGCACGTACGTGGATGCATTGCCCAAAATGATTTGCTCTTCGACCGGACGAGTCCACACATCGTTCCGTCAAGATATCGCGGCAACCGGCAGGCTCAGCAGCGTCGAACCCAATCTGCAAAATATTCCTATTCGTACGCCCGAAGGACGATCGATTCGCTCTTCGTTTATCCCTGGAAAACCAGGATGGCGATTGATGACAGCCGACTATTCTCAGATTGAGCTGCGGGTCCTGGCTCACTTTTGTGAAGATGAAAACTTGTGCGATGCATTCCAGCAAGATCTCGACATCCACACGAGCGTCGCGGCTCAGGTCCACAACATACCACTCGATCAAGTCACTTCGGCCATGCGTCGCAGTGCCAAGGCTGTCAGCTTTGGCATTCTCTATGGCCAGAGTCCGTTTGGTTTGGCCAAAGTGCTGGGTATTTCTCGCACCGAAGCCAGCGCGTTCATCGATGAATACTTTGCGAGGTATCCCAAGGTTCGAGAATTCATCGCAACCACGCTCATCGGGTGCCGTGACAAGGGATACGTCACCACCATGTCTGGCCGGAAACGTTATTTGAAAGGGATCCGCGACTTTGCCACCTTGGATGAGAACAAGAAAAAGCAGTTGCTCGAACCGGAGCGAATGGCCGTCAACACCGTGATTCAAGGTTCCGCCGCCGACATGATCAAACTGGCGATGATCAGTATTTGGAATCGCTTGCAATCGGAATCTCTACAAGCGGCGATGCTATTGCAGATCCATGACGAATTGGTGTTCGAGGTTGCGGCGGAAGACATCTCAGCCTTGAGCGATTTGGTCAGAGAGGAAATGACTCGCGTCATGCCTCTCCGTGTGCCGCTGAAGGTCGATGTCAAAGTAGGCCGTAATTGGTCCGAGTGCGAACCGATATGAAACAACCCTGGATCGTCGGCATCGTAGGAGGTGTTGCAAGTGGTAAGAGCGAGGTCACTCGCCAATTGCAACAGCATGGCGCTGTCGTGGTCCATGCGGATGAAATAGGTCACCGTGTCCTCTTGGAGGAACCGGTTCGCGAAGCATTGCTGGCCTATTTCGGTTCTGGAATCCTGGACCCAAAGGATGGCACCGTCGACCGTTCCCGACTCGCTGCGATGGTATTCGGCAGCGATCCTAGTGCTCTCGCCAAGCGACAAAAGCTGGAGAGAATCGTCCATCCGCGGATACGATTGGCAATCCATGCTGAAATCGATAGCGCGATTGCATCGGAGCAAACATGGCTAATCGTTTTGGATGTGCCGTTGCTCATCGAATCGGGATGGATCGATCATTGCGATCGGGTCATCATGGTTGAGGCGGATGAGAATACGAGGTGGAAGCGAGCCCAAACGCGTGGATGGACCGAGCAGGCCTTTCGAGACCGAGAGGCATCGCAATTACCAATCTCGGAGAAACGGGCTGCCGCGACCGATTCGATCGATAATTCGGGATCGCTCGCAGCCCTGCGAACGGAGGTAGACGAATTGATCGCTCGGTATCAGCGATTGCGATCCGAGTCGTTGGGTTAAACAAAAAGTTGGATTGAGCATGGAGTTGGCGACGAGTCAGGCGATCCAGTTTGCCTCTGTCGGAAATCGCTATGAATCGGAGCAGATTCTTTTTTGACAAAGCCGACAGAAGTCGATTTTCGTTTCCATGAGTCTGAGACGCTAGTTTTGAAGTTGCGCAATTCGAGCCACTCTTAGCCCCATTCCATGTTTTCCCTAGCTTTTTCGTACTCGTACTCGTACTCAGCGTTAGCGGTACTCGTACTCGATGCGGTATCTTCGAGTACGAGTACGAGTACCATTTCATTGAGTACGAGTACGATAGAAGCCAAAATAGCGCGACTTCAAAACTAGCGATATAGTCCCGCTTTTGTCGGCTGTGCCTTCTCTGCCCTTATCGGATCCTTACGACGCGATCGGCAACGATCTGCTTGGCGGCCAAATTGGGAATGTATCCGCGCGTCCCGAAAACCGTGACGGGTTGCTGCACGTAACGACGCAGATTGAGACCTGTCGTCGAGCGAACATAGGCAATCAAGCTCCCCGCATCGTCGGTTAGGGCAAATTCAGGCTGGCCGGGGACGGACGTATGCATTGCGACCAACCAACCGGACAGTTCCGAGGCAGAGTCGATGGTACGTTGCGGAACAGCTTCGGTGTACGGTGCGGTGGGAGTGTAGTTGTTCCCAGAAGCGTTCGACACCGAGAAGTTGCTTGGCATCGTTGCATTGGGGGCAACTGCTGGCAAGGTACCGATGGGCCCGCCGATGGAAGGAGTTCGGATAGGCCCAGCGATGGAAGGTGCTCCACCCATCACCGCTGTTCTCTGACGAATCGACTCGAATCGATCGATGCGATCCATCAGCAAGCGTGCTTCTCCTCGTAGCAATGGCGTTTCTCCCCGTTCGATCCAGAACAGGGCCGTATCTCGTACGGGAGCCAAATGCCATTCGCTGGTCGGCCGACTGACGATGGACGATAACTGAAGCAATGCCTCTTGGATCTGAGGTGACTGAAATCTCTCTGGTTGCTCCCAATCGGAACTTCGCGATCCGGATAATGGCATAGAACTATTCGGATTGAGATACGACACAGCGGAGATCGGTGGAGAAACTCCGATCGGAGTGCTGGCCGGATCATTGGATGCGGTATCTACCACGCGTTTTTCGTCCGTATTGCCCCAAAGGGGCTCGCGCGAATTCAAGATCGTATTCAGCAGGCTCGATGAATCGGCTTGACGATCCGCAACCAAACTATTTCGTTTGGCTGTGCTATAACGGCTTCTTGGCCGAGGCAATCGATCGAGGCGGCTGGAACCGTCGGCCGGGTCGTATCCATTAACGATCGAAGTGTAACTATCACCATATGCGGGACTCGCGTTACGAGTCGGTTCCCTACGAGGGATGGGATGAAGGGAGTTTGTTGATTGGGCATTTGCCCCCTTGGGATTCGAATCGATGACACTGATACCGAGCAGACCCAGCATATTGCCCATCGCACCCGACGGGGCTGGAATATCGCGTTGCTGTTGCTGAGGTTGTTTCGCTTGGCGCTGGTTCGCTTGACGTTGCATCGCTTGCCAGTACTGCTCTTCACTCTCCGGTCCGGTGATCGGCCTAGGTTTTGGCTCCCCTTCGGTAGGGATATGGGAACGGTTATTCGACTTCGATTCGGTGGTTTGTAAAGAAATGATTTTGTTCGATGCATTGCGGGCATTGATTTGAGAACTACTCGTTCGTTTGGGTGTAGCCGAGGGGTCTTTCGGGGACTTAGATGCGGTACCTTTTCCGGTGCGATTCAGTTCCTGCTGTTCACGTTCGATCTCACGATCGATTTTCGACAGTTGCTCTGTTTCGTCCGACCATACGATTTCCCCTTCGCCGGTTGATTCCGTGGGGGCGTTGCTGGAATCTTTCGAAGGAGGCTGGTACGAGGCTTTTTTAACGCCGCTTCCAGTGATGTTCTTTGGAGAGGTAGTCATGGATACCCCAACATTCTTTTTGGAAATTTCTTTGGCAATCGGCTCCGTACCAAGATGTTCGGTTCGCACCCATCGAAATTCACCTTGGGGAGGCGCGATGCGGAACCACAGTTTCCGATCTTCTTCTGGTCCTCGATACGCTTCTCCTAAAATCGAAACGGTTTGCGTTTGAATCAATTCGGTCTGGTAGAGGAGCTTTTCGTTCTTCGGTGAATCGGAACCGACC
Source organism: Planctomycetota bacterium (assembly GCA_037144155.1). Lineage (GTDB taxonomy): Bacteria > Planctomycetota > Planctomycetia > Pirellulales > Pirellulaceae > JBKCUI01. The sequence continues at coordinate 89,966 of JBAWXH010000008.1, read as the reverse complement.
CAGGCTGCCACCCGTTCCACCGACACCTCGGCGATTCGTGCTCCTGGCAATAGATAGACAGAGTCGGCAGGAATCCAGTCATGGCTACCTTCAGGGGGCCGAATTCCTGACCAACCATCGGTGGTTTCGACGTAGACCTCAACCGGTGTTCCCCGTTCAAGCGCCGCAGTGGAGTAGTACTCATCGCTGGGTCCACATCGCACGGTGGCTCGATGGGAATGCACGAATCGATGGCTGGCTTGCGGCAGCGTGGAAGAAGAACTCTTAGTTGAAACTTGGCCCTGAGGCTCATCCGCAGGCAGAACGCCAGTGGTGAGCATCACCATGCTTCCGAAGCAAATCCATGGGTAGGTGGTGGCGAAGAGCCATCGAAGGTGTTTTGCTGTTGTTGAATTGGAATGAAAAACCATGATTGGAAGTCCTTTTCCCGGAAGGGGACAAACTACCGCTGTGTGCCAGAGGAATCGTCGGAAGCCAGCAGCAAATCCCCCGTTGCGTTTGGATCGTCGCTCGATGTTTGGTGAAGCAAGTCCGGATGGTTCTCTCGAAACATCCCATTCTGCTTTTCTGTCAACATGTGAATTGCTTGAGTACGCACGCGGGTATCAGGGGTTTCGGATAACCACTGCAATGCAGGAACGAGATCCTCCCCAAACACTCTTTCCAATTGCGGTAGCAATGCCAATTGCTGGGACCCATTGCCGTACGTAAGTTCGAAGATCACATCGAGATTGAAATCGTCATAGCCTCGGCGCTTGAGTTCTTGCGTCGCGGCGGAAACCATCTTGGACTGGCTGCTTCGAAGCATTCTTAGAAGATCTCGCAGCCCCAATCGCTCGACACCGCGAATAGGGTTGGCTGTTTTGGTTGTTGGATTTGGTGTGGAGGAATCGAGTCCTGTGGTATGGCTCGTCTCCAATTTGCGATCTAGATTTTTGGAAGGTGATGAAATCGGCTCCACCATTGCGATCAACGCTTCGCGCGCCGATTGAATCGCCGGATCGTTTAACGCGAGTCCTAGTAGCAATTGCGAAGCCAAAAGACCGCGCATGCGATTGACTTCGGCAACGTCGGTCGGCACGGCTTGAAGCATTTCAACAATCGTAATCCTTTGTGGGACCGAAGATCGATGAGCTCCCAAGCTGTCGATGCGAGTGCAAAGTGATTGAAAGGCTGCGCTCCGTGTCTCAGGGTCGTGAGAACTCAATTGATCGATCAGGTTGGCATTGGATTGCGCGGCCAAGGCAGACAGTTCGATCATCGTTCGAAGCGTGTCCTCGGTGCGTTCTTCCTGCAAGTTCCAGGAACTCCAATTCTGTATCGACCACCCGTCGAGAATCACTTTTCTCTGGGTGGCTAGAACTCCCACCAGGACGACCAGCAAAAGCACTCCGAAAGAAGCTCTTCTCCAACGTTGAACGAATGACCGCGAAGATGGACGCGAGTTCTCTGCGTCGCTATGCGATTCGTGCTCCCCTGGTTTAGGGTACGTCGTTGCAGATGCAGGACCGAGAAGCCAATCTGGATCCAATTGAACTTTTTTCGTTTGAGGACCTCGCAACAAAACCATGGCCACCCTATTTGCATGGAACAGATGCTCGCGCCGCTGCGACCGAGCTTGAACAAGCGTATAGATGGCTGGATTCCGAGAATCAAGGCAGAGTCGGAGACGCTGGCAAGATAGACAAGATGGAGGAGCTTTACGAAGAATCCATAGGCCTGGATGGACTCAATTTCCGGTATCGCCAAGCCGTTTCAGCTTCCGATCTAAGGTCGATCGCTCGATTCCCAGAATCGATGCGGCCCGATTTTTTTGGCCTCCCGTGTGGCGCATGGTGGCTTCAATGTGGTCCAATTCTATCTGTTCCAGAGTTTTTTCTTGGTAAACCGCAACCGTTGGAATGGTTTCCGCATGAATGCCTGGTACTTGCAAGTGCGATAGGGCCAAGTCTTCGGGCTCGGCGAGCGGACCTAATGCAAGAACGTGGGCTCGCTCGACGCAGTTCTTTAGTTCGCGGACATTACCTGGCCAGTGGTAATCGCGCATGGCTTGTTGGGCTATGGGACTGAAGCCGATGGGTCCGTGGCCAGACCGAGCGCGGTTTTGCTTCAAGAAAAACTCTGCCAACGGCACGATATCTTCTAACCGATTTCGAAGTGGAGGAATCCTGAGTTCGATCACTCGCAAGCGAAAATAGAGATCGGAACGGAACTCTCCGTCTTTAACGGCTTGTTCTAGATCGCGATTGGTCGCGGCGATGACCCGGACGTCGACTCGGATAGGTTTGCTTCCTCCCACCCGTTCAAAGACTTGACCTTCCAAAACGCGTAGAAATTTGGCTTGGATCTCCATGCTCATTTCGCCCAACTCATCGAGCATTAGCGTTCCGCCATTCGCGAGTTCGAACTTTCCGAGCTTGCGTTCAGTCGCACCGGTGAACGCACCTTTTTCGTGTCCGAAGAGTTCGCTTTCCAAAAGAGTTGGCGTCAATGCGGCGCAGTTGATGGCGATGAATGGACCGCTTGAACGCCCGCTCCGATCATGGATCGCACGGGCGACGAGTTCTTTGCCTGTACCGCTTTCACCACGGATGAGAATGGTGGCATGTGTGGGAGCAACGCGTTGCACTTGCTCTCGGAGCTGCCGCATCCCTTCCGCGCCACCGATCCATTCACCGTGACCGAGTTGCTGTTCCAGTTGTTTCAAACGGTCGGCGGTCGATTGGAGTTTGTTCTCGAGCGTCTGCTGCCGCATCAGGTTTTTCAGTGAGACGGCCAACACTTCCGCAATGGCCAGAGCGACTTCAAGATCCGCGGGTGTCAGTTCGGGATCAGCGGCCCGCGCATAGAGATGGATCAGTCCGTACAGCGTGCCCTCGATTCGGATGGGCGCTACCATCATGCTCGTCGTCGTGAGAACATGACTCGCGTCACTCGGCTTGGATCCAAGAAGCTCCGCGTCTCTGGCCACGTTCCGCGCGAGAATCCCCGCGGGGTCGCGTCGGACTGCCGCTATGATCGTCTCGCTAACGGGATGGTACGCGCGGCCGGCCCGTTCGTGAGCAGCCATGACCACAACATTGACCTCCGTTGGTTGCACACTGGATGGTGCGCGTTTGGTGTCCTCCAATCGCAGAACGCCTCCGGCTTGACAAGCGACCGTCTGCAAGAGTTGCTTGAGCGCCAGTTCGCAAGCATCGTTGACATTGGTTTGTTGTGCTAGATCGAACGCGAGTTGCAGCAGATCCATCGCGACGGGCGAACCGGGCCTCGGTCGATCGGAATCGGTTAGCGTGTCCCTCAAGGTTGGCGCAGATTGAGGCTCGACCGAAGGTTTCTCTGCCAGACCCTCTACCTCGCTCGGATCGATCTCTCGCGATTCGAGGAGCGAGGTGCGATCTTTTCGGTGCGTGATCGCGGGAGGGATATCGGTTTGCGTATGAGATTGGGGAGATGCTTCGTCCGAAGTGTTGGGAGGGGGGATATAGTCCTCAAGCGAACGGACGAAGGTCATCCAGCAGGAGGCAACTACGATTTGCGCACCGGGAACCAGAAGGCAGGCGGTATCGATTTTAACGCCGTTGAGTAGGGTACCGTTGCGCGAGCCCAAATCGCGGACAAACCAGTCGTCACCCTGGCAAAAAACCTCTGCATGTCGACGGCTGGCCCGCTCGTCCGAGACGGGAATTTCGTTCGAGGATGCCCGGCCGACGATCAAGGATTGGCCGTTTTCTAGGCGAAAGACGTCCGCCCAGCGATTTCCCTGGCGAATAATGAGGTAAGCCGAGCGTGTGTTTGGTTGCATCGCGGGGCAAGTGAAATACACTGGAGCAAGGTAAGCGTTTTGAACCACTTATATCGTAGCACAAACTTTTCGATTCCTAACGGAGTATCGACCATGCGATTTATTGCTTCCGTCCTCCCGAGTTCTTGGATGATTCGGACGATGGTCTTTCTGGCTATTGCGTGTTCGCTGCAAGCCTCTCGAGTGGAAGCCCAACTCTTTAACAATGGCCGCTTTGGTGTTGTGGGAGGTGTACGCGTTGATGCGGATGGCGTTCTTCGCAATGCAACCGTTGAAGAGCAAAACGGCTTCCTTATGCAGATGCGAGACCAAGTCGCTGAAGCCAAGGGGGATTTGGCTAAGCCAACCGACCTCCGCATGATCTCTCTCAAGAAGATCCAAGCCTTGGTTCTCGACGCGGTTCGAAATCAAACATCGTTGCCAGAAGAGGTTTTGTATCTCGGCGGATTGACCCGCGTTGAATACGTGTTTGTCTATCCAGAACGGCAAGACATCGTGATCGCTGGACCTTCCGAACCGTGGCACGTGGGTCCAGCAGGATCGGTTGTGGGCAAAGTGTCGGGTCGACCGGTAGTCTATCTCGATGATTTGTTGACCGCTTTCCGATACGTGTCCAATGCACGCAATGGAGGCATTTCGGTTTCGATTGAGCCTACTGAACAAGGAGTCGTTCAACTGAATCAGCTGTTGAGGAATATCGGATCAAATCCGAACCCGCAAGTGCTAGGTCCGATGGTTGCCGAAGCATTTGGTCCTCAACAGATCAAGCTCCAGGGTGTTCCTGCGGACAGCCACATGGCTCGCGTGATCCTAACAGCAGACTACCGTATGAAGCTCTATGGTATGAACTTGGCTCAGGCTCCTGTAGATGGATTACCCAGCTACCTTCAAATGATCCGAAGTCGCTCTTCGGCGGCCGCGGGGATTCAATCCCGTTGGTGGATGGCTTGCGATTACGATTCCATCACACACAGTCAGGACCGATTGGCATGGCGAGTCAGCGGTCCGGGTATCAAGACATTAACGGAACAAGAAGTGTACGACGCGAGTGGTGCTGCCAAGCAGACTGGCAAGATCGATGCAGCCGCCAAAAAATGGGCGGATCTGTTCACGAAGAAAATGGATGTTCTCGCGACCAAGGATACCGTCTTCGGCGATCTTCGGAATGTCATGGACCTGTGCGTTGTGGCTGCCGTGATCGAATCGCAGAACCTGCAATCGCAAGCGGGTTGCGATCTATCGGCAATTCTTGGTGATGCTGCGACGATCGAGACGACCAAGTTCGATGTCCCCAAATCGCTCGACCCTCAAGTAAGCTTCCTTCAATCCGTGCAAGGCTTGATGGTGGCTGCGAGCGGCGGCGTGATGATCGAATCGTGGGGAGTCGCAACCAACACCAAAGAATCCGAAAGTGTTGTCAGTGCACATCAACGAGGCGCTGCCTGGACCAATGACGAAAGCTGGTACCAGTAGACAACGGAGCCTATAAGTCATTGGGCGAGCGATATCGCCGATGGCAAAGACTCAAAACAATAAGGGCCTCGCGAACAACGCGAGGCCCTTTTTATTTGCAAATAGCAGGCTTGTTTCGAATCCTCAGGCCGAGAGGGAAACTGGATGCCGAATGAGTGTGTGCTAACGGATTGGGAAGTCGTCGGTTCCCCGCGATTTCCCAATGACCAGAATGCGATCGGTCAAGCTCGGAAAATAGCGACCAAACCACACCAACGCCTTGCCTCCCCAACTGATGATCATCTCCCGTTTGGATCGAACGAGGGAAGCGATCGCGATCTTTGCGACACTCTCTGCTGACATACTCCCCAACGATTGGCTTTGGACGTCGGATCGGCTATCGAGCAAGGAATCAAAGAACTCGCTGCGCGTTGTGCTAGGGCTGACCATGAGCACTTCGATCCGTTCCGTCGCTAGTTCGACACGAATCGATTCCGACCAACCTCGCATCGCAAATTTGGCCGCGCAGTATTCGCTCTTGTTTGGAACCGCTCGATGTCCGAGGACAGAACCGATATTGAGAATGGCCGGTTTATTGCCTTTTCGAAGGAGAGGTAAACACAATCGAGTCAATTCCGCAGGGGCGAAGAAATCAACTTCCATGACTTGTCTTAGCCGTTCACTACTGGCTTCGGAGAACGGTCCGATGGCGCCGGCACCCGCATTGTTGATCAAGACATCTAGGCCTCCCCAGTGTTGCTCGCACCATACGATCAACGAGCTGCGGTGGGATGGCTCGGTAATATCACCAGGCACAATTGCCAAGCTCCCAGAGAATCCTTTTGTTTCTTCTGTTAGAAGGCTCAGTTTCTCATAGCGCCTCGCCGTCGCCAGGACGTTGGCCCCCATGCGCACCAACTGCAATGCCATTTCATACCCTATGCCACTGGATGCGCCGGTCAACAGCACACGAAGATTGCGTATCTTACGTCGAGCCAAGGGGAGTGGATTTCCTAACAAGTGGTTGCATGGGGGGACGATCGAGGTGCGATCCTAGCGTTAAGCGACGTCGGCTGCGTTGCCTGGTAACGCTTGATCGGCAGAAACAGTGTTTGCACTTCGATGCTCGGAATGGCCGGGTTCAAGATCCACCTCCGCCTCGGTGGGAATGGAAGGATCGCGATCCGGTTCCAAGTAGGTGGCATTGCTGGGCAGGCCTTTTTGGGCCGGTTCGGGGATTTTCCCCGCCAGTACGCGCAATTCAAAGCCTTGCCCGGCCAACTTTCCCGCAGCGCTGGCAGGCATCCGGCAATGGATGACGGCCTCGTCTTCGTTGTATTGTTTGGCCAAGACTTCTGCGTGCGATGCCAACCAGGAAAGGGTCTTGCCGTCGGCCAGAGGCAGATGCAGTTCCAGCTCGACAAAGCTTGATGTCAATGCATCGCTGACCCCCAACGATAAGGCCCCAATCCCTTCCCCCGATCTGGCGGAGATGGAAATCGCATTCGGATAGCGTTCGAGAACCAACGCAATCCGCTCAGCCGCTCCAGCACAATCCGCCTTGTTCAGCACCAACAACGTATCCTTCTCATCGATACCGAGCTCTTTGAGAACTTTGTAGACGGAGGAAATTTGTTGAAGGACCGATGGGTTGCTCGCATCTGCGACATGCAACAAAAGATTGGCTTGTCGCGCTTCTTCGAGGGTCGCGCGAAAGCTTGCGATCAAATGGTGAGGAAGATCTCGGATGAACCCGACGGTATCGCTCAATAAGATCGGCCCCCAACCCGGAAGCATCCATTTTCTCGTTCGTGTATCCAACGTCGCAAACAGTTTGTCGGCTGCCTCGACATCGGCTCCTGTCAGCATATTCATCAGGGTGCTTTTGCCTGCGTTGGTGTAGCCTACCAGCGAAACACAAAAGGTTCCGGTACGCGATGCTACTTCGCGAGCTCTGCGACGCTCGACTTTGGTTAGATCCATTCGTAGGTCGTGAATCCGTTTTTCCGCCAGTCGGCGGTCGACCTCCAATTGCTTTTCCCCAGGACCTCGCATCCCCACTCCCATCGTTTGTCGAGAAAGGTGGGTCCACATCCGCTTGAGACGCGGGAGTGAATACTCGAGTTGCGCTAATTCGACCGCCAAACGCGCCTCGTGTGTTTGGGCGTTGGTGGCAAAGATATCCAAGATCAGCTCGGATCGGTCGATGACTTTCGCATTGAGCGCCTTTTCCAGGTTTCGCGTTTGGGCGGGGGTCAAATCATTGTCGAAGACAACGACATCGGCATCCGTCATCTCCAACAACTGGGAGAGCTCGCCAACTTTTCCTTTTCCTAAGTACGTCGATTGGTCGGGATGATCCCTCTTCTGGAACACGGTTCCGGCTACCTGAATACCGGCTGTTTCCGCGAGTCCTCGCAACTCGTCAAACGGATCGTCTGTGTTGATATCCTTGGGAAGAAGCAGGCGTGCCAAAATGCACGTTTCGCTGGCCAGACTTTGTGATCGATCATGCGATTGCACTGGGATGGTTTTCTCCGTCGATGAATATTGGTGATTCGCTTTTGGGACAGGCAAACCCTTCGCCCTTCTGTCTCGATACGCGCTGGTTTGGATGCACAACGGTTCCGAAGCTCAATGTCCCCACATTTCGAATTATACATTCCAAACCCTCGGGTGGGGTTACCTAACCTCATCCAGATCCACCAAGGAATGCTTTCTTGCGTCCAACAACGATCCATCGAACCGATCCTGACATCGGATATCGGATGTCGGAGAGGGCGCTGGGTAGATCGCCTTCGGATGGCTGAGAGCGGACGAAAATTGGAGTATTGGTTTCCAAACCGACGGGGATTCTAAACAAGACATGGCTTCGGCCCCGGGGTTCGCTCGGAAAAAACCATGTCGAGGAGCTCGCTCCCGGATGCGGAAACTTTGCACCCTCCTCGGCACTAGGAAAGCATTAGGAAACCGTGCAGCTAGGGAGGACGGTTAGTCTATCTGTGCACCTCTTGCGACGGACGGATGGATCCTTTCATTGTCGCGGATTTCAGTTGTCCAGATCCATCAACACCACACCCGCCTCGCGACCGGATGCCCAATAGCATCTCAAGTCAACGGAATTCGAAGTCCGTCGTACGCCAGAGATACATGCTCGGGCAATTCCCTGTTAAAGGTCATGTAATCCAGTTCGTGTGACAAATGGGTCAGGTACGCTCGCTTGGGTTTCAAAACCTCGATCACATCCAAGGCTTCACCGACAGAAAAATGAGATGGATGGGAACGTAAACGCAGCGAATCCAGAACGAGGACGTCGAGTCCTTCGAGCAATTGCATACTCTCGGGCTCAATCCGATTGGTGTCGGTGCAGTACGCGATATTTCCGATACGGTATCCTAACGAACGGCAGTACGGACCATGAACCAGTGGTATCGGAATCAATACGGATCCTAGGATGTCGATCGGCAGCGTCGAAATGCGGCGCAGCTCCAGGTTGGGAACGGCTCCCGGATGCGTTGGCTCTCGTTCATCAAATGCATAGTCAAAGATACGACGTATTCTTGCTTCCACCACTTCCGATGCATAAATCGGGATAGGATGCCCGAGCATGAACGGAAATAATCGCACGTCATCCAGCCCGTGCAAATGATCGGCATGCTCATGTGTGTACAACACCGAATGGACTAATCCAATCTTCTCTCGCAGCAGTTGGCTTCGCAGATCCGGAGGTGTGTCGATGAGCAAGTTGCCTTCGGGCAAGCCGAGGATAGCGCTTGATCGAGTCCGTTGATTGCGAGGTTCCCCGCCCGTGCAAACATCACACGAACAACCAATGCATGGAACGCCGACGCTGGTACCGGTTCCCAGCAAGATCATCTGACCACGAAAATCGAGAGAATGAATCATTCATTGGACCTGACTGCGATGCGTTATACGTACCATTCCACGAAGGCCCGCGAGCGACTGTCGAGCTTGCGAATATCCTCGACCCAAAAACGCCCGCCGCTCGCATCCTGGAAATGAACGGTCCATGCACTCACTCGACGTACATCTTCTTCTGCATTCAGCACAAAACGGGTCCTGCCGAAGTTGGTCTCCACTTCCCATTCGCATGGCTCCTGGGTTCCCGATACCGAGACAATCTTGAGTATCTGCGGTACAAACTCGCGAAATGCCAACTCCTCTTCAATCAGTTCACGGTCACGCGGAGCGAGCGAACCCAGGTCCCGAAGACTCACCAATTCGTCCCCCTCGCTCCCTACTATCGAAATCCATTCTTTCGGTGTAGCGACCGGGAATAAAGGCACTACCGACACATCCTTGAAAACTCGGCCATCGGAAGCGGTCAGCTGCAAATGCTGCCATTGATCCCGGGAGAGGGAAAAACACCATGTGTTTGCGCGGCGCAAGGTTTCGTAGCGAGCGAATTCCGCTGGCACCCCCAATGAGGATACTTCATTTTTTGCTATCAAAGTCATGGCGGTTCCAACAGGATGATCAGAAGGGATGATTGGACGGGATCCTATCTAAATCCAGCCTCAAGTCCCTCCAAGTAAACTAGTTCGTCACATTCTACAGGCAAGCGATTGAAGAAGGGAACGTTGGATCTGCCCGCGGGGGGTGAATTGGATCCCGTTTCGTGAACCTTCCGCCCTCCACACCTTCGGGTAGGAGCGCGAAAGTCATCTTGACCCAGTTTTTGCCCCCTTCGTACACTCTTTCCGTTACTCAGTTTCTCGCCGACGATCGGCCAATGTTCAGGATGGATATTGACCGGCGAACAAACTGATGCGGGTCCGCACCCGTGTCCCACCTCGCATCCTTCATGAGGAATACCATGCGATTGTCCCAGTTTTCTCGCACTGCAAGCCGGCGCGTTCTCGACTCAACCTTACTGCTTGCCCTCTTCGCTTCGAGCGCGACACCTTCAATGGGTCAAGAGCGGAAAGGGACCAAGACCACCGCCCAGCTCCGAGGGAATGCACCTGAGGCAAATCCCCCTAGTGGCAGTGCCTCAACCAAAGATCCCAAGGTTGTCGCCACGCCCGCATCCAATACACGCAGTATCAAGGACAGTGAATCCGGTCCCCCCATTGTGGCGGTGGTGAATAATCAATCCATCACATTGCAGGATCTTGCGCAGCAGTGCGTGCTCCGCTACGGAGATCAGATCCTTGACAACATCGTCAATCGTTACCTGATTCTCCAAGCTTGCCAAAGCAAGAAGATTGAGATCACGCAAAAGGATGTCGACGATGAAATCGCTCGAGTGGCTTCCAAGTTCAATCTCAGCGTACCGATGTACACCAAGCTGTTGCAGGAAGAGCGGAACATTACTCCCGAGCAATATTCGTCCGATATCGTGTGGCCAATGCTCGCACTGCGTCAATTGGGAAAGGATTTGATTCAGGTCTCTCCTCAAGAGATCGATCGCGCCTTTCAAAGCGAATTCGGACCGAAAGTCCAAGTCCGGATGATTGTGTGCAAGGATCTTGAACAGCTCAAGGGAATTCACGCTCAAGCGTTGGCAAACCCCGACTCATTCAAAACCTTGGCTCGTAACCACAGCGAAGACACCAACAGCGCCAGCGTCGATGGTCTGATTCCACCGATTCGCAGATTCTCTGGGGATGATGAATTTGAAGCCATCGCGTTCGGATTGCAGCCTGGGGAAATCTCGAAGATCTTCACGGTCAGTGATATGCATGTGACGCTGCAATGCCTTCGTCACGTCCCACCCGCAAATCCTCCGGCGCCTCAATTGGCGGAAATTCAAAACCGCATCAAGAGCGAAATGCAAGAACAGAAACTGCGGGAATCCGCCGAGAAAATGTACACCGACTTACGACAGAATGCTCAAGTCGTGACCGTCATGGGACACCCTGAACTGCAACAACAATATCCAGGTGTCGCGGCCATCCTCAATGGTCAGGGGATCATGATGGATATCCTTGAGAAGGAATGTGTCAAACGATTCGGGACACAAACGCTCGAAGGCGAAATCAATCGAAAACTGGTCGAGGGAGCGCTCGCCAAAGCCGGTCAGCAAGTCACTCAAGCAGAGATCGACCAGGAGATTCGAAATACTGCGGAGTTCTATGGCTACATCAATGCCGATGGAACCCCGGATCTCCAACGCTGGATCGCGGATGTATTGAGCGAAGATGGCAAAACCGTCGATCTCTACGTGCGGGATGCCGTTTGGCCAACGGTGGCTCTCAAGAAGCTGGTCTCCAATCGGGTTACCGTCTCTGACGAAGATCTCAAGAAGGGATTCGAAGCTAGTTTTGGCCAGCGAGCCGAAGTCCTGGCCATCGTTCTCAGCAATCAGCGCACCGCCCAAGAGGTTTGGGAGATGGCTCGCAATCGATCGACCGAGCAGTTCTTCGGTGAGCTCGCAAATCAGTATTCGGTGGAGCCCAGTTCGCGAGCGAACTTTGGGAAAGTACCTCCTCTTCGAAAGCATGGCGGTCAGCCCAACCTCGAAAAAGCTGCGTTCGGTTTGAAGCCGGGCGAAATGTCCGGAATCGTTGAAGTGGCCGGACAGTATGTGATTGTTCGTTGCCAAGGCTTCACCGATCCCGTTGTCAAAGATTTCCAAGCCGTGAAGACCGAGCTTTCCAAAGAGATTCTCGAAAAGAAGACGCGAGTCGAAATGGACAGCTTTATGTCCAAGCTGATCGCCGATTCCCAAGTAACCAATTTGCTCAATCCGAAGAAGAGCCGTGTCGGCGCCGTCGAGACCCAAGCCTCCCTCGATGAATTGAAAAAGTTGGAATCGGCCAAGCGATGAGCAATGCATCCGGCAAAGACCGAGGCTCGCGCCGATGGCTCCCCAGTCATCGGCGCATGGCTGTGGATATCGCAATCGCAGCCCAATCCGTCCCCAGCTTTCCTGTCGTTCGTACTATGCAACTGGGGACAGTCGATGCAGCTCGGCGCGATCTCCCGTCGCGCGTTGGCTGGACCGCTCTTTTCGTCCGCGCCTACAGCCAAATCTGCAGCGACACACCTGAGCTGCGCGAACTCTTCGTCCGATGGCCGACAAACTATCTTTACAGGCATCCAGAGCCCGTGGCCAGTATCACAGTCCATCGCTCGGACGATCAAGGGAACGAGCGATTGATCTGGGGCCGTATGGCATCACCGCACCAACAGTCGATCCATGACATTCAATCCGCGATCGACGGATTTGCTCACCATCCCATTGAAGCCGTGTTTCGAGATGGCTTGCGGTTAGAAAGCCGTCCAGCCGTCGTACGTCGAGCCATGTGGTGGATACTGACACAGTGGAGTGGTCGTCGAAGGGCAAAAGCTGTCGGCACATTCACGGTATCGAGTCTTGGGCAACTCGGAGCGCTCAATGGGCACCATCCCTTGATCACGACGACCAGCCTAGCCATTGGTCCAATCCTCCCGGATGGTTCGTGCGATGTCGCACTCATTTGCGATCATCGAGCGATCGATGGAGCGCTGGCAGCAAAGGTTTTGCAAATGCTGGAATCCAAGCTCCAACAGTGGGCATCGCGACACGCGCAAACGACAGCCTCCTCTTTGGAACGTCGTGCTGGCTGACCCAAAGGAAGCCAATTCGATATTCGATGGCACTCTCGAACTCGACAAGAATGCATGTCTCATCGTTCGAGCGTCAATCTTGCCGAGGAAGGGGATAGTCTTGGATGTGCGGGAAACGGCGTCGATGATCTCGAATTTCCCATAGACGGCGATATCCTTCACTCAGCCGCAGCCGTCTTTCCATCACAAATGCCTGATCGAGTGACCGTTGGTCGAGTGATTCGGGAACCGAGAGATCGAACGACAGACGCGGATCATCGATGAACTGGGCCAAAACCGGATTGCACGTTAAGTGGCAATCGCGCAAATGGATCAGCGTCTGAGAATCGATTTCATGGATCACGTAGCGTAGATAGAGTTCGCTATCGGTTAGCTCTTCCACTTCCAAACCACAAACGCGGCAGAGATATCCTTGATCGCATCGAGCCATCGTCTTGGTTGCGCCTTGAAGGAAAAAATCGATCAATCAAGTCCTAACACATCGGCCATCGAATAGAGTCCTGGGCCTTGATTGGCTAGGAATTTTGCAGCCGCGATGGCTCCGGTCGCATAGCAGTCTCGATTCGATGCAGCCACTCGGATCTCTACCGTTTCGCCCATCATGCCAAACACAACGGTGTGTTGACCGACGTCGTCACCGACTCGTACTGCGTGGTATCCGATTTCATTGTGAGTGCGTCGTCCTACGAGTCCTTCCCGTCCATGCACATGATTCTCGATTTGCATTTCGGATGCGATCAGTTGTCCGAGTTTGATAGCGGTACCGCTGGGGCTGTCTTCTTTGAAGCGATGATGCCGTTCGATGATTTCGACATCCACTCCTCCAGGAATGTGCTTGAGAGCGCGGGCTGCCCGTTCGACGAGTTTCATCCCTATGTTGACAGCAACGCTGGTGTTGGGAGCGAAGCAGACCGGAATCTGTTTTGCCGCTTCATGAATACGAGAGATTTGCGTGGGTTGAAGTCCTGTGGTTGCAATAACAATGGATGCATGGTGCTGCAGGCATTCGTCCAACGCTTCCATGCAACCCTCTGGACTAGAGAAATCGATGACCGATTCGAATGTTGACGGCCAATGGTGGTCGATCGCCAAGCCGATGGCTGCACCTCCAGCGACGGTGCCAGCATCCTGTCCAACGGCATGGGAGGTCGGCCGAACGATGGCTCCAACAAGCTGGACCTCCGGATCCAAACTGCCTAGAGCGATCAGTCTTCGTCCGTTTCTGCCCGAAGCTCCTTGAATGACCAGTTGAAGAGGGTGCATTATGATGATGGGAGTTGAGATCTGGGAAGGAAACAGGTCGCCTGACGTAGTCAACCGAAGGCATGGACGAGGATAGCGTAGCGAACTTCGGGACCGATTTAACCGGCGCTAAGGAGTTCACGCAAGGCCTCCAAAACCTCGGCATCATGACCGTCGACACTTACCTTCTTCCAAACGCGCGCGATTTTGCCGTGCGCATCGATCAGATAAGTACTCCGCTGAATCCCCATAGATTTCTTGCCGTACATGTTTTTTTCTCGCCACGCACCATAGGATTCTGCGACGGCGTGATCTTCATCGGCTAGCAATGGGAAGTTGAGCTCGAATTTATCACGGAATTTGACGTGCGAAGCAACCGAATCGGTGCTCACCCCGAGAACAACAGCCCCGAGTTTCTTGAGCTCCTGGCTGGAATCGCGAAATGCACAGGCCTCTTTTGTGCAACCCGGTGTGTCATCTCTTGGATAAAAGTAAAGGACGACTGGGGAGTCCTTGTACGCCGAGAGCTTGATTTTCGCTCCTGAATCGGAGGGTAGTGAGAAGCTAGGGGCTTTCGTACCAATTTCAAGCCAGTCTGACATGAGAGTCTCCGCTAAGTATTCAAGGAGTATTCAAGGATCTATGGCGTTTCCGCCGTCAGGTTCAGTCGCATCCGACCTGATCCGCTCTTCATAGAGTTATCCCATCGCGGGGCGAAAATCACAACCCGACGCATGACCCAGGGCCAGTCCGTTGCTTGCGAACGGTTTCGAATTAGGACGTAATCAGCGCGGTGTGATGCATCGGGAACCGAGACATTTCGTTTCGAAACGCAGCTGACACTCCTTGTGAAGGACCGAGCGAGTCAAGGTTCCTAAAGAGAACCTGTCGGAGGGCAACGTATTCTTCGGGCGATTTTCTAAGGAAAATATTACCCGTGATAGTTGCGGCGCTTTTCGCGCACCCGCTAGACTCTTGGGAGTCACGATTAGAAGGATGCAAGCCCGCACCGAAGATGCGCCTCTCGAGGCTCATCTTCTGTGACTTCTTCATGTCGAAGACATCTCCGGTAATTCTTTTCTATCTTTCTCGGAGTTTGAAGATGGCTGTTTTCTATTCGGTCAATCGTTCCGCTTTAGGATCACGTATTCATCGGGCCTTTACGCTGGTTGAACTATTAGTCGTAATCGCCATTATTGGCGTGCTGGTCGGTTTATTGCTCCCTGCTGTCCAAGCAGCCCGCGAAGCGGCCCGTCGTGCGGACTGCATGAACCGCATGCGTCAAATTATGCTCGGTGTTCATAATTACGAATCGGCGAACAAGAGGCTGCCGGGGTACGCCGGGGAATTGGCTCCTCTGGCCGTCGCAGGGATCACCACTTCGGCGCGGATGGATGCCCACGGAGTTCCTTGGATGGTGCAGATCATGCCTCACATGGAACAAGTCCAATTGGCGACCAATCTCATCCGGATTAACGATAACTTTGCGGGAGAAGCTCTTCTGAACGCCGCCGACTACAAGTTTGTCGAACAAACCGTGCCGCAATTCAATTGCCCGTCGCGACGCGATGCCATTGCCTATCCGCTTGTAGCTCCCTTCGATACCAAGTTCGGATCCAAAGGGGCGCGAACGGACTATGCCATTAGCGGCGGAGCGGCTTTGAGCACGAACGTGAATGATGCCACGATCGTGCTCGAACAGCCGGGTGTATGGACTCTCGGCAGCAAAATCAAATTGGCTGCGATTCTCGACGGCATGAGCAACAGCCTGCTCCTAGGTGAAAAAGCCATGAATGCCCGCCGACTCCAAACTGGAACTTGCTACGGTGACCGAACTCCTCTGATTGGCTTCCCCGAGTATTACGGCTCGACCAACTCGTATGTACGTTACATCGCTCGCGGGCCCGAGGCGGATGCGCAAGAGAGCTGCAAAGCGTGTCACGACTTTGGAAGTTCGCATGGCGCTGGATGGAATGCCGTCCTTTGTGATGGCTCGATTCGAACGATCAGCTACCAAGCTGACATGACCATCCTCAAGAATGTGGCTTCGATCGCCGGAGGCGAAACCAAAGGATTCGACGACTGACGTCATGCCAACCAACAATGGATAACCATGAGCCTGAGGCGCTAGCCGATCCACTACGACCATGATTGGATTGCCAATCGCGTCGAGTAATGGATTACCACGTGCGCAGGAAGGACAATGCTTGTGTGGAAAGATTCAGTTGATCTTCCCCCGAAGTGATAGCGACCTCGTACTCGTACTCAGCTTTCGCGGTACTCGTACTCGATGCGGTATCATTCGAGTACGAGTACGAGTACCATGTCATCGAATAGGAGTACGAGAAACCCAGGGGGACGATGGTTATCACGACGCGGTATGCAATCCCCTACAGGTCGAAAGCCTTTCTTCAATTTCCCGTTTTAGCCGCAACGTTTCGTTTCCGCCCAATCCGCCGAGTTGCGATTGAAACTCATCCATCGTGAATCCCTCGGGAAGTTCATCGATGCCAGGGAAAAAGTCATCGAGTACGACGCCCTCCCGAACTCTCGCATGCAAGGCTCTCGCAGTTGAATCGCTTTGCGTTGCCGTGTTTGCCAGCAGCATACCCGCTCGATTCGCCAATAGGTCGACGAAGGAGAAACCCGAACCGCCATCGGTTGCATCCATCAGTTCTTTGCCGATGCCGACCGTCATGGCTCGATTCTCGTCGGCGAGAACGACGATCGCCGCACTCACCCAAAAGTGGCGCGGCAAATCGCTTCGGCCTCGCAGCGTGATTCTTTGCCGCAATTTAAAAATCTCATTCGTTCGTTCGAACTTCATATCGCGCTGTGCGATTCGAGCCACGCGCTCCTCACCGAGGATAATTCCCAATGCCAGGATCGCGGCTTTGTTCGTTTCCACGGCCGACGTTCCGTGGGAATTGTCATCGGCAAAGAAGAATGCCCGTTCCAGGAGATCTGCAAATCCTTGGTCCCCATTGGAGATTTCATCTGCATGGTCCAGCACGTACTCTCCGGTGATCCGGGCATTCCGTGCCAAATCGTCCGTAATTCCCGTCGAAGTTCCCCAAAGATAGACTCCCGCCAACAGGCCGATAAGTACAGCACCCGCGATCCAACTTCGGTACAACGCAAGCCCACCGATTGCCCCCATTAAAGCGCTTGCGATTCCCAACTGCAATTGCATAGAGATCGGGAAATGCCCGTGGTTGATCCACTGGCATAGGACCGCCAGCAGTGGAGCGCCGAAGACGACAGCTGGGGCAGCGATTTTCAGGGGAACGCGTCCTAAGCTGAGAGACGCCAATAGCCCTAGGATTGCCAGACCGCTGGCTCGAAGAGCGACCGTAGCCACGACGATCGACTTGGACTCGGAGATTCCTACTACCGAATGAACGGCCTGGATCGCCCAAGAAGGAGCACCCAACGGTCGTGGATCATGCGCGAAGCAGAGTACGGCACACCACATCAGCAGGAGTATCGGCCATAGCCAGGCAATACGCATGGACGAATTTGCAAATGCTGCATCTGGAAGATTTGCATCACGTTGAGGCTGGTTCATTGCCGGAACGAACTTTCTTGGCATCCGCAGAATGTGTCGCGGTCACCGAGCGAAACGAGGAAACACGGACCATGATGACCATGATCATTATGATGTACTAGGAGAGCGATTACAAAGATGAACTACCATCGGTTGCCTATCGGCCACATCGTCGGCCATTGCCCAATGGAACACTGGCACTTTAAGTCGTTTGAGCCAGGCCTTGCTGAATCTCATTCATGCAAGCCGATGATGCCGCCCGAAGCCGGAGAGGGCGCGAGTTGCGACACATGTTGAACGAGAACGTTAGAATTCAGAACGGATTGGAAAGTGGTCTCGGAACCTGAAAGATGCGATTCCGCTTCATCAAGGTTACGCTTTCGGAGAGGTTTTTACCTCGGTTCAGGTCGAATGGAGTAGGTTCGTTTCCATGTCCGAACACATTGAATTAAACTGTTGTGGGCATGGTATGGTCTCGCGGGCAGGCGAGATTCGACGCTCGCGGACTTCATTGGCTTGGCAAATCAACCATTTATGAAAACCTTTTTTGGATCGATACTCATTCTCCTGGGTGTGGTGGGCATCGGAGCAATCGTAGCGGGGCTGAAGTACCGTTCGATGATGGCGCCGCAATTTTTGCCACCTGAATCTCCAACCCCTGTCGTGATCGCCCAACCAGGCTCTTCGCAAATCCGCCAAGCATCGACAGCGATTGGAACGGTGGTCGCGCCGCGCAGTATTCAATTGAAAACCGAATCCGTCGGTACAGTCTCCACCGTTCATTTCCAATCCGGCGATGTGGTACAACCCGGGCAAGTCCTGCTGCAATTGGATACGGCCGTTGAGGAAGCCATGTTGCAGAGCGCTCGAGCCGCCCAGCGCATTGCCATGTCTACCTTTCAAAGGATCAAGAAAGCGATGGAGACTCAGGCATTGACGGAATCGGACAGGGATCAGACCGAAGCACTGCTGGCTCAGTCCGAAGCCGAAGTGAAACGCATCGAGGCCATCATTCGTAGGAAGACTTTAGTGGCTCCCTTCCCAGCCCGGGCGGGATTACTTGATATCCATCCAGGGCAATATCTGCCTGAGGGATCGCTCGTGACCATGTTGCAGGGAGTGGATAGTTACGTGTTTGTGGACTTCATGATGCCTCAGCAAGTGGCGGACTACCTCCGAGTCGGAAATGAGGTCCTGATCAAGCATGATGGTGCATCCTTCCCAGCCAAAATTGTTGCGACCGATTCGCAATCCGATCGAGTGACGCGATCTATGTTGGCGCGGGCTCGAATCGATTCCCCCCCTGAGACAATGCATATCCATGACTCGGTCCGAGTGGATGTGGAATACGGATTGTCCGTTCCTTCGATGACCGTTCCTTCATCCGCCCTAAGAAGCAGTCCGGCAGGGAATTTTGTCTATGTAGTGGAATCCGATCGTGAACATCCGGACCGTTCGATAGCCCGGCAACGGACCGTGATTCCTGGCCCATCGGTCGGCAATGAGATTGCCATTTTGAGTGGCTTGCAAGCCAACGAGACGATCGTCGCGGATGGATCGTTCAAGATCTCGGATGGCACTTGGGTTGCTCCTTCCGAATTGACCAATACAGCTTTACAACAACGCCGGAATTGATGCGTTGAAGGGGCCATTCAGGACGATGAAATCGATCACCGATATTTTTATCAAACATCCCGTTTTGGCCATCGTGGTCAATCTAGTGATCGTCCTTTTGGGGATTCGATCAGCGCAATCGTTGCCCGTGCAGCAGTTTCCGAAACTAGAAAGCACCTCGATCGTCATCACGACCGTATACATCGGAGCCAGCGCAGAAACCATTCGAGGCTTCCTAACGACACCGATCGAAAAAGCGGTCTCCTCCATCGGAGGGGTCGACTATGTGCAATCCCAAAGCGTGGCGGGATCGAGCCAGATCACGATTCGGCTCAAGTTGAACTACAATGCGACGCAAGCATTGGCAGAGGTAAACACCAGGTTGCAGCAGGTTCGCCGCGAGTTGCCTGCTGAAGCTGAGCCATCGGCGGTTGAAATCCAGCGGGCTGATCGACCCTACGCGTCGTTCTACCTCAGTTTTACCTCCGACGAATGGGACATTCCGCAGCTCACCGACTATTTAACTCGCAGTATTCAACCGCAGCTCTCTACCATCTCAGGAGTCCAAAGGGTCGGTGTCGAGGGTGGACGGACGCTCGCAATGCGCGTATGGATTTCACCACAAAAGCTTTCCGAGTTGAGTCTGACCCCAGGAGACGTTTTTGGAGCCCTTCGTAGAAATAACTACTTGGCAGCCATTGGACGGGTGAAGAATGATGCCGTTCAAGTCGACTTGCTGACGGATACCGATCTAAAATCCGAAGAAGAATTCCGTAATCTGATTGTTTCGCAAAGAGACGGTGCCGTGATTCGTCTGGGAGATGTTGCGACGGTCGAGTTCGGTTCGGAGGAAGCCAGCATGGTCGCCATGTACCGCGGGCGAGAGGCGGTCTATGTTTCCGTCTGGCCGCTACCTGGTAGCAATGAAATCGATGTTGCGAATCGACTGATGGCAGCGATGGATCGGCTCCGTGGGACGCTGCCTAAACATGTACAAATGAACCTAGCCTACGACGCCACGAAATTCATGCGGGATGCTTTAGGCGAAATTTCCAAAACGTTGATCGAAACCATCGCAATCGTCGGATTGGTTGTCTTCTTATTCATGGGTTCGATTCGCACGGCGATCGTACCCTTGGTGGCGATGCCAGTGTCGCTGATCGGAGCCACCATGCTGATGTACATGCTGGGTTTCTCCCTCAATTTATTGACACTCTTGGCCATCGTGCTATCGGTTGGTTTAGTTGTCGATGATGCGATCGTCGTAGTCGAAAACGTCCAGCGACATATCCGTGAAGGAATGAGCAAGACCAATGCGGCGCTCGTCAGCGCTCGGGAATTGTTTGGCCCGATTGTCGCTATGACGATTACGTTGGCCGTGGTGTATGCACCGATCGGGTTCCAAGGGGGGCTGACCGGGATGCTCTTTCGAGAATTCGCCTTTACGCTCGCGGCAGCTGTATTGCTGTCGGGTGTTGTGGCGGTGACGTTGTCTCCGGTCATGAGCGCGCAGATGCTCAGCGCCACTGGGAAGGAAGGGTTTTTAACGCGCGTTGTGAATCGCGTCTTCGATTCCATTCAGCATGTCTATGGAGAGATCCTGGAGATGGCCTTGAATCTGCGATGGGCAATTGCACTGGCGACCTTGCTGGTAGGTTTCGCAGCCGTTCCTTTCTACATGATGAGCGGAAAAGAACTGGCACCTGTAGAAGACCAAGGAGCCATCGCCGTAATGTTACAAGCCTCGCCCGATTCGACGCTGAAGAGCAGCGTCGCATGGGCCAAGCAATTGGCAGATAAATTTGCCGTCATGCCCGAAACCGATTACATGTGGGCATTGGTCGGATCGAACTCTGGATTTGGAGGGATTATTACCAAGGACTGGCACTCGCGGGAAAAGAACCACCTGCGGAATACGTCCGCCATGGTTCCCGAGACGTTTGGACTCGCTTCTCAAATCCCAGGCTTGCAACCCTTTCCCGTGCTTGTTCCACCCCTCCCAGGAGCAGGGAATTTTGACGTGGAGCTGGTTGTCAAAAGCGATTTGCCCGTTTCGCAGTTGATGGAACTTTCCAATCGGGTCGTTGCAGAAGCGCAATCAACCCATTTGTTTTTGTTCGTTGATACCGATCTGAAGGTGGACTTGCCTCAAGCCCAAGTCATCATCGACCGAGAAAAAGTCGCCGATTTAAAACTCGATTTGGCAGCCATCGCACAAGAGTTAGGTGTGTTGCTCGGGGGTGGGTATGTCAACCGATTCAATTACTTCAATCGATCCTACCAGGTCATCCCACAGCTAGCCGAAAAAGATCGGCAATCGGCCTCGTCCTTGATGGATTTGAAGATCCGAACTCCGACGGGACAATTGGTTCCCGTCTCGACATTTGCATCGGTGATTCCCAAAACGGCACCGCGTGTATTGAGCCGCTTTCAGCAGCAGAGTTCCGTTCAAATCCAAGCCGCCATCATTCCGGGGATTCCTGGTTTGACCAAGGAATCCGGTTTGCGGACTCTGGAAGAAATTGCCGACCGAGTCTTGGGTAGTGCTGCCACCGTCGATTATGCGGGGGAGTCTCGCCAGATCCGAAAAGAAGGCTCGTCGTTGACCGTCACTCTAGGGATCGCTTTGGCCTTGATCTACCTCGTCCTAGCCGCCCAATTCAAATCGTTCCGCGATCCCTTGATTGTCCTTTTGGGGTCCGTGCCGCTGGCGATTTCGGGAGCCCTGGTTCTGACCTTTCTAGGCTTGACCACCATCAATATCTATTCCCAAGTTGGACTGATCACTCTGGTGGGATTGGTCGCAAAAAATGGGATCCTGATTGTCGAGTTTGCAAACCATCTTCAGGAAAATGGAAGAAGTAAATGGGAGGCGGCGCTCGAGGCATCGAAAACACGACTGCGACCGGTGTTGATGACTTCCGCAGCAACGGTGTTCGGCCATTTGCCTCTAGTATTTGTGACTGGACCGGGTGCACAGGCCCGGAATAGTATTGGTATTGTCTTGGTCGCCGGGATGGCCATCGGTACTCTTTTTACCCTGTTTGTCGTTCCTTCCCTCTATGTCCTGATCGCAGGAACGCGCTCGGCCCATGCGGATGAGCCGGTCTCTGATGGGGAACTGTTTCCCGAAGTCAACAATCTCGAAAATTCTTTGGCGACAGTTGCCTGACGAAGCACGGTGCGCCGGCCAACGAGCCAACTCGGATGGCTTCCCTCAAGAAAATTCCTTGCTAATCAAGGGAACCAAACGGAATGTCAGTCCCTGCCGACCGACGCAATAGACTCGTAGCCGCCACCCCCTGTAGAAACATTTCCTAAAAAGTTTCTTCGATTCGCGAACCAAGTGCGAACCAACGTCTCCTATTGCTCAATCCGAAATCGTCCGACTGGCGATAATGATTCGGTATTTTGTTGCCTTGGATCGATCGATCGGATACGATCCCAAGGAGATCGGCCTCCGCGGCCATCATTGTGTTTTAGGGTTTCATTCCATCTCATGCTGCGCTTTTACGGTGCAGGGAGGATGTCATGCGTATGTTGAATTCATCCGTTCGATTTGCCAACGTTTTTGCCTCCATGCAAAACCGCGCAGTCGTGGTGTTCAACGTCGCTGCCTGCCTCCTTCATCTTCTTCATGCGCACCTAAGTACGTTGGGTAAATCGACGGAGGGTACATCCCCCAAGCGTTTCCCAAGTTCACGCGATTGGCTAAGTGCAGGGAAAGGCTCTGATTGGATTCAGATGCCGATTCCGGCTTATGCCACCATTCGGCGAACTCAATCGCTGCGCCGGTCAGGCTAAAGCCTGCCTTGAACTGAAGGTCGTGGTCGCTCGCAGTTGCCACTGATCTACCGTACCCGTCCCATTTTCTCGATCGCTGATTTCGTTTCAGGTACCCCTTTTTTGGGTGCCGTGGAGGCGAACCAGCCGAGCAACTCCGGAATTTCGCCATTCGTTCGGCACTCAGCACGCATCTACGTGCGATGACCATGCCGAGCTCGATTGTGCGACATTCCGATGGAGCATTAGGAATGTCTGCAACACTGTCTCAAAACTTACGTGAATGTCCTTTGGAGGAACTCATTGTTCGCTCCAAGAATGGTGATCGTCTGGCGATGGATGAGATCTGCGTTCGTTTCGATCGCCAAGTCTTCGCGATCGCCTATCGACGCCTAGAAAACTGGGATGAAGCCCTCGAGTTGAAGCAAGATGTTTTCATTCAAGCCTTTCGGAAACTCGATCAATTGGAGACTCCAGAAGCATTCCCTGGATGGCTTCGACAAATCGTCGTGCGTATGGCGATCAATCGAGCGACTCGACGCCGGCGGATAGCAAGCGTCGATGCGGCGATCTTGGAAGCGACCATGGGTTGTGACCAAGACCCTTCCGAAAACGTGATTGCTCTTGAGACTCGAGAACAGGTCCGCAGAGGACTTGCCGGTCTCAAGGATCTCGATCGGGAGACGCTGGTAGCTTTCTATTTCGAACGGCAAAGTTTGGTGGAGATGAGTGAAAACTTCTCCGCACCGGTCGGAACAATCAAGCGACGATTGCATACGGCCCGGAAGCGATTGGCAGAAGCCTGCAGCGACATGATCGCAGTTTGATTCTGCGATGTTTGGGCCGGAGTCGAAAGCTCAAGGATGACGGTTGCATCGCAAGCGACCGTCATCCTTAGAAGACGATGGTACGACTCTTTTGGGGCCGACTCGTGGCGTAGGCTTCCAGGCTTTGAAGTCAATCGTTGACAAGCTAGAAGCGTATCCCACGATTGCAAATGAGATTGTGGCAGACCTGTTAATCCCATCTGCAGGTGCGATGAGACACGGCATGGGCGGAACTCGGCACTAGCTCGAAACGGTTGCAACAGCTGTTATGGAGGAGTCAGAGCCAAGACTCCGGTACTGGTCATCAGCAACTGAAGACGGATTGCTCCTGGGCTATAGGGTGCGCGCTGCCGAAGGCATGGGGCTGGTGAACCGACTCGATAATGGCCGGCATTGCTGAACTCCTGACAGGGAGGATGCAAGTAGGCGAGATAGGGCGTAAAGAACAACCCCGAGTAAAATCTCGCACCGGAAAGGACCGGTTGGAGCGGCGGGCATCGCTCCTGGCCATGATGTTCGAGCATCACGTCTTCATAGTAATTCGGATTGTGGCAATACACAGGAGCGACCCAGTTGTAGTTGCTCATATACCATTCCCGCCCACGATCAGGGCCATAGGGGAGTGCGATCGCAGGTGGCAACCGACCTGCAGTAGCATCTTCTGGCGTCGTTCCGGTGCCGATCCCATCGAGGGAAATATCCGGTATCGGAAGGGGCTTGAGTCGGAGTGGTTCTGTACTTCGCCCGCTTGAGTTCTTGGGCGCATCATCGCTGGTGGGAATCGCGGGAGCATCTTGTACTCCCACCGGTGTGATTCCTAGTTCTGCGGTTTCACTTTTGACATCCTGATCTGGCAGGACGGGAGGCAAGTTAAGCCCTTCCGAGGGTGGAAGGTTGGCAGGTCCTTTGACGGGATCCTGATGGGATACCAAACCGACCAAGTCGGGTTGCCGATAGGGCTTGAGCCTTTTGAGTTTGGGTGCGGATGGACCACCATCGGCGCTGGCATTTCCTTCGAATACCACACTGCCCATGCTGAGGCTCAACATGGCTATCGCAAGAGGATAACGCGTCGCTGCTTTGACTCGGAGGAAGGACATTGTGACGACTCCGTTCCCAGGTTTAGAAATGGTCAACGAACCCTGTGCAGCGTGAATCGCAGACGGGACCTACCAATCGCTTCATCGGCACAATCCGACCAATCGCTCCATTTTGACCGGGGATTTTGCTCCCAGAGGAGTTGCATGGGACCGCAAAGTCGACTTCCCTTACTCTGTTTGTTAGGACTGCGTGACTTGCCAAACCGAAGGGGGGAATGGAAGAATGAGATCGCACGCTACGAGATCGCTGTCTATCGACAGGGCGAGATCGCTATCTATCGACAGGCAAAAAAAAAGCGCGGCAGACGCCACGCTCTTTAGATTCTCGCTTTCCACACCGATCACTTCGCCGTGGGATGCGATTTTTTCCAGTACTGGAATGCCGCTCGTATTTCCTTGAGATGCATCCAGTGCCCGTGGGTTTTGGTAGTGCTCGAAACCATCGTTTCTGGAGCGATTTCGCCTTTTTCGATCTTTTTCAAGAAATCGGATTCAGCGATCGGTCCGATCGTTTTCGCACCGCCAAAAAAGCCCTTTTTCATAAAGTACCAGTCAGCGGACATGAAGCCATTCCTCCCAAGCAAACAACAGACAAACACGATGATTGCGAACCGACGGAAGGCTGAACGTACCAACTAATACTTTTTCAACACCCCACTATAGGATTTGTTGCGTCGGTAGGGCCAGTCCGCACAACCGATTTCAGAAAGTTTTTTTTCGTTAATTTGCTACGGGCAGGGCGCTATCCCTAGTTTTCCGATTTGAAATCGTGCTACAGTCTGCGATGTTTTGCACGGTTGCGCACGCTCCCCCATTCCCGCGGTCGAGGCAAGAAATGTTGGGTTATGCAAGCAAAACGAGCATAGCGGGGGAATTCACTCCGCTCCGACAACTTTTGCTTGCTACGGTTCGGAACCTCGACATCGACCGGAGCAAGACATTGGCGACAAAAGTCGTTTTTCGTTTCCATGAGCCTGAGGCGCTAGCCGATTTTTGCGCTTCGAAAGAACTCGGCTAGCGCCTCAGGTTCACTTTTGTGGGCTGTGTCGAGCAAACTGGGATCTCAATGGCAAGGAAAACCATGACCATGAAAACCGTGGCCATGATTTGTCGCCGAGGAGGCGAACAGTACCTTGAGTTGAACCTTGAGATGTAGGGGATTCGACCGTTCGTTCTGGCCCTTCCGGATGGACGTTTGTCAATCGCCAATCCGGTGAGGGCAATTAGGTGTTTCTGCATCCCTTCGAGTGAACGTCCTGAATAACGCAATGATCAATCGACGCATTATCCTCGCGGGTGGAAGTGGATTTCTTGGAAGCTGCTTGACCAATTACTTGCGAAAAAACCACTTTGAAGTCTTGTGTCTGACCCGCTCAAAAGCCAATGCTCCCGGATTCGTCCAATGGGATCCGCCACACATGGGACCTTGGTACAAGAATCTCGATGGGGCCGCGGCGCTCATCAATTTTTCTGGACGTCCGGTCGATTGCCGCCCTACGAAAAAGAATCGCATGGAGATTCTCCGATCTCGAGTGCAATCGATTGTCACCTTGGCGGAAGCCATTCGCAAATGCGAAAACCCACCCTTGGCTTGGATCCAGGCCTCCTCAGCTGCAATCTACGGCGACAAGAACGAGAATGACTGTACTGAGTCGACCCATGCGGGAGAGGGTTTTGCAGTCGACGTGTGCAAGCGTTGGGAAAAGGAATTTCAATTGCAACGTCTTGAGCAAGTGCGCAAAGTGACACTTCGCATCGGATTGGTCTTGGCAGCCAATGGGGGTGCATTGCAACGGTTGGCACGATTGACAGAGATGGGATTGGGCAGCCCGGCCGGGAACGGTCAGCAATACATGAGTTGGATTCATCACGTGGATTTTTGTCGGATTGTGCAATGGTGCGTCGAGAATCATTTGGCGCAAGGGGTCTACAACGTATCCGCCCCTTCACCGGTTACCAATTCCGAATTCATGAAACAATTGCGAACCTTGCTCGGCCGTCGCGTTTATGTCCCGGCACCCAGAGTTCTGGTCCGCTTGGCCTCTGTGGTCCTGCGAACCGATCCTTCCTTGATTCTTGCGGGACGCAAGTGTTTGCCTCAGCGGTTGATAGATTTGGGATTCCAATTTGATCATCCCGAGTTGCCGGAAACGCTTGAGGAGATCCTGGGAAAAGAATCGCAGGCTTCATTCAAGATCGGGTAGTTTGCCCGATTTAAGCCAGCGGAGGATGCTTTGTGACTAGCGGAGTCGATGGCCTCAGAATTTGAAAGGAACTAATGGAGCAATGCTTCGAGTCCCGAGCACGATTCAGTACACTACAGATCGACTCTTTCTCTTCACCTGGAAAAATGTATTGGCCGGCGCTCTATGATTGAACTGACCGACTTTGGAAAAGACTATGGCGAGTTCACCGCTGTAGGAAATTTGACGATGACGATCGAAGCCGGTGAACTGTTCGGGTTCATTGGGCCCAACGGCGCCGGCAAAAGCACCTCCATTCGCTTCCTAGCAACGCTTCTGAAAGCATCGCGCGGCGATGGGACCGTCAATGGTTTCAGTGTCAACAAGAACCCGATGGATGTGCGTCGAAGCATAGGTTATATGCCGGATGACTTTGGTGTGTACGACGGTATGAAGGTCTGGGAGTTTCTGGATTTTTTTGCAGTCGCGTACAAGATCGGTCGTACCCAGCGCAAGCAGGTCATCGGGGATGTCCTTGAACTCCTCGATCTTACCCACAAGCGGGATGATTATGTCAACGGCCTGTCGCGAGGTATGAAACAACGCTTGTGTTTGGCAAAGACCCTTGTTCATGATCCCCCCGTATTAATTCTGGATGAACCGACGAGTGGCCTGGATCCCCGCGCCCGAATCGAAGTCAAAGCGTTGCTCAAAGAATTGCGCAAGATGGGCAAAACGATTTTGATCAGCAGTCACATCCTCTCGGAACTGGCCGATTGTTGCACCTCGATCGGAATCATTGAACGAGGCCAACTCTTGATGCATGGACCGATTGATTCTGTCTATCGGCAGATTCGTCGCAACCGCATTGTCGAAGTCCGATTCCTATCCAACCAAGATGCAGGAATTTCAATCCTGAGAAGCGACCCGGCCCTGCGCGGGCTCGATATCGATGGAAATCGGGCCACCGCCGAATTGGAACCCGATGACGCGGGACTCGCCGACCTGCTCCAACGCCTCGTCGACGGCGGAGTCAGAATGCGATCGTTCAGTGACAAGGACCCCACGCTCGAAGATGTCTTTATGATGGTTACCAAAGGATTGGTCGCCTGATCGATCCTGGCGGGGACAGTTGTGGGTATCGGCCCAAGCGACGATCGCATGGCAGTTAGAAAACCAATCGCATGATCTCTCGTGGAATGATCGAAATGGTTCGTTTCTATCAGAGGGCGATCAGCCCCCTGCTGGGTAGCCAATGCCGTTTCACCCCGACATGCTCGCAATACATGATTGAAGCGATTCAAAAGTACGGGCCATGGAGGGGGCTTCTCAAAGGAACGCTGCGCATCTGCCGTTGCCATCCCTTTCATCCCGGCGGCGTCGATCCCCCCTGAAAGACGGATCATTTGCTAGCTTTTTTCACTGGGATGATGACCAGTGGGGTGAGGGATCTTGGATGGCAACGAATGTGGCTGGGGTTGCCGTAGCGATTTGGTTCCAGGTACAACAAACCACGCTGCTCCCCCCCGAAACGTTCAACGACTATCAGCTTTACGATCGATCCAAGGACATGCTGCCTCTTCGCATTACGCTCGATGCCTCGCACACAGCGTGTTCCGGAAAGACCACCGGAATCGAACGTGTGGTGCGCAATCTATCTCAGCAATTCGCTTCGGTAGCGCGCGAGCAGGGAATCCATCAAACGACGATTGCGACCCATATCGGCGATGATTTTTTTCCCGTGGACGAGCGTCAACGGCGCGCGATGGGAACGCTATCCCGTTGGGAAGCGAATGCGGTCAATTTTGTGCCTCCCTGGATTCAAGCGGGCCCTCAGTTTTTTGCTCGTACTCTGGGCACACGCAACACGAAAAAATGGATGGAGCCTGCACCTAGCCATTTAGGAATCTACAAATCGGCGCACCATGCCTACAAAATGGCAACGCAAGCCTCGCGTTGGTTGCGAGGCGGCGCCCTAGTCCCCTCCGAGCGCGACGTCTTGATCCTCCCCGACGCCTATTGGACCAAAAGAGATATTTGGGAAGCGGTAAAGCGTTATCGCGATGCCGGAGCCTTTGTCGCTTCCATCGTCTACGATTTGATCCCCCTTACGCACCCAGAATATGTCGGTACCAAACGGAGTACCAAGTTTCGTGGCTACCTCGATGAACTCATTGGTCATTCCGATGCCATTGTCGCAATATCGAAGACGGTACGGGATGAAGTTCGCGAGTATATCGACCATCGTCCGGCCGTAGATGCTTCCCGCGTGCAGGTTCATGCGTTCACTCTGGGTGCGGAGTTACGGTCATGTGAAGGTGCGGTTCGCGAAAATCTCAAACGATTATTCTCACCGGACGATAGTAGGACGCCCTATCTCATGGTCGCCAGTTTCGACCCGCGAAAAAATCATGCGCAAGCGTTGGATGCATTCGAATTGCTCTGGCGCGACGATCCGAGCTTAAAACTGTGTTTTGCGGGTCGAGCTGGAAACGCCTGTTCGGAGTTGATTGCCCGAATTCAAAACCATCCTCTCTACCAACGCAGTCTGTTCGCGATCCACGACATGACCGACGCGGAATTGCAATATGCTTATCGTGGTTGTTCCGGAGTCCTGCTCCCATCGATCGTCGAAGGATTTGGATTGCCCATCGTCGAATCTCTTTGGCACGGCAAGAAAACATTTGCGAGCGATACTCCTATTCACCGCGAAGTGGGTGGAACTGCATGTGAATATTTTGCACTGCACGATGTCGTAGCCCTGAAATCGCTTATCTGTCGATGGGAGCAAGAGCGACACCAAGTTCCAACCGAGCGCAATTGGACTGGTGCTCAGAATGCATCCGAGCGATTCTTGCCCGCGAACTGGCAGCAAAGTGCGCGGCAGCTATTGGAAGTCGTGTTGGAATGCTACCAGCGACGTCAGCAGGATAAAAAGCCATCCAGGCAGGCCGCCTAAAGGTCTGGGAACGGACGGACGTCAGCCCATCCTGATCGATGATCAGAACGCATTGGTTCGACGTCCTATTCATCTAGGCGTTCATGCATAAGTGATCCTTCCTACCCGGTTTGCATGGTTCGGACGGTCTCGCGTCGCGGAGACGCGGGAGGCTCGCAACAGCCCGACGTGATACACTGAGGCGGTACTCTCTTTGCGTGCCCTTCTCAAGAATGCCGTCTCTTATGCTGTGGATCACAGTTCCGTGTGTTCTCTTCGAGTTCATTTTGTCGTCTGTGTGTGGCGACCTTCCAGGATTGACACCGGACTCGGAATTCCAAGGTGTTACTCCTCCCGAGTGGGTACTCGAAGGGGCGGTCAAGGTCTTCTTACCACTGGATGACACCGATGCCATCGAACGGGCCGCCGATCTCGGGGCGACCATTATTCACGCGGGTGGCCCATCCCTGTATTATCCACTTCGTCGCGACCAAGCATCATCCGGTGTGGCCGAGCCTGAACGGAGCAAATTGCTTCACGGTATCGAAGTTGCCAAGAAGCGAGGCATGCGGGTTGTCTTGGGAATATCTCCTTACGCTCCGATCGAGATTGTTCGGGAACATCCCGAATGGGTGCATCTTCCGACCGACGATCCGTCCTATGCGTCGCAGGCGCTCGGCGACTTGACACGACCGGAAAACATCGGCTTGCGTTCGTTGCCTCTGAACAGTCCCTATGGGGAATATGCCATCGATGGGCTCATCGAAATTCTCAACGACTTTCAAGTCGACGGGTTCTCATTTGACGGCTGTTACCACCACCCTATCAATTTTAGTCCGCTGGAAAGGGAACTGTATCAGAAGGATTTAGGACGCCCATTTCCTACCAAAATCGATCTTAATGACGAAGACTATCGGATCTATCTTTTGTGGGCGGATGAGAAGCTCGAAGGATGGTATCGCAAATTGGGA
Source organism: Planctomycetota bacterium (assembly GCA_037144155.1). Lineage (GTDB taxonomy): Bacteria > Planctomycetota > Planctomycetia > Pirellulales > Pirellulaceae > JBKCUI01. The sequence goes on along the minus strand of JBAWXH010000008.1, from coordinate 58,929 downwards.
CAACGGATGAAAGAGGTAAAGCCTGATGCTGCGATTTATACATGGACGACTAATGCTGGGCGCTATGGACACTTCCTTACCAGCCCCCGCGTAATGTCGGCCCGGTTGAATCGGCTTATCGATTGTCCGGTGCAGGAGTGGTGGTTGGATGAAGTCAATCAAGGATCAACAGTCGTACCCAACTTTGGAGCGGCCTACGTGAGGGCGGTTAGCGGTGGTGTCGTCGGGGCCAGCGAACCGTATCTCATGTCCCATGGCAATCCTTATACCACGGATAGTTTTCCTGCTCATGAACTGGAGGTGCGTTGTCTAGGGGCGATGACAAACGGATCCTTTACACCGTTAGCTCAGATGTCTGGAAAAGCCGCGATGGAGACAACCCTCAGTGAAATCGCCAGACGAAAGGAGACGTTCACGCATCTTCGACAAGAACCTTGGGCAGCCCTGCTGGTTAGTGAACAAACCCGACAGTTCTATGCACACGGCAATATCATGGAACGTTGGCTATCGCATGCCTTGGGATTTTATCGCATGGGGATGGAGGAACATTTGCCCATTACCTTGATCACGGAATTGGAACTCCGTTCTGAAGTCTTGTCGCAGTACCGTGTGCTGTTGCTACCCAATGTAGCATGCTTGTCCGACAAGCAATGTCAAACGATTCGGGACTACGTGCGAGAGGGTGGTGGATTGGTCGCGACCTGCGAAACTTCGCTGTTCGATGACCTGGGACGACCGAGAGGTGATTTTGCATTGCGCGACGTGTTTGGTGCGGGTTATGGTGGGAGGTCCGTGCAGTCGACCGCAAAGCCAGAGATCGATGCCAATTTTGCGATCGTCGTCAATGATCAATATTGGGCTCAGCGCGGAAATGTCGGCGCGTTGCGATTCGGTGATTTTTCGGATTCCCTATTTGCTACCGATCCTCGATTCCAAGCCTTGGTACCCAATGGCCAAGCCACGTTCAAAGGGCCAATGATTCGACCCACTCCATTTGCGTCGTCTATGAAGCCCGCCATGCTCTACTTCCCTGAGGGGAGTCGCGACGCCTTTCCAGCAGCAGCTACTGGCGAATATGGCGAAGGGCGAGTGGTCTATTTGGCTGCCGGACTCGATGCAGCCTTGTTTAGCTACGGATTTCCATATCAACGAGTCTTGCTCGCGCGAGCAACACGCTGGGCAGCAAAAACGGACTACCCAATTTCCGTTGTTGCCCCGATGTGTGTTCAAAGCACGTTTTGGAAGAAATCGGATGGACGCATCGTTGTCCATCTTTGGAACGGCATCAACACAACGTCTGACCATGGTCAACAAGATGCTGAAGTTCCGTTGCGAGAAGAATCCATCCCTATCCATGGCATTCGCATCAACGTCCATCGTGGATCGGTCGATCGCGCTCGCATCGAACCCCAGGGGATTGCTTTGCCGATCCAGCATCAAGAGGGAATGACGATCTTAGAACTCCCTCCCATTGAAGTTCACAGCGCAGTTGTCCTCGAGATCCAAGAAGCTCCCTAGCGATTTTCGATCGCGATTTCAAAAAGGTTGGCAGACCCAAAGGGTCTCTCCGATCCCGATATGGAAAATCGTGATTCAGTGCCAAGCTTCAGACACGCAAACGTCACGAGATTCGGCTCCAAGAGCAAGAAAATGCGTGCCTTCGGGTCAAAAGTGGATGCTAGAATAATCACTTGATCGATGGACTCGAAAACCGGCATGGCCGGCACTTCGACATTCTATGACCTCTCTTATTCCACATGGATTATTGCCCAATATGTGTGATCAAGATCATTTCGAAGAAGACGTTCGCAAGTATTCTCGCCGAGACATCGGCATGATTGTTTCAGCAGGGCTCGGTGCTGCGTTGTTGCTGCCACGATCGGCAAATGCTGCCGAGATTTCCGAAAAAGAAGTTGAAATCAGAACGCCCGATGGAACGTGCGATGCATATTTTGTAACTCCCAAGACGGGGGCTCACGCAGCGGTCATCGTTTGGCCCGATATCTTTGGATTGCGCCCCGCCTTTCGTCAAATGGGACAGCGGCTTGCGGAATCTGGCTACAGCGTCTTGGTTGTCAATCCATTTTACCGGTCGAAGAAAGCACCGGTGGCACAAGATGCCACGAGCACCCCCATTCAAGATGTTTTTCCGCTTGCGAGAACACTCAATGCGGAAACAAACACCACCGATGCCAAGGCGTTTGTCGAGTGGCTGGATGCTCAACCTGAGGTCGACAAGGAAAAGAAGATCGGCACGATCGGATACTGCATGGGTGGTCCCATCGTGATGCGTACGGCTGCTGCGGTCCCGGAACGGATCGGCGCAGCAGGTACATTCCATGGCGGTGGGTTGGCGACGAAGAATGAGGACAGTCCCCATTTGCTCATCCCATCCATGAAGGCGCAATTTTTGGTTGCTATCGCTGAAAACGATGACCAACGCGATCCAGACTCCAAAAAGGTCCTTGAGGAAGCCTTTTCAAAAGCCAGTTTGTCGGCCGAGATCGAGGTCTATCCGGCGGGACACGGTTGGTGTCCGCCAGATACGCGTGTCTACAACCAGGAACAAGCAGAGAAGGCATGGTCGCGACTGCTGGTGCTGTTCGAAAAAGCTCTTGCCTAACGAGCAACCAGATCGATTGTGGGTTGCCCGTGAAGCAGTGTGCATTTTCCATGTGCCATCCGACGAATCGCAAGAAGGCCTTCTAGTTCTTCTTGTCCGGATCCGGAAGTCTCACGAGCAGGACTTGTTGGGTCTGACCATCCTCGAAATGAATCAATGCGGATCCGGTATCAGTGGTCAGATTTTGAAGCCCTGTTTCAATGATCGGTCGCGACTGACCTTTTACAGTCCATGCCGCCCGCTGCGATTCTCGATCGATGGCTCCTTCTAATGGCTGGGTCTCATCGGTCAATTTGTTGCTTAACAATCCGTTGATAACCCCTTGTTTGCTAACCGCAAGTTGCATGAAGCGGGTCGGGGGAGTACCGGTGGCTTCACCGTCTTGTGTGATGGCAAACACTCCCAGGGGCAACCATTCCGCTTGGTCAGGTGACGTGGCAGGTGCACTGCTTGCGATGCTTTCGGCTTGCTGAGCGTAATCGGTCGCGGAAGCGACAACCGTACCAGCGTCGTTGTACACGGAATTGTCTTGGTAGTAATAGTTGTCTCCGTAGTTATAAGGGAGCCCAGCGACCGAACCGTACCCTATCCATCCTGACAGCGTTCCCCATGTAGCCCAACGAAAGGGAGCATTGATGCGCCACGCGGCCCAATTGGGGTAGTTGGACCAAAAGTTCAGTCGGGGATAATTATCGAGCACTTGACCGCGGACCTCATTCCATCGTTGCCCGCGATTGTCCATCCACTCTTGGCGATTTTGAATTCGATCGGGTCGGTTTGCGAAAGCGGGCCGATTCTCTAAGCCGGGGCGGTTCTCCACAGCGGGGCGATTTTCGAGTCCCGGTCTGTTTTCCAAGGCAGGCCTGTTCTCCAGTCCCGTCCTATCTCCTCCAAACACATTACCGGCTGCTGGGCGATTGGCCGCAGCATTCTGAAGGCCATCGCCTTTTAGAAAATCATTTGCGGCACCACCTGCGACGGGCCGGTTTCCAAGACCTCCATCCGAAGGACGTGGGACGTTGAGAAAATCATTGAGTTGTCCTGTCGAAGGGCGATCACTGAACGAACCGTCGCGGCCGAAATCGCCGCCAGAAAATCCGCCAGGACGATTTGCTTCGCCAAAGTTTCCATTCCCTGCGCCGCCGAACCGATCCCCTCCTGCGTTGCCTCCGCCAAAACTCCCACCGCGATCACTGAAGCCTCGATTATCGCCACCGAACGATCGGTTCCCTCCCCCGTCGAACCCTCCTCCGCGCGAGGGTGAAAACCCTCCGCCTCCTCCAAAGCCTCCTCCGCCTCCGCTAAATCCTCCTCTTCCTCCACCACCTCCTCCACCGAAACCGCCACGGCCACCCCCGCGAGCGCTCAATTCGGTGGAAGCAAGGAGCAATAAGCCTGTGACTGCAAACGCAAAAAGAAAAAATCGTTTCATGGAAGGACCTGCTATGGACGTTGAGATGTATTGAGGAGATGGGTTCGACACATGGACGCGTGCAAACCCTTTGGATTGGAATTGGTACGGTATCCGTTCGGAATTGGACCAAACGATCGTTTGGACTATTCACGCAACAGGATGACTTCGCCGATATTCGGTAGAAGCTTGCCCGCCGCCGCACGATCGAGTGTTTTCCAAGAGATGGTGTTCGCGTCAATCTTGGTCATGACGTTGACCATTCCCGATTTCTTTCCATCGGATAACACACCTTGGTTGGTAATGGTCCAACTATCTCCGCGATTGGACCAAGTTCCTTCGGCATAGGTACCGTCTTGATCAAAGGTCCAACTTCGTATCCGTTGATTGATTGGATCCCAACCGATGATCTGAGTTCCCGAAAACGTCTCCTTTCCTCCGGTAATGGTGAAAGTGCGCGAAATGAAACTTCGGTTGGTTGCCCAATTGCTTTCAATCCGGACTTCGGAATCGCTGGATCCTCCGCGCCAACTACCGATGATCCATTCCAGTGCCTGCAACTGTTGGCTGGGATGAGGAATGGGAGCTTCATCATCGGTGACACGGTCGAGAAGCCATTGATTCCCTTGCTTCACATAGACAGCGGTATAGACATACGATTCCGGGTCCGATCCTTTGCTTTCGATCGAGGCTGTACCATGTTCGACAGCAACGGTCGGGGAAATGAACTGCACGGAATCGGTGGTGAGAGCCATCGTCGATTTCTTGCCGCTGGCGAAGGTTTTCTTAAACTCTTCGACGATCTTCTTTCGCGACTTGATCACGTTTCCCGTCGAGCGATTGGTATAGATTGCTTCCTCGGTCCACAGACTTTCGAGAGTAGCGGCGTCCCCCTTGTTGTAAGCCGCTTCATAGGCTTCGGCGGCTTGTTCGATCGGACTGCGATCGGTTGCGACGGAATCGCTCCGAAGTTTGGCCGATTCTTGGGGGGCTGCTCGAGAGAGACTGACCAGCAAACCTACCCAAATTGCAAAACTGATCCATCTCATGCTTGATAGACTCCAAGGCGAAGAGTTGAGGAAGAACATGTCGGTTTTTTGGAACGAAGGGACGCTCTACAGTGTACTCCAATAATCCTGAGTCGCTTCGGTTTTTTAGTACGTACAATTTCCCAATGGCTCGGCCTCGTTAGCGAGGAACGACGGCTGTTCCAGAAACCATATCGAGCAGGGTAAGGTGTGACCATCGAATGGTCGAAGCCAAATAAATGAAAGGCAAAATGATAAATGCCCGTTTCCATTGCGAAGTGATCCAAATCCCATCGACACCCCGGCTATTTCCATAGGCTGCCAGCAGCCCAAGCCCGATCACAGGCAAAAACAAGAGACTGGCCCGCAACAAGCTTCTCCACAAATTCATACGGCAGCCATCACGCCGGACGACGCATGAGCCCGTGAAGTACTGACAAATCCCCCCTAGGGTGAAGGTCGTCCAAAAAATACACGCGATCCCTCCCGTGAAGACGACGGTTGCATCAGGGAAGGTATCTTCTTCCAAAGGCTCCGTATCAGTCGGCTGTGCACTTTGTATGATCGATTCAACCAGTTTTTCGGTCCATGGTTCGTGTTTGACTTCATTGTTGGAAACACTCAAGTCACCAAGGACAAGATTGGTTCTGATCGTGCTAGCGTCGTCGGATTTATTGGCTGGTGCGACTCCATTTTCCTGCGATGTTTCTTCTCCCATCGTGTCGGGCATAACTGGTCCCAACAATGGAGGATCGGTCAACGAGTGACCCGTCACGGTTGCACTGTTCAGATGAATCTCTCGAATGACGAGGGATTCGGCGCGGGTTCGTGTGGTTTACTCGACATGACTGACTGGCTGCACCAGGCAACAACAAAGTACAAGATCTTTTGAGACGATAGTCTAGTCGAATCGGCACTAGGAGGCTATCAGAACCAGGGTTAACGGGAGATCGCAACCAGGGGAGTCTCGCGGAGAAGGGAAGGAGTCGATTCGGCAAATGCTCTCATTTCGAACGATTCGCGTGCAGGCAAAAAAGGGTTGAAAATGGCTAGTCCATCTCGGAAGCATCGCCCTGTAGGAGGTGTTTGAGCATCCGTTGCGGCGCATCTAAGAATTGTTTGGTCAACCGATAATGGTCCGTATCGAGATACTGGACCCGTTTCACTCCATCCTCGGAAAAAGAATAAATCCAAGAATTGGGATAGCCAAGGAGGATCGGTGAATGGGTCGCGATGATGAGCTGCGAACCTTTTTGAACCCAAGCATCCAGTAAGGAAAGGAAAGCAAGCTGGCGTTGTGGGGAGAGCGCAGCTTCGGGTTCATCCAGCAGGTAGAGCCCTCCTGAGAATCGATTGGACATGATGGCGAGGAAGGACTCGCCATGGGATTGCTCGTGTAGCGACTTGCCGCCATAACTGTCGATCAACTTGCGAGAATTGCTTTCTTGCAGGTCGAGCTGCTCGATTTCGGTCGCTACGTTGTAGAGGCTTTCCGCTCGCAAAAACCAAGCGTCGGGAATCAACGCATGGTAGCGACGCATGCGCAATGCTTCGTGCAGCTGGGAGTGGCTAGCGCGTGTTGAAAATTGGACATTACGGCTTCCACCTTCTGCATTCAAACCATTGGCAACGGCGATCGCTTCAAGCAATGTGGACTTGCCGGAGCCGTTGTCGCCGACAAAGAAGGTTACTTTCGGATGCAGTTCTAATTGCTCAAACTTTTCGATAGCTGGAATTTGAAACGCGTAGTGATTCGGATCCTGAATACGAGACCGATCCATGAAGACTTTTTCAATGTACGGACCTGGAGTGGGTCCCTTCCCAAGGGGTCGTTTCATGGTGGGTCGGTTTCAGGCACCCGTTCCGCCAGGATGTCCAGCTAATACGAATTGATGGGGCCAGGCGCTGCGCTCACGAGGGCATCCGAAAAATGGGAAAGCTGCCCTACGTCCCGTGTGATAGTAATCGTCAATACATCCAAATCCAAACAATTGGGATTGGTTCCAAAGGGATCTTCGATTTCAACACTGGTTTCCTCCATACCGAACATGCCTAACGATAAAACAGCCATCAAGACCGGGGACCACCATCCAAAGCGTTCGCAAATGACCAGTGGCAACGTGACCAAATAAGCCAAGATCAGCAGTTTGATCAGTGAAACATACGCGAACGGCAATGGGGTCTTCTGGATCTTCTCGCACCCCCCTTGCGCGTTGATCAATTCGGCAATCTGGACTTCGAAGTGCCTCGTCATTTCGGGATTGATTATGCCGTCCACCGAATTCTTGCGAACCCAAGCCGTCATGGCGGCCGCGATGGCGGTCGGTTGATTTCCAAAGTTATCCGCTACGCGCACGAGGGACTCGGGCAAGAACGGTGCGGCTTCGGCTAAATCGCGAGAGCCTCGCAGCGCAAGCTTCAGGCTGATCGCAAATCCGGCAACTAAATCTGCAAAGTATTCTCCCTCCTTGGTGTACAGGGACGCAGCTCGTGCGAGATTGCGGCTGGTATTGATGATCGTTCCCCAATGCGTGCGCCCTTCCCAATACCGACTATTCGAAGAATTCATTCGCATGACAAGCAAGAAGCCGATCAATGAGCCGAGAACCACGTGGCCAAACGAATCAAGCTCGCTCCCTTCACTGACGGGCTCGGGATTAAGTCCAAAAAAAACTTCCCCCTTGTAGATCAATTCGACGAGGATCGAAAAGCCAACCATCAGGAGGATCCGGGGATAGCACAATGGCAATGCAGTCCCGGTCCATGCGAAGGCGGTCTTGAACCATTCCTTTCCGCTTCGATTGCGCTCGTTGCTTGAATTTGTCGGCATAGCTCGAAGTTCTAGCTGGGAGGATAAAATTCTTGGACGAATGGACTAGGGAAATGTACACCGAGCCGGATGCCTCGATCGAAGTTGCATCGAAGGCTTTTTTGTTTTTTGGTTGTCATTCGCGATGCATCGACCTCATGCCAACCGCGACTGGGCCCGGGAGAGAGGTGGGCCCGAAGAAGGTTGTTTAGGGCATCCCTAAATGTTTCTGGGCGGCTTCCAATGTCTCGAATATCTGGAGTCGTTTGTCGAGGTTGCAAACAGCGAGAATATCGTAAACGCTCTTCTGCAAAGCGACTAGCAGGATATCACCTCCGCCGTTCTTGCGCAGACGGTCGGAGGCGACCAGCAAAAATCGAATCCCAGAACTGCTCATAAAGGTGACATTGCTCATGTCCAAAATAACATGGACGCCCGGATCGAATTGTTGCACAAAGAAAGACTCTTCCACCTGCTGGATAGTCCAAGTGTCGATGCGATTGGGAAGATGAAAGACAGTTGTCTTAGGCGTAGCCATCGAAGAATTACCCGTTACTAAAACATGGAATCTTAGATCTCGCGATCCGAAATCAGTTCCTAGGGACAGTCCCGTCGGCATCCAGCCCGACACACTCCAGATTCTCGCAGGGCTATCCAGCCTGCCGACATGTTCATGTACCCCGCAAGCTAGACTCACCTGCAACCTTCCCACCATTCATTACCATTCCTTCGATCCCTATTCCTCGGTTCCAATCGATCTTCCGTATATGGTAACCAAAGCATTCTAAAAACGAACCTGGTAAATGCGAACAGGGGGTGCCGGTCCAGATTTGTTCCCACTGCCAAATTTGTTCCAAGGGTTCGCCGAGCTTTAACGCGGAGCTTTGAAAGGTCTAGTAGAAAGTTCATACGCGAACGTTTACGCTACAGGCCCTCTTCGCATTCAACCGACCTAGCAGATTCCGACGAAAACGTGATTCTTGGTGGCTAGCGTCCATTGAAAATTCCAATAAACCACAAGGGATAGGTATGGTTGTCGAGAGCGTTCTGGCCTTGAATGAGCAAAGCCTGCGTGGCCAATGGGACTGGATTTTGGAATCCTTCCGAGATGTGCTTGAGGAGTCTGGTGAGAAAGAACTCGCAGGAATTTTCCCACTGTCCACCGAGGAACCTTCTTCGTCGGCAAACCTGAGCCCATCGGTTCACTTGACACAGGCATACTCGATCGCATTCCAATTGTTGGGGATGGCCGAGCAGAATGCGGCAGATCACTTTCGACAAAGCATGGAGCGGCAATCCGGGTTGGATGCTTTGCCGGCTCTTTGGGGTGATTCCCTCCGCCAACTCAAGGAACAAGGCTGGTCGTCGGAACAGATTGCCAAGGAACTGCCAAAACTCCAATTGGAGCTGGTTTTGACAGCTCACCCCACCGAGGCGAAGCGGGCGACCGTTCTGGCTCACCACCGCAGACTCTTCGAACGACTTCAACTGCATCAGCAAACGTCGAACGATGCGCTGGGTGGCCAAAATCCTCAGGCGGAAGAAAATGATTTCGCCGTTCGAGCATTGCTGGCGATCTTGTGGCGAACCGGTGAAATCTACCTCGACAAGCCAGACATTCAGTCTGAGCGTCGCAATGTGCTCGACTATCTAACGCACGTTTTCCCCGCGGTCCTTCGTCCGCTGGATGGCAGACTGCGAAGGGCATGGACCGACGTTGGCCTCGACCCATCCGTTTTCGATGATCCTCTCGTTTTTCCTCGTTTGACCTTTGGAACATGGGTCGGGGGGGATAGGGATGGTCATCCGCTCGTCACTGCGGACGTGACACGACAGAGCTTGCTGGAAATGCGTAGCAGCGCGTTGGGGCTCGTTCACCGCCAGTTGTTGCAATTGACCCGACTGCTGAGCCTATCAGCTTATTGGCAGCGACCGAATCCGGAATTTTTGCAAGTCCTAGCAGCCGCTTCGGATCGTTTGGGGACGGAGGGGAAAAAGGCCATCGATCGCAATCCCAATGAACCATGGCGGCAGTTCATCAACACGATGTTGGCGCGCTTGCCTCGACTGGATGCGTCTTCAGACCGCATCGCACCCGTTGCACTTCCTGCCTACCAAGGTGCATCAGAACTGCTGGAGGATCTCCGCCTGCTTTACAACAGCTTGGTTGCATCAGGTCAGCGACGGCCGGCAGATTACGCCGTTCAACCACTGATGCGAATCGTTCAGACATTCGGATTCCATTTGGCGGTGCTCGATGTTCGACAGAATAGTGCCTTCCACGATCGTGCGGTCGAACAACTGCTGGCGGCCGCAGGCTATACAACCACAAATTTTTCGCAGTGGACGGAAGCAGAACGGATCGCGATGTTGGAGCGCGAACTCGAGTCCAAACGACCCTTTGCTCGCCCCGATGTCTCCCTTGGACTGGAAGCCGATGCGGTTCTCTCCTCGTTGAGAGTACTCAAAGAGTATCGCGCCGCATACGGAGAAGATGGCTTGGGATGTTTGATCGTGAGCATGACTCGGAATGTGTCGGATTTGCTCGTGGTCTATCTTCTAGCTAGAGAAGTGGGCTTGATGGAAGAATCATCCGAGGGATTGCAATGTCCTATGATGGTGGTCCCTCTCTTTGAAACCGTGGATGACTTGCAGCGAAGTCCCTCGATTTACGATGCGTTCCTAAACCACCCCATCACGCTCCGGAGCCTGCGCGCGATTCAAAAACGAAGGGGACAAGTGGAACCTGTCGGCCAAATCATGATCGGATACAGCGACAGCAACAAGGATGGAGGGATCTTGGCCAGCCTCGTCCATTTGAGGCAAGCTCAAAAGGAACTGGTCGATGTTGGCCAAAAGTATGGCGTTCGTATTCGATTCTTTCATGGTCGAGGTGGAACGATCAGCCGTGGAGCGGGACCAACGCATCGATTCATCAAAGCCTTACCCCATGACTCACTCCGCGGCGACCTGCGACTGACCGAACAAGGGGAAACGATACCCCAGAAATACGCGCATCAGTCCACCGCCATTTACAATCTAGAACTGTTTTTGGCTGGAATCGCCAGAAAGACCCTGTCCGATCAGCACAACGATCGATCGGATCATCCCCTCGAAAACACATTGAGCCAACTCGCGCAATGGGCCCGCACAAGCTACACAGAATTGCTACATAGGGAGGGCTTTGTCACGTTCTTTCGCCAAGCCACTCCGATCGATGCGATCGAACAAAGTCGCATCGGATCGCGTCCATCGCGCCGCACCGGCCAACAAACACTGGCGGACCTACGCGCAATTCCCTGGGTCTTTAGTTGGGGGCAAGCACGCTTCTTTTTGTCGGGTTGGTACGGAGTAGGATCTGCACTCGGGCAGCTTCAACAGAACGATCCATCCACTTTCGTAGAGATCAAAGAGACGATGAACCAATGGGCGCCACTTCACTACTTAATCAGCAACGTGGCTACGAGTCTTGCAGCAACCGATATCGAGATCATGAGAGCCTACGCCATGATGGTTGAAGATCCCCAATTACGAGATCGATTCATGAGTGCCATCGAAAAGGAACTGGAACTCACGCGTAGCATGATCGAACATATCTATGGTGGACGGCTTGCAGACCGACGCCCAAACGTTCAACGAATGATGAATCTCCGGTCCAACGGCTTGAAAGTGCTCCATCGGCAACAAATCGATTTACTCAAAATGTGGCGCAGCTATCATCGCATGCAACAAACGAAAGAAGCCGATCAACTCATCCCGCAACTCTTGCTCACCGTCAATGCCATCGCCAGCGGACTTGGTACTACCGGCTGATCCGATTTTGGAGTTCCGGTGCATCCGGTCTTGCCTCCGAACCATAGCCGCCTCCCTCCAAACCATAGCCGCGGAATAAACCATCTAAACGGTTCTGCGATTGCTATCTATGATCCGAATTCCTGCCAGAACGGGCTTGCTCTCGTCATCGGGTTGCCGATACAGAACAGCATTAGTTTTCAAAGGGCAGGTTCGCTCGGTGGGTTTGCACAAGGATGAAGCCATGGCCAAGGCGGTGAAGAAGACCACTCAGCAACAAGTCATCGAATCGGCTTTGATATTTGCGCCTGCTCCCATCCGCCAGCTTGCCTCCTCACCCCTCGGGTCCAAGGTTCTGTTTATTGCAATTAGCGGGCTGCTAGCAACTGGAGCACTGACGGTCGATTGGAATAACGGCACGCCTCAATTGGAGTTCCATCGCGAAAAAGTCGACGAAGCCCGCGAGCGGATCGTCGATGATCTTCAATCCCAAGGAATTGATTGGCGGCAGGTTCAAGCCCAAGCCGCAGCCAACGGTACCCAATTGCCGGGTTTGCCTTCGAACGGCTTTCCATCGACTGCACCTGGTTACCCGTCTACGTCGAATGGATATTCTCCGGCTGGCGCTCCACCGTACGCCGGCGCCCAACCGTACGCTGGCGCCCCACCTTACGCTGGTAATCCTGCACCCGCACAGCCTCAAGGGATGTACACGGGCTACCAAGGGCCCAGCTACAACCCTGTCCCCCCCAATTATCCTCCCGCAACGGGTTACCAAGCGTACCAACAGCCACCGCCCAATCCCTATCCCCAGCAACCCAATGCGTGGAATCAGGCGCAACCTAATGGATACTACCCGCAAAACGGGTCAGGGAATGGTCAGCCCCAATATCCATTGCAAGGGTACAACGTGCCTGGTCAGCAAACCTATCCTCCCGGCCCTCGAAGATAAGATGAAGTGTTGGGACCGCCCCAATCCCCGATCGGATCTCTTGCTAGAAATCGACTTCGATCCGCAAGCTCGCTTTTTGAAGCTGCGATCTTCGATTGTCTCGAAGCCCCATTCCCTGTTTTCCCTTGCTTTTCGTACTCGTACTCAGCGATAGCGGTACTCGTACTCGAAGAAACCGCATCGAGTACGAGTACGAGTACGAGTACCATTTCATTGAGTACGAGGGAAGCCAAAAGAGCGCCATATCAAAAACCTCATTCAGAGGCGGATATGTGCTGCAGAATAAACTCGACGACGGGCATCGGATCCTCAAGCCCATGCGGATGATGACCGACACCAGGCTTGCGAATCAGCTCTACCGTACCCGCTAGTTTGCGATAGCGTTCCGTCGCCAAGAGTGCGTTCTCCTCGATGGGGACCACATCGTCCGCATCTCCGGACACGTAGATAATCGCAATCGAATGTTGAGCCAATGGCTCGAGCGTATCGATCGGATTGCCGTTGTAGTTAATCGCTTGGTCTTCATTGGTGAAACCGTACGCATTCTTCATGGCTTCCCAATCCGAAGGACTACCTTTCCCTTTTCCCCGTCCGCCAGGCCAACTCTTCATGTCCAGTACGGGAGCATCCCCATAGATGACACGGACGCGCGTAGGATGCTCCGCTGCATAGCGATGCGCGTACAAACCTCCGCGACTAATGCCTATCAACACCGCCTTTTGAGCGAACCCGCGCTCCATCAGGAAATCATGAAAATCGGCCAACTGTTGGACGGAGGCCGGTGAACCAAAAGAATTGCCGACAGATAAATAGACGTGGTAAAATCCTCTCTCGAGTAAGGCTGGAACAGCGCACCGATCCGTGAACGCATCGGGGAACATCAGACACCAGGTAAACCATCCCCCCTCCAGAGTCTTGCGCGGTTCCACGACCCATGCTTCGTTGCCTTGAAAATCAAATCGATGGCGTTTGAATCCATGCCATTCATCGAGTCGCTCTCCGGGGAATTGCAAATGGGTGCGAGGCGAAACGTCGCTTGATATCTCTTGAGAGCGTGCTTTGTTCAACTCTGTCCCCAAGAATGTGGAGAGAAAGAATATCGCACAGAAGGCCCACTGCTGCATCGAAGTGAGTATGACCGAGCCTGAGAAGAATCGTTCAGGAAACGGTAAATAGGAGCGGTGCATTCGTGATCTCATAGCCTATCGATGGGACGGTTGGATATTCGGAAGGGGGGATGATCATGGCCGCGACACACGGGTTTTGATGTTGAACATTCTTGCAAGACCGCTTCTTTATGGAAGCAACCCGTCTGACAATATCTTAAACTGGATGCCCTCCGTCGTGTTTTGATTTACCTCACGATTGGATCCCGTCAGGCCTGTCAACGCTTCTTTCATTGATGAGTTGTATGCAACCCGCTTCTCCCCAACCATTGTCTGTCGAACCAAGTACAAGTCCCACTCGATTGTCGCCATGGGAGTTGTTACTCCTCATCTTAGCGGTGTTCTTCAGCACCAGTCGAATCGCCTGGAGTTTGCAAGAAGCAGAAGTACGCATCGAGGACAAAACCGCACCCAAGATCGAACTCATGCAGCCCGGCGTGCGACTGACGTTACTAGCCGAACACCCCCAGTTGGCAACACCGACTGGGATTGATGTCGATACGGAAGGGCGCATTTATTTGATCGCATGCCATACCCATTTTCCGCCCGATGGCTACGCAGGTCCACGCAAGGATCAAATACTGGTCTTCGACCGGGATGGGAAAAACCGGCATGTTTTCTATGAGAAGACCAAGACCACGATGCAACTCTTGCTCGCCAAAGATGGATGGGTTTACTTGGCACAGCGCGATCGCATCCTCCGTGTCAAAGACACCAATGGGGACGGTGTGGGGGACGTAGAGCAGACCATCGCTACGCTCGATACCCTTGCCGACTACCCACACAACGGATTGAGCGGTATGGCGTGGCACAACGATGGAGGCTTGCTGTTTTCCCTTGGTGAGAACTTCGGGAAAGACTGGACTTTGCGAGGAGCCGACAATCGCAAGCTTGCTGGAAAGGGAGAAGGAGGAGTCTTCCACGTCACGCGCGAAGGGAATGGCTTGCGCCGCGTCGCGCGCGGTTTTTGGAATCCTTTCGGATTGATGATGCGCAGCGATGGAAACATGTTCGCCGCCGAGAATGATCCTGGTAGCCGACCTCCGTGCAGGTTGTTGCATGTCGTTGAACGTGGGGACTACGGCTTCCAGTACATCTACGGGAGCGCTCCCGTGCATCCCTTTGTGGCATGGAATGGCGAATTGCGAGGAACTCTCGGAATGATTCATTCTTGCAGCGAAGGACCTTGCTCGGTGGTTGAGCTTGGGGGTGGTGTCCTCGTTCCCTCCTGGAGCAACCATTGCATCGATTTCTTCCCTCTGCATTGGAAGGGTGCCACTCTGACTTCGGAGAGAATCGAGCTGCTTCGAGGGAGCGATTATTTTCGACCGGTTTGCCTAGCGCTCGGACCGGACGGAGCCTTCTATATGACCGATTGGGTTTCGCCGTCCTACCAAGTACACGGGATGGGAAGATTATGGAAACTGGAGATCGATCGTGAGCAAGCACCTTGGTTACAAATGGAGCGTGAACCTCTCACCGCCGAAGCAAAATTGGCTGAAGAGCTGCGTCAGGGAAGAGTCAAAAAGAACCTTGCGGAACTTTTGCAGATCGCCAAATCCAAAGACCGGACCTTGGCGGATGCAGCATTGACAGCCATGGCGATCCAAAGCAATTCCTGGAACACCGAAACTCTCCGGGCTCTATCATCCGAAGACCGAGTATGGGCTCTGGTCGCATTACGGCGCACCAATTTAAAGGATCCCAAGTGGGTAAAATTCTTATGGGATGATAAAAATCCGGAATTGCGTTTCGAATGTTTGCGATGGATCGCAGATGGAGAATTGAAAGAGTTTTTGCCCAAAGTCGAATCGCTGCTCAACGAACCTAATCTGGATTATCGATTGTTCGAAGCGGCTCTGGCCGCTTCCAACACACTGAAGGGAAAACCCGAAGCCGGAGTGACCGATCAGGCTTCCTTGATCGACCGTCTCTTGGGGCCTTCCACTCCACCTGCGGCGCGCGCGTATTTGTTGCGCATGGTTTCGCCGAACCATGAAAAACTAACCATCCCACTTCTATTGCAATGGTATCAAAGCCGGAACCCGATGCTTCAATTGGAAGCCATTCGGACACTGGTTATGAAACGGCAACCCGAGGTACAAAATGCACTATTGCAAATCTTCAACGATCCATCGGCAAGTGACGATCTTCGAGCCGAGGCATTGATTGGCTTCATCGGAACCGATGATCCTGCTCAGCGCGACGCCATCGTGAAGCAACTTCCCAACGCATCACCAAAGGTTCTCAAGGAATCTTTGAGGGCCTTGCGGCACCCGATCGCTAAATTGGACGACGAGGAACCGCTCAAGCTCGCCGTAGCTTCGCATCCCGAGTTTGCTGTGATGATTGAGGCGATCAAAGACCCACAGTTGTTAACGAATCGGAGTCCCGAAACCATGGCGACGGACGTGGTGGTGGAACGACTGAAATCGCTGCCAGGACAAGCCGATCACGACGCGGGACGGCGGGTCTTCTTCTCGTCAGGCACAGCTGCGTGCAGTCAGTGTCATCGTTACGATGGTCGAGGAAATGTTGTTGGTCCAGATCTTAGTTTCGTACATGAACAAGGATCCTATCGCGACATTCTGGACTCAATCCTCGAACCCAACCGGAATGTAGCGCCGCAATTTTATTCGACCTATTTAGACTTGGAGGATAGTTCCACGTTTACGGGGATCTTATTGCGATCCTCCAGCAATGAGGTCTACCGCGACAACCATGGGGATGAAGTCACTTTTCAAAAGGTAGACATCGTCGGTCGCAAAGAGCTTCGAAGTTCCCTCATGCCAACCGGCCTGGCCCACCAAATGACCGATCTGGAACTCCGCGATCTCATGGCATTTCTTACCAAACAATGATTCGTCATAACGCCGTTTTTATCGCAAACCACAGGCCTGAAGCAGTGTGCGTTGGACGAGCCGATCGTGCGAAGCATCGTAGTCGACTTCAGATTCCCCTCGAATCACGTGCGCCATCTGCATCGCATCGGCCACATAGCGTTCAAAGGGAGGAAAGGATCGCTTGTTTTCACCAACCCGATATTCTCCCACGGCATGGGTCAATGTCAGATTGACCGTCGGTTGGTCGAGCGGTTGCATGTGAAAAGTTCCACGACTACCACAAACCACTAGATGCCGCCTTGCAAACCCTTCGACTTCCAGGGCAGAGGATTTGATCGTTGCAATCGTATGCGGATAAGTCAGAACCGACAGCATATTATCCGCTAATTTGTCCTGAGCTCGCGAGGAGGTTTGCGAGAAAGAGGAGACTTGAGTGGGAGCGCCTAAGATGCGGACTACCAAATCCACCAGATGACAACCCAGTTCAAACATCATGCCCCCAGGGAAGCGTGCATGCCGTGTACGATTTTCTGGGTCGACGACTTTGCTCATGACTCCGTGCACTTCAAAGATTTCTCCCAACACCTCCTCCCGGAGTAGATCTTCGAGCAGTAAGAATCCTGGGTTGTATCGAAACATGTAGCCCATCTGCACCATCAATCGTTTCGTTGCGGCCTGTTTCAATATCCTTTCATACTGTTCGATGGATTCGCCGGCGGGTTTGTCCAAATGGACATGCAAACCTGCATCGATACATAGCTCGGCGACATCCAAGCATTCAGCCGGAGATGTTTCTACCAGTACGGCCTGTAAACCCGGCGTTTGCAATAACTGTTCCTCCGACATCCAAGGCACGCCTTGGAAGGCGGGTGCTTTCTCAGCCTTGGCTCGTAACGCCGGATCCGCTTCTACGATCCCGACGACTTCATAGTCGCTCGATTGACGATAGACGGATAATTTCGAAGCGTGCCCATGGCCAACACCAATTTGCCCAACGCGAATCGGATCTTTTGTGCTCGCGGAAGAAGTACGGGATATCGTCATCGAGGCTGCGGCTGTGAGACCTGTTAGCCATGTTCGTCGCGAAGTCATCATCGTAAGGGCTTTCGGTAAGAAGAGTACGCATTCCGTTGCGGGGTTGCTCAACGGCTACGAAGGTTACAACCTATGACTAGGTAGGAGTCTCGCCTTGCAATATACTTCCGTATCCTAGGACTTTGAATCAACCAAATAACTCATGAAAACCTCATTTCTCGATCACAATCCCTATCGCGAACGTTTCGTCATCGAGGATCCGGGCTTGATCTATCTCGATGGAAACTCGCTCGGGCGACTTCCTCGAGCCACAGTTACCCATTTGCAACAAGTGATTCATCAGCAGTGGGGGACAGAACTGATCGGCGGATGGAACCGTCACTGGCTGGCCCTAGCCCGCCGAATCGGGGACAAAATCGGGCGATTGATTGGCGTGGAAACGGGCGAAACGGTGGTTTGCGATTCGACATCCGTGAATATGTTCAAATTGGCTTGGGCATTGCTGCAGGATTGTGGAACTCGAACCACGATCATCACCGATGCCACCAACTTCCCTACGGATATCTACATCCTCGACGGGATCTCCAAGCTTTGCGATCGACCGTACCAAGTTCGGGTCATCGATTTGCCCGTGCCAAACCATCGAGAAGTTTTTCAAGCATTGGATCGAGCGATCGATAGCGATACAGCCCTCGTCTCATTATCCCACGTTCACTTCAAGAGTGGCTATGCGTTTGATGTAGGTGCCATCACGCGGTTGGCACATGCCAAAGGAGCCAGGATACTGTGGGATGTCAGTCATAGCGTTGGGGCTATGCCTATTGCATTGGGAGAGGCGCGGGTCGATGCTGCCGTCGGTTGTACCTACAAGTATTTGAATGGTGGACCGGGTGCACCAGCTTTCCTGATGATGCGTCAGGACCTTCAGCCACTCCTGCACAACCCGATCCAAGGGTGGTTCGGCGCGGATCGCCCATTTGACTTTTCGACGCGATACGTGCCGAATCCGGGAATTGATCGTTTCACTGTCGGAACACCCCCTATCCTATCCCTTTCTGCCATCGAGCCGGGAGTTGATCTGGTTCTCGAAGCGGGCATCGATTCCTTGCGCGAACGGTCGCTGGAATTATCCGAACGATTCATTGAATGGATCGATTTGCGGCTAGAGCCACTAGGTTTTTCCCTTCAGACCCCTCGTGACCCGGCCATGAGAGGGTCTCATATTTCTTTGGCACATCCGAATGCGTGGCAGATCACGCAAGACTTGATACAGCGGTTCAAGGTGATTCCAGATTTTCGGGAACCGAGCACGATTCGATTTGGCATCACACCGTTGTATACGGTAATCGGAGAGATCGAGTCAGCCGTCGACGCTCTCGAGACTTCCGTTCGCGATCAATCCTTTCGCAATCACCCTCCTAGTCGCAATGGGGTTACCTAGATGCGACAGATGCGACGGCGGATGTCGACTGGGCAAATTCGTTGACGGAAGGGCTTAGCGGTTGGGATTCTTCGTAGGTTCGGCAATGATTTTTGCAGCCCGTTCCGCCCATCGCAAGTACATTGCGCCCGATGGATGCAATCCGTCGCTCGCTAGCAGTTCCTGGGGCTTGTCGTTGGCTTCTCGTGTAATATCCGTTATATCGATAAAGTGTGCGTGCAGTCGCTCCGTTTCTTCTCGTTTGACCTCGTTATACCGATCGATTTGCTGAGCGATCTCCGCTCGATCGCGTCCTTCCGCAAAGGGGGTCACACCCCAATCCGGAATGCTGAGAACGAGGACTCTCTCAGGGCGATGATCCGCCTTCTCAATGGCAAATTCGAGCAAGCTTTGAAAGTCCTTTCGAAAGGATTCCACATCCCGTTTGCGGTATTGGTTGTTCACACCGATTAAAAGCGTGACCCATTCGTACCGGTCCTGGACCGTTGCCTGAGCGATTCCTGCTTGCAGTTCGTCCGTGGTCCATCCTGTTTTGGCGATGATCTGAGGTTCCCCCAGATTGATTCCTTGTTTCTTCAAAAGGTGGAGCATCTGAACGGGCCAACGCCCTGACGTTTCCACTGATTCGCCGATCGTATACGAGTCGCCGAGCGCTAGTACACGAGGGTGCGCACGGAAGATGTTCCCAGTCATGCTTGCAGCGAATATTAGAAACACGCTAGCCATGATCCAAATCCAACGAAAATTTCTTTGTGTCCAAGAAGCCATGGTAATTGACAAATGAAACGGTCTATTGAGTTGACTGCACGACCTGATACTAGTGTAGCATGTAAGAACGGTAATCTGACGGAGCGATTGGAGTAGAAGTCCTGCCCAATTGAAGCGGGCTGCGCGGAATAGGTCGTTCTAGGGGCATCTTTTCGGAGCCTGTTCGTTCGATCCCCTTGAAATGGTCCGACGTTATTTTTCCTAGCATTCTGAGATTCCAAAGTCTCCATCGCAATGCGATCGACCGCAAAAGGTCGAGGATATCTACTGCACGTGGACCGTCCGGATTACATTGGATGGTTTGCGGTTGTCCGTCTTCGACCTCTCAGGGTCTATTGCGGTCGGCGAACGCAATCGAATTCCTTTCAGGCAGGTGTGGGATTGTCGCCAACTCAGAAAACGGTCGAACAGCTCCATACCCTCTCGCGCTGGTCGATTTTGGTCATCGCTTTGTGCTTGCCTCTTGTTGCGTTCATCGCCAGTGGTATCAGGATCGGATCGGCATCGGCCCATGCATGGCTTCCGGAAGGACGCGTCGAGCGCATCCGTTACGAAGGCTTTGTGCGCGATTTCGGGTCCGATCAATATTTGATTGCCTCCTGGCCGGGATGCCGCGTCGATGATCCGAGGTTGGCAGCCTTCAAAGAACAATTGCTGCGACTGAATCCCATCGAAGAGCCTTTGATGGACTCTTGGCAGACAAGTGCCGATGTACTCCAAGAACTGACCCGATCACCGCTGTCTTTGTCCGAAAAGACAGCCATGAATCGATTGCGAGGTTCCATCATCGGAGAGGATGGAACGGCCGCCACCTTCATTCGCTTCTCACCCTATGGAGTCGCGCAGCAGAACCGATCTGTGGAATTCGTCAGAACAGCGGCCGATCGCGTCGAGGGATTAGGGCGGGACCAATTGCGGATGGTGGGATCCGTGTACGAAGGGTATTCCGTCGATCGCGCGGCCGAGCAGAGTCTCAAAAAGCTCGTGATTCCTTCCAGTATCCTTGGGATTGTATTGGCTTGGCTGTGTCTCCGAAGCCTTCGTGGCGCGATCGCGGTCCTGTTGATTGCAGGGGTAGGTCAATTGATCGCGGTAGCTTTCGTGACAGCGACCGGAGGCGAGTTCAGCGCGGTGTTGATCGTGTTGCCGACATTGGTATTCATGCTGACCTTGTCAGCGGCAGTTCACTTCATGAATTATTACGGCGATGTCGCCTATTCCCATCGCGACTACCTGGGTGCACGTTCCATCCTGTTAGGTCTCAAGCCGAGCGTCTTGGCGACGCTCACCACAGCCCTGGGGATGGCCGCTTTGGCGACCAGTCAACTGGCGCCGGTGCGAACGTTTGGTATCTATTCCGCGATTACCTTATGCTTTGCCACCGTCGTACTTCTTCTTGCATTTCCGCAACTGTCGGATTGGCTTTGTCGCAAGGAGTTCCTCCGCCGGCATGCCAAAGATGTTTCGCTCGATGATCAGCCTTCGACAGACGGCAAGTCCCCAGTTCTCCACGAAGATTCGGCACCGATCGCGCCCTGGGCGATTCAATATACGGCTTGGATCCATCGTCACACTTGGGCCATTTGTGCCGGCGGTATCGGGCTGATCCTGTTCAGCTTTTACGGGCTACTCCATCTCAAGTCCTCGACGAAATTCGATGACATGTTTCCCAAGAAGAGCGAAACTGTCCAATCGATGGCGTGGATTGAAGAGCACTTGGGTCCCGTTGCGTCCGTCGAAGTCCTGTTGCGATTTCCAAATTCCGAAAAAACCGATGTCTATCATCAAGTCGAATGGGTCGAGCGCGTCACAGCCGCTTTGCGATCGAATGATGAAATTGGGGGAGTATTGTCCGCCACGACGTTTCTTCCCAAACTGCCGACCGGTGGCAGGGTGCGGGATGTTGCCAAGCGTCGCGTATTGAAAAATGAACTGACCAGAAACTTGCCGATGCTGGAAGAACGAGGATTGGTGGCGGCGCATGAAGGGGACCGGACATGGAGGATTACCGCCAAAGTAACCGCCTTGTCGCGACTCAACTATGGCGAACTAACGGATCGAGTGCGCACGACGGTGGATTCTATTCAGCATCCAACCGATGAGGAGTCGTCCGAAGAGACGGAACCTGACATCGATTACGAGCCCTTCCTTGCTGAATATACGGGCCTGTCGCCGATGATGCACGATACGCAATTAGCCTTGTTGAGCGACTTGGGATCCAGTTTTACGACGGCATTTTTCTTGATCACACCCGTCATGATGTTGATCGCGCGCGGCGTGCGAGCGGGATTATTGATCATGATTCCAAACGTTCTTCCAGAAACGATTGTTTTCGGATCGATGGCTTGGTTGGGGTATTCCATCGATATCGCAGGGATCCTGACAGCGAGTGTGGCGATGGGAATCGCGGTCAACGATACATTGCATTTCGTGAATTGGTATTCGCGGAGATTGGCAGCGGGGGATACGCGTCAAGAAGCGATTGCGGATACTTTCTCCAATTGCGCGAAAGCGATGGTGCACACGATGCTCATCAGTTGTTGCTCGATGCTCCCATTCTTATTGGCCGAGTTCAATCCCACGCGCCAGTTTGCGATCTTGATGATCGCGATGATCGGCAGTTCCATTCTGGGTGATTTGGTCCTTCTCCCCGCCCTTCTGCTGAGTCCGTTTGGTAAAGTCCGAGGATCCACATAGCAGACCGCCGTATCATGGTTTCGACTGGATGCAGTACATGCGTGCCGCGGTCCGGATCAGCAACCGATCCCCAACAATCGCCGGCGTGGCCATCCCCATGTCATCCTCGGCCAGCGGATTGGTATGCAACAATTCGAATTGATCACCCGAAAGAAATACAAACGTCACACCATCCTCGTTGAGGCAAAAGATCTTTCCATTCATCGCCCACGGCGAAGACGTAAACGCTCGACCATTAGGAATCCGTTTGCCGCTGTACTGTTCTTTTCCGGTCAGTGCGTCGTAACACGCGAAAATCCCTCGATCGTATAAGGAATACAATCGACCATCGTAGACCAGTGTGGTCGGGTTGTAGGGGGCTGCTTTTGGTTGACACCAAGCAACAAACTCCGATTCCAACTGTTCCTTGGGGAGGGTGATATCCCCCGATGCCCCAGGCTTGATGGCATAGATGGGACGAGCTGAATCCATCACATAGCCTGAGCTGACATAGAGCAAGTCGTTGACGACGTAGGGAGTTGCGATCGTGATGCTGGACATACCTGCCAGGGACCATAACATCTTGCCGTCGAGATCGTACGAGACGACCTTGCCAGTAGCCGCCGTCACCAGTTCGACCCGTTGCTGATTCTTCCAGATGCAAGGGGTCGACCAATTGCTCTTTTCCTCACGAGGGACTTGCCACAACTGCTTCCCGGTGGCGGCATCGAGACAGATCAAAAACGACTCCTTCTCATTGTCATAGCAGTAGTACAACCGACCGTCATGCAGGGTGGGTGAGGCAGCAGGACCCCAGCCCAATCGCGTCGGATGAGGAGCCAGCGGGTAATCCCATTGCGGCTGGCCCTCTAAGTCAAAACAAAAAATGCCTTGATTGCCAAAGCAGCAATAGATGCGTTCTCCATCGGTGACGGGAGTCTCCGATGCAAAGCTGTTCTTAATATGGATCGATGTTTCGGGAGTTCCCTCGTGAACCATCCGTTCCCATCGAATGCTTCCCGAATCCAAATCCAAGCAAAGGACCTTCCATTGGTGAGTGGAAGCTGGCGGTTTGAGCCGTTCGCCACCAAAGTAGAGCCCTTTCTTTGGATCCTCGCTTTCTCCCAAATTGACGACGGTAGTTAGGAAGATGCGATTACCAGTAACGATGGGGGAGGACCATCCGCGGCCTGGGATATCTGTTTTCCAAGCCACATTTTCGGTGGCGGTCCAATGGTCCGGGATGTTGTTACTGGATGCGACGCCAAGCGCCCCCGGTCCACGGAACTGAGGCCATGCCTCTTGAGCACATAATGGCTTAGCGTTCGTCGCAATGCCGATGAACATGATCGATACGAACCGCAAATGTTGGAAGCCAACCTGAATAGGCATAGAGATCTCCACAGCCTTTAATGAGAGTCAGGGCAGGTGTTCGATTTGAGCGACACTGTTGATTTGAGCGATACTGTACGGTACCCGTGAAAACAGTGTCTGGCAATCAACGTTTGCATATCACCAACGTTTTCAGTGAACGAATGACGTATAAAGAGCGTGATGTGATTGAAGGCGGAGCCATTAACCGCTCCGCGTGAACGGTGTGGATCAATATTCGGCGGACGCGAGGTGATTACTTTCATTTCGCGGCGGATTTGTTGTTGTCTTGTTGCATTTGTAGTTTCCCGATTCGTTCTATCAAATCGAGTGGCATCGGCTCATTCCATGGAAATTGCAGATTGCCCTTGGGACCGGCATAACGTGTAACTGCTTTTGCCAAGCCGCAAAGTAGACCTCGAACCTGTTCTTCTTGAGCCTGAGGCGCTAGTTTTGAAGTTGCGCTGTTTGAGCTCTCTCGTACTCGTACTCGTACTCAATGAAATGGTACTCGTACTCGACGATCCCCCATCGAGTACGAGTACCGCTAACGCTGAGTACGAGTACGAAAAAGCTCGGGAAAGCATGGATTGGGGCTTCGCCAGGCTCAAATGGCGCAACTTCAAAAGGCGCTAGCCGACATACACAGATTTATCCCATTCTTTGAAGAGGCCCGATCGATCGGCACAGTGCCCGCCGTTCTACTGGGCTGGTTCTTCTTTCTTGAGAGTACCTGATATCAGCCGACCATCGGTGATCCAGCGATCGCCCCCACCGTTGTGGCCTTCGTGCTTCGGTTGAAAGTTATCGATGGGCGTTTGATCGACAAGCCCACCGGATGCTTGGAGGGTATCGATGATATGGTCTCGCTCTCGATCGATATCTGCATCGACGTGGTGGGTGATTTGTCCGGTGGTGTAGCTGAGTCCCACACGTTCATCAAAGGTCCCAGAACCCATCCATGCCGGTTGTCCATTGGCATCCAACTGTTCCGACTTCCAAAACCGCACGTGATGCCGCTTGCGTGGATCGTTGCCGACGGGTTGTTCGAATGCGAGATCCTCTTTGCGACCGTACAAAAACAGATCGCTCACCGGGGCTGTGTCATAAGGGCGCTTGAGTATTGTCCCTTCGGCAATCATGAGATCGTCTTTGATACTGAGGGGATCGGCTTTAAACCATCCGGCTGCTTTCATGGCGTGTTTCAAGTCTGCTTCGCTTCCAATGAGCGCCAAATTGATCGGGTCTCCCGGATGTCCATCCGAGGTCACGGTCAATGTGGGAGACTTGGTTATGGCAGGATGACGATGGTCATACAGGCTCCACAAGAACGGGACCAATCCGTATGCAACGGCCAGGTACGTTCCGAGGAAAGCGATGAAGATCCAGAACAACTGGGGTATTACCATTCGTTTTTTTGGAGTGATGGAGGAATTTGGTTCGACCCTATTCTCTTCAGGCTGTACGGTTTCCAAAGCTGTTTCTCCTGATGCTTTATTGAATTGCAAAGTCTAGGGATCAAACGGTAGGGTGCGAAAAGGCCACTTCCAACAGGTGTTTTGAGACAATACTCGCATGACGAAATGCGATCGGCTAGCGCCTCAGGCTCAACAGAACTCGCATTGTGCCGATTGTTTGATCGAGATTGGATTTACGTGGCCAATCGAATCGGCGTCGGGAACTCGATCACGAATTTGGTTCCTCGGCCCACTTCGCTTTGAACGCTAATTCGGCCGCCGTGGGCTTCGATGATTTTCCGCGTGGTGGGGAGGCCTAAACCCGAACCTTCTGGTTTGGTGGAATAGAAAGGTTCGAACATCCGCATCGCAGTGGTTTCGTCCATGCCGCAGCCTGTATCGATCATATCCATCGCGACTCCTTGAGGCGTGATGTAGGAATGAACAAAAAGCTCTCCTCCATCGGGCATGGCTTCGATGGCGTTCTTGACCAAGTTGATAAGTGCGGCCTGTAGCGCTCCGCTGTTGAGCCGAATGTTGGGGAGATTGGGATCCAGGAAGCGTTGAAGCCGAATGTTGTTTTTGTCCGCTTGCGTTTGATATAAATTCAAAACGACAGCGATTTGGTCATTGAGCGACCCGACGGTCATCTCCATATCTTGCATCTTGGCAAACCGCAGAAAATCGCGAAGCAAGTTTTCCATGCGGTGGCATTGCTGCCGGATCATGTCCACTTTCGCAATCGCGCGGCGTTTCCCCGGCCATTGGCTTTCCTCCATCTCTTCACAGAGGAGGTCGGTGTTCATGTGAATCACGGAGAGTGGATTCTTGATCTCGTGAGCGAGTGATCCTGCCAGTTCTGCAAGTTCGTGGTACTGCCGACGGATGTCGTCCGCACTTTCGAGATCTTGGTCTTCGTCTAAAGGAGGAGTCATGCAAGCAGCCATTCAGAAAACGACCGCACGAGAAATCCCGTTCCTCCTGCATCGCACCAAGGCTTGGAACTGTCATAAAAAGCGGGGCCAGCGATATCCAAATGGGCCCAAGGCTTTCCTGCCACGAACTCTTCCAGAAATTTGGCGGCAGTGATGGCTCCTCCCCATCGGCCTTCTCCCACGTTTTTGATATCGGCGACTTTGCCCGTGATCAATTCTGAGAAAAATGGGTACATAGGCAAGGGCCATGTGTATTCTCCGCATGCTTCGGAAATGGATTGGATTTCCGATTGGAGATCCTGATGATTCGACATCAGTCCTGCGACGTCATTACCCAATGCAATCACACAAGCACCTGTGAGTGTCGCGAAATCGACGATATGCGAGGGTTGATAATCGAGCGCGACGTTGAGGCAATCCGCCAGGACCAAGCGACCCTCCGCATCGGTGTTGTGGATTTCAATCGTCTTGCCACTGCGAGCGGTCAGTACATCCCCCAGCTTGAATGCATCACCTGAAATCAAATTTTCAACGAGTCCCAAGATACCGATGAGAGGGCGTTTTACTTTCAATCGCGCCGCAGCGTTCAATATGCCCAAGACGGTGGCGGCACCGGCCATGTCGCATTTCATTGTTAGCATTCCATCGGTTGGCTTGATCGAATAGCCGCCGCTGTCGAAAGTGACTCCCTTGCCGACGAGCGCCAACGGTGCTTCATCCGACCCGTTTCCTGCGTACCGAAGAATCACTAGGCGAGGTTCGCGAACCGATCCACGGGCAACCCCGAGAAGGGCACCGCACCGTTCCCGTTCCAAGCGACCTTTGTCCCAAATCTCAATCGATAGTCCGGACGAACCGGCGACGGTAGATACTTCCTCGGAAAACGATTCGGGATAGAGGTAGTTAGGCGGAAGATTGACCAATCGACGGGTCAAGTTGACCGAATCGCCGATGATCTTTCCGGATTCCAATTCGTGTTCGTTGATTCCAACCCATTGAAGGACTTCGGGTTCATGCAAACCTTTTTCTGCTCGGAAAAGATCTTGTCCTTTGCAACCTACCATGGCACCTGCAATGGCCGCTCGCACTTCACGCGGGGACATGCCCATCCCAGCGATGCGCACGGTCCCTCGGGGTTTCGTCATGACTGCCTTCATGGCGGCACCTGCGGCTCGATAGAGCGTGTTGCCGCTCGCATTGGAACGTGAACCGGTTCCAACGACTGCGATCAAGGGACTGGCCACCTGAGGTGGTCCGAGCAAGATCGTCACTTTGTTCGGTTTGGTCGATACGTCCCCTTGTTCCAAGATCCGCTGGAACCATCCGTCCGTCGCATCGGAGAGTTGAGCGACCTCCTGCTGTGAATTCCAATCGTCGTCGATAGCAACGATCATTGCATCGCAAGGGGTTCGGATCCAATCCGAGGTAAAAGATTCGATTTTCATAGGTGTAGGCTTCCATTCTTCGGGGTGTTGGACAGCATCATTCAAACCGAGCTGAGCGAAATCGTCAACAAATAGCCGTGCCGGATGAGATCAAGAATGCGAATCTATTGTCAACTTTGATCGAGCAATCCTGCCTTTTCCGAGGATTCTGCCAATCTGCAGATTCGAAGGAAGTCCTCCGTGAAGTTCCTCTTAACCGGACAAACAAAATGGATCGCACGTTCGTCTGTCTGGGTCTCTCGCCCAACCGTGTTTAAACCAAGAGTCCCCTTGCATCCACATTCAATTCGATCGCATTCCCCCCGTCGACGAGATAAAACGCATTCTGCAAATTGACGCATACGCAAATGTGGTTGGGGATAATCCATACCGTTTGCCCGACTGTTGGTGGTCGACCGACATAAGATTCAGGCAAAACGACTTCACCATGTTCCTCACTGAGTCGGATTATCTTTGCCTCGGGATATTCTACGACATGGCCGAATCCTGAATCGGGTTCGGCCGCATTCCGATCGCTCGAAAGGGTCTTGCTACCTGCGTCGACTACAAAACGATTTCGGGAGGGGGTACTCACGATGGTCGCCAATACTCGGGCCGCGCAATCATCGAGAGTCGCAACCCCTAAACGAACTTCGTTCCAATCGTTGTAGATGTAGGTACCGGGACGAATTTCGTTCAGCAGCGAATTGCGGTGGGATTGCATCGCCGTGGGGGTCGAACCTCCAGAAATCGTGGGGGCTTCGATACTGCGCTTATGCAATCCATCCAGAACGTCATGAACACTCGTTTGGTAAGCCTGCCAAATTTCTTCGTTTGCGGTGGGGAGAATGTGTCCGGGGAAGCACATCACTCCCGCGAGATAGAGATCCTTTTGTTGTGCGATCCATTCGCACAGGCGAATTGCCTCGTTCGGATCGGAAATTCCTGTTCGATGGAATCCGACATCCAAGTCGACCAAAATGCCGATTCTCGTCGCGAACCGTCGGGCGGCATGGCGTACTCCTTCGGCAGCGACCAAGGAATCGACCCCAACCGTGATTCGTTGGCTGCGTGCCAGCTCGCCCAACCGTTCTAGTCGGGCCCCGCCAACGGTTGGATAGGCGATGAAGATATCGGAGCAAACTTGGCTCATGCATTCCGCTTCACCCACCTTTGCAACGGTCAGCCCGATCGCCCCTGCATCGAGTTGCAATCGTGCCATGCTTTGCGATTTGTGCGTTTTGGTGTGGGGACGCAGACGCAATCCGTGCGCATGGCAATATGCTTGCATTCGATCGAGATTGCGACGCACGCGAGATGCGTCGACAATCAAGCTAGGAGTCGGATGATCCGCTGGCAATTCCGGCCATTCCATTCCGTGGGTTCGCTTTCTTTCAGGTCGCTAAAAAGGACTTGCGATCGAGAAGTGGGTGTTCACTACCAAGACACGTGTGCAGATTGAATGAAGACCGCCTTCGATCCCAGCCTTCAGTGTGTACAATTTGGCGTATGCAGACCAGTCCACAAGCCTTGGAATCCGAGCTCATTGACCCCCGAAAGCCGGGGCACATCTACCATTGTGTGTGTGGCTACCAGTTTCCGATCGATTTCCAATTGGGAGGCCAATGTCCGTCGTGCCAACGTCGCATTTCGGGGGAAGCCATCCAAAATGCCATCAACGCAACGGTCAGCATTTCGGATATCAAAGACGCGAGTCGCATCCATCACATCGATTTGGAGCCCGATGATGGACTATCCGACAAGGTGTTTGGTCACT
Source organism: Planctomycetota bacterium (assembly GCA_037144155.1). GTDB lineage: Bacteria > Planctomycetota > Planctomycetia > Pirellulales > Pirellulaceae > JBKCUI01. Next base: position 29,421 of record JBAWXH010000008.1, on the reverse strand, counting down.
TCCGTTTGGAACGTCGGCTGGGTGGCGGAGGGATGGGAGCGGTCTATCGTGCGCTCGACATGTCCCTGCAGCGCTATGTCGCGGTCAAGGTCATACAGAACCGCAATCTGTGCGGCGACTCGCGACTGAAAGCAATGCTGCGTGAAGCGGTCGCTCAAGGTCGCCTCAATCATCCCAATGTCGTGACGATTTACTACGTGGGTCGTCAGGAAGAAGAACCTTTTCTCGCCATGGAACTACTTCCTGGCCCAACCCTCTCCGAACGGCTTCGAAACGACGGATCGATTCCGTACGAAGAGGCGATTCGCTACGGTATTCAGGTCGCATCCGCTCTCAAACATGCAGCGCTGTTTGACATCGTGCATGCCGACATCAAACCTGCCAACTTAATTATGGCTGGTGATGGTCGCATCAAACTATCCGACTTCGGACTCTCGAGGAATCGTTCCGATCACGAAACAGACGGCCCGATTGCTGGAACCCCTTCGTACGTTGCTCCGGAATTGATCTCCGGTGATGGATTTAGTATCCAATCGGACATGTACGCATTGGGGGTAACGCTTTTTGAACTCGTATTTGGACGGACCCCGTTTGAGTTGGTTGGAAATACCATTCGCGAGCGAGTCAGTACCCACTTGCATGCGGAGATCGACTTTCCAAACCCATGGCCTTCCAATGTCCCGCGAGAGTTCAAGACCCTCATTGAACGGTTGTTGGCCAAGACTCCGGATGCTCGTTTTGGAGACTACGATGAGTTACTGAAGGAACTGAAGTCAATCGCTCCTGTCAGCACGACCCCAGCCGGTTATGCACCGCGCGCGATGGCGTATGTCGCCGACCAACTGGTTTTGCTGCTGGCCATCGCCCCCTTTGCCGTCGCCATCTTTACGCTGTCGGGGGCGGGTACTACGAAGAATGGCAACCTGCAATGGTTGGTTCCGATCATCGCATTTGCTTCGCTGATCGTCCCTGCTATTTACCTGCTGTTGATTTATCGAGGATGGTCATCGGTTGGGCGGTACTTATTTCAATTGCGCATTGTCGAAGAGCATGGCTTGGCTCCGCGACGAGAGCAATTGGTACCTCGCGAAGTCCTTCGCAACGCGTTTGCATGGTGCTTCCCTCTCGCTCTTTATGTTTCTCTTCAGTCGGAATCGCTATCCGAGTTCATCGAGTTCTCCTTGATTGGCTTCATGGCCATGAACACAATCACCTTGTTTCTCCTTCGTGGCCGAAAAGCTCTCCATGACTATCTGTGCCACTCGCAAGTCGTACTGGAAGTCAACAAGGATTGATCGAGAACGAACTTCCTGATCCAACTGTATTGCTCGCATCGTCATTTCCAATCGTATCTCTTTACATCCAACCGCATGCAATCGATTCTCGTCTCGCTCGGACAACGCAGTTATCCGATCTACATTGGAGTTCCGTCTGCCGACCGGTCGTTGGAAATCCATTTACTCCAATCGCTGCGTTCTTGGTCAAAACTGGTTCTGATCTACGATGAAAACGTGGAGGCGTTTGCGCAGTCGACGGCATTCTCACTCTCCTTGCATGGTGCCGTTTCCTTGTTCCCCGTTCCAAGTGGTGAAGGGAGCAAGAGCATCGATCAATTGGGCGATTTGTGGCAACGCATGCTTTCGCTCCCGGCGGATCGCAAGGCGGTCGTGGTCGCGATTGGCGGTGGAGTCGTCGGCGATCTGGCGGGCTTTTTAGCTGCCACGTGGAATCGCGGCATTCGGTTCGTTCAAGTTCCGACAACGCTTTTGGCGATGGTCGATAGCAGTGTGGGGGGTAAAACGGGAATCAACCTGCCAAACGCAAAAAACGTCGTAGGAGCGTTTTGGCAACCCAGCCTCGTATGGGCGGATCTAACCGCACTGAACACGCTTCCCGACCGAGAGTTTCGAAGCGGGTTAGCGGAGGTGGTCAAGTACGGAGTCATTCTCGATCCGGAACTATTCGACTACTTGGAAGCCCAAGTTGATTTGCTGATCGCCCGCAATCCTGAAGCGATCACTCATATCGTGCGACGATCGTGTGAATTGAAAGCTCATGTTGTTGGCGAAGATGAATTCGAAACGACGGGACTGCGAGCCATACTCAATTATGGACATACCTTTGGTCATGCTATCGAAGCCTTGACGAGCTACGGCCAATTCTTACACGGTGAAGCCATCTCGATCGGAATGACGATGGCTGGACGATTGTCGGTGGCATTGGGCAGATGGCCGCACGCTTCCTTCGAGCGCCAAACGCAATTGCTGACACGCCTAGGTCTACCTATTGATCTCGCGTCTGCGCCGACACATGGAATCAGCGTGGACCGAATGCTGGATGCCATGCAACTCGATAAAAAGACCGAGCATGGCCAGATCCACTTGATCTTGCCGACCCGCATAGGCCACGTCGAAACGGTTCGGGGCGTCGATACTGAACTCCTTCGCGGATCGATGGATAGTTTTTTTAGGGCTTCTTGAAATGCGTTCGCGATGCTTGTGTGTCGCTCATGTATCCGTAACTGGGCATCCAGAAACGCATCGGCATTTCACGGCCGCACCATTCGATCCCATCTCGATTAAGCAAACAGTTCGTTGCGGGCTTGCCCCTTGCCATCGAGCGTGATGTAAAAAGGACGCTTCTCAACTTCAAAGACTGTCTTTGGACTGATTCCCAATGCGGTAACCAAGGTCGCATGCAAATCGGTGACATCGATTGGATTTTCAATCGCAATACATGGCCTTTCCGGCGACGTTTTGCCGTAGACAAAGCCTTTCTTCATGCCCCCTCCCCACATCACCACACTCGAACCGCCGGTGAAATGCCGATGGAGTCCGTAGTGTTTGATGTGCGTGAGCGTTTCCACTTTTTCAGTGGCTTGATCGGCCGCATTGGAACCGGGTTGGCCTTCCATGATCATGTCACGACTGAATTCACTGGCTAGTACGACCAGCGTTCGATCAAGCAGTCCGCGAGCCTCGAGATCGAGGATCAATTGAGCGATGGGGCGATCGATCTCTTCTTTCATGCGTTTCAAAGTAGTATGTCCTTCGGCATGAGTATCCCAGTGCAAGAACGGGACATACTCCGTGGTGACTTCGACATACCGAGCCCCCGATTCCACCAAACGACGCGCCAATAAACATCCTCGACCGAACCGACCTGTATCGTAGCGCTCGTAGCTTTCCTTGGGCTCCAGCGAGATATCAAAGGCCTCGCGCTCCTTGGATTCAAGCAAACGATAGGCTCCTTCCATCGATCGCAGCATGGAATCCCGTTGGTGATCGCTCATCCCGTCGCGCTGGGGATGTTTGTCGACCAGTCTGCGATAGAACTGATATCGATTTTGAAATCGAGAAGGTTCCATTCCTTTTGGAGGTCGGACGGATACAGCCGCTTCCTCGGGATAGGGCAAATTCATCGGTCCGAATTCGCTGCCGAAAAAACCGGCTGTCGTGAAGGCCTTAAGCTCCTCCTGCTCGCCAACTCCTTCCAGCCGTTGACCGATATTGATGAAGGGAGGGATGACGGGATTGTTTGGTCCCAAGACTTTGGCTACCCACGCTCCAAGATGGGGACAAGCCACCGTTTGCGGCGGAACATACCCCGTGTGCCAATGGTACTGATGACGCGAATGGAGGATGCTCCCCAGGTCCGGCTGCACGTGCGATCGGATCAAGGTCGCTCGATCCATGACGCCAGCAATGTTTTCCAATCCTTGGCTGATTTCGATGTTGTCTACGGAGGTACGGATCGACGGAAAAGTACTGAGGACGCTGGCTACCGGCGTACCGACTTCAAAAGGAACGTATCGCTTGGGGTCGAACGTATCGGGAGCCCCCATCCCACCTCCCATCCACAGCACGATGATGGCATCTGCTTTGGCGGTCGGATTGGTGAAGTTCGAGCCATCCTGCATCGCAAAGAGTCGTTTGGGCTCGCCCATCGCCGTCGTTGTGGCTGCTGCCATCGCCAGCTTCTTTAAAAAATCGCGGCGCACTTCGGTGGCTGGCATGTCGGGATCGTTTTCAAGATTCATGTAAGTCCTACGAAATCAATGCAGAAAAAGTGTTTGGTAGGTTCGGAGGCGGGTTTGGTATTACCAGCCGAGTTAGCGACCGACTGTTATTAGCGAACGAATTGGAATTCAGGCAGCATCAGGATTGACCACAGGATGTCTTCAAGCTCCTCGGATTGCAAGGTCGGTCCGATCCATTCATGAATCTCTGTCCGTTCCTCGTCGCTCGGTTTTCGAGACAATGCAGTGAGATAGATAGGATCGATGATCCGTGCGTCGATCTCGGGCAATGCAGAATTCGACGGAGCGGATTGCATCCAACGAATTGCACCCAGATGAATCCAATCCGCCAGCGTTTGACCGTTCGAAAGATCCATGGCTTCCAAAGTGGTCAAATCGGTCGGCCTCATGCTGACGATCTGGTCACGATTGGGACGTCCCAAACTCCGCATCAAAAAGTCTGACTTCACGAGGGATGCTCGAACCATTCGCGTTCCAGACTCCTTGCCGGTCGCCAATTGACGTGTCAGCTCTCCTCGCAGACGATCGTCCCACGGTCCAATCGCAATGACGGCTGGTTTCCAACGAGCAGCGCTATCAGCAATTGTTCCGCCGGCGGTGGGGGAAGCGGAGGTTGTCTGCCAAGCTTCCGATGTGGCGATTCGGAGTGATGTGTCTTTGCCTTGGATCCTCAAGTCAACAAACAAGGCAGCCGGGTTGGGGCCTTGTCCCCCATTGGACCCTACGACGATGATTTCGTTGGCCCCTCGCTGCAAAGCATGGTTCGCGGAAAATCCTTCGACACTCTCCCACTGCGCATCTTCTCCCAGCGGGTGGCCATTGATCCATAGTCGATAGCCGTTATCGCAAGTGATTACGCCAAATGCGTATTCCACGTCAAAGTCCAGGTCGAAGGTCGTACGAAACGTCACCGATTCACCTGCTGCGGGCCCGCCAGGTTGCGACGCAGAGTCGGACCAAATCCATTTCCCGGCGAGTTCGATGGATGGTGCCGCTCGAGATCGAACGACCGCTGCATCCATGTTCCCCGGGGCAGCGCCGGTCAATTGCCAAACCGCATCGACGAATTGCTCCGCAGACAACCTCTTGGAGCGTATCCCAGCGTATTCGAAGGCTTGATTCGTATCATGCGATTCCGTACGTTGTGGAAGGGATGCATAGGCTTCGGAGGAAGCGATCAAGGCGATCAATTCCTTGAGGTCATAGTTCTTTTCCTGGAGAGTGATAGCCAGATGATCGAGCAGGTCTTCGTTCCAGGGCTGGCTTTGCATCGCATCCATCGGATGCACGATTCCGTACCCCATCATGCGATACCAGATGCGATTGGCAATGGTCCGAGAAAAGCGTCCATTCTCCGGATGGGTCATCAGATCTGCCAATTGCTTGAGCCGCTCTGGCTGGGGCAATTGAGGATCCACATCCCCGATTTCGGGGAACAGCCAAGCGGCTGTGGCGTTTTGCTCTGTCGGTTTATCGCAACGATGAATCGTCAAGGGTGTTTTTGAATAGATCGCCGCTAACCCATAGGACTCGCGGAGTGTCCATCGATCGATGAAGCTATCGTGGCAGGAAGCACATTTGAGGTTGATGCCGAGGAACGCTTGGCCGACGCTCTGAGCAAACTGAATCTCGACCGTTTGACCCGCGCTCACTTCTCCGCGCCACTTGATACCGTTGGCAAAGCCAGCGCTTTCTTCGCTCGGGGGCGCGATCAACTCGCGCGCCATCACATCATAGGGCTTATTGTTCACCAAGGCTGCATAAAGCCATTTCGAAATCTGTGTGCGCCCGCCGGTGATAAAGCCTGTTCCACTGTAATCATTTCGGAGCAGATCGTTCCAAAACGTCAACCAATGTTCCGCGTAGTCGATGTCTCTTTCAAGCAATTCTCGAATGCGACGGGCTCGCTTATCGGGTCGCGAGTCTTTGATGTACGCTTGCGTTTCTTCCGGGGTGGGCAACAGGCCGACGATGTCCAGATGCAGCCGCCGAACGATGGCCGCATCGCTCGCGGTTTGCGTTAGCGGTTCATGCTTGTCTGAACGGTGTGCATCCAGAATACGATCAATCGGGTGAGTTCGCTGTTCCGTGGATGCAGAGGGTAGCTCGGGGCGACGCGGTTTCAGGGGTGGTTCATACGCGCGCGTTCCAAAGGTATATCCCGGCTCCCATGGCAATCGTTCAGCGATCCATTGCTGAAGCGTTTTCAACTCCTCTGCCGAAACACCATCTCCAGAGGGTGGCATCCTGTCCTCGCGATCCTGCGACTGTAGCCTTTGTATCAGTTCGCTGACCGCTCCATCGGCAGCGAGGATCGCAGCACCAGACTCCCCGCCCGAGATGAGGGATTCTCGGGTGTTGATCGAGAAGCCGCCCTTCTGCTGGTCTCCGGCATGGCACTCGGCGCAGTGCTTTTTCAAGATAGGGACCACCCGATGGGCGAAATCGATAGGCTCATCGGCTCGAACGGCAAGCGAAAAACCTAGCCAAAACCAAATGGCAGCGAGGAGTAAGCGTTGCGTGGGGAGTGGATGGCGCTTCATGATCGTGGAGAGAAGAAAATGCTGGTTGGGGACGGAACTTACGGCTCTCATTATACCCATTCTTCGTACGACATCGCGCTGCTGATTTCCAGCACGCGGCCTTTGGCCCCGCGCGATGCAGTAAGTATTGAAGTTGCGCGATTTTGGCTTCTGTCGTACTCTTACTCACTGAAATGGTACTCGTACTCGATGCGGTATCTTCGAGTACGAGTACGAGTAGTGCTGACGCGGAGTACGAGTACGAAAAACCTAGGAAAATAGCGGATTGAAACTCCGAGACACTCGAACATCGCAACTTCAAAACGCACACGTCGACGATCGCGAATTCTAAGGACCGATAACGGGTTTAGTGAGTCCTACTCGCGATGTGCTTCGAGAAATTTCAATTGCTGGTACAGCGTCATCAGGAGGGGCGTTTCAATCCCGTGGCGGCTCGCCGCACGTAGGGCATTGCCATAGATCGATTCGACTTCGATAGGGCGACCGTTCAAAAAATCCAACCGCATGCTGCTATCGTAAGGGACCATGTCATCGGTATGGTCGATAACCCAGTCGACGTACGCAGGTTCAATCACGGATCCGCTGCGACACGCTGTTTGGCGGACTTCCTCACTGATACGTCGAGCGAGTTTGCGGGAGTCTGGATCCTTCATGATGGCGTCCGTGCTGGCGTTCAGGATGACCGACAATCCATTGAAAGGAATGTTCCACATCAACTTCTTCCAACGCGTGGTCGTTAGATCGTCTGTCAAATGGCACTCGATGTTGGCCGCGCACAAGTCGTGATGTATTTGCTGCATTCGCGATTCAAGAGGGCCAGATTCGCGGTCTTCTTGTCCTCGATAGGGTCCGAATACGATGCGGCCGTAGTCCAGATGCCGAATGTGTCCTGGACCGACTTTGTTCGAACAAAGGAAACAACAGCCTCCGGCCACACGACCTGGTCCCATGACATCGCGTGTGGCTTGTTCGACGTGCAGACCATTTTGCAAAACCAATCCGATCGTTTGGTCGTGCATCAAGGCTGGCAGCAACGTGGGTAACAAGTGATTTTGCGTGCTCTTCAATCCGATCACGATGCAGTCGCATGGCGGCATCTCGCTAGAATCCCCGTACGCTTGGATGCTGGGGAGATGAAAATCACCTAGTTTGCTTTCGACTTTGAGGCCATGCTGTCGCACATGCTCCAAATCGGAATGCAATAGGAAATGAACATCCAAGCCGGAATTGGCCATGAGCCCACCGTAAAACCCGCCGAGCGCACCGGTCCCAACAATCGCATATCTAAGTTTCATGAAACCTCCGAAGGAACGGAATGGAAATTGGCCTCGCTCGGAAAGGGGCGTACTGTCAAACGTCGTTCACTGCGACTGACTTCGTTGCCAACCACCAACGATCCGGTGTTACGGCACGAATTAAAAAGCCCAGAACCAAGCTGACACCCATCAAAATCAGTCCGGTGATCATCGTGACCAGGAATCCCGCCGTGCCAGTGCTGAGCATATCCAAGAAGCTGGAATCGTCGATCACTCCCAAGATCAAATAGATTTTCATCGCTACAGCCCCAGCGCAGACTTGAAGCACCGGAAACATTTGCGACAAAGCGACCAAAACTCCCCCACGTATGACGAACAACACGGGCAGTGGGCGAGAGAGGCAGAAGTAGTAACCTGACAGTAGGATGATAAAAATGGCCAACCCCATGCCCAGCTTGGCTACGGCAGAAGTCATTCCCCACGCGAAGAGAATTGGAACGATGAGGTTAAAGGCCAGGATGGCTGTCCATTCGATCGACAGCAGGAGTGGACCTGCAACCAGACTTTGTTCGACTGCTGGAACCGGACTTTCGTCCAGCGTCGTATCGGGCGGTTTGTAGGGATTGATAGTGGCCATGGTAGGTAACCTGAGTGCGGTTTGGATTCTAAGAGTCAAACCGTCCGGAAGAACTGTACGCGTGCTTGATTCGATCTAGCAATACGGCGAGCAAGATGATCGCGCCAAAAACAACCTTTTGCGTGTAGCTCTCAATATGCACAAGGTTCATTCCATTCTCAATGACTGCGATAATGAGCGCGCCGATCAAGGTGCCAAACACCGACCCATACCCACCTCGCAGCGAGGTTCCGCCGACAACGACCGCCGCGATCACGTACAGTTCGTACATCCCGCCGTATTTTGCATCTCCGCTCTTGAGGCGGCTGGCCATGACCAATCCACCCAATCCAGCCAGCAAGCTGGAAATAACGTACGTCGATACGATCCATCGATTCACACGAATGCCGCATAATTTTGCAGCCTCGCTGTTTCCACCGATCGCGTAGATGGTTCGACCATAGATCGTGTACTTCATGACGATTTGGGCCACTGCGTAGATCAAAAGCATCAATGCCACGGCGACGGGTATGCCTAAAAAGAATCCCCTGCCTAGCCAGATAAAATTCTCTGGCACCGCATCGATCGACTGCCCTTGCGACAGAATAAACGCAAACCCGCTGGTCATAAGCATCGTGCCCAGCGTCGCAATAAAAGGTGGCATCGAGAAACCGACGATCAGTGCTCCGTTGAAGAGTCCGCATAGCCCACACAGTACCAACGAAACCCCACCTGCGAGAAGCATGGTCGTGATGGTAGCGTTTTCTGCCCCTCCCCAATCGCGTATCCCGCGAGCACAAACGACCGACGAGAGTGCGATCAAGCTACCGACGGACAAATCGATTCCGCCGGTCAAGATCACCAGCGTCATACCCACGGCGATGATGGCGATGACCACGATTTGATTAACAATATTGATGAGGTTGCTGGACTTGAGGAAGTTCGGCCATCGCATCGTTTCCGGGCGCAGGAACTGAATCGACAGTCCAGGAAACTTCTCATTTGCATTTTCAAAGAGCGTCCAGGCAATCGTGTCGGGACTCTGCACCAAAAGCAAAGGGCTGCGTGTTGTCGTCTCGGCAGTCGTTGTCGTCTGTCGCGTCAGGATCGCGCGACGGATCTCCTGGGGGGTTCCGCGAACGAACCGATTGTCAGAATCCGAGTCGGATACGTTCGGAGCTAGCTTGCGGAGTTCCTCGGCAAAGGCCACGTCCTCACTACTGTCAGTGGAGACGATCAAGGTGCGGGACCAGTCGGACGGGGCGATCCGACCAGCGAGTTGATTGGCCGCATCTTTCGGACTCAATGGCTGATCGACAATCGTTGCCAAGCTAAAGCCCAAGCACAGCGCCAACAACACGCCGACTGTCGAATACTGGGATGCGATACGAACGAAAGCCGACATGAGATGGCCTAACGGCGCGAAGTGCCCTGAATCGGAGCCATGGGTAATCAGGCTGTCGATAAGGAATCCATTGTAATCCATTGGATTCCGGCTCGCCCCACTTCTGGTCGTGCGCATTGCTCGCCAATGTCTGGAAGCACGGCTGAACATTTGGGCGAGTCAAGATAAGTCCAAAAAAAAGCAGCGAATGCACAGAGTGCTTCGCTGCTTGTCAGCCAACCCACAAAGCTGCTGATGCATCGATGGAGTTAGCAATTGGGTGCCATGTGAGCGAGAACAAATTTCTCGCCTGATGGGTGATTACTTGAGCTCGACGGTGGCGCCAGCCTCGGTGAGTTCTGCCTTGACCTTTTCGGCGTCTTCCTTGGAGACTTGCTCCTTGATCTTGGCAGGAACACCTTCGACGAGCTTCTTGGCGTCCATGAGAGACAGACCCGTGAGGTTTTTAACGACCTTCACGACATCCAGTTTCTTTTCGCCGAACGAGGTCAAAATGACATCGAATTCGGTTTGGACAACAGGAGCAGCAGCGGGACCATCGGTAGGAGCAGTTACGACGACCGCTCCACCGGCAGCGGCTTCGATGCCGTGCACGTCCTTCAAATAATCACTGAGCTCCTTGGCTTGCTTGAGCGTCAGGCCGACGATCTTCTCGCCTAAGGTCTTGATTTCTTCCGCGTAAGCGGTTGCTGACTCGGACATTTCTAACGATCCTTAAAATGGTAAGAACACAAAAACTAAACTCACCGGCGAGAATGGTAAACCGGCTGTTCGACACGTACACGTAGTTGGCAGCAACCGAAGGTGTTGGTTGTTGCCGAAATGTCCTCGTCGCTCTCGCGACAAGGATTGAACGATTACTCTTCGCCTTCTTCCCGATCCTCGATCAATTTCTTGACCTGGCCTGCGATCTTGCGGGCCGGACCGACCAATTGACCGGATAGGGTTGCTCCCGGCGACAAAATCTGACCGACGAGAATGGAAATTTGCTCTTGGCGGCTGGGCCACTTGGAGACTTTCTTGACCTGTTCGGCGGTCAAGGCCTCCCCATCCAAAACGCCACCCTTGATCTCCAACTTGGAGAAGGTTCCTTGATCGACGAGTTTGGTAACGACCCTTACGAGCGAGACGAAGTCTTCGCCACCCCATATAACGGCCAAACTACCCACTTGATCGTCGAAGGCGGCACGAAGAGAGGTCCCTTCGGTGGCCATCGCCGCCAAAGATCGCTTGACGACCAACAATCCCAAACCCTTTTCACGAAGCGTTTTTCGCAGGTTGTAGTTGTCATTGCCGGTCATCCCGACAATGTTGGCTACGATCGCATCGTTGACCCCATGAAGGCGGTTTCCGATGTCGCGAGAAATGAGTTTCTTGACAACTTTGCTCATGTTTCACCTCTTTCCTTACAGCGACACGCGAACGCTAGGAGACATCGTCGCGCAGATCGCGATCGATTTGATGTAGTTACCCTTGCAGCCATTGGGTTTGATCGATTGCACGTAAGCGATAAACGCCCCAATGTTCTCGACCAATTTGTTGGCATCGAAACTGATTTTTCCAACGACGGCGTGCACATTGGCACCCTTATCGTTACGAAACTCGACCTTACCGGCCTTGTATTCCTTTACAACCCGAGCGACATCAGCGGTTACCGTTCCTGCACGGGGCGAAGGCATCAAACCGCGAGGTCCGAGAACTTTACCCAGAGGTCCGACCAGTCCCATCATATCCGGGGTCGCGATGCAAACATCGAAGTCGAGCCAGCCTTCCTTGATGCGTTTGGACAGGTCCTCGGCACCGACGACATCGGCACCGGATTCTTCGGCGAGCTTCGCCAAATCACCCTTTGCAAATACAGCAACCCGTTGAACTTTGCCAATTCCGTTAGGCAAGACCACGGATCCGCGGACGATCTGATCTGCTTGCGCAGGATCGATACCGAGGTTCAGATGGATCTCGACGGTTTGATCAAATTTTCGGGCGGGAAATTGCTTGAGCACGCCGACTGCTTGCTGCAAAGGGACAGGGTCTTTGCCCGGTGCCTTGGCGAGCATGGATTTCATTGCCTTTGTTGGTTTTACCATTCGTATGTTCCCTCGATTAGCTTACGATCTCGATGCCCATGCTGCGTGCAGTGCCTTCGATCATGCGTCGAGCATGTTCGAGATCCCGAGCGTTCAGGTCAGCCATTTTCTTGTTGCAAATGTCATCCACTTGGGAGCGGGTAACTTTGCCTACTTTGGTCTTGTGGGGTTCCCCGGAACCGCTAGCGATACCGGCCGCAATCTTTAACAGAGCCGATGCGGGCGGGCTCTTTGTGATGAATTCGAAACTTCGATCCGAGTAGACGGTCACAACCACAGGGATGGGAGTACCGTTGAATTCGCGGGTTCGATCATTGAACTGGGAAACGAATTGCCCCAGGTTGATACCGAACTTACCGAGCGACGTACCAACCGGCGGAGCGGGAGTGGCTTTGCCACCCGGCACTTGAAATGCCGCTTTACCTACGACTTGCTTGGCCATGTCAAAGGAACCCTAAAATGAATGAATAGGACACAAGGAATGGAATCAACCTTGAGCCATTGCAAGACAATGGACTCGACGATGAAACCAATCGATTTACAGCGACTCGATCTGCCAGTGATCCAGCTCGACCGGAGTGCTGCGTCCGAAAATATTGATGATGACGGTAACTCGTCCATTCGCTTCGTCGATCCGATCGACATCCCCTTCGAGACTTTGGAAGTTTCCTTCCTTGACTCGAACGCGATCTCCCGGCCGGAAAGGAATAGTAGTCTTCGGTACGTGCTCCTGGTCGACATCTGGGTGAACCAATTTGATGATTCGCTCGACATCCGCCTCCGTCATCGGAGTGGGTTTGCCGTAGGTCCCGGTGAAATCACCGATCCCAGGAGTCTCACGCACGAGGAACCAAGTGTCATCTGTGATGATCATTTGAATCATCAGATACCCGGGGTATAGCTTGCGTTTAATAACGCGACGCTTCCCCGCACGGGTAAACTCCACCACGTCTTCGGTCGGAACAAGAATGTCGCCGAAGTATTCTTTGAAACTGGATAGCTTGATGCGCTTTTCCAACGCCTCGCGGATGGAATCCTCGCGGTTGAAAGCAACCTTCAGGATGTACCATTGCGGTCCAGCAAAGCTGGTATCAGAAGCATTCGTGGTAGTAGAAGTATTCACTCGAAAACCTAGCGCCAGTACCTGCGAATCATCAAACAATCACTCGGATGGGTCGACGGACCACATCACCAAGCGTTGCTGATCAATCTCCTGGCTGTTTGGCCATCCGAATGACTCATCGTCTTCCGGAGACCTGCCAAAAAAATCAACTCACGCCTAACAATTCAAACAACAATTGCCAGATTGCATCGTAGCAAAAGAGCAGAATTGCCAAAAACGCCATGGTGAATATAACCACCATCGACGCCCTGTAAAGCTCAGTTTTGGTCGGCCACGAAACCTTGCTCATCTCCGCTTCCACGGCGATCAGAAAGTCCGCAAATTTCGGCCAATTCACCAAGCGAAACGCAAACCACATGGCTGCCGCGACCAAAGTCAATGGCAACCAATATCGGGATGTACTCAAAAAAGTGGGACCCGCAACCGGCGAGGAAGGCATGACCCAAGCACCCATGGCTTGCGACAACTGCCAACCCCCCAGCCAGCACCCTAGCCAAATTGCCAACGCGGTAAGCTGGCGAACAATACGCCCTTGCTTGGGCTTGTAAAGAGAGCTTGCAAATAGCTCGCTCGCCAAGGACCGGTTGAGCAAATCTTCTGGGACAGATGCCATGGAATCCGCAACAATTACTTTGTTTCAAAAAACGGAAAAAAGGAGTGACCGCAGACAGTCTAAAGCCTGCAACACGGGGCACGCCTAGCGGGCCACTCAGGTCTATTCGACCTTCCTAAACATCTCTCAAGCAGGGGCGGCAGGAATCGAACCCGCAACCCCCGGTTTTGGAAACCGGTGCTCTACCAATTGAGCTACACCCCTTTACGATAGCCTCACAAGCCATGTGACCGTGCAATGCGTATCGTTCGATCGGCGGACTGACCCATCGCGTTTCCGGCCGCTGACTTACTTGTTTCCCGATGCGTTAGCCAGGAGCTTTACTGTCCCAGACCAACGCCGCAGGTCTAGATTTTCCATGACAGAAAATCTGGATAAATAAATCAATAAATCGGCTTCCTGATGCCGGGCACGGTGTCGAATAGGGTCGACGCCGTTCCGTTAGGATTCGCTAGCCAATCACTACTCGATAATCTTGGTAACCACACCCGATCCGACCGTCTTGCCCCCTTCGCGAATCGCGAAACGAACACCGTCGTCAATCGCAACCGTCTTTTGGAGCTCGATCGTGACTCGAACGTTATCCCCTGGCATGCACATTTCTGCGCCGATCAGGTTCGCTGAACCGGTAACGTCGGTGGTTCGGAAGTAGAATTGAGGACGATATCCCGAGAAGAATGGGGTGTGACGACCACCTTCATCCTTGCTCAAGCAGTAAACTTCGGCTTCAAATTTCTTGTGAGGTGTGATGCTACCTGGCTTGGCCAAAACTTGACCTCGCTCGATTTCTTCACGCTTCACACCTCGGAGGAGGCAGCCTACGTTTTCGCCGGCTCGGGCTTCTTTCATTTCCTTTCGGAACTGCTCGACACCCGTGACGGTCGTCTTTTTCTTTTCTTCCATCAGGCCGACGATTTCGACTTCTTCGCCAACCTTTACCATTCCGCGTTCAATCCGACCCGTAGCGACCGTTCCGCGACCTTCGATGCTGAACACATCTTCAATGGCCATCAAGAAAGGCTTGTCTTCTTGACGAATCGGTTGAGGAATGAATGAATCGACGGCGTCGAGCAGGTCCGAGATGCACTTCGAAGCGGCCGGATCAGCTGGGTTGTCGTAGGCTGCCTTGGCATTGCCACGAATGATCGGGGTCTCTTCCCCCGGGAATCCGTACTTTGAAAGCAGCTCTCGAATTTCCAATTCAACCAATTCGAGCAATTCTTCGTCGTCCACCAAGTCGCACTTGTTCAAGAAAACGACGACCGCTGGAACGTCGACCTGACGTGCGAGCAGAACGTGTTCCTTGGTTTGTGGCATCGGACCATCCGCAGCGCTCACGACCAGGATCGCTCCGTCCATCTGGGCGGCACCCGTGATCATGTTCTTAATAAAGTCCGCGTGACCTGGACAGTCGATGTGCGCGTAGTGGCGATTCGCGGTTTCGTACTCTACGTGCGACGCGGCGATAGTTACCGTCTTGGTTGCGTCGCGAACTGTACCACCCTTTGCAATGTCCGCATAAGTCTTCGGTGTTGCCAAGCCCTTCGCGGCTTGAACCGCCAGCAAGGCACCGGTTGTGGTTGTCTTGCCGTGGTCGATGTGACCGATTGTTCCAACGTTGCAGTGGGGTTTCTTGCGATCAAATACCTCTTTGGCCATGTTTAGCTACAACACCTACAATAAAAAACCCTGAAAACTGTCGCCGTGAGTTCAGTCCCACGCGCAACCACAGTACCACCATTCGCTATTCCCTGACGGGATAAAGAGTGCAAAACACGAGCTTCGCAAACCCCTTAACCACTGCCATGGATGAAAAGCATAAGCATTGTCAATAAACATGCAATGCTGGAATCGCTTTCCGCCACGGAACAAAGCTGCTGATGGGACTTGAACCCATGACCTCTTCCTTACCAAGGAAGTGCTCTACCAACTGAGCTACAGCAGCAATTGCCTGGGAAAGCGGGTGAAGGGAATCGAACCCTCGTATTCAGCTTGGAAGGCTGCTGCTCTACCATTGAGCTACACCCGCAATCGTATCCGCACCACCGAGTTCCTTGGACACTCGACAGACTTTCCATCGTTCCAAGGCAACTCTTTTCCTAGACCTGCACCCATCCAATCCATCCGAATGGGCGTTCCATTCTAAATGGGAGGTGTAGGATTCGAACCTACGTAGGCATAGCCAACGGATTTACAGTCCGTCCCCTTTAGCCACTCGGGCAACCTCCCTCAATCCTGAGCCCTTCTTTGGAAGAGATCACAGCGATCGATCGCCGTGATTCTGCAAACAAAGCTCGTTCCAATAACAAGACCTACGTCTTCACAGAGCCGGCGATGGGACTCGAACCCGCAACCTGCTGATTACAAATCAGCTGCTCTGCCAATTGAGCTACGCCGGCTTTTTGGTGTCCTTCCAATCGCTCGCCCTGACGATGACGCTCGGCCGAGAGTCGCACTAGTGTACAAACGTGAGGAACTGCTGCAAGACGAGTTTTTGAAGGCATTCCAACAAACGGTGTTCCCCCCAAACCACTTCCAGCGGACATTTTCTGCCGAAAGCAGGTTCGAGCGGAATTCCCTGAATACCCAAAATGGATCTTGGGTATCGCCACTCCAAACGAAGAGTTCGCCATCCGATACCTTCGACCAGAACGATTCGATCATAGCCGACTATCCATACTAGGTATGGATCTTCGATGAAACCAATCCTTCCCACCCCGAAGATGCAAAATCCAGTCCTGATCCGAACAGATTTCGAATGCCCTACTATCGGGACTGGCTCATGATGAGCCCTAGAATTTCGGCTCGCGAGGAGAGATTTTCCCGAAAAACACCCCGCATGGCGCTGGTGGTGCAGGAAGCCCCCGCTTTGCGTATTCCTCGCATCGTCATGCACGAGTGGGTCGATTCGATCATCACAGCGACCCCTCGGGCGCCCAGATCTTCTTCGATCATATTGGCGATGGTTTCGGTCATCCGTTCCTGAACTTGGGGTCGTCGCGCTACTTCATCCACGACCCTTGCCAGTTTGCTCAAACCAACGACCTTGCCATTGGGTAAATACCCAACGTGTGCCTTGCCGCTGAACGGGAGCAAATGGTGTTCGCACATGCTGTAGAACTCGATATCCCGGACAAGCACGATTTCATCGTAATCCTCGGTGAATACACGCTTCAAGTGGATGCTGGGGTCCTTGTGAAGGCCCGAAAACACCTCCGCGTACATCCTTGCCACCCGCGCCGGAGTTTCCTGAAGTCCCTCGCGATCCGGATTCTCTCCAACCGCCAGTAGAATTTCGCGAACAGCTTTTTCGATTCGTGCGTGATCCACAGGTGTTTTCGCAATGATCTTCGATTGGGAGGATTGGGTTGAAAGCAGCCCGCTTTCTTCTTCATGGGCTGATGATTCGGCTGCGACCGACACGTCGTGCGGGTCCGGCTGGCTCTTTTCTACAATCATAATGCAACGGAAAAATTGTTAAATTCGAGTTGGTGAAATAGATGTCGGAAGTCCTTCGCAAGGAATTTTCCGCACCGACCTGCTCGAGACCTCGGGTGGTGTCCCCTGAACCTCCATTGCGGACTCGCGTCTCCGCACACGGCAGCAGTCACCCCGCAAGCTCTCTGCGTTCGGCCTTCGTCCCTATACTATAGATCTCTGCCAAGCATTCCTCTCCGCTTCGCGACGCAGGGTTCGCCGATCCCAACCCAATTGCGGTCCTCCTGGACCGGCAGGGACCTGCGACCCACGCTGTGACCGTCCTTTTTCGTTTTTCACAACACCAAAGCAGTTTCCAAAATGCCCCTCGAACATCCTCCTGCTTCCGAAATTTCGCTGCGAGATTTCCAGTCGCTGATCCATGCCATGTACTACGAAAAGGATGCTCAGCGGGGTGTCTCCGGAACTTTTATGTGGCTCATGGAAGAAATCGGCGAACTCTCCGCGGCGCTTCGGGCAGACAATGACCGGGACAACCTGGAGGAAGAATTCGCGGATGTGCTAGCGTGGTTAACCACCATTGCCAATGTCGCCCAAGTCGATCTCACGGCAGCAGTGCAAAAGAAGTATGGTCGCGGTTGTCCCGGGTGCGGGCATTTGGTATGCACCTGCTCCATGTCGGAAAAACCGTAAGACGTCGCGAAAAACCGCACGCCCGGCCTCGACCAACCCCGATCCTCTCCTCTCCCCCTTCGCAACTGGAACAGACCATGATCGACGTCCCTTCCATCAACGCTCTCCACATCTCAACGGTCGCTCGCTGGCACCGTGAACCGGTCGATAATACCTATGGCAATCCGCAAGACTCCCCATCGACTGTACTGCCGGTGGCTTGCCAACAACACCAGTTCAACTATTTGTTGTGGCACGAAGAAGACATCGCGCGCTCACCCGATGTGTCCGATGCAGATATCGCTCGCGTGAAACGCAACATCGATCGTTACAATCAGGCCCGCAACGATTGGATCGAAAAGGTGGATGATTGGATCACGGAAGACCTGCGTCAGCGCAACATCCAGCCCAAAGAGGAAGCAAAACTAAACACCGAGACCCCTGGAAGCGCAATCGATCGCCTGTCGATCATGTCACTCCGTATCTACCACCTCGAAGAGCAGTTGGAACGGAACGACGTCGACCAAGGTCATATCGACAAAGTCACCCACCGGATCGCAGTCTGCCGATTGCAATTCGCCGATCTGTCCCAATCGCTTCACGAGCTTCTTGACGATATCTATCACGGACTAAAACGCCATCGCACCTACCGCCAAATGAAGATGTACAACGATCCCAGTCTCAATCCCTACTTGTACAATCGCGCGGCCGCTCAAGCGGGAAAGCTCGAGTAAACTCTGCGATGCTGGCCATGAATCGTCACGAGTAAAACTGAAAAGTACCCGCCGCCTCAAATGCATCCTGAAAATGGCGAAAAATCGGTCGGCGGCTTTCAACGTCGAAAGTCACTTCGATAACGTCCATCCGCCCAGGGGTCTCTAGCAGCCCGTGCCGTTTCATGTAGACCAATGCTGCTTTCGTTATCCTGAGCTGTTTTTCTTCATGGACTGCATCCGACGGCCCACCCGCATTGGGCCATGGTCGGGCCCACGTTTTCACTTCGACAAAAACAATGCGTTGTCGTTCCCATGCGGCGATGATGTCAATCTCTCCTGCGCGTGTTTGCATCGACCGCTCGAGAATCATGTAGCCGCATCGCTCTAGATAGATCGCCGCCAATCGCTCGCCATAATCTCCGATCGATTCGCCTGCACACTGGATGGGATAGGGACGTTCCAATTGCCATCGGACCCATTGCGATCGAAGGGAGTGTGTCGCGACTCTCCAACAATCCTGGCCTCGCTGGCCCCACGTCTCGAACAATTTCCCCCGGTTCATGGTTCGCATCCCGTGTTGGTTTCCTTCGACTCAACCTTGTCCGATTGCTCAAATTGTCATGGTCTGCATGCGCTTTTTTGAAATATCGGCAAAAGATGTCGACCTTACCTCTCGGAAAGGGACTGCTGTGCGGCCTTTCCGACCAGAGCAACATGCTGGAGATTGCTTAATCGAATACAAACCCCCGCCATTGGTTGTCCCACATTCTTTGCTACCGAATTCATTACCGCGACGTGCGAGGGCCTCGTGAAAAAGTGGACGTCGGATAGCGGCCTAGGCGGGATTCACCTCGAAGCCACTTCGATACACTTTCGTCAGTAACCGATTTGCGTCTGGTTCATTCGAAAAGGTCATTTTTGCGGCGTCCCAAAGCAATTCTTTGCCAGGCATGCGAGCTGCGATGTTTCCCAGTTGCACCGTTTCGGTGAGAGGCCCAGCATACTCGAAACCGTCGGTCGTTTTCTGGCCCGTCAGAACCGCATCCACCCAATCGTGCCAATGATTCGTCCCCGCAACCTCTGGCATCGCATAGTTTTTCATGCGGTCTACCGGGTACAACTGAGGCTTGCCGACGTGTGGTAGGATCATCGTCCCTTCTTCGCCAATGAATAGAGAGCCAGCACCGGGGAGATCGGTCCCTTCAGGCAGCATCGCCAAATCGCGAGGAGGCTTTAGCCCTCCGTCCCGCCAAACAATTTTGATCTCATTCCCGGCCGTATAACGCGTTCCCGGAAACGTGTAGGTGATCGTTTCCGGTCCCGGCCATACCTCATACGTCGTCCCATCGTTATTTCCCAAGATGGACTTCGGTGCAGTCAGTTGCAATGCGCCAAAGACTGGGTCCAAGATATGACAGCCAAAATCTCCAAGTGCACCCGATCCAAAGTCTTGCCAATCGCGCCATTTGAAGGGATGGTAAACCTCGGGTACAAACGGGCGTTCCGGCGCGGCACCCAACCAAAGATCCCAATTGATATTCGTAGGAATGAGGGTCGGCTCAGCTCGATCCGTGCGATTGCAATATTGGCGGCCTTGGACACCCACCCACGAATGAACTTCTCGCACTTTGCCAATCGCTCCATCGTGGATCAGTCGAACGCCCAACCGGTATTCATAGGCCGAATGGATTTGATTCCCCATCTGTGTCGTAAGCTTGTTTTGTTCCGCGAGAAGTCTTAACTGTCGCGCCTCCCACACCGTGTGCGTGAGGGGCTTTTGGCAGTAAATATGTTTGCCCAGTTTCATCGCTTGTGTGGCAACCGGTGCATGCATGTGGTCGGGGGTCGAGACGATGACTGCATCGCACTTGTCCCCGAGCTGGCTGAACATCTCTCGATAGTCTGCGAAATGGGGAACTCCAGGGAAGTTCTTATCGACTTGGTCAAAACGAAGGGAGTCGATATCACAAAACCCGACGAACTTGACTTTCGCGTGCGAACCGACACTGGAAAGATCGGACCATCCCATGCCGTTGACACCGACCGCGGCTACATGGAGTTCTTTTTCCCGATTCCTCGCACTGAGGAACCCGGGCGCGACGGCCAGGCTAGCCCCCGCTGCAGTTCCTTGAATGATGAACGAGCGGCGCGAATTTTTAGGGATGGTGGACATCATCAAGCTCCAATCAGATCGGCGGGAGAATAGGTGAGGAAGGTGCTCTCCATCGAGGCGGGAAAGCGAAAGGAAATTGGCTAATAGATAGAGAATGAGTATACACTGCCTCAGAGGTATCTGCGGGGTAACGTTCGATTCGTTCGACGAACGCGAGGCACTACGAACGTCAGAGAATCTCACATTCGAGTGTCACCGCGCACGACTCCCTCCCGCGCACGTCTCCCACGAACGTCCATAGAGCTCATTCTTGATTCTGTTGAATTGGATCGCAGTAAGTTTCTACGCGGACAATTCTCGCTGAATGGAAGCATCGCACCGAAAAGAGGATATAGCCACCATTTGGGGGGGCCCGTTTTGGCACCCGCAGCGGGAAGAGAAGAAAGGTTCGGTCTGAAGACGAAATGTACTAGTTTCTAGTCACCGGTTTCGTTTGAAATCTGTTCGATTACAGCTTGAATCGACGCCCCTTTGCTTGGATGATTAAGGTCTTGTTAAAAGGTGTGGCGGTATTAATCCATCGATCGTTGAGAAAGTCCATCAAGGGTGTTTTCATGCGCGCGCTGTTTTCGAATGGGCTAGAAATGGTGAGAGTGAAAGCGGCGGCGTGCATGCGATCTCGCACCGCGAGGCAAGCGAAGGTTCGCCGATTGCTGATGTTGGAGTTGCTTGAGTATCGATCACTCATGGCTGCCGATTTGATTTGTTACTCGGAGCCGCTTGGACTGGGAGTGGCCCCCGAGGGTGAAAGCAACGCACCTCTCGATACCTGGTTGGATACGTCAAAGATCATCGGCTCGATCCCATTCGCTCCGCCCAGGCCGTTCGATCCACTCAATGGACCCGGCTCAGAAAATGGCTCGGGTGCTGGAGGCAATTCGGGTGGAGCGGGCAGTTCTGAGCTAATACCGCTGCAGGATACATTCAAGCTTCACAGCCGACCGACGGCGACAAAGACGATCTATTTGGACTTTGATGGTTTCACCGCAATTGGGACCACTTGGAATGCGTCGAGGGGGCGTGATCCAATCATTTCGCCGGCATATGATCCCGAAGGCAATGGAGCCGCCTTCTCGGACAATGAACTTCGTTCGATTCAATCTATCTGGCAGCGCGTGGCCGCTGACTTTGCTTCCTTCAATGTGAACGTCACGACAGAGGATCCGGGAGAGCAAGCGTTGGTCAATACGGGTGGTACGGACGACCAATGGGGGATTCGTGTGGTGGTCACACCTGACGATTTTCCGGGGCCAGGTTCGGGTGGTGTTGCTTACATCGGAAGCTTTCGATGGGGATACAACAGCCCGGGTGCGACCGACACCCCTTGTTACGTCTTCAATGTAGCTCCAGCCAACGTTGCCTTAGCGGCGAGTCATGAGGTGGGGCACTCGCTAGGGCTATCCCATGACGGGACCGACAGCACCAATCCATACCAGCAAAATGCTGCTTATTATTTCGGTCACGGAGGAGCGGCGGAAAACGGATGGGGCCCAATCATGGGGGCACCCTACGGCGCCAACGTGACCACTTGGGATGATGGAACCTATTTCGGCAGCAACAACGGTGGTTCCAATGCGAATTACGGTTCGGGTCCGGATGACATCGCAGTGATCACCGGCCCACTCAACGGTTTCGGGGCTTTGAAGGATGATTTCGGGAATTCTAGTGCGACCGCGTCGGCACTGACCGGTCCGACCAATGCGTCGAACCGCATCGTGTTCGCGCAAATGGGTACCATTGAACGAGCGAGCGATCTGGATTACTTCCAGTTTCAAGCCGGATCCGGGACACTCGATCTGACCATCGATCCATATGTCACTCAAGTCTGGACGAAAAATTCGGACGGTTCCTCGAGTTCCTCGACGGAATCGTCCCTGTTCGATAGCGGCTATTGGCCGAATACCCAGAGTACAAATCTTGATGTTGAAGCAAAGCTCTATGATGCCTCAGGGACTTTGATCGCCACCGCGAATCCGGTGGGATTACGCGCCAGTTTCGTCGGTCTGCAAATCTCGGCAGGTGTTTACACCCTAAGCATCGACGGTGTGGGATTTGGAACACCGACCGTAAATCCGCCGACAGGCTACAGCGATTACGGAAGCATCGGCCAATACTTGATCTCCGGTTCCGTGCCGGTCGCGTTTGGCGTCTCGGTATCCAACAGCTCGGTCACGTATGTCGAGGATACACCTCCCGTACCAATCACTAACGGAGCTCGGCTTATCGATTTAGCCCCTGGGGACTACTCGCGGTCCAATCTAGCGATCCAGATTGTTGCTGCGGCAGGATGGACGGACCGACTAAACCTCTTGCCATCACCCAACGGAAAACTCGTGCGAGCAGGCAACAGCATTTTCTATGAGGGCGCACGGGTCGGCACGCTGGTCCCCTCCCCATCGGATCAGATGGTGATTTCGTTCAACGCAAATACAACTCCCACTTCGATTGAATCGATCGTGGACAGCATCTATTTTGAGGCAACTGGAGATGCACCTGATACCAAGGTTCGAAGTATCCAGTTGAGCATCAGCAAAGACACGTTCGCGAGCACGACGTTGATCCAATTGAACGTACAAGCCGTCAACGACCTGCCGATTGCTTATCCAACAGCGATGGATTCGATCGACGAGGACCGACCCTCCAACGCCGGCACGTCGGTGGATGGATTGATCACGCGAGGCGTGATCGATCCAGATCTGACGACGGGCCAAGGCATCGTGATCACCAGTGCTCCCATTTCCACGGGGCTTTGGCAGTACAACACAGGTTCGGGGTGGGTCAACTTGGAGAACCTATCAAGCACCAATGCGATCATCCTCCGTTCGACGACAAAATTGAGGTTCGTGCCTCCCAAGGATTTCTTTGGAGCCGCGCCGGAGTTGACGTACTTCGCTTTGGATTCCATCTACTCAGGCGCGTTCACTTCGGCAGCACAGCCAGTTTTTGTCGATGTGAATACACTTCAAGCGGCCGGTGTCGTTTCGCTCCGTGCGAGTCAGATCCAACAGGATGTTTTGCCAGTCAATGATCCTCCGGTCGCGAATCTTCCATTCCCATCGGCATCTGTGCTTCAGGATCAAGCATTGAGGTACGTGCTGCCACCTAGCATGTTCTATGACGTCGACGACACAGTCCTCGTTTACAGCGCGTCGCAGGGAAGAGGGGTGATTCTTCCCCCTTGGTTGCGTTTCAATTCTGAAACCCGAGAGTTGGTCGGTACACCTCGCAATCAGGATGTCGGCGAGTATTCGATCATCATCACAGCTCGCGATAAAGTAGGGAGTTCTGCCGATGCGCCCGTGCGTCTAGTCGTTGTCAATGTCAATGACGCGCCAACCGGGATCAATCTCGAAGGTGGCAAGGTTCGAGAGAATTCAGTCGGACAACCCGTTGGGATATTATCCACTCGAGATCCGGATCCCTTGGATAGTTTCTCATGGAGCGTTCCCATGGATCCGCGATTTGAAGTGCGCGGGAATGTACTGTATGTTGCCCCGGGCGGAAAATTGGACTTCGAGGCGACCCCCATCGTCCAAGTTTTAATCCGAACCCTCGACAGCGGAACGCCACGACTAGCATTCGACGAATGGAAGACGATCCAGGTGCTCGACGTTAACGAATATGCTCCAGACCTTAGGCCGATGACCTTCGGCGTGTCTGAGGGAATCGCAGGAGGTACGGCAATCGGGAAGATCGTGGCGCCGGATGCGGACACGGCGAATCTGGTTCGCTTTCGTTATGCTGGTACTGCGTCGCCATTGTTTGACCTCAATGCGGATACGGGAGTCCTAACGCTCAAGTCCAACAAGACTCTCGACTATGAGAATGTGCAATCGTATCAGGTCTTTGTCGAAGCTTACGATGACGGCGTTCCTTCTCTCGCAACCTCGGCTTCGATCAACATCAACGTCCTCGATGTGAACGAATACGCGCCCGAGGTGCTCACGAGGACCCTGTCTGTATTGGAAAACCAACCGGTCGGGAAATCATTCGGTCGAATCCTGGCAACCGATCGAGATAGGACACCGATCCGTTTTTCCCTTGCCCCTTCGGAGACCCGCTTTTCAATCGATCCAGCCAGCGGTGAGCTTTCTTCTTTAAAGACCGGATTGCTAGACTACGAAACGCAGCCACTCCTCGTTCTGAACGTCATTGTTGAGGACTCAGGAACACCACCGAGAAGTTCGCAATCGCAGGTGTCGCTCGTGGTACTCGATGCAAACGATCCCCCTACGGCAGCCAAGGTCAGCAACCCCATTGTCATAACCAATGTTGCCGGCCAAAGCCTTGGAACCATCTCGATCGTCGATCAAGATGTCGGGCAGTCGTACACGATCACGTCGCTTGATAGTCGATTCGTTGTGAACCAAGGCCAATTGAGTATGGCCGCGGGTGCGTTTTTGCGCGGTTCGGATCCGATCCAATTTGCCCTTCCCATCCTCGTTACAGAAACAGGCTCGGGAAACGCCACGTACCAACTTTCGATACGACTGGAGCGAACCCTGTCGACGACGCCATGGCAGAACGCCATCAATCGTTTCGATGTGGATCGCAGTCTCAATGTCAATCCACTCGATGTGTTGGTATTGGTCGACGCACTCAACGGGAAAAGAGCGGGTAAACTGCCTCAACCGCGCCTGGCAACGACTCTGGATCTTCCCGACTATGACGTGGATGGAGACGGCGAGTTGACACCGCTCGATGTTCTGAATTTGGTCAATCAACTGAATGGGCAGTCGTTGGGACGGTCGAACGGTGAAGGGGAATCTAAGACGGATTCAGGGATTTCGAATTCGTCCCTCTCCGATGTGTCACCAGCGATCTGGCTGTCTGCGTTTAGTCAACTCGAAGAGAGTGATCTGATTCTTCGCAAACGATCGTCGAACAGCCCATCGCGTCGCGATCGAGTGAGCAGTTGATTGCGACTTCGGAGAGCCCTTTGATGGCGATGTGGAGATAGTCGGCATAGAACTCATTTCAAAGAGATAAATCGAGTCGAACAAAGTTTGTTGGTGTTCGATCGCATGTCGGTTGCCTGTCATTCGCTATGGGTTCGCGATAGGCAACCGTCATTGTCTCTATGCTGCTTTGGCGTCTCTATGCTGCTTTGGCGACCTTGGGGACTTGCAATCCGAACAGCCCGAAAATCTCCTGCTGGTTCAATCCCAGGTTTCGCGGCGTGCCTGCTTCTTCAAAAAGTATTTGTAACAAGGCTCGTTTTTGTTCGAGCACGTCATGAATTCGCTGCTCGATCGTTTCGACCGCCATCATTCGCGTCACCGTGACGGGTTGTTTGACTCCCAAGCGATGCGCGCGATTGATGGCTTGATCCTCAACCGCCGGATTCCACCAGCGATCGAATAAAAATACATAATGGCAGAACTGAAGATTCAGCCCGACGGCCCCTGCGCCGTAACTCATCAGGATGACGCTGCATTTTGGGTCATTTCGAAATTGTTCGATGACGTTATCCCGTTTTTTGGATGGCACGCGGCCGGTGTAATAGACGGGATTGAATCGCTCTAGTTTGGTGCCGATCACATCCAGAGTCTCCACCCACTGGCTGAACACAATCGCCTTTTGACCACTGGCTGCAACTTCCTCGATGTCTGCTTCGAGTCGTTCAAGCTTGCTGCTCGCGCCAGTGACTGGATCGAAGTTGCAAATCTGTTTGAGTCGCAGCACGAGTTCAAACACATGCTGGACAGTAATGGATTCGCCCAAGTCGGATAGATGAACGATCCCTTCTTCTTCAGCAATGCGGTAACTGAGTCTTTGCTCGTGGGAGAGATCCAAGTCCGCGTTGCGAAAAAGTTTCGGAGGCATGTCCGCGAGAACCTTGTCTTTGGTTCTGCGCAGGATGTGATCGCGAGTTGCCTTGCCGAGAGATTTGAGATGCATGTCATCTCTCAGCGTTCCCGGCGAGAGGAACTCGAAGATGCTAACCAAGTCCTCGATCGAGTTTTCAATGGGTGTTCCCGTCAGTGCCCAGGAACGCGAGCGAGGGATGGCTCGTACGACCTCGCTCGTCGTGCTGTTGCGATTCTTAATCCGTTGGGCTTCGTCGAGTACGACCAGATCGAAATGAATCGATTCGTCATTGATGATGCTACTGTCGCGCAGCATCAATTCATAGTTTGCGATTTTGACGGGTGCCTGAGGATTGGACCAGACCCAGGCACGCTTCGACGAGTCTCCCTCGATGACCGCGACAGGAATTTCCGGGGCCCATTGGCGAAACTCGCGGACCCAGTTGGTCACTAGCGGTTTCGGGCAGATCAATAGCGCATCGCGCATCTCTCCCGATAACAGCAGCATGCGAATGGCCGTGATGGCTTGCATCGTTTTTCCCAAACCCATTTCATCGGCCAGGATGGCGGAGGAACGAGGAAATAGAAAGGCGATCCCTTCCATTTGGTAAGGGAACGGCTGAAATGGGAAGGTCAGCTTCGCAGATTGCGCGATTGTCTCCAAGGGAGGTTGCAGTACGTAGTAGAGTCGGTCCTCGAGTCGCACGAGGTCTTTCGGAGGTTGCAAACGGGTGCGGCGTGGCGTCTGGAGGGCGTTTCCGACGGATGGTTCGTCACTGCTACGGACATCGAGTTGAACCGAAGCAGGAGCCTCTTCGCGATTGCTGCCTGGCTGCGGTGTTGAATGTTTGGTTGTGGTTAGCCAGCCAGAAGACTCGGGGAAAGAAAACCCGATCGTGCGCGGCAGGGACTGGGACAACTGGATGGCAAGCACTTTGGGAAGATCATGCGATTTGTTCCAATCGGGTAGATTGGTGACTTGCAAACCGGGGAGTAACTTCCCGTCCCAGAGGTGAATGTCTTCACGCTCCGTTGCGTCGTGCGGCCAACTGGACAAATTGGGAGTGCACTCTAGGGCATCAGCATAGGACTGCACGATGACTTGGGAGTTATATTCCTGCGACGATTGAACTGCGTTTTCGGGCATGTTAAGCAACCTTGGATCGCGGGTGCGCTTCTGCCAGGGCTTCGACAATGCGTCCAAAGGGTTCCCGCAAATCCAATTGGGAAACTCCGTCACCCATCAATGCATCCAATGCGGCACCGTCCCCCGTATACGATGGCAACCAATAAAACGGCTTGCCCCGAATCACTCGAGATGCATACTCGGATTCGCTTCGTTTCTGGGATGGGATGGCAAATCCGTTTGATGGTTCCTCGGCCTGATACTCTTCTTGCAACCAGAAAATCGGCACATCGATCCAATGGCGAACGGAGAGGGCCGCCGCCGTGTCGGTCAAGACCACCGTCGGTTTCGTTTTGACTTTTCCAAGCATTGCCCGCGCAATCTGTTCCCCGCAGACGAACTCATCGAGGGTTGGCCCAAATAGGATACGTTGGGCGCGACTGGGTTGGAGTGGCAGGGTGCAATGAAATTCCAATGGCCGAGCAAGTTCGTTGATCACGAGGAAGCCGCCAAAGTAGCCATGCGGTGAACGCTCACGTATCGAGACAAATCCGAGATGGAATGGGTTTGGAGTGTGTGATGCATCCATGCGTTGTTGATTCTAGGGATTTTCGCGCTGTGTTTCGAAGTGGTTGAATCGAGCGAGACTGGCTCGCAATTCTCTGGTGCCCGGAAGTCATGAAGCCTGGACGTCCTGGCGAACGTTATCCTTTGGCACAGGTTGCAACTATCCTCACGGGTATCGCAATCTTTTCCTGCGACCATTCCAACGGTGCTCGAAATGGCTCGCCAACATGGAGTGTCCGCGACGATCGATCCTCCCGTTCCTAGTGCAAGGCATCCATTGAACAAGTTGTCCAAGCAACCGACCTCATGAATGGATGTTTCGACTGCCCGCATCCAACCGAGCAGATGCCTGGACTGGTCCCGGGTCCAAGATTCCATAGCGTTTTAACGACACTCCTTCGACAAAGGGAGGCAGGAAGGGAATTACCCATAGACTTTGGATAGGAAGTGGATGGGTTGGGCAACCGGTAACCTTGCTTCGACCCTCTTCCAAAAGCAATCCACATCAAAACCGTACAGCCGGAATTCTCGGTCTAGATGACCTAACCTATCCAGCCTTCGAGGCCCCCTGGCCTTGTTCATTCCCCGCAAAAAACTCGACTTTTCAGACTGGAAAGGACTATACTAAGTCGTTCCGACGATTTGTCCCCCGCCCTTGCGTCGCCCGCTTCACCTTGTGCAGGTCATTATGTCCAACGATCCAGGTCCACTTTCCCCGGTCTTCTCGATCAACGTTTCTGCCGATGCCGGAAACGCGAGTGCAGGTGCGCGCGATGCCAACACTCCCTCTCGGGAACGTGTGGACGTAGGCATGACGTTGGTCGCTCTGACTCGGCAACTGATCGAGATGCAGGCCCGGCAGCATCAAGTGACGGAGCAACTGCTGCAAGTCAGCAAACAAGTCCTCCAATCCACGACGCAGGCAAACTCCCAACGTCAAAATGAACTGCAGCAATGGCGGAATGCTCATCCAGAACTGGTCCGTTCCTGCCGTTCCGCTCTAGAAACCTTGTCCGCCGTTCAGACCGAGTTTCTGCAAAAAATGGCGGACGAAGTCGAAGGCTCAAAGGAAGAACTGTCCGATAGCGAGTACATGTTTTCCGACTTCTTGGACCGTTATGGTCCGCGGATGGCCCACCTGAACGGCGTACTACAAGTCCTCAATCATCTCTGCGGATAATCGCTGACTGGGCTAGCTGACTGGGCTAGCTGACTGGGCTAGCTGACTGGGCTAGCT
>JBAWXH010000007.1:0-113637 GCA_037144155.1 Planctomycetota bacterium | reverse complement strand
GCGGTGGCGGCGGTAATAACGTCGTGCCCGAGCCTGCATCGATTGCAGTCTTTGGAATCCTCGGCAGCACTCTCGGCTGGGTTCGTCTCCGACGACGAAATGCTCGTTAACCGCTCATCGAATAAATTCTGCTCGGAAAAACTTCATTCGCCGAATTGCTTTTGCGTTCGGCGTTCTTCAACTCGAACTGCAAACGGTCTCTCACCCGTTTTGATAGATAGCTAAACCGCAACCGGCGATCTACTAGGCGATCCCCGGTTTCTGGCAATGTTGCAGGGGTACGTCGTGCGGTGGTTGTTCCGTCTTGGCGATACATTTTGGCATTCGAAGCTGACAACTTTTCTCTTTGCTGCAATTCCATAGCAATCCCAAGCATTGAAAAACGGTACACTGGCGGTGAACGAGGCGGATAGGGACCCATCGCCCGTATGTTTCGACAGGATGCGTCGACGCGAAACCTTTTCAGCCGATCTGTCCCATGCTTGCCAAACTTAAAACCTACAGCCTCGTCGGCATCGATGCGGTCCCCGTCGATGTCGAAGTGGATCTATCCCCATCTCCCCTCCCCAAAATCGTCTTGGTCGGCCTGCCCGAACAAGCCGTCCGCGAAAGCACCCATCGCGTCGAACGGGCCATGGTCAATGCTGGATTCCAGCGACCTCACGATCGGATTGTGATCAATCTCGCCCCGGCCGAGTTACCCAAGCAAGCCGCCAGCTTTGACTTGCCGATCTCGTTGGGGATGCTGGTCGGTTCCAATCAACTCGTGTCGGATCGACTGAACGATTATGCCGTGGTGGGGGAGTTATCTCTCGAAGGCCAAACGCGCGGCGTCAAAGGGGCCCTCTCGATGGCCATCGCCGCCAAGAAGGAGGGTATACGAGGGTTGATCGTGCCCACTTCCAATGCCCAAGAAGCGGCCGTAGTCGAAGACCTGGAAGTCATCCCCGTATCGACCCTAACCGAAGCTGCCGCATTTTTGGCTGGCACATTGGACATCGATCCCGTCCCCTCGCGCCTGCAGGAAATCTACGAGTCCTTCGCGAACTACGATGTCGATTTCAGCGATGTGCGAGGTCAGGAAATGGCCAAACGCGCACTGATGATCGCCGCCGCAGGCAACCACAATATCCTGATGCTAGGCCCACCGGGCTCGGGCAAAACGATGCTGGCCAAACGCCTCTCTTCCATTCTCCCCACCCTCTCTCCAAAAGAATCCATTGAGACCACACGCATTTATTCCGCGCTCGGTCGACTGCAACCTGGGCAACCTCTTTTGGTTCAACGCCCCTTTCGCTCCCCCCATCACACCATCAGCGATGCGGGACTGGTGGGAGGAGGAAGTCCTCCCGCTCCCGGCGAAGTCTCTCTCGCCCACAACGGAGTCCTCTTCCTCGATGAGTTGCCCGAGTTCAATCGCAAAACACTGGAAGTCATGCGTCAACCTCTCGAAGATCGTGTGGTCACCATTTCGAGAGCCATGCGCAGCACGACATTCCCTGCAGGATTCATGCTGGTGGCCGCACTCAATCCATGCCCCTGCGGCTATCGCACCGATCCGCGTCGCAGTTGCAATTGCTCCCCGCCACAAATCGAACGCTACATGGCTCGCATCAGCGGCCCACTTCTCGATCGAATCGATATTCACATCGAAGTCCCGGCCGTCCCCTTTGAGGAACTCCATAGCCGACCCGCCAGTACCAGCAGCGAAACGATTCGCGAACAAGTCACCTCGGCCCGTGAGATCCAACGGCAGCGTTTCGTTTCTTCCAAGACCCTCACCAACGCCCAGATGTCCAGTCGAGAGTTGAGAGAGTATTGCCCTTTGGGTACCGTCCAAACGCAGCGCATGCGGTCCGCCGTAACGGACATGGGGCTATCGGCCCGTGCCCATGATAAAGTGGTCCGTGTTGCACGCACCGTCGCAGACCTAGATCAATGCGAGACCATTGAGCCACAACACATCGAGGAAGCAATCCAGTTCCGCATGCTCGACCGGGATATCTTCTCGTAAACGCGCTATCAGAACATCGATGGATGAACGAAGTCAGCGAGCATCCGCAGGTCGCTGACCAGGCTGTTGCTTTAATTAGCCGCACCGCGTTAGCGGCGGTTGCCTTTCCGAAAACCGGGGCTAACGCCCATCGGCTAATTGGTGCGGTTGCGTTTTCGATACCATCAATAAGCTGTGACGCTCGCGGCTCTGATTCTGCTAGGAGCGCTGCTTCCAGCAGATTCCAGCAACGGTTAGGCCGAGCAGTCCTGCAATCAACAACCACTGCCACTCACTCATCCTATATTGCGATTGAAATTGCAATCTCAACTCAAGCGGTGATTTCTCGGCAACCTGAACGCTACGGCGAAATTGATAGATATTGCCTTCCTCGGGCAGGCTGATAACGATCGCTTGCGGCGCCGGTTCGGTTGATCGCTGATGCTGGACCAAACGCCCGGCAATCTGCTGAAGAATCGCGTTGTCCTCATTGCTGTTACCGGCCAACAACTGACTTAATTCCTGCGGTCGATAATTCAGTTTTTCCGCTTGTAGGATGGGATTGATTGCCGCGGCTTGCCTCTGTTGTTCATTGGCGGAAATGGCTGAGCCTCCACGTTGGTTGTCTAGGAACAATCGCTGTCGGCGCGTATTCAAGCCAACAATCGCTTGCTGAGTCTGCAAATTTTCTAGTTGGACTCGCGCGTCTTCGTTCGAAGCTGCATCGAGTGCATAGCGGTTGGCCACATTGTTGAAGGCCCACTGCGCTTTGGATTGCTCACCCGTTTGCAGCAGTTGATTGGCTTGCTCGAGTAAGTTCGCTGCTTGTTGCGCCTGATCTTGACGTTTGCCTTTGAGACTCGACAAATACGATTGACGATCGTATTTGGCATGACTGTCTTGCCCGACCAACTCCAGATTGCCTTCGCGATGGGTTAATTGATAGCCGCTCGGAACAATCACGTTCCACTGAATGTTTTCCAATGGCACATTGAGCTGCGGACTAACCAAGCTCAGCTGTTTCAAGCTGTCGCCCGTAAGCGAATAGACGAAGCGAACTTGTGCCGTCCGATCATCGATGCCGGGCAGAATATAGAATTGCCATGTGTTGCTGCCGTCCTTCTGTCGAATCGAATGAACGCTTTCGCCGTTCACGAAAATGCTGAACAGCTCGCTGCCCGGAGGCAGTTGCACGCTCAAGCTACTTCGCTGAATCACCTCCAAGTTCGCATCGACCGCAGTCAGCTGATCCCCGGTGGGAGAGAGGATAGTAGTCAAAGTACCCGAAGCGACTCGCAGCTTCAGTGCCTCGGCTAACGAATGTCGGATCGCTCGCAGGCTCATGGGAGTCGCGGGGGACATTGCTCGGAATGCCAAAGCGGGCGAGGTACGATTGCCCGCATCGCGCAGCGCCTGCGGAACGGTACTCCAGTCACTTGGTTGCCACCCCTGCGTCATCTCCCCAGCTTCAATTTCCAAACGACCACCGCTTCGCACAGCAAAGTAATAGCCCAATTGCCGTACGTCTGGGAAATCGATCGGAATGAGAGACTCGCGATTGTCATCCCTTTCACCCCGTCGTTCGTATTCGATTTGAAATTGCACTGGCCCAATCACACGGCGTTTGAATCGCAATTCCCAAAGGTGCTCGTCATTGGACGAACGGACAAAATCGCTAACAATTTCACCGTTGGCTCGGACTGTCTTCTGTTCATCCGCCCCCATCGCAGGGAGCCGAACCGACAAATTTCGAATCGCC
Source organism: Planctomycetota bacterium (assembly GCA_037144155.1). GTDB lineage: Bacteria > Planctomycetota > Planctomycetia > Pirellulales > Pirellulaceae > JBKCUI01. The sequence continues at coordinate 109,885 of JBAWXH010000007.1, read as the reverse complement.
GCGTTCTGCACCGTAAACTGAGCTAGTACCGTGGATCGCGTTTGCCCCTCGCGCAAGGTCACATCATGCAGCACTTGACCGGTGACCCAAGGAGCCAGTTTTTCAATACCCAGTTGAAGACTCCAATCGCTTTGCAGCAACCGAAACGCGAGAGCGCCTTGTCCTTGCGCACCCATCGCGCGGGGGTCTGCCTCGGAAACGTTTTGCCGTGTGATGGTGCGAAGACGAATGCCGGTGATCGGCTGAACGACGAGCTCACCGGTATGACGCGTGGCTTCGTTCAATTCAAATCGGGGGATGAACCATTGCGTCGCATCGGTCGGGGCAGCTCCCGTCAGCGTCAATGCAAACTTCTGCGAGCCGATGGTCTTGCCATTCAAGTGCAATACGATCTGTCGCTGGCCATTCTCCGTCAACTCGGACCAATGATGCAATGCATCCCCGGTTAAGGATTCCACTTCCAACCCGGCGGGCAATGCAAAGCTCAACTGGAAGACCCCAGTGCGGCTTATCTCCGTTACAAAATTGATCCCAAGCACCACGCGTTCATCTCCAAAGGATACGACTTGTTTGCTACCCACGCGCACTTCCGGTGACACCGGCGAGACCTGAACAGACAAGCTGCCACCTTCTGCGCCGTAGCGATAGACACGATGCAACGTCGTTTGTGGATTGGTCACCATACCCACGTCAAAATCGCCAAGATTGACGAGCGAGAGCGATTCGGCCTGCACGTTTTCAGGTTGCGCTTCGGAGCCAAAGGCGATCGCAATAAGACCGACCTCTCCTCCCGCCCCTTCCACTCGTACCGGCGATAGTTGCACCTCCGTCGGTAGCGCATCCAGGCTGCGCTGTGTTTCAACAGCCACTGCAAACTCCGACAACGCCGTTGAATCGATCTGCAGTTTTAAGAGACTCGCGTCCGCATCAAATTGCCATGAGCTGACCGGACCATCCACCGAACTAACGGTTATGCCCCCAGGAATGCTAAGGTTCAACTCCTTCACGCGACCTTGAGACGCACGGATCTTGAAACGGTGCTTGCCTTCGACGACCCCTGGGCCAATCGAGTAGAGGCCCGCACCTTCCACAAAGAACTGTGTCGCTTCGGTAGTCAGGTCGCGAGCCTGTGGCCTCAGGATGACGCTGGCTGGGCCGGGTCCAAGCAGCATTTTCACGCGGGCTACCGCAGAATCCCCCGGTTGATCGACGGGTAAAGATTCGATTCTCGCTGCTGAGAGACAAACCACCTCCCAATTGGCTTCATCGTACCCAAGTTCGATTTGTTGCAGGGCCGCCCCCCCCGTCAATACGGGAATACCTGATGCGGGTTGAATGGCTTCGAATTGAAACTCGAAAGATGCTGCGTACTGCCTGAGCGGTAACGTTTCTGAGACAGTTTCCGCCTTGGTATTTTCGTCTATAGGTTTTTCAACACTACCATTGCCGGACGGTTCGTTTTCGGCGTCGGTAATGGTAACGACGTAGGTCACCCCTTGATTGGGCAATTCCAGCTTGCTAAGCCGCAGCCCTGATCCATTGAACCGGGTCAACACTGCGGGTGCACGAAGCAGCACAAAGCGATCTCCAGGAAGGCCCGAGAGAGTGATGTCGGCGGAAGCGATCAACCGCTTTTCACGAATGGAAACGTTCCACTTCTGAGTCAGAGAACTCGCTGATTGAATGGATTCGAGTTCATCCGTACTGACTTGAGCCGTAGCTATCTCTGCTGCATCCAATCGACTCGGTATGCACCAGCCAACCGAGCCGACGACGAAAGCCAGAATCGATGTCGTCACGATCGAGCCAGGATTGCCACCCGCGGGATGTGGATCGAGCTCTGCATTCGATGTCACGTCGGTTGTTCTCGTTGCTGATCTCGACCTGGAATTCCTGTTCCACTGCACTGCGGCGGGCACCAAATGAATCACCGCGATGGCCAACATCACCAATCCAAAGAACCACGAAGCACCGTTCGTTTGCAACAGCAGACCAATCGCGATCATTCCGAACGCGATCCATCGCACGAGCCATGCAAGATTCGATTCGCGAACACGCCACGCTAGAAATGTGACGATGGTTCCAAACATCACCATCGCGAACCCTGGCCATGAAATAAAGGCTCGCCACGCGGGGATGTTGGTGACTTCCAATTTTACACTTTCACCTGAAGCCAGCACGGGCAAGCTCAGCTGCAGCGGTGCGGCAGGCACGGTATGCATCAGTGCGTCCCAGCACGCTGCACCCGCAATGACCATGGCGATGGCGAATGCATAAAGTTTGAATGGTGTCGAACCAACGATGCCAGCGATAACGGCCAATACCGCAAGTGCGATCAACGGGAGTAGCCCGCGGTTCGCAAGCCAGTCAAAACCATTGGGCCACCGACTGGGCATCATTGGTTCTACGTTTCCTCCACTGGAAACAAGGACATGATTTTGATCGGCATTCACATTCCATTGGGTCTTCAATACCGGCGCAAAGACAGTTGGCAGTACAAGCGATACGTGTCGTCGATCGATGGCTGGTTTGCCAAGCCGCACTTTGACTTCGACAGGCGCATTCGGGTCCACAGTGGCAGGCAATGGAATCAGCGTTTCATCACCCGCTTGCCGAGCTGTCACCGGACGTCCACCAACGGAGACTTCCCACAATCGAACCGGATCGCTGGGCAATTGTAGTTTCAATGTGCGTTGCCCTCGCGAATTGACGTAATACAAAAGATCCGTAACTACCTCACCATCCTGAGAAACACGGCTATTGACCTCCGAAAATTCGATGACCTGCGCTGCGGTTGTTCCAGGATCGAACCAATTGACCTTGAGCCTCAATTCGAACGGACGCTGGGTATACTGCCACGTCCCCAGAGCTGGCGCAGTGCTCAGCAGTCGAAATTCGGCAGGCAGCTCCAGAGGATCAAGCACGAGAAGCTGACTCGACACCAATAGCGATTCCATTTCGACTTGCACCGGACTGACCACCTCAATGTATCCCCGATCCCCTTGCACACCTAACGGCGCGACCAGTCCTGCTTGAAAGGAACCCTCCGCGACGTTGGGTTTCTCTTCGAAGGTGACCAACAACGTGTACGCGCCAAGGATTGGCTGTTGCAGCGATACAATCAAAGTGTCCCCTTCACGCCGCCAATTGCGAATCGCTTGTCCATCGACGGTGACGTTGCCCAATGTGGCCGGAACGTTTAACTGCCACTCCGCCACGGGAGCACCGGTGACCGAGTAATTGATGAGAGCACTCCCATACACCGTCCCTTGACTCAGTGAAACCAAGTGGAACACATCGGATTGAATACTGCGTTCCAACTGCTCAATTTGCATGGTGGCAGTCCAACCCGGTTCTCGTATCCGGAACGCCTGTTGTAGATTAGGCACCGGTCGAGGGAAGTAGGATAATGGCTTCTCAACCAAAAGATCGATTGTCCCCACCGTCGCGCGGAAGCCCGGAGCCACCACAAGACCTATGTCTCCTCGTACCGATTTGGCATCAGGAAATAGGATGGGAGGTAATGCCCATTGTCCCGTTATGGCGACTTCGTTCTTCTCCAAACGCAAGCCGACCAGTTGCCGGCCCTGAACATCCTGCCCAAACAGGATTTTTAAGTTTCGTCTACCGTCTGTTGCCTCGGAGGAAGCCATATATTCCGCGACGTTCGCTCCCGTTACGGAGACGACCGAGTAGTCGGACGGCAAACTCAAACTCCATTCACGAATGGTCGCTTCGCGAATATCTAACTCGATGTCGGCAGTGATGATACGATCGGATTCGGACAATTGATACAACACCAGTTGGGTGACACTGACTTCGGGTTGAACGCGGTCCGCCTGGATCGAGAATCCATAGTCGGAAGAGGGATAGCGATACACGAACAATTGGCGCGATTGCATCGCTTCCCCAGGGAACTGCTCTGGTGCCAACTGCGTCAAGCCTCGCAGCCCGGTCGGTTCGACGCTGACCGAACCTGAGTTGGATAGACGCAGATATCCTGAGGTTCGAATGGCACCTTGCGGCCGAAGACTCAACCCTTCAACATGAACCGGGAACGCTCCAAGCGGTGTTTGGCTACGAACCGAAACTTGGCTTTTGCCTGTGAGTGGCTGATTGAGTGCGATCTCTAACTGTCGCTGATTGCCCTCGCCAACAACCTTCCACGCGACAATATGATCTCCTTCCACATTCAAGATCTCCCCTGGCCCAACCAAGTCGATTTCTAACGACTTGAGCTGCCCTTGGAGTAACTGATAGGTTATTCGGTGGTCCTGCCGCAGCAATCCTGGACCGACCGTGGCATCGATCGTCGTGCTGGTGGTAAAAAATGATTTGCCCTCGCGCGTGCTCTTAGCACTTTGCCAACGCAAGACGACATGCCCCGTCGCTGGCAAAAACCCTTGCCACTCTTTTTCGACGAGCGTTGGAACGATCGCCGGTTGCTCCGGAGAGAATACGATCTCTGGCTCGAGGCCACGGATGCTCATGGGTACGACAGCGCTCGCCGCCACTTGGAAGTCGATTCTTTGCCCGCCGGTCTGTTCGTTTGCAATAGCTGATGCAAAGTCGAGCGCGATAGGAAATTTCCCCACCTTGGGAAAGACCAGCTCAACCACCGGTCCAGAATCCGAGTTCAATAGCTCCAGGCGATAATCCGAGCTGTCCGGCAACTGACTCATGGCAACGGCACCTGACAAGGCCCGCAGTCGCGTACCAGCAACATGAACGTTGGCTATGCCTCGCAGTTGAAAACCGATCGACTTACCATTCGGATGAACCTCACCCACTATCGTCATATCGAGCAATTCCACCGCCGGGGGCAATGTACTGCTGCGATCGAGTTGAAGCTTCAATCGACCGCCGATTGCCGTTTGCAACCGATCGATCCGATCACGCGATGCGAGGGGTGCGAAACCTTCGGCGGTTACGATCCGACCTGCCACCCCACCTGCGTACTGGATTTCAATCTGGGAATCAAATCCTAGCGCTTTGCCCGGCATCAAATGTGCAATGTCGAGTTGCGTGGGGAGCTCTGAAACCTCGCTTCGAATGCGGATTATCGCTGTTCTCTCACTTGCACCCTTATCATCATCAACTTGGATGCCTTCCACGGATTCCGTACCCGACGGTTTGAACTGAAGATCGAGAAATCGCTTCGTGCCAGCCGTACGAACGGCCCATGAAGCGATGGCTTCACCCTGGACGTCAAACACTTCCCCCTCTCCACCTAGTCCCAAGCGAACGGTTTCCCCACGGCGATCCCCCCCTTGAATGGTACGAATTTGGAGTTGGATGGTCTGATCGATCTCCTTCGCACCCACTCGCACTTCGGCACGAGCGATGGCCGCATAAAGAAATGCAAGTGGCTTGGCGGTTCCTGGAGACAAGATGATCGTATGCGTTTCCTGAGTTGGCACAGCGTTCGAGTCGGGATCCTGCCCAAAGCAATTCAAATTGAGACTTGCAAGGAACAAAGCGACCAATGGCGTGATATTGCGGTAATACATGATTGAAGCTTTGAGCTCTAAGGTTTACGTCTGAAGTCTGACGTCTGACGTCTGACGTCTGACGTCTGACGTCTGAAGTCTGAAGTCTGAAGTCTGAAGTCTGAAGTCTGAAGTCTGAAGTCTGAAGTCTAAAGTCTGAAGTCTTAATGCCCGATCGCTTTCGCTTGATCGATCATCGCGCGCAACTGTTGAACGCGCGGTTGACTAGCGATCCTCTCAGGCAACTTCGTCAAGACGTTTTGTAGCTGTGCCAAATCGACACTGTCTGCCAACGGTCCACCCGCGAGCTTGGTTGCGAACAAGGCGGCGGCAGCGGCAAGCTGCAATGACGGATCGGCTTGCTCCAAGCGAGGGGCGTTCGATTCATAAGGGATAGGCCAACGGCGTTCGACCATTTGCCCTGTCGATACATCGCGGAATCTCACGGAAACATTACCAACATCGCCACGACCATTCGGCTTGATTTCAAACTGGTACACAGCCACTCCAGCTTCGGCTGCAGCCATCTCCGCCGCATCGACTCGGTCATTGCGAAAGTCTTCTTTCTGGAGTCGATGCTTTTCGAATCCAAGCAATTTGTAATGTCCAACACGCTCCGGATTGAATTCAATTTGCACTTTCACATTCTGCGCCGATGGTCGGAGCGCACCGGCGATCTGGGCCGCAAATCGTTCACCTGCGTCAGCGGCTGAGTCGAGCAGATAGTAGCGCCCGTCACCTTGACGCGTTAATGCTTCCAACACCTGATCGTTTAGATCCTGGGCACTGATTCCGGCCGCGTCGAACGCGATTCCGGAGTCTCGTATTTGCGTGATCAGCCGAGCGAGGCTGTCGGGATTGGCGTCCCCCAAGTTGACCGCGCCATCGGTCAGCAACACAATGCGATTCTGCGCTCCAGCGAGTTGCTGTTCAGCTGCCTTTTCGTGGGCCAGCACGAGACCAGCTTCGATGTTCGTCCCCCCTTCGCTCGGTAGATTTTCAATCAACTGCAACAACGATTCACCTTGATTGCCAGGGACCTTGTCCGCTAGCAGACGTGGCTTATTGGCAAAGCTGATCAATGTGATTTGGTCGGCGGCGCTCAATTGTTGCGTGAGCGTTTGGAAGGCTCGTAAGACTGCTTGACGTCGATCGGGCCTCTCCATCGAACCGGAGTTATCGAGCAGCAGCGTTAACCGCAAGGGAGTTTTCTGCGAACGCCCCGTGGCGGCGGTTCGCATGGAAACACGCAATAGGTTCCGCTGCATCAAGAAAGGATGAATCGCCTGTTCAATGCGGCAGGCGACTTTTTCCTTTCCGCTGGGCAATGGATCGCGATAGTCCAATGAGTTGACGAAATCCTCAATCCGAATTTGAGTGGCATCTGGCCATTGCCCTTGGCTAAGGGCTGCCTGAGCGAGCTTGAACGATACGTCACTGACATGCAGCGAGAAGGTCGAGAAGGGGTCATTTGTAGCCGATTGCTCATCGAGCGACGGGGTTTGCGGGGGAGCAACCGGCTTGCCTGCCAAGTTCTTATCTTGCACCCCTTGATGGGCGGTGACTAACTCGGGACTTGGAGCAGGAATGAGAGTAGGAATGGCCAAACGGGTCGAAGAACTTTTCTGTGCTCGTTTCCAGACGGTGTCTTCGTTCGTTTTTTCAATACCTTGCGTGCTCAGTGACTTCTGCTTTTCAACGAGTTCGGAATAGGCTTTTTGACTCCGATCATCATCTGACAGGCCCTCTTTTGACTCATCCCAATCCCGTGTGGATTTGTTGGTAATGCCAGTCTTCCCATCCTCGGTGGTTTTTCTATTGTCTTCTGATGGAAGACCCATGCTGAGGGACGCTCGATTTCTTGACCTAAAATCACTGGAGGGTTTAATCCCATCTACTGGCTCTGAACTCCCTGCCATGCCCCCTTTCTTCCGGTCCCCATCCGGATTCTTGCGTGACGGCTTCTCACCATCTGCGGATTGGGTATTGCGATAGAAATTTTGTGACTCGACGAGGTTCCGCTCTTCTTCTTCAGGGATGATAATTCTTGGAGTGACCGAAAACATCAGAGTGTACGACGCATCACTCTGATCAATCCGATTGGCATCGAAGTGATCTCCCTGACCCTGTTCACGAGTCCTGGCGATCCCACCTAACAAAACCCGCCCGCCGTCAGGAACCGTAAATGACAAGGAGGGCTCGGATGCAGGTGCGTTCTCTTTTAGCGCAGCTACGACTGTATCGAGTCCCAACGATATTCGACTTCGATCGCTAGCCGAACTCTCCCAGTCGGCATCTTCCGACTTGGGCGATTCGATACTCTGGCTGAGATCGTTAACCATTCCATTGTTGACAGACCACTGCATCGCTGGTTTTGCGGGAGCGCTTGAATCGCGTCCCGTTTGCCCATAGAGAGAGCCGAAATCGGCGCGATCTGAGCCAAAATCCTTCTGAGGTGGATCAGCGAAGTTTTCCGTCGTGCTTTGAGGAAGGAGTGCATTTTCGGCGACACCCAATGCATTGGGACGATCATTAACCAGCCCACGACTCCCGCCGCCCCCCCCGCCGAATCCCCCTTGGCCACCAACGCCCGTTCCACGATGGGGACTCGGTGTTGCAAGGCGATACCTATCCTCATTGACGTCTTCCAATGCCTGCGGTTGATCGACCGAGCGTTCGAGATTCACTTGCGGGCTAGTAGGGCCGTTTGTGCTCATCTGGCTAAGGTCATTGAGCACCCTCGCACTACCTGCCGAGGATCCAGGGGCCAAGGACCTCGCACTCGGCGCGGCAGGACGAGCAAATTGCCCTGGCGCATGTGCGGAATGGGTTTCAATACGTGCATCAGGCTGGGGATTTGGAAAGTACTGTACATCATCGGACAAATAGTAGGATGATGGGGTGCCCCCTTTCATCGACGGAGATGCGCTCATTCGCCGAGCGGCTTCTCGAGAAGATTGAACGCTAGGGATCAATAGGACAATCAAGACGCAGGCTATGGAAGCAACAGCAACCGCACCCAACAACCTACTTCGCCAACGTGTAGGCTCTCCCTTAGTGGCTAAAGTTACTCTGTCTGGTAGATTCGGACTCTGTTTATCCAATACGGCTAATACCTTCTCACGCCGATCGGCAGGCAACTGCCAAGCCTCCTCAGCGGTTGACGCGTCGAACTCGACCGATGGATCTCCGGCACCCACTTCGCAAAGGAGTCCGTGCAAGTGCTGGAGTTGTTGATAGTAGTCAGCCAGCTCGGATCGTTGATCCATCATCTCCTGCAGTTGATCGCGCTCGAAGTCGGACGCCTCTCCCAGAACGAGATTCATCAAGCGAACTTGAAGCTCTAATTCGATCGTGTTGTTATTGAATGCGTCGCTCATGATTCGTCCTCGGTTCCCTTGGGCAAAAGTCCCGTTGCAAGCTTTTTCAGAATTTGATGCAACCGGAAGCCCACATTGCTGATCGTCAGTCCTGTTCGTTGGCTAATATCGCGGTACTGGAGATCCTCGAAATATCTCAATTGCACGAGCCGCCGATCTTTCTCCGGCAACTCCCTCACCAACCGTCTCAACTCGGCCACCGTTTCCATGCGGGCGATCAATTCATCCGGCGTTTCATCCCATCGATCGGCTATCAATGCCTGATCGTCGTCAGCAGTCAGCGTCTCGCGACGACTTTTGCGCAAGTGATGGAAGGCTCGATTGCGTACGCTGCGGAATAGCCATGCTCGCGGCTCATTCACTTCGGCCCATTTCGCATGCAGTTGCAAAAATACGTCCTGCACGATTTCTTCTGCCACAGCTCGTCGACCCGTGAGGGAGAAAGCAAAACGAAGTAAATTCGACTCTTCGTTATCGAACAAAGTCCGTAACGTCGGCCTGCACAGATCGGACTGGTCCGATCGATTGACTTCCGGAGTCGATTTCAACATGGCCTCTTCACGCGATAGTTCTCCCTATCCAGCCGACACAAAGGCATATAGATACAAGACCCTTCACTGGTAGCTTTCTTAGGCTAATTCTCGAGAAATTGGCAGAATAGTGTTATTTGGTTCAGAATGAGCTGACCAAATTGCAGGCACTTTCCGCACGGAAGCCCATTCGAAGAGCCTTGAGAACACCCAGCATTAACGCGGGCAAACAGGGGAATTGAAGCTCTGAAATCCCCAGCCAATAGCGCGGCCACAAAAAAGAAGGTTGGGCTCCGCCCGTCAATTCCGAACGGCGACCCGATAAGTGATTTAACGGGTTGGAGATGAGCAACGCTCCAAGAAAACCCGCGTCGCTAGTTTTGAAGTGGCGCTGTTCGCGTGTCTCGGAGTTTCACTTCGCGATTTCCCTGGATTTTTCGTACTCGTACTCCGCGTTAGCAGTACTCGTACTCGTACTCGAAGATACCGCATCGAGTACGAGTACGAGTACCATTTCATTGAGTACGAGTACGAGAGACGCCAAAATAGCGCACCTTCAAAAGGCGCGAGCCAACGGCAATCGATCCGTCACCTACGCATCGGGTTCCGGCTCAATCATCTGTGCTTCGTGATCGCGCACGATGATACAGTCATTACCATAGGAACGACTGAGTCCACCAATTGGACCATGTCCAGCCTGGAGGTGGGACAAACGGCATGACCGTATACCACGGTTGATCATCCAGCGATGTTGGCTGGCTAACGACTTCATTCTTATCTAACGATGCACCAACCGACTCCGCCGTCGGAGCCACAGGATCGGGAATCGTCCATCCTTCGGCAGGAGGGGGCAATTCAAAAGCAGCATGGTATTCGCGCTGTTGCTGCTCAATCCATACCTGTGTCTTTTTCGTTTCATCTCCAGGCCAGAACTTTGTATTAGCATGCTTCAGCCGATCCCGAGCCAACTGAAAATCCTCGCGCGCGACAGCCGCCATACTGAGGTTCTCCCACGCGGCAGGATTCCATGGGTGGGCCGACGCTGCATCTTGCCATTCGCGCTCCGCATCTTCCCAACGGCCCATCCTCGCGTAAGCATTTCCTTTGCGCACCTTCGATGAACCTGGCATGAGCCAGGGCAAATCCAAGGTGGCTTGTGCGGTCCGCGTCGTGGGCAACACCGACTCCCAGGATCGCCGTGCCGAGGCCGCAATGACCTTGACGTCGCCGGAGGGTTGAAAAGCCAGGTCTGGATAGTCTTGTTCGGCTTGTTTGCTATCGATCGTGACGACATTCTCGCCCATACGCCGTCCCGTGCTCACCTCATACACAACCCATCGAACGGTCATGCTCTCGGTTCTTTCGCGTCGAGGAAACAGGTCATACCATTTTCGCTTGACTGGCGGAATTGGCTCTAAATCATGCTGCACAATCGTCCCAGAGAGTATGTACTGTGCACCCACTCGGCGAGCTGCTCCCAGCGCAGCCATTTCGCTCGGCTGTCCGTCATAGGCGGCCAACTGGATTCCGCCCAACCGTTCCAACTGATCGGGATGAACGACGGACAAATGTTGCATCGATTGCGGTTGTGAAACCACCAAGGCTTGTTGCACTCTTTCTGCCAACTCGACATCGCCACCCACCGGGGCAACGGCCACGCGGACTGGGCCACCATGGGCCAGTTGCGGCTTTTTCCATACGTGAATCGGCGCGGTCATGTGGCATCCGCTCAGCGCCATCAGACAAACCATCATCCAGCCTGGGTGGATTGCATGTCCCTCAAGAGTACTGTCTGCATGGCTGATGGAGGGATACTTCCAAGATAGGGAATGAAAACGCATTGGCTCCGATCAACTCCATGCCTTAGGGAAAGCTACCTGGATCCCGTCCGATCGCGGCTCGTAACTTCGGTCCGCGAATCAGAACACAAAGGATCTGCAGACTATTGCGCATTACCGGCGACTGCAATCGAGACTGGGAAGGCTAGGCAATCTGCAAAACTTACAAATCAGAAGCCGAGCTCTGTCCGCCGCGACCGTGGGATCGTCTTCCAGACTGTCATCCGCCCCTCACACTCTGCAGTTATTCCACCCGCCACTAGCTAATCGCACGTCTTGCTAACGCGCCAGTTTGGCATTCTCTCCAATCAACCATCACCAAGGCTGCGCAGATAGTCGATCGCTTCTTCAAGACTCGTCGTCTCGATGCCACATATTCGACCACCGCGATCACACTCTCCCAGCAGCAGCAGCTCGTCATAACTCTCGTTCTCACGCAATCTACGATGAGCCCGTGCGCCAATCGTACGATCCACAATCTTGTGAACATCCATATGATGGCCGATCAACCAAGCCGTCCGCTCCGTGATGAATCCATCGAGGGCTTCGAGGGCCGCTCCGACGTGATCCGCCGGATCGATCCCTTTTCCGATGTCGTGTAGCAATGCGGCTAACAGAAACTCTTCGTCGTAGGGCACCCTATCGCACGCGCGATCGTACACTTGCAACGAATGATAGAGAACATCTCCTTCCGGATGATACTTGGGGTTCTGCTTGACATTCTCCAAGGGCAAGAGCAACGCATAGAACAATTGATACGGGTCGGGACGCGCCTCCAGTTCTTCGAGCGACTCGTCGACTTCCAAACTGGGATACTCACTGGCCAGCAGTTCCAGCAATTGAGGAATCGTAGCCGATTCAATCCGTTTGCCGGTGATCGAACTCGTGAAGCCGTAACTTCGCATCGACTCGCGATAGACGGTCAATTCTACATCGAATATTTCACGCAAATGAATATGTTGATAAACGGTATTCTCCCCGTTCTTGCGGACCTGCTTGCGCTCGACTTCATAGGGGATCGCAGCCGAATCCAATTCATGGAGGACCACCTCGAGGCTATCCGAAAAGAGATGGATATCGACGTCCGAACCCGATCGGATGTGCCCGGTGAGAACACTTCCGATGAGTTTGGGATGAAACTTGGCGACCAGGTTCATTACCCGAAGTGCCGTCAGACGCATTTCTCGAAGCGCATCCAATCGAGATTCTCCTTCGAACATTCTCGCAAAGGATTGAATCGCATCGCGAATCTCTGCATTGGTAGGCAAATCGGACGGCTTGACCCATCCCTGGCAAAGCTGCCGCGATGCTTTTTGTTTTGCCTGGTAGTATTCCGATTCCTGATGATGGTACATCAACCGCGCGGCTTCGTGAGCGATCGCGCGACGCAATTTAGAAGGCTGCATGATGGCACCGCAGCAATGGCTGGTGGATCGGTGCTTACCAAAAGAACATGGATTGCCGTGCTGCCGAGTGTGGGCACGGTCTACCAAAAATTTAACAAAGTGCTCGCTCCGCCGCAAGCACGGCGGGAGCGTCGAGCATCGGTTTCAGCAAGCACAACGGTCCATGCGCAGTGCTATTTCCAATCGTAAAGCTGCAATGACTTTTGCGTGCGCACCACAACCGATGGACCTGCCACCGCCAAATGAGCCCATGACTCCTCGTCCGTCAATTTCCGCTCGGACATCAATTCAAATTCTTGGGGATTGTGGGCGATCAAGCGCAGTTTGCCCGTTTGATCGAGAGAAAGAATCTTCTCTCCGTTCGTGACCATGCTCCAGTATTCGCCGAAAGGACGCGTCACCCAGGCTTCTTTTCCTAAGCTCAGGTCGATGCAAGCAAAACGTTTGTTTCGCAAGTGCATGTAAAGGTAGTGATCGATCACGACGGGAGACGACATGTACGCTTCGAGCTTGTTTTCCCATCGCAACGAAGTTGCCCCATTTTTAACATCCAGGAGCAACGATCGACCTCCATAGCTGCTGGTAAAAACCCCCTTATCCCAGACGGTCGGAGTCAAGATGTTCATGCCACGGAAGGTCGCCACGTCGTAGCTCCAAAGCTTGGAACCACTCTCCATGTCCACTCCGGCGAGATAGGACCTCGTTTGAACAAGCAATTGACGCTTTCCTTCCACCATCGAAATCACGGGTGAAGAGAAGGCACCGCTACTCATGATGTCTCCACTATCCTGGAGCGAACTCCAAACGATCTCGCCATTGGACTTATAGAGTTTGTGCAGCCCTTTGCCCGCTTGGACGTAGACATAGTCCCCGTCGATCAATGGAGAGCAGACCATACCGAAGTCGGGAACCTTGCCGAAACGTTCGGCGAAATCGACTCGCCACTTTTCCTCGCCGGTGGCACAGTCCAAGGCCACCAGCACATCCCGTATTCCACCTACAAATAACAGTTGTCCATCCGAGGCAGGGGTCGATCGAATCCAACTCCCGTTCCTCGCCGCAAAAAAGGGAACGGTCATCGATCCTTTCCAATCGCGCGTCCAACGCGTTTCCCCGGTTCTGCGATCCACGCAGATAACGCGTTCGTTGCCACCCGCACTTTCCGTCGTAAAGACAGCGGTTTCTGTGACGATCGGGCCTGAGTAGCTATCTCCGAAAGGGGCGCTCCAGGTGAGCCGAAGATGTTCTTCCTCCAGTGAGTTCGGCCAAGCCGCACCCGGAAGTGCACTGTCCCGATTGGGGCCACGCCATGAGAGCCATTGCTGAGAATCTTCCGCTAGTCCTCGCGATCCCACCGCGGTTGCAACTAGCCCGAGACTAACCATACGAACGGCAAATTGGCGACGATCGAATTGGGGCATATTAGCGGTTCCAAGCATTAGCAAGACTCAAAAAAAAGAATGGAGACGATGGCAGACTCTTTGCGAGCAGTCCAACGATCATGTGGAGAGTATAGATAATTGGCAAAGCGCATGGGGAATGGCTGATCGAGAAGGCAAGAGCCCCCTCTCGATTCCACATTTCAAACACCCTTTCTCCAACCCTTCTTCGCTCCGCGTAATGCTAGCTTTCACCAATGTTTTTCTTGGGATTCGGCTTGACGAGCACCCCCGATTCGGGACACGTTGTAGATGTCGTCGGACGGAGGTTTCCTTTTTCCGATAGCCCATCCCTGGAGGACCCAGAATGGGAGTCGCTGGAACACGATTCTTCCGGTCAGGAAGACCGAAGTATCGCTACCCGCAAACCAGCTCAAACTTGGCGATTATCCGCATCTCGGCATGGAGGCCTGGCAACGTGGACTCACCCACTCGTTCTTTCGTTTCGCTCAAACAATTGTTCCCGAATGCGCAACTGGTCGGAGCTGACGATGTGCTCTGCAACGCGTGCGATCAACATCCGGAATCTCCCCAAAAGGACTGGGTCTTTGTGGCAGGGGTCAGTGAATGGACGGAGCCTGACCGGGACGTCGTCACCGCCATCGCCCACGGTGCGTGCGGAATTCTCACAGAACAATTTCTTCCCAGTTCCGTTCCGCAGTGCATCGTCTCGAACGTTCGCGATGCCTATGGGCGATTGAGTATGGAACTGGCGGGCCGTCCCTGCGAAAAGATCTTGACGATCGGAGTGGTCGGTACCCATGGCAAGACATCCTCAGCCTTGATGATCGCATCCATGCTGAAGAAGATCGGCAATCAAGTCGCCTATCAGACTTCCCTCGGAGGGAGCGATGGCCGGGATACACGTCTCCCTGCAGACCCATGTGCGGATGCGATGGCATTGGCTCAATGGTTGCAACGGAGCGTTCGAAACGAGACACCTGCAGCGGTGATTGAATTGAGCGACGAGATGCTGCAGAGCCATGCTTCGGCGGGTATCGAATTCGATGTTCTCGTCTTTACAAGCATGCGCAAAAGCCAACGAACAGATACCCTTCAAGCACGCGGCATCGAAAACGCCATGGGACGCCTTTTGAAGCAACTCAAGTCGCATGGCGTTGTCGTTTACAATGCGGATGATGCAAGGCTGAATCGTTGGATGATGCGTCACCAACCCGAAGCCATCAGCTATGGGTTGGATGCCGTCGCCGATGTCGGCGGACGCCGCATCCATTCCATGCTAGGCGAGCAATCGGTGATGGTATCCGCAGGGAACTGCGTTGCCCCCATGACGAGCGTGATCCTGGGTGATCACAATGCGCGCCACATGCTGTCCGCCGTCGCAGTCGGTTATAGCTTTGGGTTGGAGTTGTATGAATCCGTTCAAGGTGTCGAACGCATGGTTCGCCTTCCTGGTCGTATGCAACGCGTCCCGGGCGATATGACCTGCCGCGTCTATGTGGATGCAGCGGACCAAGCCGATCGTCTGGCGGTCGCCTTGCATAGCTTGTCCAAAGACGGCACCCCCGTCATCTGCGTGGCCGAAGTTCCCGATGCGGCGACTCCCGATCAGTTAGCAAGCTTTGGCCGTGTCCTCGAACGGTCGTCCAGCTATGTCATCTTGACCCAAAGCCGTCGCTCCGTGCGGTTCGGGCAAAAAGCCATTTGGCAAGTTCTTGACGGCTGCGAACGTCCTGCTGCGGTGCAAATTGTGCCAAATCGTAAAGCGGCCATCGATATGGCCATCCGTTCCTCTCGCCCCGGCGAAGCGATTCTCCTGGCGGGTTGGGGGGCCCATCGTTGGACCAACGACCAATCGCCGGAACCGGTAACCGACCTGGATGTTGCGACCGAGATGCTTTACGCCTTTTCGCACGAGAACACCCCAGCCGTCGAAGTGGCCGAACAACCCGCACTCCGCGTTTTTCGCGGCCGATCGGCGTGACCAGGGACGTCTCCTCGATTCGCTGGAACAGATCGCGGTTAGCGGATGGAGAAGGCTGATCGAAAACGTTTGGGATGATGCAATGGCAACATCCCACCCTGGCGCCTGCATTTTGAAATTGCGCTATTCGCGTGTCTCGGAGTCCCAATCCGGACTATCTCTAGGTTTTTCGTACTCGTACTCGTACTCAGCGTTACCGGTACTCGAACTCGACGATACCGCATCGAGTAAATTCCGCATCGAGTAAATACCGCATCGAGTACGAGTACCATTTCATTGAGTACGAGTACGAGTACGAGAGACGCCAAAAAATCGCAACTTCAAAAATACCCACCCGGTTTGGATCCAACCGACCGTCCCTAACGCACCCCGGCTATTCGACTCACAGGTGGCTTGGGAAACCGATCTGTTTCAGCTACACTATCCCCCACTGGGACCGTAGCTCAATGGTTAGAGCAGGGGACTCAAGCGATCTGCATGGGGGCAGGCGAACACAGAATCAACATGACGGCAAGGAAGTCTCGCAGCCAATGCGAGAATCCTTAGGTTCAACCTCCTTAGGTTCAACCTCCTTAGGTTCAACCTAACGTCACGAGATTCGCGTTCGCCCTGTACATGAGGATCAAGCATGGGTTGCAAGGTGCATGGGTGGGACAGATCGCGACGGATCCAGCGATCCACGCATTGACCTTGTAGAATCTGTCAAATTCGGGGAAGGCCTCTCTGCGATGCGGTCGACGCAATCGTCAGCGGCTAATCCCGAGCCAAGCCCGCGAACGGCGGGAAGGTGTAGAGACCAGACGGCAGACGCATGCAACGAAGGATCGTTCGGCGAAGGTATGGTCCAGACCACAAACTCGAAAGAGGCAGCGGAAGCTGTAGCGGTACGCATAATCCCTTGGTTGCAGGTTCGAATCCTGCCGGTCCTATTTTTGTTTCCTCGTCGCTTTTTGTCGCCTCTCCATGGATCATCTCGCACCGTATCACGACGCCGTCGAGGGACTGCGTCACGTGGGTCATCACTTCTGGACCAGGGGTTGGTCACTGGGGACCTCGAGCAATTACAGCGTTGTCGTCGGTCGTGATCCATTGCGGCTTCTAATCACCGCTAGCGGCAAAGACAAAGGGCACCTCGGCCCTCATGACTTTGTTATCGTCGACGAGCACGGAAATTCCACCTTCGATGGCCAACCCAAAAGTAGCGCGGAAACCCTCCTGCATTGCTTGGCTGCACGACACGGGGCCAACGCCATCCTGCACACCCATAGCGTTTGGGGAACGCTGCTCTCCGAGCACTTCGCACCCGTCGGTGGCATTCGCATCGCCGGCTTTGAGATGCTCAAAGGACTAGATGGCATCAGCACTCATGAATCCAGCGTTTGGATCCCAATCTTCGACAACACGCAAGACATACCCAGCTTGTCGGCGCGGGTTGAAGACTATCTTCGTGACCACCCCAATGAACGTTGCTGGGGCTATCTCATCCGGCGTCATGGCATGTACACCTGGGGCAAGGACTTGGCAGAAGCCGCCCGACACATCGAAATCTTGGAATTCCTGCTGGAATGCTTGGGACGAACGACCAAGCTTGTCTAGAACTGCTATTACGAATCGAACATTTGCGAACGCCAATTCAAGACCGAGATGAATCAAGACTGAAGGGAAATGGTATCCGCCCGCGTGGCCCCCTCGAGCAATAGGACCTTTCTCAAGGCGGCATGCATCCATAGCAACCTTTCTTCGGCTAACAGCGTGCCAAACTTGACGGTGCGATCAGCGTGGATTTCGATTAATCGCCCCGTTAATCGCCCCGTCGATGTATTGCTCTCCAACGAGCTCCGCTGCAGTAGTACCGCCGTTACCTCGTTAGGATCAAAACGACGAGTCCATTTCAGCCCGAACGCCCCTGTAGATACCGTGGCGGAATCGGTATCGATCACCGCTACGATCTTGCCGGCGAGATTCATCGCCATCGCGGCCAGTATTGCAGCCCCGACGGTCGCGAACGGAGTCAGGAACACACAAAGAAACAGCGTGTCTTCCAGTTGCATCGGCTTGCCATTCACGATCGGTCTCCCTTGCTGCAGTCCCCCCACCACGGGGAATCCATTGGGTAACGGTGCGATGAGGTTGGCCCAAAGCCCCGCCAGGGCCAAGCTGACAAACATTGAGACGATCCCGTTCCAAAACAAGCACATGGCCGTCGCCCCGAGAAATCCCCCCCAAGAGCGTAGCGATCCCGTGATCATGACCCGGGATCCCTCGACCCGCATCGAGCATCCAGCCGGGGTGCGAGCAAGAATCTCGTCCATGGATTTCTCGCTCAAGTTGAGCTGAGATAGCCGAGTCAATGCCCCGCATCCCGAACACAGCCCGACCCCTTCGGTGATGTTGATGCTTTCAGGGGGAATCCTCGCGTCGCATTGCGGGCAGCGGGCGTTGTGGGTATCCACGGTACGTGGCGGATCGTAACGTGTCAGCATAGGCGGTTCCTTTCGACTCCTATTTCAAGTTTAGTCTACCGTCCATCTCCTTAGACGGCCCCACTGCAAGCTTTTGAAGGCGCATTCGAAGATTTTCTCATCGAAATTCGAACTTTCCGGGTCGACGCTCCTCTTCTTTCCTCAATGGTTCAAAAGGCCGTTGGATGCTAAACTGAGAAGTAAGTCCTAACTCTTTGTCATTCTTAACAGGTGTTGCTTTGTCCCTCGACGTCGACCCATCCTCCCCGTCCGCAGCATCGCCTACGTCCTCCTCGCTCCGGTACTCCGGTTTGGTTAGCGACCCACGGGTGGCTCAAGCTCGCACGCTTCTCTTGGATGCCCTTCGGGAACACCGTTCGAAAATCGATGCTATCCGCCCCCCCAACCCGGCCTTGGTATCAGCGTACCAAGCCGAGTTAGAACGGCTGGCCACCGCTCGGGGAGCTGCGTTATTCTTCCCCTACATTAGCAGTGGTCTCGGCAATGGACCGTTCATCGAATTAGGGGACGGCAGCGTCAAACTGGACTTCATCGTCGGCATCGGTGTCCACGGCATGGGGCACTCCGATCCCCACATGCTGAGCGCGACCCTGGACGCGGCGCTCGAAGACACGGTCATGCAAGGCAATCTCCAACATGACGAAGCTTCGCTCTGGATGTGCGAGCGACTGATTGCGTTGGCACAGTCGCAAGGTGCCAACCTCAATCATTGTTTGCTCAGCACCAGCGGCGCGATGGCCAATGAGAATTCGCTCAAGATTGCCTTTCACAATCGTCACCCAGCCTCGCGAGTGATTTGCATCGACAATTGCTTTGCCGGTCGTTCGATCGCGCTGGCCTCGCTGACCGATCGCCCTGCCTATCGGATGGGAATTCCCAAAGCGCTCGATGTTGACTACTTAACCATGTTCCATCCATCCGACCCCGAGGGAACGACCAAGTCCGCCATCCGCGGTCTGAAACAGTTGCTAGAACGACATCCCGGCCAGTATGCTTGCCTATGGCTGGAACTCGTAGCAGGCGAAGGGGGATACTACCCCGGCACGCGCGAATACTTTGAAGCCTTATGCAAGATCTGCAAAGACCACAACGTCCTGACCATCTTTGATGAAGTCCAAACGTTCAGCCGACTCAGCCGCCCCTTTGCGTTTCAACATTTTGGATTGGATGAGTTCGCCGATATTGTCACCTTGGGGAAAATCACACAAGTTTGCGCGACCCTTTATGGGGATGCACTGAAGCCAAAAGGTCCGATCTTATCGCAAACCTTTACAGGCGCAACCGCATCGATCCGTTGCGGTCTGGCTGTGCTCGATCAATTGGAGAAGCACCGATGCTTCGGTGACGATGGCTGGAACATGCGAAGGCATCGCTATTTCCGTGAACGCTTGGAATCTCTTTCAAGGCGTTACCCGGGTCGATTGAGCGGCCCCTACGGAGAGGGCATGATGATTGCCTTCACGCCAGGGGACGGCAGCGCCGATACCGCCAAGGCAATGCTGAACCAATTGTACGATCTCGGTTTGATGGGTTTCGTGGCCGGGAGTCATCCCACACGCCTTCGCTTCTTACCTCCGCCGGGTATCACGACCGAGGCACATATCGATCTAGCGTGCGGCTGTATCGAATCCGCACTCAAAACGATGTGAGCCCGATCTTTGCAGGGACCGCATTGCGGTTCGACCATCCCCGATGCATTGCAATCGAATCCGTCGATTTGCAGCGCATCGAATCGCAACCAACAGTCAGCCATCCAAGAATGTCGAAATCAACGCCATCGTCCTCCACCGTCGTGATCGATCAGTGCGAAATCGATCTCAAAAATCGTTACGTGGCCGCCGTTCTCGCCGCATTGGTCCCAGGAGCGGGCCACTTCTATCAAGGCCGCACGTTCAAGGCCCTGCTATTCGCCCTTTGCATTCTCGGATTGTTTATCACCGGAATGATCATCGGACGCGGACGGGTCGTCTATTGCTCTTGGGCAGCCGATGATTTTCGTGTTCAATTTCCTGCCCAAGTATGTGTCGGCTTGCCAGCCGCACCTGCGTTGCTGCAAGCCTGGGTTGCCAAAGGAGATCCTGAACGCCGTTTTTTGCGCGGCTTTATGGCGGCGCCACCCGTGGAAGGAAGAAACAACCATGCAGCCCTATCCCGTTGGCATGAGGAAGCGTCGGCCAGTTTCGAATTGGGAACCCTCTATACGGCGGTCGCTGGCTTGCTGAATGTTCTAGTGGTTCTTGATGCTTTTGCAGGACCCATGCCAATCCCAATCGTTGATGATCGTCGCAAGAAGAAAAGCAAAGACGAGACAGAAACTCCCACGGTGCCCCAAACCACTGCATGAGGTCCTGCCGGACCTTTGCACATCATCTCTATCTCTCGACCCCGACTTCGATATCGAGCGCATCGACTCTCATGCAGATACTCTCACTTCTACGACAACGCTTTTCTAAGGCCCTGACGAGCCTAATCGACGACCCCAAACTTGTCGCTTCCTCTCTCGAGCGCATCGTTCCCTCGCGTGAACCGCAGTTGGCGGACTATCAAGCCAACATTGCAATGCCGCTGCAAAAGCCATTGGCCAAGCCCCCTTTGGAAATCGCCAATAGCATCGTATCGCAATTGCGTGTCGATGACATTTGCTCTTCCGTGAGCGTTGCCGGGGCGGGATACATCAATCTCAAACTATCCCCGATTTGGCTAGCCTCCCAGTTAGATCTCGCCGCCCAAGACGATCGCATCGGTGTCCATCGCGTCGAATCTCCAAAGACCTTCATTGTCGATTACTCGTCTCCAAACGTTGCCAAGCCCATGCACGTGGGGCACATTCGTTCCACCGTGATTGGTGACGCGATCTCCAAAGTCCTTCGCTTCCTCGGTCATCGTGTTATCACTGACAATCACTTAGGGGACTGGGGGACTCAGTTCGGAATGATCATCTACGGCTTCAAACACTTTCGAGATGAAAATGCCTATCGAACGGCACCCGTAGCTGAATTGAGCCGTTTGTATCGCCATGTCCAATCCATCCTGGGATACCAGCAAGCGGTTGCTTCCTATCCGAAATTGGAAGGGGCCATCGAGCACGCAAAGAAACGATTAACAACCGTAGAAGAAAAACTGACCGCAGCACCCGCCGATAAGAAAGTTCAAAAGGAAGTTTCCGCGGCGAAGAACCATTTGCGAGAATCCTATGCCGAGCTGGAATCTACCGCATCCAAGATCGCTGCCGCCGAGAGCGATTCGGGTTGGATGGCAGCATCGACAGCCCATCCCAATCTCAATGAAAAAGTCCTCGCGGAAACCGCGGCGCTTCATCGAGGCGATCCTACCAATCTCCAACTTTGGAATGAATTCCTGCCGCGATGCCAAGAAGAAATCCATTCCGTATACCGTCGACTCGATATCCGATTCGATCATGAGTACGGGGAAAGTTACTACCACGACATGCTCGCCGCCGTGGTCGAAGAACTCTTTGCGAAATCGATGGCAGTCCAAAGCGACGGAGCAATCTGCGTATTTCTAGATGGGTTCGATGCTCCCATGATCGTACGCAAACAAGATGGCGCCTATCTCTACGCGACGACCGACATTGCCACCGCGCTGTTTCGTGAAAGGGAATTCGGCCCCGACGTCTCACTCTATGTAGTCGACCATCGCCAAAGCGACCACTTCAATAAACTCTTCGCCGTACTCAACAAGATAGGTTTGCATCACACCCAATTCAAACACATTAGCTTTGGAACCGTTCTCGGTACCGATGGCAAACCTTTCAAGACCCGTTCCGGCAGTGTGGTCGGCTTGGAACCACTCCTCGACGAAGCGGTCGAAAGGGCATGGCAAGTCGTCTGCGATCCCGGCCGTCTTCAGGTTGCAGGACTCGAAATGGATGACCACGAGAAGCGCCGCATTGCCGAAACGGTTGGCATCGGTGCTATCAAATATGCGGACTTGTCGCACAATCGCACCAGCGACTACGTGTTCGACATGGACAAAATGGTGCGACTGGAAGGAAACACTTCGACGTATATCCAATATTCCTACGCGCGCACTCAAAGCATCCTCCGGAAAGCCGCAGAAAAGGGCTGGAGCGAAAATGTTTGGTCGGCAGCCCCTCTCAAACTCGAAGCCCCGATCGAAATTACCTTAGGTTTGCAACTCGCGAAATACGAAGAGATCCTGCTCCAATCGATGCAGGACTACACCCCCAATCTCATCACCGAATATCTTTTCGAGACAGCTCGACTATTCAGCAGTTTTTTTGATCAGTGCCCGGTCCTACGAGCCGATACAGAAGTCGAAGCGTGGTCTCGTTTAAAACTGTCCGCATTGGTGGGACGAACGCTCCAGTCAGGATTGGGTTTGCTGGGTATCGGTGTCGTGGATCGGATGTAACGCATGGAGACTTCACTGCATCGCGAACTCAAGAGTGTGTTCGCAGCCAAACCGGATGCAGTCGAGGTTCCGGTCGACGGGTATCGCATTGATGCCGTCGATAACAATGGATGGCTGATCGAAATTCAGCATGCTTCCTTGTCAGCCTTGCGGCATAAGGTTTCTCAGTTGCTGACACTCGGCCATCAGATCCGCATCATCAAGCCGATCCTAACCCAAAAATGGATCGAGACGCTCGAGTCGCGGCAAGGCCCTGTTCTACGTCGCCGCAAAAGCCCCAAGTCCGCTCGCGAACGGGACGTGTTTCGGGAGCTGATTCACTTCACTCAAGTCTTCCCTCATCCGAAACTCCGGCTTGAACTGCTAGAAGTTCACGTTTTGGAGCAACGCCTCGATCGAACAAAGAAGCGTTGGGCGAAGAAATCCTTCGACATCCTCGATGTTCGATTGCTGTCTCTTGGGGCGACGCGTTGTCTGGTACGTTCTCAGGACCTTTGGGCCATATTGGGTAACCCCACCTTGCCCACCGATTTTGATACTGAAACACTATCCTCTGCATTGAATGAACCCAGATGGTTCGCGCAACAAATCGCCTACACACTTCATAAGTGCGGGGCGACAACCCTTTGTGGCAAAAGGGGGAATGCGAGGGTCTACCGCAAGACACGATCACGTAAGGCTTGTTGAATGACCAAGCCAATCTATCCAAGTGATGGAAAGCCAACCCACTGCGTCAGCAAGGGGCACACCGAGCGTCACAGGCCTGCACCGGTGATTGTCTGTTAGCGATCGAGTTCTGCTACGGACAGACCGCGCGCGTTGCCTAGCAGGTGACGATACTTGGTGCTGAGATGATTAAGCCACAGCCCGAAGTAGATATTGAGAATCAGTGACAAGACAAAGAAGAAGGGGACCAAACTCGAAGTCCTGGGAGACGCCATCGTCCCCTTCAATGGATCTGTGCCATAAGAATCGTATCGCTGCGGATCGCGAACCGTCGTGGTCCCCCCGGATGTGGTTGGGAGCGGTCGATTGGCCAATTGCGGGATGGGTAACACGGGGTTCGTCAGCGGGCCATTGGCTTGCGTTCCAAAACCTGGATTGGTGTAGGGAGGGTTGTTCGCGCTCACGTAGTTGCCATAACCGGGAGGTCCCGCGGTTGCATGAGCACCATTCGCGTCTTGTCCGTTCCAACCTGGAGGGTAGACGCCCTGATTGTTGTTGGCCATCAATGGAACATTGCCATTGCCCGAAGGATAGCCATAGCCCGCACCCGGCTGAGTCGGAGTCGTGGAACTGCCATAGGTCACGTTGCCTTGGCCAGAGGTCGGAGGGTTGCCAGTTGGTCGCGACGATCCGAACGGATTGAGTGTCGATGGGACTGTTCGAGGAGGTTGGAATCCATCGTTGCTATAGGTCGCAGGATTGCCATACGTCGTTGGAGACGTAGCGGGTGGGTTGGGCCAAGAGGAGCCAGCCGTTAAGTTCGTCCCCGTCCCATTGGGTGTAGTACTCGGCAAACCTGGGACTGGATTCGGTACAGAACTCGTTGAAGGGAAGGGCGTTGATCCGATCGGTGTGGGCATAGTAGCCGTCGAAGGATACGCCGGTGGAACGGTGGTGGGGAGGACTTCGCCCGTACCGCCGGGACTCGAGCCATAACTGGGCACAGACGGAAGTTGAGTGGTCGATACCGTCGGGATGACATCACTGGCCCCACGTGGAGCATCGATGCTAACCGAAGATCGCATGTCGAGGTTGGCGATTCGAGCTTGGTTGCTGCTGAGCAACGGCATTCGAACCAACTCCGATTCCGGAGGGTTTTGCTCGACCGGTCCGACACCCACTCGGATGATGACTTTTTCGACTCGGCCACGCAGGGCTGGAGGAATCGTGCATGGTAGTTCTTGCCCACGCGGGCCTGCAGCAAAAGCCGCAATCGCATCGGGCGCGATCTGCACGACCATGTAGAGCGTGTTGTCTAGTTTGTCGATTCCCCATCCTATCCTGACCGAATCCGCACCCGCTTGCGGGACTGCCATATCCACGTTGGCGGCTACCAACTTATTGGATTTGGAAGTGGCAGACATCGTGCGTGGGGCGGGAAGGGGTTCACCCTCCCTATCTCGATTTCGGCTCGACGTTTGCGGACTGACTTGATCCGAAACGAAATCTTGGCCCTCAGAAGCTACGTCCTTTTTGACAATTGCATTCTCGGTGGAAGGACTACCCTTGGCAGCGACAGGCGCTGGCAGGATTTCACCTGTCCCGAAAAAGCAAGCCAATAGAATCCATAATCCGCTCATGCTTGTCACCTTCACCCGACTTTGCGGAAGGCCGTAATGTCTCACGGTCAGCCACTAGCTAACCAAACCGGCCAGAATAATAGAGGAATCGGAATGATTGCGTAAAGGGAAATCGACGTGTCAAAAGGGGCAATTCTTAAGATTTTGGCAATCTCGGCAGATGGCGATGCAAAGGAGCGAAGCACGAACCCTTGAATCCATGCTAGCAATCGATCTCAGAAGATCGTGCCATTGTACGGGCCGAGCGGATGCCGAATGCAAGAACGCCCGCGCGAAACGAAGAAAGTCCGGCGACATCAAACAAGTCTGGACGGAGCTGAGTGGAAACTTAAGCAGCCCGACGAAGCCCAACTTCAGGTGCGATCTCGGTCGCTGGACTCCCGTCATCACGTCGCACCCCGATCCATGTCAAGAACTTGCGCCGAAACGTTCGCAATGGAACGGCGAATTTGCGATGGGCGCGGATCAACCATGGTCTCGGATAAGACCCTCCCGAAACTCCATGGCACTGTCGATGCTTGGACATGTGGTAACGATCGCAATCGCGAAAGATCCGGAACAACGGATCCAACCAACGCCACGACGGAAGCTGCATACTGACTTGGAAATCGATCAAGTAGGGCAAGCCATCGTCTCCGACAATGACGTTTTCCTGCTTATGCAAATCAACATAAGCGATGCGTCTCTGATGGAGGAGGTCGATCAGCTTTTCCACGCGATCAAAAAATTCCTCGGTCAAATTGCTGCACAACGACAAGGGTTTCCCGTCAATAAATACGTGAGCAACCGCGTGCTTTGCAACTTGGCCATCGATTCGAATGTCGTTGTAAACTTCGGGGATACCTTCGAAGTGCTTCAGTTCGCTCAAGAAATAGTGTTCTCGATGAGCGAGGAATCGCCCTAACCAACCCATCGGAATCAGACCAATGGGTGATAGGCGATTGAATTTGCAAACGATCGTGTTCCGATCCCGATCAATGATTTCGGACTCGTTGGTCTGTTCGAGCATGCCAGGGCCACCATCGCCATACTTCGCAGTTGCAGCCCACGAATCGTGCTTGAAGACCTCTCGCAGATGATAGGTGACTCCGTCGACGCAAACCGTACGAGGAGGTTCCTGGTTGCCGAGCGCTCTCAAAACGTTAGGGCGTTTTCGCCCCGTTCGGGAGCAGGATGGTTGGTCCAGTCCAGGTTCCACGCGTGCGCTCCTTAATATCGGTTGAATGGCAACAATTCCGTCTTCACGGGGAAGCGTACAGGATTGACATACTTCTCCTTGAGAGCAGGATTTAGAGTGGATTAGCCCCTCGCGTCAACACCATTCCTAACGATCCGGACCATTCGCGAGTGTGAATGCTGGTATTGTGCAGCGTGTTGCGGACCATCTAGTCTGACATGTACGCTCGACGATCCGATCTCTACGGATCCGACGCCAAGGATCGCTTGGGACAATCGATCGACAATGTAAAGCCGCTGCCATGTACAGCAGCTGTCCTCGGCTGCTTAATCGCCACACGACGCTGTAAGTGCGATAAGTACAGTCGATTGGGACAATCGATCTGCGTTCCGATTCAAGGTATGCTACTTTGCGAGTGGGCGAGGCTGGCGGTGCATAGGGATGCAATGAACGCCATCTGCAATGATTTCGTGAACATTTGTTTTTCCTTGAGAGAGTAAATATAAAAAATCTAGTGTGCAGCAGCGAGGTGTTTGCCGGATTCGACCGAGCTAGCCTTGGAGCGATCGTCTTTGCACTGCGTGACACGGATGGGGGTACCTGCCTTAAGATCAGCCAGCTTGCTTTCCTTTCCATCGCAGGTGACCTTGGCATCTTTGGTGAGCGTATGATGATGCTCTTTGCCTTGGCTGCAGGTCGAAGCGACCTTGTTCCCTGTCACACTGACAACTTTGCCTTCGTGTGTGTCTGATTTTGTATCTTTCATAATCCGTTCCTCAATCGTGTACTTCCTCGAAACAAGCTGGAAATCGTCCGTCGGGAGTATTCCCAGTGGATAGCGATCCAACGACACGATCATTGCACCGATGGTCATGAGTGAGAATCGATGAATCACTGAAAGTAGGCTGGCGGATGGGACCAAACGAGCATTTTTTGATGTTGCGATTTTCGAGCCTGTCGGATCGCCAATCCATGTTTTCCATCGTTTTTTATCGCTCGTGCTCCTGCTCGCAATCGTGCTCAAAGAAGCCCGTTCAATTGCGAGCACGAGCACCATCCGCCTAAGCGGATTGAGCACGAGCAGGAGGAAAAGCCAAAGCGTACAACTTCAGAACGAGCATGACAGGCCGCCGCCTTGAAAAATACCCCGTCGGGATCTTCGGGGCTTGGCTACTCTTCGCCTGTGGTTCGCGAGAGTGACAGGACGAAAACGATCGCGGAGCGAATGGTGACACTGACCAGCGCGGCACTAGAATCGAAACAATAGTTCCTTGCTATTGAATAGCATATGAGCCCATGACCGATAGGCATCGCGCGGTGATGCAAAGTCCGTAGATCGCAAAAACGCCAACACCAGCTCCAGTTCTTGCGACGATGGCTCACGCCCCAAGGCCGTCAACATCATCGTCTTGATTCGCTCTTGGTCATCCGCACCCGTTTGAATCAACGCATCCGCCCAGCGATCTGCCAACTGATGCACGAATGGATCGTTGAGCAAGATCAACGACTGAGCCGGGACATTGGATACGTTGCGTCGGCCCATCGTGCTAAATGGATTCGGCGTATCAAAGGTCGTCATCATCGGATTGAGAAAGTTCCGTCGGACCTCAAGATAGAGGCTACGCTTTCCCATCCCATCCAAAGGCCCATTCCGTCCCGGCCTCCCTCGACCATCGAGAAATTCGGTCAAGTGAACGGGGACACTGGGCGTGTTATCTGGCAATCCGCTCAAATCCAACTGACCTGCAACTGCCAGCAACGTATCGCGAACGGCTTCCGCTTCTAAACGACGAACCCGCGCATGGGATAACCAATCGTTCTTCGGATCCAACGTCAGCGATGTATCGGTAGCGCGGGAATCTTGTTGGTATGTTTGGGACAAACAGATCTCGCGAATCATTCGCTTGAGCGACCATCCATCCTCGACCATGTTCAAAGCGAGGAAATCAAGCAATTCAGGATGGGTCGGAGCAATCCCCAGTACCCCTAAATCATCGGTCGTGGGTGCAATCCCCCGTCCAAGCAAATGATGCCACAAGCGATTCACGATCACGCGCGCTACCAGCGGATTCTCGGGCGACAATAACTCGCGCGCCAATTCCAGTCGGCCACTTCCTGGCCCTGTAAAAATGTTTTCTTTCCCCCCTAACGACTCCAAATTGCGTCGCGCCACCTCTTCCCCCGGTCGCGATGGATTACCACGGATGAGCAAATGATCGTTGATCCCGGTTCCATCGCGCATCGCAATCGCCAAATTCGAATGCCAAGTCGTTTGTTGAGCTAAATCCGACTCCTTTGCCACAAGTTGCGTTGCGATGAGCCCCAGGCGAGCTTGTGCCTCAGCGATGACCGAATCATCCGTGCCAAAGGAATTTGGCTGAGCCTGCAAAATCGCATTGAGCAACGACGCCACCCGCGCGGATGCTTCCGCCGACAAAGCAATCGATCCGTCGAGCCATTGCTTCAATTCCTGTTGGGATTGGCGTATTTGGTTTGCGACCTCGTTCGAATCGGCAACGATTGGAACCGCATGCTGCGGTGGTGCACCATCGATGACTTGGACAATGGCAAAGGGTTTATCACCCAAAGGAGAAAATTCCAAATGCGCGGTCTTGCCCTGATATCGCGTCATGGAATGTGTCACCCACCGGTACTCATCGGGCGAACCATCGCTATCCAATACGGTCTCACCATGAAGTGGACCTGCAATCAATCGCAACGAATCGACCGATGCAAACGCACGGAAAGAACCTCGGACAAGATAAGACAGCATGCCCGATTCCATGCGAAACTTTGCCGTGGGCAGAATCTTGCCAGCCTGTTCGACTTGGGAATAGCGATTCTGTCGATTGACTCCCGGCGAAGATTGTGCCATCGGATTCCAGAACGGATCACGGACCCCTTCTGTCAATCGATGCACGACCCAGCGCCCCCCTGGAACCGAACGATCGAGCGACAAACTGAATTGCGATTGGCTGCCGCGACCATAAATGACACTGTCCGACGCCCAAAGCCATGGATCCACCCGCCGAGCATCGAAATGAACCCTTACATCATCCATGGGCAATTGGCTTGCCCCAATCGCTGCATCCCGTGCCGAACGCTGAGCAAGTCCTTTCCATGCTTCTTCGTGCGTGGAGGAGCTATCCTCGGAGCTCAACAAACGGTGCTGAGCCCATTGCGCCGCAATCTGTTTCAACTCCTTATTCGCTTCCGCAAGCAATGGTTCTCGGACTGCGATGAGTGCCTCAGAGCGCTCCCGGTGAGCCAGGTCGGTTTCAAAACGAACGAGGCGATAGTCGCTGCTTTGTAGATACCCATACAGTGCGTAGTAATCCTTCTGACTGATGGCATCGAATTTGTGATCGTGACAACGCGCACACGCGACCGTTATTCCCAAAAAAGTCTTGCTGAAGACATCCACCATGTTGTCAAAACGATCGGTCTCATCTTTGCGAGCATCGACGGGGGAGTGAACCCATTCGCCCAAATGCCAGAAGCCGGTCCCAAGCACCGATTCATTCCAGCCCAAGGTCGGATGCGTTCGAGGTACTGGAACCAAATCCCCTGCGACATGCTCCGTTAAAAATTGATCATAGGGCAGATCTTGATTCCAAGCCCGCACCACATAGTCACGATACGGTTCCGTCGATGGGATATCCTCATCGAATTCATGCCCTCGTGATTGAGCAAACCGGACCAAATCCAACCAATGACGCGCCCAACGCACACCGAATTGCGGATTGGCCAGTAGTTCGTTCAGCAGCTCTTTGTACCAATCGGGGTCGGTGTTCCTCATCCATCGTTGCAGCTCGTCGGGAGTCGGCGGCAAACCGATCAAGTCCAGATAGACCCGTCGGATCAGGACGTTTCGAGGAGCCAACGGATTGGGCTCCAATCCCTGTTCCGCGAGCTTGCTCCGAATCAAGCGATCGATCCCCTCGGGCACAGATGCGGAGCCTGATTCGTTCCGTGTGGTTGTCGTGAATGGCTGCCAAGCCCAGTGAGCAGCGCGACGCGAGGCCAAGTCGAATGCATCCTTATTGTTTGCATCTTCAGGCAATGGCTCGTCCGGCCACTTGGCTCCCTGTTCAATCCATCGTTTGATCGACTGAATCTCCTCCTCGGACAATCGCCCATCCGGAGGCATTTCATAGCCTTGATAGTTGATCGCTTGAAAAAGCAAGCTTTCTTCGGGCCTCCCAGCCACGATCGCAGCACCACTATCACCCCCTTGCTCGATCAAGGAACCATGGTCGAGCCTCAAGCTCCCTTTGGATTCCCCCGCTTCGCCACTATGGCAACTCCAACAGCGATTCGCGAGGATGGGTCGAATCTTGTTCTCAAAGTACTCATCGGACGACTGCGCGAATGACCCTCGCGCCGAAAGAAACAGAATTAGAAAGAGAGCCGCGGCGTATTTTGCCCTGCCAATAGTCAGGCTCCATGCATACGACGCAGCGTTCCCGCGCGATGCAAATTTCAATGCGAATAGGATGCCGGGAGCCCGTTCGCGGCGTTCACAAATCATGAAGCGACCCGTTGCGACGATGGTCCTAGCAATTACACGACTACACCGACGAAGCCACTGGCTCATGGGTCAATTCGGGGGGAAGGAGTGGGGGAGGGCAGGGGTGCGCCGGTTGCGGCACGAGCGAATTATACACCACTCGAACTATCAAATCACCCTTGTTTGCACCCTCGATGATGACCTCAATGAAGCCGATGCCTGCCGTTCCCATGGAGGGGATTCCGTGCTAGACACCTTCCAAGAGTGCTTCGTGCGGTGCCCTAATATCCTTGACCGGATGGGCCGCGTCACAGCGATTGGTCGCCAGAGGGGATTCGCGTGCGACCAATGTCACCAAGATACCATCTTGGACCTTTTCCCCATTTTGGTTGATCAATTGACGGTACCAATGGACCTCTCCGTGCCGGCGACCATGCGTTTTCAGGTCGACGATTTCGGTCACGACATGGACCAAATCTCCTGGAAAAACCGGTTTGCAAAAATTCCAACCGCGGATATCCACGAAGGCGGAGGTCTTCACCAAGGGGGCGGTGGAACTCAATCCCACCATGATCGACATACCGAGCATGCCGTGAGCAACGGTTTGTCCAAAGGGCCCCTTCGCCGCATACTCGGGATCCATGTGCAATCGATCATGATCCCCGGTCAGCGATGCAAAAAGCTGGATCTCCTCGCTGCCAATCCGTCGAGGGGCGCTCGTCCATCGATCACCCAATTGCAATTGCTCGAACGCGAGCGCATTTTCTGTTGAAACCTTCACCGCGAATCCACCTTCTAGGCAAGAGCACGATATCCGGATGTCCCGACAACTCTCGCTTGGCTCTTCATGCAGACGTGCAATCGAACACAACCTTAGAGTCACGAATGCACCACATGAGAATTTCAATTCTCGGACTTCAGCAGGTTGGATGCAAGTACCTACGGGGGAGATTCGTCCTTACATCACTAAAAGAATTGGGAAGTGCACTACACATTACTCAGATTGCCCAAGATCCCGTCGCGACGATTCAAGAAACGCCTCCCATCCACCCATATGTTGTGCTGGGTTGCCTAACATGCAGCCCGCATTCCAAACGGCAGCGACAATCGATGGTGACGGCCCCATAGATTCAACAACTACTGAAGACTGGTCCCGGGCGTGAACATCTGACTGATCGATTTGTTGGAATGAATGCGACGAATCGCCTCCGCCAACAAGGGTGCCACGGTCAAGACGTGGATGTTGTCAAGTCGCTTTTCAGGGGGCAACGGGATCGTGTTCGTGATCACTAGGCTTTTGATGGGCGCTTCGCGAAGCCGTGTGATTGCTGGACCACAAAGGACACCGTGGGTGGCTGCCAAGTGAATCTCTCTGGCACCTGCTTCATGAACCAACTTTGCCGCCCCGCAAATCGATCCCCCAGTGCTGATCATATCGTCGAACATCAAACAGATTTTCCCTTCGACCGGGCCACCGATAATGTTTCGTTGCTGGGTTTGCATTGCATTGTCTCGGACTTTGTCGATGATCGCCAGTTGACCACCGATCCGTTTGGAATGTCCAAAGGCTCGCTTAATACTTCCTTCATCCGGGCTGACGACGACGATATCGTTGGGATCGAAATCCTGATTTTGGAAGAAACGGGTCAATGTTGGCGCTGCATACAAGTGATCGACAGGGACATCAAAGAAGCCTTGAATCTGCGGAGCGTGCAAATCCATCGCCAGCACACGATCGGCTCCGGACCGCGTAATCACGTTGGCGACGAGTTTGGCTGTGATGGGCACGCGGCCCTCGTCTTTGCGATCCTGTCGAGCGTAACCGTAATAGGGAATGACGGCCGTGATCCGCGCCGCGCTGGCCCGCTTGCAGGAATCGATCATGATGAGCAGTTCCATCAAGTTATCATTCACCGGCGGACACGTCGGCTGCACCAAGTAAACGTCCCTGCCGCGGACGTCTTCCTCGATCTTGCAAAAGTTTTCGCCGTCGGGAAACTTGCCCAACGAGATCGATCCCAAATCCAAATGGAGGAAATCGCAAATATCTTTCGCAAGTTGCGGATTCGCTCGGCCACTGAAGATCTTTAGTTCACGCATGGATATCCTAACTCCTTCATCTTCGCTTCGACCACTTGCAATTCATCAATGGTATTAATGCTCAGCGCTTCGCAAGGCTTCAAGGTCGCTAGTGCGTCTACCCTACGCCCTTCGTTCAAGAGCAAGGCAGGGGCGTCCGTCAAGTAAAACTCCCCCTGTGCATTCTGATTCGTCAAACGCTCCAATGACCACAGCATGCTGGCGCGATCGAAGAGATAGGTGCTCATGTTGACTTCACAGATCGCTTGCTCCTCGGGCGTTGCATCCTTTTGTTCAACGATGCGTCGGAATTGGCCAACCCCATCGCGGACGATGCGTCCCAGACCGGTCGGATTGTCTTTGACGAGTGTTCCTAGCAAACAAGCGTACTGACCAGAATGAAACGCGCTCGACAATTCTTGAATGGAGCTGGATTGAATCAACGGCGAATCTCCCGCAACGACCAATACAGGACCTTCACCCTGTGCTAGATGCTCCGCGCACATCTGCACCGCATGCCCCGTACCCAGTTGTTGCTCTTGCAGTGCGAACTCGACATTCTGGCGACTTGCTAACGTTTCGCGAACCAAATCGGCCCGGTAACCGACGACAACGATGACGCGATGCACCCCGGCCCGCTCGAGTGCATCGAGCACCCAATGGATCATTGGGCGCCCCAAAACCGGAAAAAGAACCTTGGGGAGTTCGCTTTTCATTCGCGTCCCCTTGCCGGCAGCCAGCACAATGGCGGTCGTCTGTGTCATGGTTGGGTTTCAATCAGAAGAGAAATCATTCGGATGGCGGCCGAACATGCGGTCAGCAGTTTCCTCATTTTAATTGGGAACGCGCTTCAACGGTCGAATTCCAGCCGCCCCCCTTGGAAACCAGGCTCAGCCCCCTGCGTGCCGCCCGTATGCAAGCATCATCTTGCCAAAAGTCCTCGCAATGGCATAGGGCAACGGACTGAAACGCAAGCACGGTCCTCTGAATTCCTATTGGAACCACAGGTTGTACCCGTCCGCGAGCCAACGTTTCACGAGAAAGGACGCAACATTGACGAAACTCGACACTTCGGCTACCTTTTTGACCCCTCGGGGAGGATTCCGATGACGGAATTTCAATGGACCTGCGGCCGTTGGGCTGCATGAGGTTCGTCGATCTCTCTCCACACCTGCTAGCCACCCTTAACCTCCTTCGATCTGTAGCTCATCATGCCTATTGAAAGAAATCGCGAATTGCGCCGTCGTCGACATCGCAAAGTCAAATTGATCAACCTCAAGAAGCGGGCCGAAAAGGCGACGAAATCCGAGAAGGCTGTGATTGCACATAAAATTCGTCGTCTAAGCCCAGGCGCTGAACAATTGGTTGCAGCTTGGAAACTCGTTTAACCCGCTGACTTATCGACATCTAGCTCGTGTATTTGCATTGCAGATGTTGCTTGCATCGCAGAGCGGCCCCGATTGCGGCGGGCCGCGATCGGGACTGTTGCAGCCGAGCGATCCTGGCTCCAGGCAGGCGATGATCTTCGGTCCTTACGACATGGTTTGTTCCGTGCTTGATCCAACTATTCCAGACGGGCCACCAACTGTTCCAGAAGTGCTATCGTGGAACGACGTGCTATCGTGGAACGACGTGCTATCGTGGAACACTGTTCCGTAATGTGGGGGATAATCAGCCCGTCATGAAAGTACTGATCACGGGCGTTTGCGGTTTCGTTGGTTTCCGCGTGGCGACGACCCTTGCGGCGGCGCATCCGGAATGGTCTCTCATTGGGGTCGATAATCTTTGCCGGCCGGGCAGTGCCTCCAACTGCTCCCCACTAAACCAACTAGGAGTTCAATTCCTCGAAGCCGATCTTCGAGATCGCGATCTGGTACAGCGCTGGCCTCAAGCAGACTGGGTCATCGACTGCGCTGCGAATACCAGCGTCCTTGCTGGACGAGGTGAGCCCTCGGCTTCTCAGTCGCTCATGGATCACAACTTGATCGGTACGATCCATTTGCTGGAGTACTGCAAGCGTCATCAAGCCGGCTTGGTACTGGTCAGCTCGTCGCGTGTCTATTCGATCCCTGGCCTTCTGGCCCTTCCATACACTCTTGAGGGATCACGGATACTACCCGCTTGGGATCAAGTCGAACCATCCGAGATCGGAGTGGGTCGGCACGGGATCGCAGAAACCTTTTCCAGCCAACCCCCTCTCTCACTCTACGGTTCGACGAAGCTCGCGTCGGAACTCATGGCACAAGAGTACTCGTCGGCCTTCGAGTTTCCTCTTTGGATCAATCGCTGCGGCTTGATGGCTGGTGCAGGTCAATTTGGGAGAGCCGATCAAGGCATCGTCTCATTCTGGATCCATTCGTATTTGTATCGCCAACGACTCCGCTATATCGGATTCGGAGGGCATGGCCAACAAGTCCGGGATTGTTTGCACCCTGACGATCTGGCCGGATTGATTCTCCATCAGATGCGGCATCCCGTCGATCGAAGTCGACCTACCATCTGCAATGTTGCTGGAGGCAACGGGTCTGTATTTGCCCTCTGCGAATTGACCGATTGGTGCGCGCGACGTTGGTCCTCCCGTATCCACCCACAGGAACTTCAGATCGATCGAGTAACGGAATCGCGGACCTACGACTGCCCATGGATCGTGCTCGATACGAGCCGCGCACGGGACGTGTGGGGCTGGTCCCCGTCCAGAAATCTTGAATCGATCCTCACTGAGATCGCCGAACACGCCGAGTCACACCCGCAGTGGTTGGAGCTTTCCAACGGATAGCACTCTGTCCATTGTGGACATTCTTACTTTGCCCTCGCTTGAGAACCCGTGGCGGATCCCAAACACCTCGTCACGCGGAGGGATTACAATCACGTCAAACCGCGTCGCCGAAATGCTCGGTACCGCGAGACCCGAATTACCTTGCCATCGCGAAGTGCCCCCATGAGCCAGGATCCCAATCCGTATGGAAACTCTTTTTCCCCAATCCCATCGCTATCCGCCAACGGAAGTTCGCAGAACGAGCTGAATACGGATCCGCAAGTATCCAAGCTGCGCGGGTCTACGAAGACCATCGCTATCCTATTGCTCGTGATTGGGATCAGCGGGATCCTTTCCTTCCTTTTTCAGATCGGGGTAGGATTGGTGCTGGGGTTACTGGCCAATTCGCAACCAGGGAACGCAGACCTGCAGATTTCTTATCAGTCCTTCAAGGCCAACATGTCGTCTTGGCAGGTAATTTTCCTTCTCCTGGCATTGATCATCAACGTCGCCCTATTGATCGGTAGTATTGGCACGCTGAAACGAAAGAAGGGCTTGGCCTCGCTGCTGGTGCAATCCGCATTGGTGAGTGCCATCTTCGTTTTCCTAGGCACAGCCTGGGGGACCTACTTTCAATTCACGAATCGAACTGCATTGCTTGCGGATCTAAAGAACCAACTGAACAATTCCCCCAATGGTCATAATGCGGATCTTGGCTCCTTCATGGAAGTCATGTTCATGGTGCAGCTCGTCTTTGGAGTTCTGATTGCGCTGGCACACATCGTTTTTTACCTCTTCTCCTTTTTCCATTTGAGGAAAAAGGAGACTCTGGCACAGATGCGTTAAAGGGGACAGCATGCAATCGCTATCCGCGGCGAAAGCCGTTTATACGGGGTCCTTTGATCCGATCACGTTGGGGCACCTGCATATCATCGAACGTTCGGCGAAGCTGTATGAGCATTTGATCATTGGCATCGGAGTGAACCAAGCGAAAAAGCCTTTGTTCGACATCGACGAAAGGCTGCATCTAGTCCACGAAGTGACGAAGCACCTCCCGCATGTCTCGGTGCGAGCCTTTGATGGCCTAGCAGTCGATTTTGTTCGAGAGCTCGGAGCCAAGGTCATGGTGCGCGGAGTCCGGCCATTGACCGATATCGCTGGCGAATTCACCATGATGATGGCCAATCGTCAACTGGACGAAGAAATCGAAACCGTTTTCTTGATGGCCGACGAAGAATTTGCCCACGTATCCAGCAGCCTGATCAAACAGATTGCCAGCCTTGGGAATGGTCGCTCACTCGAGAAATTTGTTCCCCCGGCCATCATCGCGCCATTAATGCATCGCGTCCGTCTGCATCCCGATGTGTGAGATAGACAAACGCCGGAGCCGTGCTTCGAAATGAGCAAAGCAATGCGAATCGTTGAAAAACCTATCGCCCAGTCGCTCCGATAATTAGCCGGAACGCGTTAGCGACCGGTTATGCCCACATCTATTCCTATTGGCTTTCATTCGTACTCGTACTCGTACTCAATGAAATGGTACTCGTACTCGTACTCGACGGAACTCACTTTTCGAGTACGAGTACCGCCCTTTCGGGCTGAGTACGAGTACGAGTACGAAAATGCACGGCCTGCAATCGAAGTGTAACCAAGAAAGCGACGCTCAAACGACACTCATGGAACAACCGGGACTCCCTCCTCATCGCCCTCGCGGAACCCTTCGCTCCCACGACCCATTGCATGCGTTGACGTTCGGTTGCGGCCAAGGCCCCTGGGTATGGGATACGGCTGGCAAACGATACTTGGATTTGATTTGCGGTTATTCGGCCTGCAATCTCGGCCATGCACATCCAGCATTGGTGGCAGCAGCCACGTCGCAACTGCAGCAGTTAACGTTTGCCCATGGAGGTCAGCATCCAGGGCGTGATCAACTCGAATCCCAATTGGCGAATATTTGGAAACAATCGCTCCTCGTTGCACCGGGTGCGCATCCCAAGGAGTCGGGAATGGACGCTAATGCAGGGGAGACCACTTCTGGCGATCCGCCCATCCAAGTATGGTTGTCCACCACGGGGGCGAGGGCTATCGAAGTGGCTTGGAAACTTGCTTGCACCTATCGTCCTGGTGGGGTGGCTCGGTTTGACCTCGCCTATCACGGTCGATCCTTGGCCACTTCCTTGATCACCGACACTCGGCGTTCCCAAGTTCACTTCGATCATAGCGATGAGAACGTGGTGATTCCGTTTCCGATTGCATGCGAATGCGATGTCGATCTTCCATTGGCAGCGATCTCTAGCGAATGCTGCGAGGCGTGCCAGCTCAGCCTGGACATCGCAAACGAGCGACTGGGGCGATGGGCTGTTGACCTATCCTTCCTAGTCGTCGAACCTGCCATCGGTTCGCGAGGTTACTATTTTGCCTCGCCCGAATTCCATCGGCGCCTAGTACGCTTATCACGGGAGCATGGGTTGCTGGTGATCAGTGACGAGATCCAAATGGGTTTAGGCAGGCTAGGCCCCATGATCGTCGGAAATGAGGACGGTTGGGAACCCGACTTGGTCGTGCTAGGCAAGTCCCTGGGGGGGGGCATCGTACCCATCTCGGCCGTGCTAGGACGCGCGGACATCTTGGATCGTCTCGGCGAAGGGATCGAATCGGAGACCTTTGCCGCATCCCCACTGGCTTGCCGAATCGCAAGCTGCGTTCTCGAAGAATTATCCTCCCCATGCCTACTGGAAGAGTCCGTTCAAATGGGGAAAAACTTTCGCGAACGATTGCGAGAACGGTTGCCCAGACAACTTTCGATACGAGGGCGCGGGATGGCGACCGCGTTAGGACTGGAAGCTTGGGGACCCAACGGGGCTGCAGTCGCACACGGCTGGGTTCATGCACTAAGTCATTCCGGGGTCCTAGCACATTTGACAGGATCCAATCGCGATCGGATCGCTCTCCTGCCGCCACTCAATGTATCGGCGTCGTTGCTCGAGGATACGATCGACGCGTTGGAGAGGACGCTGCCTTCGCGATTAGCCGTATGATAACTCGCTATTTTGCCTAAACTGACAGTTTCGCGTGGGACGGGCAACGCATAGAGAATAGCCGGTTCTGAACGCGACATCGAACAACTTCCGAGCAGAAAGCAAATCCATGTTGATCGGCGAACCGATGCCCAGCCAATACGATTGGCGCTTTAATCTATTCGGCTTTCCAATCCGAGTGACCTGGTTGTTTTGGCTGATCAATGCCGCCCTGGGATACTCGGTCGCGATGTCGATGGACAATCGCCTCAGTTGGATATCGCAAAATGCAAAGGACATGGCGAGCCCTGGGATTGCATCGCTACTGGTTGTTTGGGTAGCCGCTGCCTTTCTGTCGATTTTGATTCATGAGTTGGGGCACGCCCTCATGTTCCGCGTGTTTGGAATCGACTCACAGATTGTGCTCTATCACATGGGAGGACTGGCCATTCCCACAGCGGGATATGCCTTTCGAAGGGGAGGGAACCGCGCTAGATTGACCCACGGAAACCAAATTTTGATATCTGCCGCAGGGCCTGGGCTCCAATTTGCAACCGCATTGGCCGTGGCGACGATTGCTCATTTCACCGGAATGCAAATGCCCATCGTAGTCACCATCGCGGATTGGCTGGGATTCTCGAATCAATCGCTTCAGGAATTGATCCCTACGGGAGTTTTCCGCAATGCTTGGCTCTACTCCTTCGTCGATTTCTTCGTGCTGATCGGCTTGTGGTGGCCACTGTTTAATTTGTTGCCGGTCTACCCCCTCGATGGAGGTCACATCACCCAGCACATCGCTGCCATCGTCCGTCGCACGGATGGATTGAACGAAGCCTATTTGATCGGTGCGATCACCGGTTTTGTGGTGGCTTGGTGGTTCTTCACGCGAGGTTCATCGATCAATGCGATGCTGTTTCTGTCCCTCGCCATGAGCAACGTGCAAGCCGTGCAACAACGTTCCGGACCCTTTGGATGGTGATCGAAGCAAAAAAATCTGAATTTTTTTTCGACCCATGAAAGCCCTCCAAACGGCGCGCGCACTCGGTTGGAAATCGTGTTACCAAATCAATTCAACGAGGCTGTATGGCGCAGCGTATAGCGTCGTTTCGAATGCCATGCAGCGAAGCGAGGATGTCCATTCCTAGGACGCATGACTGCGCATCGCATGAACGATTGCGATTGTGCTTTGCATCGCAATGCTCGCGGCATGCGTATCGCTTTTGCCAATGATTTTGTTGGCCGCTTCGATGCCGAAGCAATCGCATCAGGGGACGCTAGCGCAATCGAGAATGCACATCACAGGAATCTTTTCCGCGCATCGAATCCCATCCTCCATCTTCTTCCGAGTCGTTCAATCATGGTCTTGTTGTGGTGCGCACCCATTGCATGATCATGATCAAGAGTAGCGTTGATGCGGCGTGATCTCGTGCTCAAAAAAAGAGGTGAGCATGTGGAAAAATCGTTTCATGTTTGTGGAAAAATTGTCGAAAAGATGTTGCATTAAGTTTCGAGTTTTATACAAATACTTGCAACTAAGGTGGTCCTTAGCACAGACGGTCGATCGTGTCACGGAGTGACAGGTCAAGAAGCCAGATCGACTGTTTTGTTGCGAAGGACTTTTTTGTATCGTTGTCGAGTTCAGGTCATCGTGTCTGCTGCTTCGGACGCTTTGAGTCTGCGACAACATGTTTCTGGTTTTTTTGGAGGATATGTCCGTGGCCAAGAAGAAAGTTTCAGCAGCAGCCAAGGCTGCACCGAAGAAAAAAGTAGCCAAGAAGAAGGCTGCTAAGAAAGCTGCAGCACCAAAGAAGGCTGCAACCAAGAAGAAAGTAGCCAAGAAGAAGGCTGCTGCGAAGAAGACCTCTACCAAGTCTCCTTCGTAATCCATTGCTCGTCTAGCAATGATCTCCGCAACTGCGGGATCTCTCTGACTGCAAACACAAAAAAGCCGCCTAGTGGCATTTGCAACTTGGCGGTTTTTTTACGTACTTACCCAAAGGGTTTGAGCGATCCAGACCCAGCCCTAGGCAATCCGGTTTTTGATTTAGCCGTGGGCCCCTAGGATTGAA
Source organism: Planctomycetota bacterium (assembly GCA_037144155.1). Classification (GTDB taxonomy): domain Bacteria; phylum Planctomycetota; class Planctomycetia; order Pirellulales; family Pirellulaceae; genus JBKCUI01. The sequence continues at coordinate 69,067 of JBAWXH010000007.1, read as the reverse complement.
GTTGCGCGTTTCGGGCCTGTGTGAGCCTGATTCCGTATGTTTCAAGGTTTTTTCGTACTCGTACTCGTACTCAATAAAATGGTACTCGTACTCGATGCGGTATCTTCGAGTACGAGTACGAGTACCGCTAACGCTGAGTACGAGTACGAGCACGAGTACGAAAGATTGCCGACACGCAACTTCAAAAGGCCCTAGCCGTGTTCTTTCGACGTGCAAAAATCGGCTAGTGCCCCAGGCTCATGCAAACGAAAACGAACAAGCGAAAAGCGTTCTGCCCGCGATGTGCTAGCTTTCGACCAATTCGCCGGTGGTCTTGGTATAACGGCGTCGGTCGCTCTCTTTGAGATACACCTTGCGAATGCGGATCGCATTCGGGGTCACTTCTACCAATTCATCATCTTCGATGTACTCCAAGGCGGCTTCCAAGAACAACTCGCGAGGGGGCTTGAGAATGATGTTTTCGTCGTTCCCTGCCGCGCGGACATTGCTGAGTTTCTTTTCCTTGGTCGGGTTTACAACCAAATCGTTGTCCCGTGCGTTCTCTCCGACAATCATCCCTTCGTAGACGTCATCACCGTGTGCAACGAAGAGTTCCGCTCGGTCTTGCAATGCGAACAGCGAGTAGGCCACGGCTTTTCCCGGCACCATCGAAACCAATACACCGTTTGTGCGCCGTGCCATTTCCGCACCGACCGGTTGATAGCCAGAAAAACGGTGGTGAATGATGGCGGTGCCTTGGGTGGCGTTCAGCATTCGCGTTCGGACGCCGATCAAGCCCCTGGCAGGGATCGAGAAGCAAAGAAGTGTGTACTCACCTCGGGGTGTCATCGTCTCGAGAATACCTCTGCGATTGCCAACCATCTCCATCACGGGTCCCACCCGATCGGTGGGGACTTCGACGTTGAGTACCTCGAACGGCTCATGCAGTTCGCCGTTGATCTTCTTTAGAATGACTCGCGGTTTGCTGATGCTCATTTCATAGCCTTCGCGCCGCATGGTTTCGATGAGCACCGACAAGTGCAATACACCGCGGCCTCGCACAGCGAAGGATTCTGACCCTTCGACCGGCGTCACCCGCAGGGCAACGTTTCGCTCCAGTTCTTTTTCCAAACGTGTTCGCAGTTGCCGAGTCGTCACATACTTGCCATCTCGACCGACCAACGGAGACGTGTTGATGCTGAAGACCATTTCCAACGTCGGTTCGTCCACTTTCAATCGAGGCAACGGGCAAAGCTGTCCTCGATCACAGATGGTGTCGCCGATATCGATATCTTCAAGACCGATAACGGCCACGATATCTCCCGCGGTCGCAAATTCGGTATCGATCCTCGCCAATTTGTCAAAGAACTGCAGATTGGCGACTTGGGCATTGACCGTCGATTCCTCTTTGGCCACATCGACTTGTTGTCCCTTGCGGATGGTACCGGATTGAATTCTTCCGATTCCAATTCGTCCCACGTAGTCAGACCAATCCAGGTTGGTCACAAGAAGTTGCAACGGTGCATCGGGTTCCACATCGGGTCCTGGGATTTTTTCGAGAATCATATCCAGCAATGGAATCATGTTATCGCCTGGAACTTTGGGGTCCAGCGTCGCATACCCCGAACGTCCGGATGCATAAACCACGTCAAAGTGATCCATGTAACGCTCGCCGCCGAGATCCACCAGCAGCATGAGGGCCTCTTCGACCACTTCTTCGATGCGGGCATCCGGGCGATCGATCTTGTTCACCACAACAATCGGTTTTACGCCGCTTTCTAGCGCTTTCGAAAGGACAAATCGCGTTTGAGGCATCGTTCCTTCCGCCGCGTCGATCAAAACAAGAGCACCATCGGCCATGCGCACCACCCGTTCCACTTCGCCACCGAAATCGGCGTGTCCCGGGGTGTCGATCAGGTTGATTTTGATCCCTTTGTACTCGAGGGCGATATTCTTCGAGAGGATGGTGATCCCTCGCTCGCGCTCGAGATCGTTGCTGTCAAGGATTCGTTCCCCTTGCAATTGGGAATCGCGATATTGGCCGCTCTGCTTGAGAAGGCAATCGACCATGGTGGTTTTTCCATGGTCGACGTGGGCGATGATCACAATGTTGCGGATGTCGTTTCGTCGCATAGCGGGCGGTCCATCTATTCAAAGGGAAGGGAAGGGTGGCGGAAGTATCAGCCTTCGTCGCTGGCGCGGAAGCTTCCCACGAGCGTTGGTGTATATCGGCAGATCTGGTCACCCGGGAAATACAGGGCTAATTCCCGCGCGGCCGACTCAGGACTATCCGACGCATGCACCAAATTCATTTGGCGTGAACTACTGAAGTCACCACGAAGGGTGCCAGGGGCTGCCTTGAGCCCGTTGGTTGCACCCAGCATATCCCGAACGACGCGAATGGCTTCCAGTCCTTCGATCGCCAGAGCGATGATCGGGGCCGATGTGATGAACTCTTCGAGGTTTTTATAGAATGGCTTGGAAACATGTTCCGCGTAGTGCTGGCGGGATAGCTCTGGAGTCACCTGCAACATCTTGATGGCCACGATGTTCAAACCCTTGCGTTCAAAGCGGCTGATGATTTCACCCACCAAGCGTCGTTGCATCGTATCCGGTTTCAGCAATACCAGTGTCGTTTCCATATCCGTCGAGCCCACAAGCCATCTTCAAGAGGAAAAAATGCGGTTTTGCCTGCCAAAATCGGCTTCCGCGGAAACGGAGATTGTCCCGATTTTCCCTCCGTAGGCTAGGGCAAATCTCCCGCCTTAGCACCGTGCTCTTAGGAAGCTTCCTGAGAATCTGCATCGAATCTTCATCGAGGAAATGAGTTGCCGCCTGACCCAACCGGACCGAATTGGCTTACGGCGATCCTTTGGCCCCTTCCGCCCCATTAATGCGGTGGAAGCTGGCCTCCCTAGCGGCATGCACGAGGACACCGGTGCCTGTTTCCACTTCCGCTGGATTCGAGTTCCGCATTCGCCTGCACTCAAAGAACTTTTCGAAACGGGTGAGAAGTCCTCTCTAAGCCGCTTTGCGAGTCGCCGTGGAGACGATACCCTGAACGGAGGACGTGGGCATGCATGGTTGCATCGCTGGCGACCCGATGTGCATGGCACGGTTCATCCATTGGGTCGGACGCGTCAGCCAAGAGACGACCAGCCACAAGAGACAACCAGCCAGCGACGTTGTGATCCTCGACGGAAAATGGGATCTCAGTGTGCGTTGTCAACAATGCCAAACGATTCATTCCTCTAATGATCGACTGTATGGAACTCCGGTGCCATCGTACACCACTCTTCTTCGGCCTCCCGGAATGCATTGCGCTGCCGGTCCCGAGCATTCGTTCCTCGGGTTCTCCGTCGGCCTCGGCATGGGCCTCCCATACGGATGTTCGAAATTCATGCGTGACGCAGCACCCGATTCGGTCGCTACCACCTGGGTTTCGATCCATTTTCGAATGTGATGGGAATCGCACCGCCACGACTTGGCAGAGTCACGCATCGCATCCGATGAGTTCTCCAGCCGCAACCTTGATTCTTTTCTCACTTCAGTAACTTGATTCTGTGAAGCAGGAATATATGAAATTCAATTTCCCAGTGGTCATCATCGACGAGGACTTTCGTTCAGGCAACGCATCGGGGTTAGGTATTCGGGCCTTGGCCGAAGCCATCGAACGCGAGGGGATCGAAGTCGCCGGGGTGACGAACTATGGGGATCTGTCGCAGTTTGCGCAGCAGCAAAGCCGCGCTTCGGCATTCATCCTTTCGATCGACGATGATGAGTTCGCATCCGATGCCTCGATGAAGTCGGCGCTTGCAAATTTGCGCCAGTTCATCTCGGAGATCCGATTCAAAAACGCGGACATCCCGATCTTTCTCTATGGCGAAACCCGTACGTCGCGGCACATTCCCAACGATATTCTGCGTGAACTGCACGGCTTCATCCACATGTTCGAGGACACGCCTGAGTTTGTGGCTAGGCACATTCTGCGCGAAGCCAAGTCGTACGTCGAAGGTCTCGCGCCACCCTTCTTCCGCGCGATGATTCACTACGCACAAGATGGATCGTATTCCTGGCACTGCCCTGGGCATTCGGGTGGAGTTGCATTCTTGAAAAGTCCAGTGGGACAAATGTTCCACCAGTTCTTTGGTGAGAATATGCTGCGGGCCGACGTTTGCAACGCCGTCGAAGAATTGGGGCAACTCCTGGACCACACCGGACCTGTCGCTGCCTCCGAACGGAACTCAGCTCGAATCTTCGGCGCGGACCATTGTTTTTTTGTGACCAACGGCACATCGACATCCAACAAGATTGTTTGGCACTCGACCGTCGCCAACGGGGATATCGTCGTGGTCGATCGCAACTGCCACAAATCCATCCTGCATTCGATCATCATGACCGGTGCCGTCCCTGTCTTTCTGACCCCCACCCGCAACAACTTGGGCATCATCGGCCCGATCCCGCGAAGCGAATTCCTTCCGGAAAATATCCAACGAAAGATCGATGCGAACCCCTTTGCCCGAGCGGCCCAAGCCAAACATCCCGATCGCAAGCCCCGGATCTTGACCATTACGCAGAGCACCTACGACGGCATTATCTACAACGTCGAGGAACTTCGATCGATGCTAGACGGAAGGATCGGTACGCTTCATTTTGACGAAGCCTGGTTGCCACACGCCGCCTTCCACCACTTTTACAAAGACATGCATGCCATCGGTCCTGATCGCCCTCAACCCGAGCAGTCGATGATCTTTGCCACCCATTCAACCCATAAATTGCTGGCTGGTATTTCACAAGCATCCCAGATCCTCGTACGCGAACCGATCAACAAGCAGTTGGATCGGCACACGTTCAATGAGGCCTATCTAATGCACTCGTCGACCTCGCCACAGTACGCCATCATCGCATCCTGCGACGTCGCTGCCGCCATGATGGAGCCTCCCGGAGGAACGGCCCTGGTCGAAGAATCGATCATGGAAGCAATCGATTTTCGGCGTGCCATGCGCAAGGTCGACGACGAGTGGGGTGCCGACTGGTGGTTCAAAGTGTGGGGCCCTGATCGGTTGGTAGAAGAAGGGATTGGCGAGAGAGACGATTGGTTGCTCCAACCCAACGAAGATTGGCACGGCTTTGGCGGACTCGCCTCCGGGTTCAATATGCTCGATCCGATCAAAGCCACCGTCATCACCCCTGGGCTCAATGTGTCCGGACACTTTTCCGACACGGGTATTCCCGCCTCCATCGTGACACGGTACTTGGCCGAACACGGCGTCATCGTTGAAAAGACCGGACTCTATTCGTTCTTCATCATGTTCACAATCGGTATCACCAAAGGCCGTTGGAACACGCTGGTCAGTGCGTTGCAGCAATTCAAAGATGATTACGATAAGAACCAACCGATGTGGAAGATTCTTCCCGAATTTGTGCAGCAGTATTCACAGTACGAACGGGTCGGTCTCAAGGACCTCTGCCAACGTATCCACGACACCTACAAAGCCAACGACGTGGCTCGTGTCACCACCGAGATGTACCTCTCACCGATGCAACCCGCCATGAAGCCTTCCGATGCATTCGCGATGATGGCTCACGATGAAATCGATCGGGTTGAAATCGAACAGCTCGAAGGTCGTGCCACGGCGGTTCTGCTGACTCCCTACCCACCCGGGATTCCGCTCTTGATCCCCGGCGAGCGATTCAACAAGTCGATCGTCGAATACCTTCGTTTCGCACGGATGTTCAACGAGAAATTCCCCGGTTTCGATACCGACATCCATGGCCTGGTCGAAGAGGTGGCACCGGATGGCAAGATCCGATTCTACGTCGATTGCGTTCGCACCAAGGAACCCGACGTCGAATTCGATTTTCAAGACCATGAGCGCGAATCCAGCGTCGTCTAGTCGTCGAGGTTCGTTTCGATCGCTTGGCAGGGTCCAATCGCATGCTCCCTCTGTCGCTTGATCCTGCATCGGTTCGTTCATCGTCCCTATATCACGCGTTCTGCCGCACCGCAGACGCGATGCCGGATGCAGTTGCATGGATTGCGGCAGACACCGCATCCACCGACTCGGGCACGCGGATGACATGGACATGGAAAGACCTCCAAACTCGCGTGCAATGTCTTGCGGCTTGGCTCGAAGCGAATTCGATCGGGCTTGAAGAACGCGTCGTCAATCTCGCCCCCAACAGCGTCGACTGGGTGGTCCTCGATCTCGCCTGTGCAGCGATAGGTGCGATCCATGTTCCTATCGATCGGCGCTTACCCACCCATCAAATTCGCGAACTCCTCCTAAGCATCGATCCATCGTTGCTCTTGTTCGATCGGTCCAAACCACCTGGTGGCAAAGGCTGGCAAACGATCGACTCGCATCCGATCTGCGAACTTCGCGATGCAGCCACACCTTCTGTACTGCCGTCACCGCGGCAACGCGCGCGGTGGCTCGAGCCCATCGATGGCCATGCTACGGCTTGCATCCTGGCTACGTCGGGAACTACAGGAACCCCCAAAGGGGTGATGCTGAGCCATACGAACCTGCTCCGCAATGCGGCAGCAAAACAAGAAGCCATGCCGCAGTCAGGCAACGACATCAGGCTAAATCTCTTGCCCTTCGCTCACGCCTACGCGAAGACGTGTGAACTGGGCATTTGGATCTTGGTCGGTGGCACCATGGTTTGTGCCAATGGAATCCAAGATGCGTTGGCGATGGCACCTGCAATCCAACCCACCTTGCTCAATGGAGTCCCCGCATTCTACGAATCTTTTTTTCCCATTTGGCAGAACACGGGCGGGGATACGCTTGGGCTTAAAAAACTTCTCGGTCCGAAAATACGAAGGCTGGCCAGTGGCGGTGCACCCTTGCCTGAAGCGATTCGCAGTGCCTTCGCATTGGCCGAACTGCCACTCTTTCAAGGATATGGATTGACGGAGGCCTCGCCGGTGGTCTGTTCGAATCGGGCGGCGACAGAATCGCATCACGATTTGCTGGAAGGGGTTGGCCCTCCAGTGCGGGAGACAGAAGTGCGAGTGGATGCCGATGGACGATTATGGGTGCGAGGCCCAGGGGTCATGCAAGGCTATTGGCGCGATCCCGCCGCGACAGAGCGGAAGCTGCGCGATGGTTGGTTGGATACAGGGGACTGCATCGAATCCGTACCATCGCTTCGACACTCTTCCATTGCCTATCCAGATCCCACGTCGATCACCATCGCAGGTCGATGCGATGATGTTCAAGTCCTTTCGAACGGGTTCAAGTTTTCTCCTCGGCCATTGGAGAGAGCCATTGAACGGCTTGCTCCGGTGCAACATTGTGTTTTTATCGGGAATAAAAGACGCACTCCATTGATGATTGTGCAGCTTCGGTCGGGATACCGCAGTATGACCGCACAGGAGTTGCTATCGATGGCCAGGGAAGAATTGCGATTGCATCCTTGGTTTTGTTTGCCAACGCAGGTCGTTATGGACGACTCGCCTTGGACGACGGATTCAGGGTTGGTGCATTGGAAGGGAAACCTTCATCGCCGCGCTATCGAAGCGCAGTTTGCATCTCTACGGGATTCATCCTGAAGGAAAACATTTTCGGCAAATGGATAGGACCTGATTTCGCGAGATCGAAGGAATCACCCTTCAGAAATTTAGCGGGAACGCTCTAGCGATTGCCATGGCCCTTTCGACTGCCCTTTCCATTGCCATTGGCCGATCGTTCACTTTCGGTCGGATCCCTGGATGCGAATCACCCGCTCAAATGCTAAAACTAAACGGATATAGACTTTCTTGTTCTGCCGTCCGCGAGCCGCCATGTCCTCGACACCTCCTAAGCTCAAGTACTTGGTATTCGATGTCGAGAGCATCGCCGATGGAGATCTCATCGCGAGGACCCGTTACCCTGGGTTAGGGTATTCCGCCGATCAAGCCATCGCCATGTTCCGCCAGGAATTGCTTGATGAATCGGGACGTGATTTTATTCCCCACACCTACCACATTCCTATTTCTCTGGTGATTGCCAAGCTGCGTGAGGACTTCAGTCTGATTGAAATTGTTTCGCTCGACGAACCGCAGTACCGTCCCGAAATGATCGCGCGCAACTTTTGGCTGGGCTGGGAACGTTACGGCCAACCGACTTGGGTGACGTTCAATGGTCGATCGTTCGACTTGCCCCTCATGGAACTCTCTGCCTATCGTTATGGGATCAGCGTCCCCGAATGGTTCAATTTGTACGACCGAACTTATTCTCAGAATCGAAACCGCTACAACCTTGAATCGCATTTGGACCTGCATGAGATCTTGACTAATTTTGGTAGCACGTGGTTTCGTGGAGGACTGAACCTAGCCGCAGCCCTCGTCAATAAACCTGGAAAGATCGATGTCCACGGAAACATGGTGCTCGACCTTTACCGGGCCGGTAAAAAGAACGAGATCAGTGAGTATTGCCGCTGCGATGTACTGGATACCTATTTCGTCTTTCTGCGCCTTCAAGTTCTCATGGGGCGGCTTACTACCGAGAAAGAATCCGAACTGATTGCGGCCACTCGCACCCTCTTGGAACAGCAATCCGAGCGGCATTTAGGCTACCGTCAATACCTCGATGCATGGAAGGAACAACTCCCCTTCCTTCCTGAATCGACGTGATCGCTTGGCAGTTCCAAGCCACTCTTCCTCGTTCCTCTCCCCTCAAACAACCATTCCCCGCCATGAAACTTTTTGCATTCCGTGATCGAATTCCCTCGGACGCTCTCGCGGTCCTGGGACGAAGTCTTTTCGCGCTCACCTGTCTCCTAGCGAGCAGCCTTCGTTCTGCGGAAGACGAAGACATCGTGATCGATGCATTCGATGGAGCTAGTTTCGAAGGCTGGCATGTGACCGGCAAAGCCTTTGGAAATGGGCCTGAGCGAGGCACGCTGCCCAATCAAATGAATGTCGATGGTTATCTCGGAATGGGATATGTGAACTCCTATCATGATGGCGATGGTTCCATTGGGACCATGCAATCGAAGGAATTTCTCATCGAGCGCCCCTACATCAATTTCTTGATCGGTGGTGGTGCTTTTCCCGGCCAAACGTGTATTCGACTTCGGGTCGACGGCCAGGTGGTCGCCGAGTCCGTCGGACCCAATCGCAATTCTGGAGGTTCCGAGCGATTGCAGTGGAATGGCTGGGATGTTCGCCAGTGGCAAGGCCAAAAGGGCTCGATCGAAATCATCGATGATCATGTGGGAGGATGGGGGCATATTTCTATCGACCAGCTCGTACAGTCCGACACCTCGCGCGGACCCAAAGACTATTCGCGAGAAATCCAAATCTCTCAGGATTACCTCTTGTTACCTGTCGATGCATCGGCTCCTTTGGTTTCGCTTCAAGCGTTGGATGGTCCCACTCGTACCCATCAATTGGATATTTCACTCGGGAGCTCGAAAGCCGATTTTCTCGCTCCGCTGGATATGCGTCAATGGCGAGGCAAGACGTTGAAGTGGACCCTTCGATCGAACGATGGGGAAGCTGCTAAACAACGTCTCGATGCAATTCAATCTTCCAACGCTCCCATCACCGACAGGGATGGCGCGAATAGCGTCCGCCCCACGTACCACTTCACCGCACAAACGGGTTGGCTGAACGACCCCAACGGCTTGGTCTACTACGACAACCTTTGGCATCTCTATTTCCAACACAACCCTGTGGGGTGGAATTGGGGAAATATGCATTGGGGACATGCCACAAGCAAGGACCTACTCCATTGGACCGAAGAGGGAGATGTTTTCCGCCCCTGGGTACAACTTCGCGGTGCCGCGTTTTCAGGTAGTGCCATCGTCGATACCAACAATAGCTCTGGTTGGGGTGTGAATGGCAAAGCCCCTTTGATCGCGGCCCTCACCGACACCGATGCGGGGGAATCCATCGCTTACAGCCAAGATGGATTTCAATGGAAACTCTTTGATGGCAACCCCGTCGTCAAACATCCGGGTCGCGATCCACGCCTGCTATGGCAAGCCGATTCTCAGCGTTGGATCATGGCCGTCTATGACGAAGCCGATGGCAAACAAAATATCTCGTTCCACAGTTCATCGGATTTCAAAGCATGGAAATTCGAGAGCAAAATCGATGGATTCTTTGAATGCCCGGATCTCTTTGAATTGCCTCATCCCAACCGCCCTGGCCAATCGAGTTGGGTTTTGTATGCAGCCGATGGTCAGTATCTGCTTGGGACCTTCGATGGACATGCATTCACGCCGGACAGTCAGACCAAAGAGCGGTTGTGGTGGGGAAACTTTTACGCTGCACAGACCTTTAGCAACTCACCCGATGGTCGGCGTATCCAAGTCGGATGGGGACAGGGGATCGAGTTTCCGGGGCAGCGATTCAATCAACAGATGACCCTTCCGGTGGAACTGTCGCTGCGCGATAGCAAGACAGGAGTTCGTATGGTTGCCCGACCCGTGCGAGAACTGGATACTGCCGGTCGCGCCGTTCGAAACCTGCCCACTTCCATGTCCATTCCCAACACGGGAACGACTCCGATCCAACTCGCTTCGAGCAGTACCGATGTGTCCTGGGATTTCGTTTTCGCCACTCAATCGATCGCGACGATCGAGCTTCGCGGTGTGAAGATCACGGTCGACTCGGCCGCAAAGAAGATATCGATCGGCGACGTCGTGGTTCCAATAAGAGGCAGTAGCGAACGCGTAGCGTTGCGATTATTGATCGACCGTGGTTCATTGGAACTGTTCATCGGTGACGGTGACGCGGTTATCTCCCGTGCGTTGCGTCCCAACGCGGATCCCGACGAACTCTCTTTTTTCAGCCAAGGAACCGTGCGAATCGAGAACTTGCGAGCCCAAGACCTCGACTCGGCATCGCAGCTACCCTAAACAGTCGTTCCCATCTTCTGTTGCCAATGATGAAACCATTCCGTTCGAAGGGGTGAGCAAGTCTCGCATCGCGTCAGCCCAGCGAGTATCGCTCCAGTCCAATGGCGCTAACGCATGCTTCGTCTGTTCCAATTGCTCTCCGATTCCGAGGGACTCATCGACAAACAAGATCGGCTCGCGACCGACGCGTACCAAACCGCCGCGCACGCCCCCCAACCATTCTCGGCGAACGCGGATCCCTTCGGTTTCTGCGATTGATAGCAATCGCTCCATTTGTTCGAGCGATGTTCGGATCATGGCTTGTTCTCTGCGATTTTCTTACTCTGCCGATCGTGAAGCGAAAAAGAGATTGCGATCCGGCTTGATTCAGACCGAGGTTTTTGAGTAATCCTGGCATGAATTCCGAGGTGATGTCCTGCGCGTACCGAAATGCTTCTGCAACGTTAGCAAATACCACCGTATCGAACCAAGCCAGAAATGCCCGATCTTCCATTGTCCGCTCCCGACTCGAAATTGCCCGAAGCCACCCAGTCGGTGGCGGATCATGAACGAGACGCGTGGATCGCTCAGTTGGAGCAACGACTGATTCAGTGTGAACGTTTGGCTTCTATTGGCGAACTCTCCAGCACCACGACGCACGAGTTCAACAACATCTTGATGACCATCCTGAACTATGCCAAGCTAGGCCTACGATACAAGGACGAACCCAGCCGCGACAAAGCCTTGTCTCGCATCTTGGATGCAGCCAATCGCGGCGCCAAGATTACCAGCACCGTACTGGGACTATCGCGATCCCGTTCCGCACCGCATGAACCGACGGACCTGACAACCCTCGTCGAAGACACCTTGGTCCTCCTCGAGCGGGAGTTGATGAAATACCGCATCGATGTCGTCAAGGAATTCTCTCCAGCCCCCAATATCCTTGCGTCCAACAATCAGATCCAACGCTTACTACTGAACTTGATCACCAACGCCAGACAAGCCATCGGCGAGAATGGTACGGTCTTGGTGCGCATTGCCTTCGAGCCCAAAACCGAATCGGTCGTTCTGTCGATCCGCGATAACGGCAAGGGTATACCTCCTGAAATCCTGCCCCGCATTTTCGAACCTTTCTTTACGACCAAACAAGGCCCTGATGCTTCTGGTAAAGGTGGTACAGGGCTTGGTCTAGCGGCATGCAAAGAGATCGTCGACGAACATCGAGGACGGATCCGGGTCGACAGCACTGTCGGTAAGGGAACAGCATTCACGATTCGATTCCCTTCGATGGCATCCCAAACGGTTGCGGCTAAGGAGGAGTCGGCCCGCGCTTCCTAGATGAATCGAAGCGTCCCGTCTCTATCGTGTTGATGAAGTCTTCGGCAACATCATTGCTAGGCGTTTTGGCGGGGCTGTATGATCGAGCCGCTGTTTGTTCTTAGGATCGAGAAGCCCCACGTCATTCCATGGCTGGATCGCGGTCCGGACTGCTTCGATGAATCTCTCATCGCTAACACCAACATGATCCCCCACCAGTTTCCAACACCGATCGGTCGTAGCCCGCAGCTCAGTAAGAGCCGCATTCATGTAGCCATGTGGCCAATGTGCAGGATCTCTCGCCATCTGGCGTTCGAACTCAACTGCCGCTGCAAAATAGATGGCCGCAAAGGCCATGAAGCGACGATCGCTGGGCAATCCGCGATAACTTCCTGAAATCAAGGTATCGAACCAATCGATCTCCCGTCGCAGTTCCTCGGAATAGGAACGGAGCAATCGCTGCTGCTGAGAATCCTCGCCCAATAGCCCCTCGGCAACGCGAGCGATCCCGCTCAAACTATGGGCGATACCAAAACTGTGCAAGGGATCAACGAATCCGTACGCGACGGGGAGCGCGATCCAACCCCGACCACATGCATGCGATCGACAACGGCTCATACGAGAGACTCGCTGCAATTGAGGCTCACCCAACGCGTTCTTGGGATCTACCAGAATGGCTGGCTCCAACAATTGCCCCACCGTTGGACATGCCAGCAACCAATCCTTCCATGCATCCTCGATTGCAACGCCAGATCCGGAAGTCCCATGCTGGGGACGGGCTTCCACAAACCCGACACTCGTACGATCTCCCAGAAACCTCAGCATCCAAAACCAACCTCGGCTTTCGATATGATGCTGTGCCGCGTCATCGGAATCGAAAATCTCGGCGGCATGTCCAAATTGCGAAGTATAAAGAGACGAAAAACTACCTACCTGGTCAAAGTGACCATAAATGGCGGAAGATCGAGTCCTCATCCAATCGCTATCTTCCGAGTGCTTGCACCAGGCCGCTGTCGCATGACCACTTCCTGACGCATCGATGAGCCATGGGGCCTCGAAACGATGGGAAGGCCCTTCCGACGATTGCAGCAGGACGCTCCAGGATTGCTTGTCCGGATTCCAAGTGGCCTGCTCAAGGGACGATTGTTCATGGAGTTCCGCACCGGCGGAGGTGGCTTGTCTCGCCATCCAAGCATCGACATCGGCCCGATACCAATGCGTGTCACTCCAGGCATCCGACGCGCTCGCGGCCACCAGCAATGAATGCTGGTGATCGGGCGTGTCGTAGTAGGGCTGACCCGTGCGATGGCCAAAGTAACTGAAACCTCGCTTCAATCCACACCGAAGTTCTGGAACCTGCGTTTGCCACGTCCCAAACGCAGCGAGAGGCTTCAGAGCCGCTAAATCCCAACGCTCGGACAAATAGGATATGAGGAAGTCGGCAGTGGGCGTCGAGGATTCGCCTATGGCAAAACGAGGGTGTTTGCCACGGTCCACAAGGACCGTATCGCGGCCATGGCGAGCCAAAATCCAACCCAGCAGCGAACCGGCAAATCCGGAACCAACAATAATGGCAAATTTCTTGGGGGGCATGGATTTTCGCAGGTTTCAGGCGGTTTGCGTTTCAAAAAGAGATGCATGGCCTACCATCCTTCAGGAATCCCATCCTCGCGACTTCGATTCCCTCCATCGTTGCATGGAACGCATGCGACGAGCGAGCTTCTGCCGAACCCGATTCAATTAGCGGATCTGGAACAATCGCCGGATGGCACTAACCAAGGATTCCCGTTGCTCTTCATGAGGAGCTTCGCGAATCGATTGCAGAGGCGAATGCAAAATCTTGTTGATCAACCGATCCATGGCCTGAGAGATTTCCTGCCGAACCTCGGGTGTCGCCTCCTCCATCGACTGCTTTCCGAACAACCGTTGCAACTCGGTATCACGAAACAGTGCCGCTTGATCGCGGAGAGCTCGAATGGTATCTCCCGAATTGCGGACGCTCCAATCGGCCAGCAGCCTCTGAACTTCTTCTTCAATAATGCGTTTGGCTTTAGGCATCTGCTGACGTCGCATGGACTCGTTGCGTTGGCAGACCGATTGCAAATCATCCACCGAGTAAAGATAGACGCTCGGCAATCGGGCGATGCTCGATTCAAAATCGCGAGGGACCGCCAAATCCAAGATCAGTAGATTCCCTTTTCGGCGTTTTGCCAGAATGCCTTTGAGTCGAGACTCAGTCATGATCGGTTCGGGAGCACCCGTGGTGCTGACCACGAGATCCGCATCGACCAGCAAAGAATCGAGAAACTCCCACGCCTTAGCACGGATCGAAAATTGTTTTGCTACGGCGGAAGCTCGATCGAACGAGCGGTTGATGATATCGACGTTGCTGGCCCCCGCATCGATCAAGTATTGCAAGGTATCCACCCCCATATCGCCACTTCCGATGACGACAATCTTTTTGTCCTCGAAACGCTCGAAGAACTCCGAAGCGATTTCGCTGACGGCGACGCTCGGCACGCTGATGCGACGTCGATGGATCTCCGTTTCATTGGACACCCTTTTGGCGACCATATTGGCATGCTGGAATAGCAGGTGCATAGAGGTCCCAGCATATCCTCCCTCACGCGAGCGCTCGTAGGCATCGCTGACTTGGGCAGCGATCTGCGATTCGCCCACAACCAGCGAGTCGATACTGCTGACGACCGTAAACAGGTGTTCCGCAGCCCTAGCATCCTCGAGGAAATGAAAATGCTCTCGAAAAACTTTCGGATCGGCATGGTGAAACGCGGCCACAAACGCGATCAATTGATCGACCGTCGGCAGCGCCGTATCCTCGCCGCTACCTACATACCATTCAACGCGATTGCAAGTATTTATAAGAACCGATTCGCATTCAGGAAACAGCTCTCTTAGACCTGCCAGCGCTGGCCCATACTGATCCGCGCTAAAGGCCATCTTTTCTCTAATCTCAAGCGGGGTTCCGTGATGGCTGCACCCGATCATGCGCAGTTTCATACGGACTCACCTCGCGTAATTGATCTCGGTACGCTGTGCACACCATTGAACAACCAACCCGTCCTGCCATCGGACAGTCCCGAATCGGTTCCATGTGGGGCAGAAACCACAAAGGCGAGGGCGATCAAAACAATAACAAAAGACAAGATACTCATGAACGCGATCCATTCACCCCGCCCGCGATTGGAGGAGAACCATTGGGCCACAGCCGCAAAGCAGAGCCAAAGAAAGAGCCCCCCCGTGAAGATGATGCCGCGGTCCGTCCAGGCCACTTGACCATCCCGAGTGAAGTTCATAATGGCACCGGAAACAACTCCAAAACCAATCGATGCAGCGCTCCCTAGGATGCAGTTTCGCCCGATCGACTGCAGGTACTCGAGTGAGGGCAAGCGAATCGCATTCCCCGATGCACTGCGATGCTTGAGCTTCCATGCATGGACCAAATACATTGTTGCGAAAGCAAAACCGAGAGTGACCAACATAGTGCCGATCATCATGGCAATGGAATGAACCAGTCGCCAAAAAGAGACCGTCGACGCCTGGTTCAATGCAATAGGCGAATCGACCGGGAAAACAACAGCCAATCCAATCAAGCCAATGATCAAGGGCAATACAAATAACCCAATCTGCTTATCGCTGCGCCGCCACCACATGACGACGAAGGCCAGCGCGATCATCCAGGCGACCAGGATCCCCCACTCTTGCCATGTACCGAATGGCTGCGCGCGATCGCCGGCGAACCAACTCAAAAGGATACGGTCGATCACGTAAAGCGTGTGCGTGATGAACGCGATGGCGAATAGCGCTAGGGTGGCTCGCGTGACCCATAGCCGGCCAGCCTCTCCTCGCAATCCAAATCGAGAGAACTCGGCAATGAGAACAAAAGAATATGCCAGCAAAAAACAGACTGCGCTTGGCATGCCCTCAAACCCCGCCCATCGGAGTGACTACCATTCTCTTTCCTGTCGTTGTTCGATCTTTGCCTTTCCATTCGCCCACCTAGGCGACCAACAAAAAAACCAAGCGGCAGAGACTTGCTGAGTTTGCCAGCTGTATACACAGCGGTTGTTTGTTGGACGCTCAGGGAAGTTCGACTAGGAATGGCCTCAGGAGAACGTGGAGCGTGATCTGATTTTAATCTCGATTGGATCCGTTCCAGACCGCGAGTTTGCAAACCGATCGAATTTCTCTCGGAAGAATTCTTTCGGCGATGAGCAGGGGAGCTCTCCAGGAACAGGAGGGACCAATCAGTCCCAATCCTCGTCCTCTTCTTCTTCCTCGTCGTCATCGTCATCGTCATCGTCCCAATCGTCATCCTCCTCCCAGTCTTCCTCTTCCTCTTCCTCTTCTTCCTCTCCCTCCTTTTCATCCTTCTCTTCGTCTTCGTCCTCGTCCTCTTCGACTTCCTCCCATTCGTCCTCTAGCTCTTCCTCCTCGTCTTCGAATTCCTCTTCCTCCTCATCATCTTCTTCCTCGAACTCTTCGTCCTCTTCGTCGTCTAACTCCTCCCCATCGTCCTCAAAGTCATCGTCGACTTCCTCCGACATGACAATGGGAGCCTTATGGGGATACGACCAGGGCGCGGAACCTGACCAATCAGCCGACGCAGGATTCGCGACATCACGCAATGCACCGGCAGCGAACGACATCTTCACAGTGGACACCTTGCTTCTTTCGAGACAATTCAAGGGGAGGGAAAACGATTCAATCCAATCCGACCGTACAGTTCTAACGATTTCCGCGCGCTATGCTAGCGGTCGAGAGGAGGTTGCAAAAGACCTTCTTCAAGATGCTGCGCATTCGGCGGCGGTTCCTCGCCATCGAGTGGGTCGCTCAATCTATTTGCAATGTCGGCTTCTGCTGCCCGAATCTTTTGAGCTCGGGGAAGATTGTCGAGGGATTGCAGACCAAATAGTTGTAGGAAGCGTCGGGTTGTTTCGTAAAGGTAGGGGCGGCCTAATTCTTCGTGGCGTCCAGCAATTCTTACTAAATCTCGCTGCATTAATTGTCGCAGCACTTCGTCCGATCCAACCCCGCGAATCGCCTCGACTTCCGCGCGAACCACCGGTTGCCGATAGGCGATAATAGCCAAAGTCTCGAGCATCCCTGGACTGAGTAGCTGCTCCCCCGCGACCTGGCCAAATCGTCGCAGCCAGGGAGAAAATTGCGGTCGAGTCAGCATTTGCACCCCGCCAGCCACTTCTTCCACACGAAAAGCTCGCCCAGCTGCATCGTATTTTGCGTTCAAATCACTAACGGCCGACCGGGCCGCTGTCGGATCTTGCAATCCGGCCATCGCGGCTAAGCGTCGCAGTGTGATGGGCTCCGAGGAAAGAAACAAAATTCCCTCCACGCGGTGGCCGGCCAGCGGGATGCTGCTGTCCTTGTCTTGCAACGTCTCCTTTTTTATTCCCATCGACCATCCTCGATCTGCGTCTCATGCCCCAATCTTCGATTCGAATGCCACCGGACATCCGCGCTGTTGCCGCCTCGCCATTTGCTTTTAGGACCGAACGCTTTATTTCCAATGCGTCTTTTTTCCAATGCATCGCTGCCCGTTGGGTCCGCGCTCACTAGGAATTGCCGACGCAGTTCTTGGTAACTGCTGGAATGGTTCCAATAAAAATCATCACCCGCTGTGTTGTAGTCAGGGTAAACTGTTGGAGTAGCCTAGCAATCCTTCGCTTCGAATCAATCGCACATCCATCCCATCGGAAGGGCTTGCTAGGTTCGGAGGGCTAAACGCACCTATCTCTTCCACTACGTCTTCCTGTACGGTTACCCTTTTCTCGCGAGAGATCAGCCATCCATCGCAGACCACCATGGGCAAGCAATCGAAAACGGGCAAGCTTCAAAAACGGAGCAGTGTTGGTTCGCGCGTGCTGATCGTTTTGGCCGTCCTCGGAACCGTCTTTGTTGGACTGTTGGTTTTCCTGACGTTTTCTTCGGTTTCGGGCTCCGAGTTTTGTCCCAACACGTTTGCCTATCGCCGCTTTTCTTATCTTCGTGTCCCATTCAGCAAATGGCGCATCACGGCGACCAGCCTGACCCCAAATGCGGGAAATACAAGCAGCGATGTCCTCAAACACTTAAAAACCCTTGCACAGCCAACGGTTTGGCACGTTTCTAAAGCAACGCAATATCGGTCCGAGATTTTCCCTGCCAACGTCCTCGTCGGCAGCTTGGCCCAACGCAATGCGGATGGAGCCGATTATTGGGGGGCTTGGTCCGTTGCTTACAACGACCGCGCCGTCGTTCTTTGGCCGCTGGTTCAGGAAGCTGCCTACCACGAACTCTATTTTGCCATCCCCGAAATCCTCGACCGCGCCGAACAAGCCCCAAACGTCGACCAGATGGAACTCCTTGTCCTCCAATCGATCGCTTCCGCCATCCCAAAACGGATTGCCACCCTCGACCCATCGCAAAACACCGAAGAAATTCAAACGATCATCGACTGGTTTTCATCTGCCTCGATCCGCACGAAATCGGAATCGATCCTCGCGGAAATTCGAAAACTCCAGGAAGAAACACGAGGCCTTCGCCCCGTGCCGAAATAAACGAAGGGCCTGGTTTTAAACAAGGCCTTGGAATTCTGGTTGTAGCCACGGTCTGCACGGCTTTGCTGACCCATGGGATTTGACAAACTCAAGGGTAAAATGAACCCCTCAGTCTGGCAACTGTCGTTGAGCGATGGGCAGGCAATCCGTCGCGAACGCATCGGGTTACGATAAAGAGAAATGGCTGTTTGGCACTTCGACCGCCGATGCGCATCCAAGATCTCCGTTCACTCCCAGCCTGAATTCTTCTGGCTTTCGCGCTTGCCCCCAACGCCTCCGTGCTCGAAAATTAGCGGGAGTCCCACAGTCGGTTATTCCAAGTCGGGAAATTCTCGGAAGCTTTTTGAATTCTGAATCGATGCCTCCCTCCACACCCCTCGAACCAAGCCTGGAAATCGACGGAGCATTGCTCGAGCGCGCGAAACTTGCGTTGCAGTCGTTGCAATACGAGGAACAAGCCGCCCGTTACCGCGCTGCCTATGCCTCGTTGCTTGAGGCGATCGCCGTCGCTCAATCCGGAAACGCAGAACCTCTTAGAGCTTGGCTCGAAAACCGTGGACCTTCTTCCCATCCGCATCGCGACCTGGTGGATTTGCCCCTGTCGCTGCTCCCATTGGATGTTCGTGACAACGGAGTAGACGGAGTAGACCGTCCCTCAGCCACAACCAGTCGAGAAATCACAACCAGTCGAGAAATATCGTCATCAAATTCAACATCGTCATCGCCAGCATCGGACACGGCAAACGCTAGCCACTTCCAGCCAAGACCGCGATCCTCTCATGAACCCTCTGGATGG
Organism: Planctomycetota bacterium; assembly: GCA_037144155.1. Classification (GTDB taxonomy): domain Bacteria; phylum Planctomycetota; class Planctomycetia; order Pirellulales; family Pirellulaceae; genus JBKCUI01. Next base: position 49,564 of record JBAWXH010000007.1, on the reverse strand, counting down.
GAGACGATGTCCGAGTCTGCATCGTTGCGTCTTCCTTTTTGGCAAATGGGGTACCGTCAGGACCCTTCCCATGGCTTGCAAGGTTCCCACGCCTACACATCATCCAACACGATGCCCGTCCTGGATCGAACACGACGCCGACAGGATTCAGCGAACGCGTCGCCCGAACCTGCGGACGATGTCGCTCAAACCGAAACGTCACTCGCAAAAAAGATTGGATCGACCACTCACCTTTCTACCGATCCAATCGATGTGGATGAGGTACGAACGACATCCGATCCGACGGTCATACCTCAACCCGAATTGTCGCCCGCATGGATCGCACACGCACTCCAGCACAGGCACACCGATGCCAGCGAGCGTCGCCGAGCTTGGTGGATGGCTCCCCACGTTTGGTTGAGCTGTCTGTTGCACCTTGCTGCTCTCGCGATCCTGGCCATATGTGTCGTCACCGTTGCCCCAACCGCTCAGCTCCTCTCCATCGTCGCGGCAGACGCCGATTCGGAAACAATCCTGACAGAAACGCCCGTGGAGTTCCCTGCGTCTCTGGAGTCCTCATCGGATGGACAGCCCTCCACGCCCAATATGATCGCGCCTGACACGAACGTACCCATCATCGATGTGGGGAAACCTTTGGAGGGAATTGGCCCATCCAATCCTTGGAAAGACATGCCACACGGACTTTCCACGGGTGCCTCCAAAGCCATGGGAACTGGAATGGGTTCGATGCAAGGCGCCGAGTTCTTCGGCACCAAAGCCGTCGGCAACACTTTCGTCTACGTGGTCGATTCCTCTCCCAGTATGTTGCGAGACAAAGCTTTCGATGAAGCAAAACGGGAGATTCTTCGCTCACTGGCTTCGATGAAACCCAAACAACGCTACTTCATCAGTTTCTTCGGCAAAGAGATCGACCCGATCACATTCCGCGGACGAACACCCGAAACAAAACCCATCGCTGCGACGCGCGAAAATCTGAGCCAGACTATCGATTGGATCGAGCGCATCGACGTTCAGAAAGATGGCCGGCCACCGATCGATGCCCTACGAGCCGCCATCGCGATGCAACCCGATGGGATCTTCTTGCTGTTCGATGGCGATACCAAGGTCAAAGATTGGACTTCAAAAATCCGCAGTATGAACCTGAGCGATGACTTCCTTTCCGATGGATTGCCAATGGTCCCAATTCATGTGGTCCATTTTTTCCGAGAAGAGTTCGTTGCCGACATGCAAAAACTCGCCAAAGAAAATGCCGGTACGTACCGATTCATCCCTCGCCCAGCCAAATCGAACGGAAATCCCAAATGATGGACGCTGGACCAGAACCGATACTCCGATCAATGCTTAGCCGTAAAAGGTTTCAAGCGCTATATGCCTACATCATCAGCCTTTCGGTCCACTTAACGCTCATCATCTCTTTGTCGTTGATCGTCATCCTCGGCAATGGAAATGGCTTCCCTGGTCTCTCGTTGCTGATCACTGACTCCGGTGATTCACTCGGAGAGGAACTCACTGAGTTTGACCTCGGTTCGGATGCTCCCACCAAAAGCGATGAGCCTCCTCCTTCCGGAGTGCCCGCCACGGCTTCCACGCCGATCGAAATCCCGAATCTATCGGCCGACAAGGTGTCGACGAACTTGATCGCAGTTGCTAACGGCGACATTGCCTCTTCGACTTCGCTATTCGAGCAAAGCAATCTTGCGGCCATGAGCGGAGGGTTCGATGGTGTGGGCGAAGGCGAAGCTTCCAAAGGAGCACCTAGACCTGCGGGCAAAGGACCAGGAGCTTCGTTCTTTGGAACGTATGCAGAAGGGCAGCGTTTCGTATTCGTCATCGACAGTTCCAAATCGATGCTTGAAGGGATCCGCTGGCCCACACTTAGAAGGGAGCTAATCCGCGCGCTTCAATCCCTCTCGCCCGATCAAGAGTTTCTCGTGGTCAGCTTCGACTCGGAGCCCCATCCTATGTTTGGCAAATTCCCACCCGAAGCGAAATTCCTTCATCCCACCAAAGATAACGTTGACAAAGTCAATCGATGGGTCGGTTCGATCATCCACGGTGGAAATACCCTTCCCGCATCATCGATCGGTATGGCCATGCGACTCAAGCCCGACGCCATATTCCTCTTGTCCGATGGCGAAATCAGAGATTCCACGATCAATGACCTTCGCAGCTACAATCGTCAATTCGACGAAGCTGGAGATGCCAAAGTACTGATCCCTATCCATACCGTTCTACTGCATAGCAATATGGGGTTCTATGCACTCAAGACCATCGCCGACGAAAATGACGGGGTCTTTACTCCTGTCAGCGTTGCGAATGGAATCCGGTGATTCCAGCCAAATGCGCATCGACGCTCTCGGGCATGCGCTGCAAGTGATAGCCCCCCTCGAGAAGCGTTACCAAGCGTCCTTCGCAGTAATCGGCGGCTAACTGAGCGATCCATTTTCCCGCTTCCTCGTAATGCTCAGCCTCCAACGTCAATCCACCGACCGGATCGGCGCGATGCGCATCGAAGCCCGCGCTGAGAAAGATCATCTGTGGTCGGAGTTTTTTTGCGAGCCCTTCCGTTGCATCCGCCAGTTTGGCCATAAAGTCTTTGGGAGTCGTCTCCAACGGAACTGGCACATTGACCGTCGCCCCCAGTCCCGCCCCTTCACCTCGTTCGTCGGCTTTGCCCGTCCCAGGATAAAACGGGAAACGATGAATCGATACAAATCCCACGGTTGGGTCGGTCCAAAAGGAGGCCTGTGTTCCATTGCCATGATGCACATCCCAATCGACAATCAAGACCCGTTCTAGTCCTTTGGCACGTGCGTGCATGGCTCCGATGGAGACATTATTCAAGAGGCAAAAACCCATCGGTGCATCCCTCAAGGCATGATGCCCCGGCGGCCTGATGGCGCAAAATGCCGTCCGATCTTCTCCTGCCAAAACACGATCCACCGCATCGCAGACCGCTCCCGCTCCCAACATGGCCGCATCCCAGGACCCCGTCGAAACGACCGTGTCGGCTTCGATTCTCCCCGCATTTCCGACCGACCAATGATGGATCTGCTCAAGATAGTCCGCATCGTGATTGAGCTTGCATTGTTCGACCGTAGCCGCCATCCATGTCGGTCGCGTGCATCGTTCGTTCCATCCCTTTTCGGTCAGCATCCGATTCACGTTATGGATGCGCGCGATGCACTCCGGATGCTGCCCTGTATCATGCTTCTCAAACCAATCGCTGGCGTAGAGTAACATCCTCTCTCCTCGCATTCCAATGCGCTTCGATTCCTAGTCATCCAAATAGCCGAAGCTTTTCGGCTCCTTCACGGTAATCCCCATCGAGAACCTTGAGACTCGCGGCCCCCAACCAACCTTCGATAACCGCAGCATAAACATCACGATAATCGATATGGTACTTGAGATCACCATCGTCGAGACTGTTCAGACTCGGATGCTCTCCCACCAGCGGGGCAGGGAATTTCGGACCCGCGAGAAACATGGGGGCGGCAGCGCCGTGATCGGTGCCTTGGCTGGCGTTTTCTGAAACGCGTCTTCCGAACTCGCTAAAGGTCACGACCAACACATTCTCCTGCAATCCTGCTTGTTGCATGCGTTTGCAAAAGGCAGACACCGCGTCGGACCATTGCCGCAATAAGGAAGCATGAACGGCTGCTTGCTTGGCATGTGTATCAAACCCGTCAAGCGTAACGTAGTACACTTGCGTCCCCAAACCCGCTAGGATCAATCGCGACACGACCTTCAGTTTTTCGCCCAATCCGCTGCTGGGAAAATCTCCCGTCTCATCGGGAACGGACAACGCTTTCTCTAACCGCAAACTGGCTTCCAACGCTGCCGAAGTACTGGTCTCTACAAAACCCAGAAGATCGGAATCCCCTTCACCTACTGAGGACTTCTCAGCCGAACCAATAGCCGATGCGGTTCCATCCTCCTCCATCTGCATGACTTTTGATTTCGATTTCAGCCGCATTTGCTCGATGGAAGCCAGCGAAGGAACTTGAACACCTCTTTCCACCAAAGCCAACGGCAGCGGCTCGGCACCCACGTGCACCCCCGGTGCATCTTTTTGTTCCGAATCAGAACAGCCTGATAGATAACGGCCAATCCATCCCGATTGAGTGCGGTCTTGTTTTCGGTGACATGAATGCCAAATGTCCATAGACTCGAAGTGAGATCGGTTCGGCGACGCATAGCCGACCCCCTGCACAACACTGAATCGCCCGGCTTCCCATTGGCTCTCCAAGGAACGCAAAGAAGGGTGGAACCCAAGATCGTTCTGAAAGGGAATCACCTCCGAAGCATTGATCTTCAGCTTGGGTCGGGCTTGTACATACCGCTCGTCGCGATAAGGAACCACCGTATTGAGACCATCATTGCCTCCCGACAATTGCACGACGACCAAGATCCGATTCGGACGGCCATCCCCACGCGCGACGGTTAGCTCGCTGGCCAACGCCTTCATCCAGCCACCAGGAACGGGGATATCCAGAGCGAGTCCCGTTGCGGCCGCTGCGGCACCTAGGGTGAATGTTCTTCGTTCCATTGCTGTTCCTATGATTTCTAAGACAGATGTATCCGTGGATTTTGTGAAAGAGAGATCAAGGGAGCCGTCCATCCGTTGGCATTGGTTCTTCCGGCCATCCCCTTCTGGAGAGCGTCCCGTTCGATGTCGGGTATGGGAACCGCCACCAACGATTTCGTTAACCACTCCATCCAAGCTTCTTTGCTATCGATTCCCTGAGCGCGGATCCAATTCTCTAACGATCCCCCTGCGAAGCGCGTATTGGTGTCTCCGAGCAAGTCGACAACGAAATTGGAGCGGCCGATCAGCGTCGATGAATTGATCCAAGCACGACCACCGTCCCAGCCCTTCACGTTCGGCGGATAGAAAAGCGCTTGCCCCAATGGCCGCAGCATCTTCGCCAGTCGGTCCAGATTGGCGGTCGCTTCCATCGATCGAACAATCTCCAATGCATACTCGACCGGCGATCGCACTTTGCGCCCGACGCTCCAAAGGGACAGCATCAAATTGCTCAATAGAATTTGGTGAACGACGTGTCGAATCGAGTAGTCCGAGGCAATAAATGTTTTCACTAATGGCTCCAAGAACTGACGCGACGCTTGGGGCTCGTCCATGACAAAAAACTTCACCAGTTTCCCAACAACGAAATAGGGCATCGCTTCCTGTGCCAAAACAACATCGATGGCAGATTCCCCCGATTCGATTTCCGAACGACCCAGCAGTGTCTTCACTCCTTCATCATGTTGGTATTCATTGAAACGAAATAGCTTTCTCCGTATCTCCCAACCGGTGAAGCAGCGGGCTAACTCCTGAACGTCCTTTTCCGTGTAATTTCCCTCGCCTAGGCAAAACAGTTCCATCAATTCGCGAGCGTAGTTCTCGTTGGGATGGGCTTTGCGATTGGTTGCGCTATCAAGATACAAAAGCATGGCCGCATCCTTGGAGATACCATGCACCATGGCTCGAAAATCTCCCAATGCATGCTGTCGCAACCATCGATTCTGCTCGTACATCAGCTCCGAGTCGACGACCTTGTCCGCACCCGTAGCAAAATGACCATGCCAAAACAAAGTCATCTTTTCAAGGGTCGGCTGGGGGGAATGCAGCATACGGTGCAACCACCAAGCCGCCAATCGATCGATATCCCCACCTGCACGTACTGCCGCAGCAATCGCACCTGATTCTTTTTCAAATACCTCGACCTGTCGTGCGAGCTCTGTTGACTGCGATTCCTCGCCGAGCAGCGTAGCAATGCACTGCTCGGGCCCTTCTTTGAGTCCCCTCGCAATTTCCTTGGGACCTGCACCAAATGCACCGCGCCGATACAGCAATCGTACGCGCTGCTCATCCCATGGCTCTTGATCCGCAGGAGACCACTTTTGCCATGCAAACGCTGGATCGATCTCAGCGAGCGTGGTCTTAGCATCTATCGGCATGTTGGTTCCCAAATTTCTTCGACCGTCTCAACCGTCGCAAAGTGCTGATCTACTTGTCTTCTACAGATGTCCTCTACGGTTCCATCGCATCGATGCGCAGCTCCAACTTCGTTCGATCGTCGAATGACAGCCGCAGCGAACCTTCCTTCAACAGCGACAGGATACTCATCAACATACCGACTTCCTTGGTAGCTTCTTCCTTGGAATGCCCTTTCTCCAACATGTTTTGCGTGATGAGTGCATTCTCATTGGATTCGAGAACCTGCCGCAAAGCTTGGAAATCAATATTCAAAAAGCTGTTCGCATCGCTCGAAGTCGAAGCAGCCGAACTGGACGTCCAAGGCTTCTCCGCAAGCTGCCTCGCCAGAGCCACGTGACTTGCCAGAACTACGTGATCGCCGACGAAGGCGATAGCCGGGCTGAAATTGAATTGAATCGGTAGACCATTTTCATACTTCCGCTCCGAATCGGGAACATACTCCCCCCAAAACAAAGGTTGCCCGTTGACCAAATCCATGTTTTGGTCGATCTGCGGCTGACCTTCCATCGCCCCAACGACGTTCAGAAATCCTAAGAAGCTCTGAAATGTGCGCTTGAGTTCCTTTTGCATCACTTCCGGTTTTTTCAGTCTCGCAACGAGTGCAAAACTGGGTAGTTTGACCGAGGGAGACAGCGCCCCGTCCGCAAAGGTTTGAGGAACCGCGATCACTTGAACCTCAGGCTCGATGGCACCGAGGATGTCCGTCCCAAAGTCCTTGCCGGAGAAAAGGGTGGTGAGTGTATTGTCTGCTTGCGCCAGTTGATCATTTACATTTTGATCGAACAAATCTCCAGCGCGTAACCACATCTCGGACAGATTGCGGTAGGCCGATAAAGTTCCGATCGAGTTTGCGACAAGAAGGGGTGCGGGAGCGCGCCCCGACTGGTTCGGCCCGACAAAATGCTCTCTCGATTTTCCAAACCAAGCCGGATCGGTCGGAGCGCTCAGTTCCCCAGTCACGCCATTCTCGCGAAACTCGATCGACCCTGATGCGCTCGGTGCATGGCGCAGGACCGACAAGACCCCACCGAGAATCAACTCGGCACCGAAGTCTTTGGCTTGATCCTTGAACAAGTCGTTGCCGCGATCCAATTGCCGGATCTGTTCCAGGTCCGTCTGCACCGCAATAACGCGGGTTGTGCTACCCGACTCACCCGATGCATTGATGCCTTGAAATCCGTCCAACCATCGAGCATCGAGCAAGTTTGGAATCGACGCGTCCTGCTGGCGATCGATGATGGCTTGGGCCAATGGGCTTCTGTTGGTCACTAGCAGCCACTCGTCGATCGATCCAAAAATTACGTTTTGGAATTGATAACCTTGTACCCCTCGGTACTCGGCAGACTTCACTGGATCGGGTTGGCCCTTGCTCTTCGCATCGCTGCGAGCAACTTCCAAAAGTTTATCAAGATACTTCTTCAACCACGCGGCGCTCGAAGTCTTTGTGAGAAGTGCCATCCCGTCCGTTCTCTTATCGATAACGATGTATGCGCCCCCTTCGGAGAGCTCCCGCGCGATATCTTCGAGCTTCATTCCAATAGCCAGTTCGGCGACGAAAATTCCACCGCGGGCTTTAAGGACTTCGGGGGAACGCCAAATCGTTTTGAATGCATCGGTCGACGTCAACCATCCCCTCATAGGATGATCGAGCCACAGTCCGGCGGGAGCAATTTCTGCGTAGAGAACCGATGTCTCCGGCATCCAGGAACGGGGATCAATGCGATCGCCCGTGGCGCCCACCTGCGATACTTTGGGCGCTTCGTTGGCGAGAGTCTCCTGCGCTCGCAGGTGATTTGGAAGAAGCAGACAGCCGAGCAACCATGGCGCAGCGATTGCGAACACATGACCAAACGAAAATTTCGCTGGACCGAACATAAGGTGGGCCCCCGTCGAGGGAAGGGAAGGAGTGAGGCTTAGCTCGCGACGGGATCAGCAGGTTTACGGGTCAAGGTAACCAAGGCTTGTCGCAATTCGCGAACTTTGAGCGGCATCGGCATCAGCACGTGAATGTTGGATGTCTTTGCTCCGCGTATCACGTGTTGCTGCTTCGGATCCACGAGCATAATAGCAGGGATATGCTTGGTATGTTCCTGCTGCGCCAACAAATTAAAAGCATCCAACGCAAGATTGCCCAAATCGACGGCGCTCAAAACGATGCAGTCGGTCGAAGACGCTTCGTCCGGCGCGAACTTGGCAAGCGCTCGTTCGGGATCCCCGATTACGAGCACTCGATAACCGCGTTTCTTTAGTTTTTCGCGCAGAAGATCCTGCAATTCAGCCCTGCTTTCGACCACCAAGACAGTCTTGCCTTGACCTTCCTTCAAGTCCTCGGGATCGATTGGCTCGGCTAATTTTGGTCCGGAATCTCCTGCAGGAGCCACATCCGGTGTACCGATTCGCTTGATCGCCACCTCAATGTCGTAAAGCATCTGACCGGGCGTCTGATAGCGCTTGTCCGGAGCGAACTCCATCGACTTGTTGCAAATCGCATAAACATAATCGGGAAGTCCCGGTTCGACTTCTGCAATGGATGGGATATCGGTGAAACGGGTCACATTCAATCGCATCAAACGATCGCGTGTTTCGTACAGTGGTGTCTTGCCCGAAAGGACGTTGTAGAACATGCAGCCGACAAAATAGATGTCGCTGCGAGGATCTCCTTTTCGAACTGCTGTCCCTCGTTCCAGCGCGGCATAGTCAATAGCGCGAGCGCTCGGACAATCGGCGATGGCTTCCGGCGACGAAGTATCTGCTAGGGCGGCCAAGCCAAAGTCCACCAACTTGCACCGTCCACTGGAGTGGACCAGGACGTTCGATAGTTTCAAGTCGCGGTGGGTGATCCCCTTCTGAAACGCAAAGTCCAACCCGGAGCAAATGTCATGAATGATCTTGAGCGCATCAACAGGCTCGAACTTGCCCCGAATCCTCAAGATTTCCCGCAGTGTCTCTCCCTCGACAAACTCCATGACCAAGTACGGTGCTCGAGGATCATTGATGATCTCAAACACCGTTACGATATTTGGGTGACGCAGTTCCAATCCCATGCGCCCTTCGCGAAGGAACTGCTCGATCTGAGAAACTTGGTCGCGGTGGCGACGACGCAGAACCTTGACTGCCACGATCTTGCCCGTCTCGCGATGCACGGCGCGAAATACGCGTGCAAACGTACCTGCACCGATCATGTACAGGACTTTGTAGGGGCCGTAGAAATACCCCAATCGCTCGCCCGTTAGCATTCGATCCAATTGAAAGTTGGTCAGAATCCCCTTGCGCAGCAAGAACGACTTGACCTCATCCAACGAAACTTGCTCCGTTCGAATATCCGCCCAAATACGATCGATCTGAGCGGACGTCGCAAGTTCGAGATCGACGCATCGTTGGGTCAACGATCGAGGGTTGAATTCCATAACATTCAACGTTGTTCGGGATAGGAGCCAAGAAACCTGCTCATAACAACGGGTTATCGATCAGGTTCTCGACCCATTCGTGAGGAATTCAGAACGCTTACAAAGCCAATTCCGAACACATCCATAAAGTGCAGGGAGAGGCAGAGAAAAGCATATCGCCAAACCGCACCGCATTCGCTGGCCCGGTTTGACCACTCGATTCTAATTCCAAATCGAATTTTCAGCCGAACTTTTCATCCTCAAATCGGACAAGAATGCCAATTTGAGGTGTGTTTCCAAGAGTTTTCTCAACCATGGGTCCAATAGACAGATTGTCCCAGGATGGAAATTGCCCGTGCGGAATTCCTCCAAACCGAGACGCATCGGATCGCAGGTTGCCTGTTTTGGGTTTTATTCTGGTTCGCTCTTACCATCGATTGGAGGAAGCCCATCCTCACCAAGCATTTCAATCAACTGGGCATGATAGACGTCTCGCTCGCGGCGGGTCGCCTCGAGATCGAACACCAGATATTTCATATCCAGACGCAATTGACCGATCGATTCTTGAACCAATTGCAAGATCTTTCGACGTCGATTCGTGCTCTCAACCACCTTGGAAAATGCTGGCTGAATGGCCAGCCGGTTCTCGACAGGCAACGACTCAATGAGCTTTTGCAGCTCCACCAATTCGGCGGACATGTCGCCAATCAAAGTTTCTGCACTGGGGGCGGCTTGACTCATACAGGCTCCTAAGGTCTCAACGTAGCGATGATGCGGAAAACAACCGGCAAAGAAAAGGAATCTCAAGAAGCGGATCTTGGTTGCCGATGGTCTTCGCGTGTCCCTTAACATGCGTGGTAAACCCATGCCAGTCAAGGACTTAGAAAAAGCGTCACGATCCGCACGTCCGATTCATTCGCTACAAGAAGACGGACGGCCCAGTCCAAAATCGACCTGGAAGCACGCCGCAAGTATTGATACAAGCGAGACTTGCGTCAACTCAAGCCAGGAATCGAGGGATGTTGCATCCTCTCCAGACTCTTTTCATCTTTTATCGCTCAAAGTTCACCCCAAGTCCGGTTGCGACACCTGCGGTGAGCGTAGGGAACCTGCGCGTTCTTGGAAAGCTTCTCGCCACTCCTATGGGTGGCTCAAGCCTTCGGCCCCAGTTGCGGTCGAAACGATCGGCACGTTGGTTTGCGCTCATCGCGATCGCAGCCTGGATGCTTTTCATTCCCCTATCCGCCGCCGCGCAACATATCGAGTCCTTCGACTCGGGGCCTCCCAAGTTTCGTCTCTTACGCGATGATGCGCGGGCTGTCTTGGGTCAACCAGCCCAAAAAGATCCCGGTGTCGAAACCATCGAAGTCACCCATGGCAATGGCTCCTTTGTCTTTCTAATCTATCCCATCGACCCCTGCGCGATCATTCCTGAACTCAATGCATCGATGCGGATCCGCAGTGCCCAGAGCGGCATGAAAATCGGCTTTCGCATCATCTTCCCGCGCGCTCGTCATCCTGCCACACACGCAGCCTTGACGGAAATCATCCTGGGGACGCCCCATGATGGTGCTGGTCGATGGTCCACTTCCTCCATTTCAAACATCGTTCCCCTGGTCGAAGATCGGCAGCGATTCCTTCGACGACGCTTCGGCCCAGAGATCGATCTGCGAGAACCCTACGTCGATGCGGTCATACTCAACGTCTATGGATCGCCCGGCACCAATCGATTGCAAGTCGATGACCTTGTTGTCGATGGAATGATCGCTCCAGGTATTCAAGTCGATCTCCCGGAGAGTCGCAACCAACTCTCCGCGACAGACGCTCCGACCAGCGAGCAATTGCGACTGCTTCAAACTTCGGTCCCACGATGGATTCAACATCAAGGGGAAAGCCTCGCATTTCTGCAACAGTTGGGATTCAACGGCGTCATTACCCGATCCTCCAATGACCCGTTGGTCGCAGAACAAGCTGCCGAGACAGGCATGGGGTTGATCATGCCACCTCCGAGTTTGGTTCCTACCGATCAACAAGCAGATCAGTATAAGAATGTCAGCGCGTGGCTCTTGGGATTGTCCTTGAATCAAGCCCAGGTCGATGCGGCTCGAAATCGCGTTGCCATGATGTCGCATTTCCCGAGAACACTTGCCCGCCCCATGATCGGTGAAGCATGGGAACTGTACGGCTCGTATAGCCGTCTCAGCGACTGGATGGCCATTCCGATACCGCTGGCGACAACCGTCCGATCCAGCCAGGAAGCCTCCAAAATTCTACAATCGGATATGCGTCCCATCGCTGGTCGCAATGCACCGATCACGTCGATATGGACGCAGCCATCGAACGAATGGTTGGCCCAACGATCGATTATCTCCCAAACGCTCGGACGGGAACCATGGGTCCTCCCCGACCACGATAGGCTTCAATCACGGCTTCAATTGATGCGCAGCATCATGCAAGGTTCTCGGGGTTGGATCTTTCGCAGCCCCGCTCCTTTGGATTCTGGAGATGAAACGTCTGCGGCGCGTGCCGAATCCTATACGGCTCTGAACCGCGAGATCGAACTGTTGATGCCGTGGATCCAAGCCGGTGAATCCACGTGGCGGAGCATCGCGGTCGACTCTCCCAATCACGTCGCTTCGATTCTGGAAACTCCCAATAGCCAACTCGTCCTGGTTGTTGCAGCCGGAAGCTGGGATCAGATCTGCAGCCCCGCTCCTAACCCTGAAAAATTGGCGATCACTCTTCCTGTCTCCGGACAACCTCGACAGGTATATCGCATCACGCACGGTGAACTCGAACGTTGTGCAGCCCAGGCCCGACCTGGATCCATGGTGGTCACCATCGATCGACCCGCGCTCGTCGAACAAATTGTTACAGTGGTGGACAATGGCCCTGTCACATATTTGCGAGAAGCCTTGAACCGACTCAGCCCCGCCCTGGTTGAAGGCCGTATTGATACCGCCACGCAACTTCTACAAATCGCGCAAATGAATTTCGTTGCACAGCAATTGCCGTCCAGCGACCCAGCTTGGGAAACGGTCCTTCAAGCCCAATCGGCCCAGCGAGCCGCGACCAGTTTCTTAGCGCGGTCCGAACTTCCTCGCGCCATGCAAGCCGCCGAACGAGCGATCTTGTTAGCCCAATCCACCATTCGCAGTTCATGGGATTCCGCTCGCAACCAATTTCCTAGTGTGGCCAGCAGCCCGCTCATCGCATCCCCTCTGTCGCTGCCTTTGCATTGGGAACTCGATCGAGTTCTGCGCGATCGTACTTGGCAATCAATCCCCATTCCGGGGGTGCCGTTCTCCAGTACCGTTGCTTGGCAACAAGCAGGTTGGCGCAGCGATCATCGCTCGGTCGAATCCGTTGACAGTACGGCCCAGATCAATCCGCAAGTCGGTCCGACCGGCACCCCGGTGATGCTTTTATCTGCCAAAAGTCGAACGTCACAACCGATCCCCAGCGGCTATGCGGGCGCTTCCATGCGTGTTACGAGCCCTCGCATCATCGCCCCTTTCGGCTCGATGGTCCACATCGAAGGCTTGGTCCAAGTTTCATCTCCGGCCGATCAATCGCAAAGCGGATTGCTCATCTGCGATAACCTCGGCGGAGAATCGCTCGGCCAATTGGTTGCGTCATTTGATCCATCCGAAAACGTGTGGCGACGTATCAGTCTCTTTCGCATGGTAACTCAAGAAGACGGACTCGAACTCTATTTCGAAACACGCGGCGCGGTCTCAGCGGCTGTGACCGATCTGACCATCGAAATGCTTCTACCAACACAAAACCGGAACTTACCAATTAGCACCAGTTCCCCGAACAGCGAACGAATCCCGATTCCTGCGGACTGAATCCGATGACCAGCCAAGGATTGCCGGCATGAAAATGCCTGTATGAAAAAATGGGCATGAAAAAATCGGTCATCGCGATCCCTCGCGTCAACGCTCTTCCCCGGCGCTCCAACTCGCTGAAAGCGTTTCTGCTTACTTCGATCCAATACCCTGATATTTGACGGGAATCGTAAACACGGAATCCGACGCCGTGATCACCAGCGTCTTGCGGTCCTTGCCACCGAGCGCGACGTTTGCTGTCCAGGGCTTTGGAACCGCGATGGTTTGGATCAACTCGCCTGCTTCGTTGTAGACGTACACTCCGGCCGATCCCGTTAAGTACAAGTTCCCCGCAGCATCCAACGTCATTCCATCCGACCCCTGTCTACAAAAAAGTGTTCGATCTAGCAAGTTGCCATCTTTCGCGATGGTGTATCGATACGTTTTTTTGTCGCCGATGTCGGCAACATACAGCAGCCGCCGCTTTGCATCCCCGATGATTCCATTGGGTTGAACCAACGCATCATCCACACACAGGACATTCGATCCATCGCGATCGACTTTATACACAGATTGTTTGGGTTGTGGCGATTTCTTATGCTCCCACCACGGACGTTGATAGTATGGGTCAGTAAAATAGATAGTGCCATTATCGTCCAGCCAAACATCGTTGGGCCCATTGAGCTTCTGGCCATCGAAGGAACTGAGCAAGACACGGTGCTTGCCGTCGCGGGAAATTTCCCAGAGTTCATTGGCTTCATCGGCGCATGCGATCAACGCACCATCGGGAGCAAAGTACATCCCGTTGCTTCGCCCTGCAGGTTTCAAAAAGTCAGAAATCGTTCCATCGATGCTCAATAGGACAATACGATTGTTGGGTTGGTCTGTAAAATAGACGTTTCCCTCGGAATCGACGGTCGGCCCCTCCGTGAACTTGTAACCCTCGCCTACCAGTTTCACGCTCCCCTCGGCGACCGGTCCTGTGGTAACCTGGGCATTCCCATCCGTGGACTCCTTGCCGTCATCCTGAGCCATCCCCTGCCGGCCCCCCGCTAGGCATCCACAAACCAAGCAGGCCACACGAATGCTTAAAACCGAACGCCGGAACATGGAGAGAAGACGCATAATGACTCTGGAGAAAACGATGATGGAGCAGAAAACAACGAGTGATCAGGCTCTATTGTACTGGCTTCATTCTCTATTGGGGAACCGAAGGCATGCTTCGTCGAACCGACCTTGTAGCCCCAAGGTGAGGAGGGATAGTGTGGGGAGATACAGTGCGATATCTGTTGTGTGTCTGGTGACTCTGTCCCTATTGACGATGTCACAGAGTACGGTTCGAGCCGATTGGCCCGAGTTCCTCGGCCCTCTGCAAAATGGCACTTCGACCAATCCGAAGTTGCCTGTGGAATGGTCGGCCGAACCCGGCGCCGAAAAAAATATCGTTTGGTTCAGCAAGACCGAGGGACTGGGCTGGTCCTCACCCATTGTCGTTGCCAATCGCATTTATATCACATCGGCTCGAAGTGAATCCAACAGTTCTGGTGCGCTCGAAGGGGCACAGTCGCTCACCTTGTCCAGCGTCGATGTGGATACTGGCAAGCCCGTGTTTGAAAAGAAAATTTTTGATCAACCTGTCGACGCCCCAAACATCCACAAAAAGAATTCTCATGCCAGCCCAACCATCGTCGCCCATCAGGATCGACTCTATCTGCACTTTGGCCACCAAGGTACCGCCTGCACCGACCTCGATGGAAACATTCTGTGGACAAATCGCGATCATTCGTACCCACCCGTTCACGGAAACGGAGGCTCCCCCATCGTCGTCGGAAACAAACTGATCGTGACGTGCGATGGAGGAGCGAATCCGTACACGCTGGCCCTCGATTTGGAAACGGGGACCGAAGTGTGGCGTACCGAGCGCGGAATCACAGCCGATCGACCCTTCTCCTTTGCCACCCCACAATTCATCAACGTCGACGGACGAGAACAAATCATTTCACCCGGATCCAATATCGTGCAATCGCTCGCCCCCGACACGGGCAACGTCTTGTGGACGGTTCGATACGACGGCTTTTCCGTTATCCCTCGGCCTCTCTTGCACCAAGGTCTCATCTTCATGAGCACCGGATACATGGCTCCAAAACTTTTGGCCATCGATCCATCCGGTAGCGGAGATGTGACGGATACCCATTTGAAATGGACTTTTTCTGCTGGCGTGCCCAACACTCCTTCTCTCGTCCCCGTGGGAGACCAAGTCGTTATGGTGAGCGATGGTGGGGTCGCGACAGGATTACGTGCGGCCGATGGAAAAAAAGTTTGGCAAAAAAGGCTCGGTGGGAATTACTCTTCTTCTCCGTTGGCAGTCGGTAATCGCGTTTACTTTCAAAGCGAGTCCGGCGAAACCATCGTGCTAGAGGTAGGGGAACAAGCCACCGAAATCGCGCGAGCCAGCCTTCCTGGTCGTGTCTTTGCTTCGTTTGCCGTACACCAAAACGATCTGATCGTTCGGGCCGAAGGAGGACTGTATCGTATCGGTTCGCCCTGATGAACGACACCAAACCATCCGACTCGGACCCCACCAATCCCTCGCATCCAAGCGCTGCGAGTCCGGACTCTCGTTCACTCGGCCCAAAATCGCAACTGACGCGTCGCGCTCCAAACACCTACCCGTTCCGCCGTTGGTTTCTCTTTTCCGCCGCCGGCTTAATTGTCTTCCTCGGTTTGTCGATCCTGTTGGCTGGTCTGCTTTTACTCCGCCGTGCCAATAAACCAAAGTTGGCCATGATCGCTGGTTCTTCCATGGAACCGACCTTGGTCGGTCCCCGAATCCGCGTTCGATGCCCACAATGCTCCTTCGACAATCGTTTGTCCATCGATGCATGGCAACCTCAGCAAGCCATTTACTGCTTGTGTTGCCAAAGTGAGATTGAAGCCGATGATCCTCCCGAAGTCATCCAGGGAGAACAGGTCCACTACCAATCTTTTCCGCCCCAACTCCCCTCCAAAAATCAGATCCAACGTTGGGATTTGGTCGTCTATCAAAGCGATTCGAAGGGAGATCGCGAAGTCAAACGTGTCGTCGGACTACCGGGCGAAACGGTTTCCATTGAGCAGGGAAGAATTGTGATCGATGGACATACGCCGATACGCACCCCTACCCAATTTATGGATCAAGCGATCCTCATCGAGCATTGGTCCATTCGCGATGACATGCCGATCGCCCATTGGCTGACCTCAATCACCAGCCCTCTCCGAAATGACCTTACTATCAACCCCCATGATTCCCATTCACTGATCCCATGTGCCGATTTTGGCATCTCACTTCGGGTTGCAGCGCCTTCCCCATCGGCGAACCTGCATCTGCAATTGAACACACTCGAAGGACACGTTCCAGTCGATATCGCCATCGACAATGACGAGCCTACCTTTGAGGTACAGCATCAAACAATCACCGATGCAGAAAGCAGAACAGGCTGGAAACCACAATGGTTGCACTTGATGGTCTTCGATGGCTATCTCGTGATCTCAGATGAACAAGGGACGATCGTCTCTCGATCGATGGCTTCTAGGATCGATACGCCGAGGGTCGAAACGGAGGATGCAACAGATCCTGATGCCCGTCGAGAAACTCCTGCCAACACTCATGAGCCATTAATCCAATTCGTCGCAGGTGAAGAATCGGTGCGATTCGATTTGGGGCTAGTCTATCGAGGACGCGTCTACCGAGGTTTCGGAGACATGCCGTCGCAATTGTTTCCAAATGGGGAAGGCTATGTCGTTCTTGGCGACAACGTGTCGATCTCTCAAGATTCGCGAGGGGCGGGTGCCTCGTCATCACGTGTACCGCGAGATCATGTACTCGGCATTCTGCGCTTGGATCACTCGAGCATCGAACTCCTTCTTCGGCAAGCCAATTGGCTACCCGGAGCCCGTTGTCAGCAAGAACACTCGGTGCCGTAACCCAGCCATCATCAAGGCAATTCTTCACTGCATTCCATCGATCATGACAGATCTGCCTGTCACCCCTTAGGGGCTGGATAATCTTGGTCCTGACGCAGTGGTTCCGCAAGACATATCACATAGCCATCCGGATCGACGATTTCGAATTCGCACAATCCGTACGGCATGCGCTCGATCCTACGTTGGACGCAATGGGTGGGCTCGAGCGCTTGAAACAGCATCGGTAGTCTCCCTCCTTCCAGCCGCAAATAGACGTCCCATCGATAGGGTTTCGGGGCTCGCTGTGGCCGCTCTGCATGGCGCTGCAACATCAATTCGGTTTCCCCGTGGCGTAGGATTGCAAATTGATGGGGCGGGGTCGGAGGGAACGGATCCCCTGAGAATCCAAGGTGGTCGCGATACCAGAGAGCGCTGATCCCTACATCGGCAACTTGAAGAACCGGTACCGCTTGAAAGACTCGCATACGCCGCATGACACCCACCTTTTCGCCAAAAGAAATACAAACCGAAAAGTCTTTTACCCTTAGCCTCTCAACGATTAGCGGATTAGCGGGATGCGAAACCTGGATGGGTAGCTTCGAACGAAGTGATTTTGTCTTCATGCTCCAAGGTCAGACCGATATCGTCCAATCCATACAGCAAACAATGCCTTCGAAATGGCTCGACCTCAAAGCTCGCTTCGAAACCGGATGTATCTCGCACCACGCAATTCTCCAAATCCACGGTCAACACATACCGCTCGGACTTGGCATGCCGTGCAAATAAATCGTCGATCTGCGATTCCGTCAGCGCGATCGGCAGAACACCATTCTTAAAGCAATTGTTGTAAAAGATATCGGCGAATGAGGGTGCTATCACGGATCGGATGCCATAGTCCTCAATTGCCCATACAGCATGCTCCCTCGACGAGCCACTTCCGAAGTTACGGCGGGCGACTAGGATCGCAGCGCCCGCATTCCGCGGCAGGTTCAGTTCAAACGTTGGATTGGGTTCCCCTGCTTCATCGAATCGCCAATCGAAGAACAAGTACTGACCGAAGCCCGAACGCTCGATCCGTTTCAAAAATTGCTTGGGAATGATCTGATCGGTGTCGACATTCGCGCGATCCATAGCTGCGACAGTGCCGATGATTTTCGTAAATGGTTGCATGGTTCTTTGGAGGACGATTCGTGTGAGATTTGGGGGGAAATTATCGGTGTCTTGGAAAAGCAGTTCTATCGAGCCTCTTTTCACGTTCGTACATTCCTAGGGGGCGAATATCGATTCGCCGTTTTGCATTATCCATCGATTGGTGGGGAACTGAAGTTTTACCGGACGATAACGCGTTCCGACTCATGACCTGGAACGCATTCCTGCAATTCGCGCAGACATGAGGAAGCATCCATTCTTAGGATTGAAAACGCCACTGCCGAATGTCGGTGAATCGACCTTCGATGGCTGCGGCCGCAGCCATCGCCGGGGAGACCAAATGCGTTCGGCCACCTTTGCCTTGCCTCCCCTCAAAGTTGCGATTCGAGGTCGAGGCACAACGCTCTCCCGGGGACAACCGATCTGGATTCATGGCCAAGCACATACTGCAACCTGCTTCGCGCCAATCGAATCCAGCTTCTTTAAATATGCGGTCCAAGCCTTCGGCCTCGGCCTGACGTTTCACCAATCCACTACCAGGAACGACCATTGCATTGACGGAGGAATGCACACGATGCCCCTTGACCACGTGCGCAGCCGCTCTCAAATCTTCGATCCGAGCGTTGGTGCATGAGCCGATAAATACCCTTTGAATGGAAACGTCGGTCAGAGGAACTCCGGCCTTCAGCCCCATGTACTCCAAGGCGCTTGCCGTCGACTTGCGCTCGGTCTCGTCTTCGAAACTTATCGGACTAGGAATCGGTTGATTGATCGAGATGACTTGTCCGGGATTGGTGCCCCAAGTGATCTGCGGTTCAATGTCACGACCTTGATAAATATCCACTCGGTCGTATTGAGCTCCCTGGTCGGACGGAAGAAGTTTCCAGGCGGCAATCGCGGCATCCAAATCGGCAGGCGCGAAGGGTCGACCGCGCAAATAATCAAACGTCTTTTGATCTGGGGCGATCATACCCGCCCGTGCACCCGCCTCGATCGACATGTTGCAGACGGTCATACGCTCTTCCATGCTCAATCGGCGTACGACCTCTCCTGTGTACTCAAGGACATAACCTGTCCCACCCGAGGTGGTCAGCTTGCCGATCAAATACAGAATCAGATCTTTGGCGGTGACTCCGGGAGCCAATTCTCCATCGACTCGCAATTCGTAGGTCTTCGGTTTGTACTGCAGCAAGGTCTGTGTCGCCAAAACATGTTCGACTTCACTGGTCCCAATGCCGAATGCCAGAGCCCCAAAAGCGCCGTGGGTCGCGGTGTGCGAGTCTCCACAAACGATCGTCATGCCAGGCTGCGTGTACCCCAATTCTGGACCGATGATGTGCACAATCCCTTGATGCGTATCGTTGAGGTCATAGAGCCGGATTCCAAATTCGACACAGTTGTTTCGCAGCGTATCCACCTGCTGCTTGGCGATCGGATCGGCAATGGGCAGAGAACGGTTCGACGTCGGAACATTATGGTCGGGAGTCGCGACCGTTCGGTTCGGCCGACGCACTTTGCGACCCGCTAGACGCAAGCCCTCGAACGCCTGAGCGCTCGTCACTTCATGGACCAACTGCAAATCGATGTACAGAATGGTCTGCTTGCCCGCTTCATGATGGACGACGTGGTTGTCCCAAATCTTCTGGAACATCGTTCGGGGACTTTGCAATGCAACGTTCATTCGCAATTCAAATCTGAGTAAGGGTCGATAAAAACATGCCGCTCCATTATCCACGAAGTTGGCTGGCCGTCATCCGCGAATATGGGGAGGAGCTGCGCGTCTAGCCAGGATGAAATAAAGGCCAACGCATTCTCCCCAGCGCCTTACCGCTATCCAAACTCCAAGGGAAAGGATGTCATCGGTCTCTGTCGGTTCGCACGCGGATCTAACCTTAGACGTTCTAATCTTGCACCCCGCTGTTTCGTGTTGCCATTCCGAGTGTATATTAAGTTCCCTACTAAACTCCCAACCCGTCCGCCGCTATCGGGCGGACCCCCGGGAAGACGTACCCAATCTGCCGAATTAAGGGAATTGATGCTGCCATGTCCGACGTTGACTCTCTCCATCATCGAGGTCGCTCGCTTGAGAACGCTTTTTTCACGAAAGATGATCAGCAACTGCTCGACCAACTTCGAGAAAAGCAAACGAACGAAAATGCCGTTTTGGAGTTCCGCAAGGCGACGGGGATTCAGGACGAAACGGTCGTAAAGGCGTTGGTCCAGCTAGGCGTAAGTCCAGCGACCATTACGGCGGCGAGAGTATTACCTCTAATCGCAGTCGCCTGGGCCGATGGCAACACCGATCCGACGGAATCGACCGCGGTAAAAACGATTGCATATCGCCACTTTACTTCGGACTCACCCGTCCATGGATTGATCCAGCGATGGCTGGCCGAAAGGCCGTCAGAAGATATGATCGCCGCCTGGGAAGCCTACGCAACCCAAATCCTCGCCTCTCTCCCGTCCACCGAAGGCAAATCGCTCAAGTCGGAATTGCTCGAAGAAGTCAAAGAGGTTGCTCAAGCCAGCGGCGGACTGTTTGGTGTCGGTGCCGTTTCTCAATCCGAAAAACAGGTTCTCCAACGCATCACCAAAGTGCTCGAACAGTAGTGAATTTGCATCCTCCATCGCCACAGATGGAGTGTCACACATAACGAAAGAGCGCGATCGAATGAGGGGCGTTGGGTCGCTTGCTGCTCAGCACCCACCCCTGGAGTGCGTGTATCATGGCCCACGAACCGAAAGTTGTTTGGCATCCTGCCGCAGTCTCCAGCCTGGATCGAGCGAAACTCTCTCGCCATCGTGGCGCGGTGGTCTGGTTCACGGGATTGAGCGGATCGGGCAAGAGCACAATAGCCAACGCCGTCGATCGCAAACTCTACGAAATGGGAGTCCACACCTATTTGCTCGATGGGGATAACGTTCGGCACGGCCTGTGCGCAACGCCACAGATCCTGGAACCGGTGCACGGCAACCCGTTTGCTCAGCGTTTCGGTTTGGGCTTTAGCCCCGAGGATCGCGAAGAAAACATCCGCCGTGTCGGTGCGGTAACTCAACTCTTCGCTTCAGCAGGCATCCTCTGCCTGACTGCGTTCGTCAGCCCCTACCGACGGGATCGCAATCGCGTCCGACATTGGGTGCAAAGCCAAGATTCCGGAACATTCGTCGAAATCTACGTGAACACTCCTATCGAAGTCTGCATGCAACGCGATCCAAAAGGGTTGTATCAACAGGCTCTCGCAGGAAAGATCCAACATTTCACCGGCGTCTCGGATCCCTACGAAGCTCCCGAAAATCCCGACTTAGAACTGCTCGGCGACTCGGGCACGGTGGAACAACTTGCTCAAAAAGTTATCGATCTCCTGACGCAACGACAACTCTTGAGCATTGCCACCTAACTCACGCAAATCAGCCCCCATGTCCAGCCTCAACGATCCATCCAAACCATTCCGCTCCGACACCAATCCGTACCAACCGTTAGAAGCTGCTAGTCCTTACCAACATTCGGACGGCTTCGGTAAACAACGTACCTCGGGACCCATGGGACAAGATTTCGGGGGGCAAACGATCACGCTCCGGCTAGCCAGCCTATGGCAAAGATTTGCGGGTTTTTTAATCGATACTTTTTTCCCGCTGCTGTTTGTCATCCCGGGTTCTATCCCGATCGCCATAACCGTCTTTCGACTGGTGGCAGAGGCAAATGCAAACCCAGGCCAAACTACCAAACTGGACTCGACAGCGATCGCCATGCTTTCCGTCGGGGGTGGAATCATCCTTGTGGGAGGCCTGCTGATGCTGATCCTTCAAATCTACTTGCTATGGACGCGCAGCCAAACTTTGGGCAAGTATTTTGTGAAGGCACAAGTCGTCGATTTTGAAACGGGCAAGCCCGCCAACTTTCTTTCCTGCGGAGTCTTGCGAATCCTTGTCAATGGGCTTATCTCCAACCTGCCTTGCATCGGATTTATCTACGGGATCGCAGATACGCTCTTTATCTTTCGCGATGACAGGCGTTGTATCCACGATCTGATCGCCAGCACGACCGTCGTGGATATCAGCGATCAATGAATTCTGCCGAGGCGTTAGCCAATCTGTATCGTAAGACTTCGACGATCCAATCAGAGCCCTAAGCGTCAGCGCCGGGCAGTGGGACGCCTAATAGCTGATCCCCGAACAATCTGTATCAACATCTTGTTGCGATCGAGACCCGCATAATTCCGTTGCAAGCCTTTGTATCGTTTTCCCCCTCGGTTTGCTTTTCGAAATCATTACCGTTCACTTCGGGTCGGTCGGCGATTCGATACAAAAGAGATGCTTTTCGCCTCGGATCAATAGCTTGCCTTGTGAAATGGCGGGCGTTGCCAGAACGGCTTCCCCAAGCTCATTCTGAGAAACAATCGAGCCTTCTCCGTCTGCCGCAATCACGAATGCAAGTCCCTCTTCGCTAACACATACGACATGGCTTCCATCGGTGATTGGAGACGCCGTATAAGCATTCGCATTTTCAGCTCGCAAACGCTGTCGGAACAGTCGCTTGCCCGTTGACAGTTCCATGCCAGATAAAATGCCATTGTTCTCAAGAACGTAAATTCGACCGTCGAGAATGACCGGAGTCGGCATGTACGGGCCACCGCGCGTCTGTGCCCACAGGAATGGGGAGCCTTCGACCGGTCCATCGGGAATTTTCAATTCCCCTCGCGCCCCATGTCGCAGCAAAACCATAGGCTGCACCGGAGCGTAGCCACTTGTTAAAAAGAAAACGGTGGGAAGGACCTGCGGGGTCGGGACGACGATCTCAGAAAATCCTCCGAGCGACCATAGCCTCTCTCCCGACCGAGCGTGATACGCCGCGCTGCATTTCGTTCCCGCAACGATCACGGTCGGTGTACCATCCTGGGCCATGAAACCGACAGGACTACTCCACGTGGGTATCTCGTCCCGCGGCGTCCGCCATTTCAATTCTCCTGTTTCCATATCGATGGCTGCGAGGAAAGACCCGTCTTGCACATCGCATTGGACGATGACCATTCCCTCGAAGATACAAGGTGAACTGCCAAACCCCCATTGATAGGATCGATCGTAGAACCATCCGCTGTCGAGCATCCCCAAATCGCTTTTCCAAAGAAGATTCCCTTGCACGCCGTAGCAAAAGATTCCCGCTCCACCAAAGAAAGCGATCACGTGCTGCCCATCGGTCGCGGGAGTCGGATTGGCGTGACTGCTTTTGGCATGACGCTTCACTTTAGGGACTTCGTTGGCCGCTTCCCGATCCCACAACAAAGATCCCGTTTTGAGATCGAAACAGAGCAATCGGTAGGAACATGTTCCGTTGGCTTCCACCGATTCCACATCGCCATAAGGACCGGTGCGAAATCCCTTTTCATCGGAGGCTTGCACGGCGGTCGTAACGAAGACATGTTCGCCCCAGACCACCGGGGACGATGTTCCCAATCCGGGGATAGAAGTCTTCCATTGGACATGGGTTCCCTCGACACCATTCCACGAAGTAGCAATCGTTCGACCACGGCTGATGCCACGTGCGAGGGGACCTCGAAACTGCGGCCAATAGTCAGAGTCGAATGGAAAATCGTCCAATCGGACCAACGCTGTAGCAGCTGCCGCTGGATTGCCGGTTGAGGGCGAAGGGACCGAGCTCTCGGCCACGCGTTGATAAACCTGCTCAAGCTCATCGGTCTTCCATACGAGGGATGAAATAGCGCCGCTCGTTCGAACGAACTGAACGGTGAGCCCACGCGACGTGAAACTATCGGGTTCGGATAGTTGCAACACGATCGAACGCTCAGTATTTGGATCCGTTGCAGCCAATTCTCCATCGACCACTTTGATCGTCCAACTGTTGGAATCGTTCTTGTAGATCCCCACGTAGTCGGCCCATTTGTTGGTAATAGCTTCCAACGCTTCGGCCTCTCGCAATCGTGATTTCGCATCCTCGGAAAGCTGCTCTTCTAGCATTCCCAGGATAGCATCGAGCTTTTCCGATGCGGCTCCTTTCCGCTTTGCATTTCTTGTCGCGAGGACCAAATCCGAGATCGTTTTCTCGCTGGCTTTGCCTCCGGCCAATATCCATTCGACCACATCGCTCTGCTGCATCCCAACTGCATTACTCAGCACACCATCGACGTCCGAAGCGCCAGCATCGATCAACATTTTGACGATGTCTCGGCGTTGACGCATCGCCGCCCAACTCAGGGGCGAGAATTTGTAAAAGCGATCCTTCGTATTGATCTCAGCACCCGCCGAAATCAGGACATGAACGACTTCAATCTGTCCGTGGTCACATGCGATCGCGAGAGCGGTCACACCATATGAAGAGGCTGCGTTGATGTCGGCACCCTTGCCCAACAGCGATTGCACCGCCTCAACATCCCCTCGTCGTGCGGCGTCTCGCAACGCTTCGCCATCACCGGCACAACAGACCACACTCGATAGAACGACCCAGCCAAACCATCCGATTATTGTTCTGTTCACGGCAACTCCTCTTGATCGGTGCAATTCCCTTCCAGCGTCGCGACGATGGAAGGCCATACGGCGCGTGGTGCGTGACTACACCTTTTGACGTTGCGCTATTTCGGCTTCCCTCGTACTCGTACTCAATGAAATGGTACTCGTACTCGAAGATACCGCATCGAGTACGAGTACCGCTAACACAAAGTACGAGTACGAATACGAAAAAGCCAGGGAAAACATGGATTCTGGCTCCGAGAGGCTCGAATAGCGCAACATCAAAAAAACCCAAGGCTATCACAGTATTATCGCTGCTCTACCGCAAGCACTAATTCCGTCGCCCGCGATTCTCCAGCCCCGATCGCAACACGGTTTTCTCCAACATTGGCTGTTTCAATGCAACACATCCTCAAATATTCGTCATCTCCGAAATCAGCCAATCGCTGGGATTTAGCAATCCACGGATTCCAAACGACCGTGGATCCGGAGTTCTTGGAGTGGATCGAAACGGTACGGTTCCAATAGGGATCCCGCAGCCTGATTTCGGTGGCGGTTCCTCGGTAGATCCGATCGGTCTCTTCGGTAAAGCGAATCGGTTGACCCGTGGCAGGTTGGTTCGTTCCGGTCAGTTGGTCCAAATAAGGGATGGACGAAAGCGCCCCTTCGATAGTGATAGAACGAATCGCACCAATTGAAAAATAAGTATGCAACGCGACCTCAAAATGGATCGAGTCATCGGAAATGTTTTTTGCCACGAATGCGGCTTTCATTTCCCGACCAAAGACCAGCCGATACTCCAGCGAGAACGGAAACTCCTGCAGCGCTAATACGATTTCAATATCGCCAGATTGCCATCGTGTCTGCGCGACCGACCATGGCGAAACGCGAGCCCACCCGTGCGCAGGTCGTTGGGTGTCGGTGGCGTGACTCCCAAACCACGGAAAGCAGATCGGTATCCCTCCTCGCAAAGCCCTTCCTTTTGCATAGACCGCGCTGTTGCTCATGAACAAAACCGGACGTGTCGTTTGCACAGGTTGAAAATCCGTGACGTGAGCACCCTGCAAAAAGAACGCTCCGGTGCAACGTTCTGTTTTTACTTTTCCATAGATCAGTCCGCTGGAGTGTTCATGAAACGAAAGTCCGCTATCGATGCCAAAGACGGAGTTGAGATCGCCTAGAGTGGGATTTGGATTGCTCATTAAACGTTGTGGAGAAATGCGAAAAAACCTGCGGCCGATCGGTCGGTGACAAAGGCAATTTAAAAACCATACTCCAAGCTACATTTGGAGGGAATCTCAAGTCCGGATGAAATTTCCTCCCACTTCAATTTCAGCCATGCGCTCTATCCCCTATGATGCTTGCATGAATCCTCCTAAAGGATCCTCATCCCGCAAATCGATTCATTCTTTCCTGTCTTCTTCCTCTTTGCTCCAAAGAACCCATGCGAATCTCGGATGCCACGATACTTATTACTGGATCTAGTTCAGGGCTCGGACTCGCTTGCGCCCGGCAATTCCTACAGGGTGGCGCAAAGATACTCGGGATTGATCTTGCTCCTGCCGATCCACTCGCAGTGTCTCTCGGTCAACATCGCTACGTCCACGTGCAAGCCAACGTCACCGATCCATCCTCGATCGCCTATGCAATTCATCGATCGAAAGAAAGTTTAGGGCCATTGTCCGGCGCAATTTGTTGTGCAGGGATCTTGCATGGTGAGCGGTTGATCGGACGGGATGGGGCAGCATCGCTGGAAAACTTTCGACGGGTCATTGATATCAACCTTCACGGTACATTCAACGTCGTCCGCCTGGCCGCCGAAGCCATTTTAGAATCCCCTCCGCAGGATCCGGATGGTGAACGCGGAGTGATTGTGATGACCTCTTCGGTCGCGGCGTTTGATGGTCAGATCGGACAATCTGCCTACTCTGCGTCCAAAGGTGCGATCGCATCGATGACATTGCCTCTGGCGCGAGAAATGGGCAAATGGGGCATCCGAGTCCTCAGCATTGCACCAGGTGTCTTCGAGACCCCGATGATGCAAGCGGCTTCGGAAAGGGTTCGGCAGCCATTGCTCGATCAAAGTATCTTTCCCAAACGTTTTGGACTGCCGAACGAATTCGCCGCGATGGTTCAACATGTTTTTGAAAACCCTATGCTCAATGGCACCGTCCTCAGGCTCGATGGCAGCCTCCGTATGTAGTTGTAGTCTCACTTTGGACACAGTCGACACAAGTGAGCCTGAGGCGCTAGTTTGGAGGTTGCGCGTTCTGAGCCAGTCGGAGCCCCAATCCAATGATCTCATGGTTTTTCGTACTCGTACTCCGCGTTAGCAGTACTCGTACTCGAAGAAACCGCATCGAGTACGAGTACCATTTCATTGAGTGCGAGTACGAGAGATGCCAAAACAGCGCAACGTCAAACTAAGCTAGCCGAGTTCTTTCAGCATGCCAAAATCGGCTAGCGCCTCAGGCTCACGGAAACGAAAATCGACTTTTGTAGGCTGTGTCTCCTTCTTCCAAAAAGCAATCGATGTTCGGAAAAGCAATCGATTGCTCTTCGGGAATGCCTGGATTGGGTGAATCGCTAAGTGCAGAAAACGGCTAATCCATATGCCGAGACATCCGAACTCCAGTAAACTATGAGGCGGGGCGTTCGATCCTGCCTTCTTCTTCTCAAAGCAATAGGAAACTCATTTATGTCACAGACCACCGAGGAACCCATTGCTACCAATTCTTCATCGCCCAAACCGTCTGAAGCGGCCGTTCTCAGCGGTGCGGATGCTCTCAGCTTGATTCTGGCTCAGGCGGGCAAGTCGGCCGATGAGATTGCATCCCTTTCGACACTTGATGATGCCGATAGATACGCGGAGGGTCAGTTCTCCGGCGAGGCACCAACACTGACGAGTCTTTTCGGCAACCCACGCGCTTCGGAATTTGACGCGGGGATTTTTCAGCCATCGAAGGAAGTCGCTCAGGTCATGGCGGCTTGCGTCGAATTCCTCCTCCAGCGCAAGAACAACGGAACGCTGCTCGATCACTCGAAGATGTTGTTTCAACCTGAAACCATCTCTGGGCTAGCGAAACTGGGCTTCTTCGGCTTGGCGATACCAAAAGAGTATGAGGGGAGCGGCGCGCGGCTCGGAGACCTGGGGCCACTCCTCCGCACACTGACCATGATCCATCCCGATCTTGCGGTCATGTTCGAAGTCCATAACTTCCTCGGACCGGTCACCCCCTTGCTTGACTTCGGTACGGAACAGCAGAAGCGGGAATACTTACCCAAGATGGCTCGCGGTGAACTCCTCGGTTCATTTGCACTCACCGAACCGAGCGTTGGGGCGGATCCCAGCAAACTCGCTCTCATCGCCCGCCGTGCCGGAGATCACTATTTGGTCTCGGGCGTGAAATGGCCGATCACCAATGTTGTGTACGGCGGTATCTGCGTCCTCGTGCTCAAGCTCGAAGAGGAGGGGCTCACCAAAGGGCGCGATTCCGCCATGATGATCTTGGAGGTTCCCAAGCAAGACACCGAACACTTTCGTATGATCCGCAATCGATTGACGGCGTTCGATTATTTGTGGAATGCTCGTTTCCGACTCACCGACTATCCCATACCTGTCGGCAATCTTCTCGGCCCGAAAGGGAGAGGGTTGGCCCAGGCCTTCAGCTCACTCGCCAAGGGGCGCGGCGGTATCTGCGTGAACAGCGCCGCGAAAATCTTTCGCCTCATCGCGCAGCTCGTTCAGGATCCTCTCCGTTCCGAACCCGCTGCCGGTGGCCGAACCAAGAAGTACCAACCGGGTGGCTGGGTAGCCTTTCGCAGCACATTTGGCAAACCCATCGGACAATCTCCCCGAATTCAAACGTGGATTGGAAAAGCTACCTGCCACGCTTTGGCCAGCCGAATACTCGGCGATGTTTGTTTCCGTCTTGCAGCCAACGGCGTGCGTGATGAAACCATTGGTATGATCGCCAAGGTATACGCCACCAAAGCCCTGCTCGACACGGCTATTCATTGCTACCAGATCCAAGGTGGACGATCAGTCCACGTGGATGAACGCCGGCAAGCAGTACGCCAGGAAGGGGATGCAGCCAACCGCAGCGGTCACGATTACATCGAGAACTACATCGGCGAGAACATGCACGAGTTCACGATCGCTACCGTTTACGAAGGCCCGAACCCCGTTCTCGCGGACGTGGGTGCTCCGAACGCGATGACTCGCACGCTTCGTACCGAATTCCTGGAACCGATCGGAGTCGCGGAAGCCAAAGGGAGTTTTGGCTGGAAGGAGAAGGCGTCCTTTGGTTGGTACGTCGCGCGAACCACACTCGGTTCCTTCCATCCATGGCCTGGATCACTGGACGGTGTACGGAACCTAACGCCCGAGAAACGTCGCTGGATCCAACGAGGATTTCGCCGCAATCGAATCCTCGGACGTCGAATTCTGATGATCATCGCTCGCTACCAAAAGAGCTTCATCGAGCAAAGCTATTTGCTCGGTGACGAAGGGGGGATCTTTGATCAGTTGTGTTTCTCGGTCGCATCGTTGGTGTATGCGGTTGCGATGGACAAACCTCAACGTGAGTACGGCTTAATCGCACAGGCCCTCGATCTCGAAGCCGAATTGAATTTGCACGGTCGTCCAGCCTCTCCAAAGCTTCACCATCTTTGGGCTGAAATCGGCCGTGCGGTAATGGACCCACAATCGATCCTCTACCAAGAACTCATTGCCGATATTGAAGTCACTGGCATTCCACTCGATCCGCGAACGATCGACAAACACATCTGACATCGCGGAACGTGAGAAATTTTTCGAGCTCAAGTCGGTACTTGGACTTGGGCCCTCGCAACTTGACACTCCGTTATCCAAGTTCTTCGCGACAAGAAGCTCGCCGAAAAATACACATCGGACTGTAACTCAGAAAGAGGTACGACGTGCCATCCAATATTGAAGTCGAATCGGTCCGCAAGGGTGTCGCGATTGTGACTATGAAACGTGCGGAGCGGCGCAACGCCCTTTCTATCGGCATGATGAAAGATTTGGTCGACGCACTCCAACAACTCCAACAGGATGGCCAGACACGGGTCGTCATCCTGCGCGGCGATGGCCCCGTCTTTTGCGCTGGCTTGGATTTGGCCGAAGCGTCTAATCCTAACTTGGTGGTTGAGTCAGCCCACGGTGTCGCCTTGACCCTCAAGGCCTTGCGCTATTCCCCCCTCGTCACGATCGCCGCAGTCCACGGTGGCGTGTACGCCGGAGGAGCCGGGGTGATGGCAGCATGCGATATGGCGATTGGTTCTTCGGAACTGAAGATCGCGTTTCCTGAGGCGCGCCGTGGATTGCTACCAGCCCTCATCAGCGATGTCCTGAAAACCAAAGTTCGCGAGGGAGATCTGACCGAACTCTTTCTGTTGGGCAATACCATCGACGCCCACCGAGCTCAACAGATCGGGTTGATTCAACGAATCATTCCCGAAGATCAATTGCTCTCAGAAGCCCAACGCATGGCGGACGATGTACTGGCAGGAGGCCCCAACACCATTATCGAAACTAAGCGTTTGATCCATCGCGCGTTCGAAGGTCCAAACTATCGCGACTATTCCAAATTGGGGTTATCCAACTCGGATTCTCAAACCACCATCAAGGATCACTTGAAAGCCAGGCAAAGCCCGGAAGCACTGGAAGGATTGACCGCGTTTCTAGAAAAACGCCCTCCGTCTTGGAATCGCTCCCAGGACAAATAACGGCTCGCAGTCAGGTGATTTTCAGTTCTTCTTGAGCCTGAGGCGCTAGCCGATCCACGTTGAAAATGATCGTTCCGATTACTTCAACCTCCGCAGGCACCCCAAGCAAGTCTCTCCTAACTCGGGTCGCCAATGGCACGAAACCCATACAGGAGGGCTTTCAGGGAGCGAAACGAAACCTTTTGCATCTGGCTCAATGTAGATCACCACCAAAATTGAGTGAATATTTCACTCCGCACTAAGCCATCTCGATCTTCGCAACCGCCTGCAAACCCAACTCCTCGATACTGATCTCGCGCATTCGGTACTTTTGGATCTTGCCCGTCACCGTCGTAGGAAAGCTTTCGACAAACTTCCAATAGTGCGGCACTTTGAAGTAGGCCAGCCGAGCTTTGCAAAACTCGCGTAGCTCGTCGGACGTCGCGTGCTTTCCATCGCGCAAGCATACCCATGCCATCACTTCCTCCCCAAACTTGCGGTCAGGAACGCCGATGACTTGGACGTCCTTGATGGCCGGGTGTTGATAAAGCAACTCCTCAATCTCACGTGGGAAAATGTTTTCGCCCCCCCGAATCACGAGATCTTTCAATCGACCTGTAATGCGAAAGTATCCATTGGGCTCTTGCATTGCCAGGTCCCCAGTATGCAACCATCCATCGGGGTCAATGGCATTGGCCGTCTTCTCGGGCAATCGAAAGTATCCAATCATGACATTGTGACCCCGCGCGCAGAGTTCACCCGCCTGTCCTGGAGGCAAAGTCTCTCCCGTTTCTGGGTTGATGATCTTGGCCTCGACACCGGGCAGAACGCGCCCAACGGTCCCAACGCGCAGTTCCAAGGAATCATCGACTCGGGTCTGTGTGATCAAGGGCGCTGCTTCGGTCTGGCCGTAGCCAATGGTCATCTGCTCCGCCCCCATCTCCGTCGTGACTCGTTTCATCAGCTCGATCGGGCACGGACTCCCAGCCATGATGCCCGTTCGCAGTGACTTCACATCGCGCTTCGGATAGTCGGCGTGTTCCAGCATGGCGATGAACATCGTAGGAACTCCATAAACCGCCGTGCATTTTTCTTCTTCGATGGCATGCAGAGATGTGGCCGCATGGAATGTCTCCGATGGAAAGACCATGGTTGTCCCATGAATGATGGAACAGAGCGTTCCGAGCACACAGCCAAAGCAATGGTACAAAGGAACTTGAATGCACAAACGATCGTTCGACGCAAAGGCTTGTCCAGCTCCTGCGTAGTACGCGTTGAGAAGGATATTGCGGTGAGACAAAACGGCCCCTTTGGGTTGCCCCGTCGTTCCGGATGTATATTGAATATTGATGGGATCGTTGCACTCGAGGGACGCTTCGCGGGCTTCCAATTCGGAGGTACTTCCCCGCTCGGCATACGCCAAACAATCTTCCCACGAGAGAGTTCCTCGCAACGTCTCTCCCCGAAGCGAGATCACTGTCTTTAGACGGGGGAAGCGATCGCACCGGAGATCTCCGGGCACAGCGTCCACCAACTCGGGAATTGCCTCCCTCAAGGATTCGAAGTAATGGGTGGTCTTATAGTGATCGATGAGCGCTAGCCCTTTCAGTTCGGCTTGACCGATCACAAAGGCCAATTCGCTCGTTCGATACGACGGGTTGATCGTGACTAGAACCACTCCAATGCGAGCCGTCGCGAACTGCAACAAGACCCAGGCAGGGACATTCGTCGCCCAAATACCGAAGTGATCACCTCGCTGAAATCCTAGTGCCAACAAAGCTTTGGCAACACGATCGACTTCACGATCCAATTCGCGCCATGTCAGTCGCCACGGCAGCCCCGGGAAAACAACCGCATCCTGATCCGGGATGCGGCGCGCCGTCTCTCTCAAAACCTGGCCAACCGTCAACCGATCCACCCAAGGATGCAAGGGATCGGGACCGGAGGATTCAAATGGAATTGGTTGCGTGTTGGATTCGTTGGTCATGGTCGCCGAGGAGAGAAAAGGGAGACAACTTCAACCACTTAATCAATGCTTTTGCTTCTCCGGATAACCCGACAGAGGCATAGACAACAAGGCCTGCGCGAGCGCTTTGCCTTGCGCGTCATTCCTGATGGAACGTTTAAGGATTCCATGGACCACGAAATTCAAACCCATCAAGTTTGGCAATTCAAATCGCTCCACCTGTTGGACTCCCATCGGCGCAAAGAACTCGCGGACTCGATCGGTGGTTAACCACTCCCGAAGTGCGCGGTAGTTGTCCGCATCGCGTGCAATAACGCCGATGTTCGAATGAATGCCCTTGTCCCCGCTGCGACCGTAAGCAACATCGCGCAATCGCGGAATCGGTATCGGTAGGGATCCTGGCGTCAGTGTCAGCTGCACCGCATTATCATACGCGTTGCCATGCCCTGTATGGGAGCTGGACATAGGATGCAAGCCGTATGAAGGATTGGATTTTGCGTCTCCCATTGGCCACTTGGGAAGCACCGATCGCTGGTCTAGCCGATCCTCGGTTTCAATAAAATTCACCAGGCAATGGACTCGATTGGACGGGATCAAACATGGCCAGTACCGCACCGTGGGATGGACGGACGGACGACCCTCCGCGTAGCCGGTCGTTCCTTGAGGACCTGCCGTTACCAACGGTATCATTTCTCGTGTAAACGCTTCGACTGCCTGCTTGGAATCCGACTCGACGGCTATACGGAGCACGCACTCATTCAAAGCATAGGATGGAACTTCCGACGAAAAAACGGGTACGCTGTCACCAGCACCCAAGCACTCGACGATGCTGTCTCGAAAAGTCCAGCCCGCGTCTTGCAATCGTTGCAGGACGATCTCTCCGCAACGTTTGGCCTTTGCAACCGCCTCGTATCCAATGATGGTGAGCATTCCCGCCGCTCGATATCCATCCCGATAGGTGGCGCTGACTTTCAACGTCGGCGGTGGAGGAGATCCGATGGCTCCTCGAACCGACACTCGATCCAGGCCCCGTTGTGCGACCTCAAGCCCCAGAAAAGAAACGATCACATCGGGACTGATATAGCGGGCAGGATCGGAGATTTCATAGACCAGTTGCTCTTGGATCGTAGATCGGGTGACTTGCCCTCCCGTCCCAGGTCCTTTGGTGAGGATGCAGGATCCATCCTCTGCGATTTCTGCAATCGGAAAACCGATGTGCGCTGGGTCCGGAACATCCAACCAATCGGTTGATATCCCGCCTGTCGCATGCGTGCCACACTCCAATAAATGCCCCGCCACCGTCGCACCTGCCAATCGCTGCCAGTCATCCAGCGGCACATTCCAATAATGCGCATAGGCTCCGACCACCATCGACGGATCGGCCACGCGGCCGGTAATCACAATGTCAGCTCCTTGATGCAACGCCTCCAAGATTCCCGAACAACCCATGTACGCATTGGCGGTCAAGATACGATTTCGAACCGCATCGATCGATTGCTGCGTGTCGAGATGGTTCCATGAACTCGCAATCTCATCCGCGTCCTTGAGAATCGCTACGACATCATCTCCCGAGACGATTCCAATCTTCAAACCTCGGCACTTGGCATGTTCGAGGGCCTCCTTGCACGCCATCGCACAGCCAAAAGGATTCAATCCTCCGGCATTGGCGATCAATCGGCATTGGCCCCCCGCCCCCCAATAATCGCAAAGGCCACGCACCACCTCGACAAAGTCTTGGGCATAGCCTTTGCTGGGGTCGCGGTCGCGCTGCACGGCCAAGATCGACATGGACACCTCGGCCAAATAGTCCATGGTCAAATAGTCAAGCTCAGGCACCTGGGTCAGCAATTGACTAGCCGCTGACGGAGAGTCTCCCCAGAACGCTTGCGCATTGCCGATGCGAACAAAGCGGCTCATACGTCCCTCTTCGGTTTTTGAGGATCGGTTGCGCGATGGGCTTCATGGACCGAAAGGGCTGCACCCAGCCAGCGACGGGTCGCTGTCGGAGCGATGATCGCATCGACCCAACCGCGAGCCGCACCGTATCGGATATCTGTTTGTGATTGATACTGCTCGCGAATGGCATTTCGCATGGTTTCGATGGCGCTTTCAGACAGTCCCTGGCCTGATTTTTCGGCTTCGCGGACGCGGAGCGCCAGCAGCGTGTCTGCTGCTTGGTTCCCTCCCATGACGGCAAAGCGCGCATGCGGCCACGCCAAAATCAACGCAGGATCATAGGCCCGTCCGCACATCGCATAATTGCCCGCACCATACGAACTACCGATGATCACTGTGAACTTAGGAACCGTCGCAACGCTCATCGCACGAACGAATTGAGCTCCCGAACGGATGATTCCCGACTGCTCGGCCTGTTTGCCAACCATGAATCCTTGAACATCTTGTAGGAACAACAATGGAATGCGATTCTGATCGCAATCCGAGACGAAACGGGCGGCTTTTTCTGCGGCGTCTCCGTACAGAACACCACCGATCTGAACCTCTTTGTGAGCGGTCTGCGATCGTTTGCGCTGGTTGGCCACGATACCAACGGCATGCCCGTGGATGCGGCCGTAACCGGTGACCAAGGTCTTGCCATAGCTCCCTTTGAATTCCTGAAAACTCTTCGCATCGAGAATGCAATTCAAGACATCGCGGACATCGTATTCCCCGCGACCATCGGCAGGAATCAGCTCGTACAGATCCTCGGCCGTGCGTTCGGGATCGCGTGACTCAGGTCTCATGGGCGCTTTCGGAAGCAAGTCCACCAGCGATCGTAATCGAGCGATGCATGCCGTGTCATCCGGCTCGTAAAAGTCGACGGTACCGCTGATCTCGGAGTGCATAGAGGCCCCACCCAATTCTTCGGGATCGACCGTTTGACCGATGGCGGCTTTAACAAGAGCTGGGCCAGCCAAGCACAATTGGCTCCCTTGTGTCATCAAGATCTTGTCGCACAAAACGGGAAGATACGCGCCTCCGGCGATGCAGTTCCCCATGACTGCAGCGATTTGAGGGATACCTTCTTCGGACAAGATCGAGTTGTTCCGAAAGATTCGGCCAAAGTCATCTTCGTCTGGAAAAATCTCATCTTGAAGAGGTAGAAAGACGCCGGCCGAGTCGACAAGATAGAGGATTGGCAACCGCAATCGATGTGCGATCTTCTGAGCCCGAATCAGCTTCTTCACCGATTGTGGAAACATCGCCCCGGCCTTGACCGTCGCATCGTTCGCCGCAATGACACAGGGTCTTCCTTCGACCCATCCGATCCCCGTCAACACCCCCGCCGCAGGGACATCACCCCAATCGGGATACATTTGATATGCGGCCCAAAGCCCCAGTTCCAAAAAGGGCTGATCGCGATCCAAGAGCAGTTCCAAACGCTCTCGCACCGGCAATCGTCCCAATTTGCGCTGCCGATCCCATCCGGATTTCCCACCCCCTTGGAGCAGGATTTTCTCTTGGTCTTGGATCGATTCGGTAATCTCTTGCAGCGTCGACATACTTGGTCCTGGGGTTTGGATTACGATCGCTTCGCCGGCGGCGCCGAGACATTTTCTCCCTGCGTAGGGGCTGCCAATCGATCCATCCAATCATAGACTCGCTGAGCCAGAAAAGAATCTCCCTCATCCCAACCGACACGGACCTGTCGTTGCTGATCAGGGTCCAAACGACGGGCGATGTTCTCACGAAATTTCTCTACCAGCAACGGGACCGACTCGTTTCGTCGGCGACGATGTCCAATCGGGTACTCGACTTCGACGCTGGGTGTTTTCGTCCCATCCTCAAAGAGCACTTCGATCCGGTTGCCTATCGAACGCTTGTCCGGGTCCAGATACTCGGCCGTGTACTTCGGATCCTCGATCACGACCATCTTCTCGCGCAAGGCATCGATACGAGGATCGCTCGCTGCTCGGTCTTCGTAATGCTCGGCAGTTAAATCGCCATGAATCAATGAGACCGCGACGATGTATTGAATGCAGTGATCCCGATCGGCCGGATTGTGCAGCGGACCTTTCTTGTCGATGATGCGAACGGCCGATTCCTGGGTGTGGATACGGATCTCGCGAATCGAATCCAACCGATCTCGAACACTCGGCGATAATTGCAATGCGGCTTCGGCCGCCGTCTGGGCGTGAAACTCTGCTGGAAAAGAGACTTTGAAAAGGATGTTCTCCATCGTGTAGCAACCGAGAGGTCGGGACAACGTCAGGGGCTGCCCACCCATCAAGACATCCTGGAACCCCCATTGCTTGGCGGTTAATGGAGTGGCATAGCCGCGCTCGCCTGTCATCGTCCAGAGCGCCAACTGAACCGCTCGACGCGTTGCATCCCCAGCCGCCCAACTCTTGCGAGACCCGGTGTTCGGCGCATGGCGATAGGTTCGCAACGCACCACCATCCAACCAGGCTTGAGAAACCGCAGCGGCAATCTGCGTTCGATCCCCACCCAACATGCCACAAGCTACCGCCGTGGAAGCCACCCGAACCAGCAGCACATGATCCAATCCCCTGCGATTAAAACTGTTCGTTAAAGCCAATACGCCTTGGATCTCGTAGGCTGCAATCGCTGCGCGGAGTACGTCGTCCAAGTTCCATTGGCGGCCGGGCTGCCATGGATTGTTGGGGTTGCGATCCAAGTAATCGGCCAGCGCAAGGATGGCACCAAAGTTATCGGAAGGATGTCCCCACTCGGCGGCCAGCCATGTATCGTTGTAGTCCAACCAGCGGATCATGCAGCCGATGTTGAAAGCCGCTGCGACCGGCTCCAATTGCCATGGCGTCCCAGGGATGCGAGCGCCGTTAGGAAGAATCGCGCCTGGTACGACAGGACCTAGTAACTTCGTACATGCCGGGTACTGCAGTGCGAGTAAACCGCAACCGAGGCTATCGAGCAAGCAATATCGGGCGGTCGTTAAAGATTCCGTAGATGGCTCGGGTGGATTGGCGGCATACTCTGCAATGGCTTCGATCACGCCATCGATCGGCCCAACAACGCTTGCATCCGAAGAATTCATGCGAGCAATGCCCTTTGGATTCTCAACAGGTCCACTGGGAGAGAAAAATCAAACTTGATTCGCCAGTGTAACCGATTTTTATAGGGGAGTGGATCAAGCGTCCAGGTCCACATTGGAAACCGATCGCGAGGATTAAGTTCCCGAGACGTACCTGCCCCACCACCCTCGGTTCACGCTACCATAATGAAAAGAGAGGACTGCTGACCGGAACTCCCAGACGTTTCCGATACACCGATGCAATCCACCGGAACGTTTTTCTTATCCCACCCAAAACGCATTCCTCCATCCGGCACCAAGCACTATGGCTCCTTCCGACTCGTCCACCGATGGGAAACTGCGTTCGCAGCCTGCACCTTCGAACCCTCTATCGAGAAGTGCGGGGGAACGATTTCGTACCGCGCTCGAACAAGAGCAGCCATTGCAAATCGTCGGCACGATCCATCCCCTCGCAGCCTTATTAGCTCAACAATCTGGCTTTCGCGCAATCTACCTTTCGGGTGCGGGAGTCGCGAATGCTTCGCACGCCTTGCCCGATTTAGGAATCACGCATTTGGAGGATGTCCTCGAAGACGCGCGCCGGATTACCAGTGCCTGCGACCTGCCGCTGCTGGTAGACATCGATACGGGGTGGGGGACCGAAGGAACCATCGCACGTACGATTCGAGAAATGGAACGGATCGGTGTTGCGGCTGTTCATATGGAGGATCAAGTTGCCGCGAAACGATGTGGCCACCGGCCTGGCAAACAACTGGTTGAATCGCAGGAGATGGTCGCTCGCATTCGAGCTGCCGTCGCTGCCCGCACGGACCCAAACTTTGTGATCATGGCGCGCACCGATGCCGTGGCCGTGGAAGGGCTATCCAGCGCCATCGCACGAGCCAATCTCTATGTTGAATCCGGCGCCGACATGATCTTTGCCGAAGCCATCACCCGCGAAGAGGACTACCGAACCTTCACTCGCGATGTCCCTGTTCCAATCCTCGCGAACTTGACCGAATTCGGCAAAACTCCAATGCTCAGCTTGGATGCATTTCGTGAGGCGGGGGTACGGATGGTCCTCTATCCGCTGACGGCATTCCGCGCCATGAATCATGCCGCACAACGCGCCTACCAGACCATTCGTCGCGATGGAAACCAAAGCGCCATTTTAGGTGAGTTGCAAACGCGCGATTCCCTCTACCAATTGCTCAACTACTACGAGGCGGAAGCCCAGCATACGCCTAAAAGCAATTCCGCCTCCCAACTTCCTCCCAAAACCAGCTAACCCCGAAAGCGAACCATCATGGGTGTCGATCCGTCTCCCCCCAAGCCTGCATCATCTACCGATCCTTCCGCTCCCAAAGCCGGACTCGATGGAATCATCGCGGGCCGCACCAAACTGAGCACCGTGAGCGCTTCGGGCGTTGGGCTTACTTATTTGGGCTACGCCATCGAAGACCTTGCTAAGCATTCGACCTTCGAAGAAGTCGCCTATTTGTTGCTTCACAGTCGATTGCCCAGCTCTGAGGAACTACAACAATTTCGCCAACGGTTAAGACACGCCCGATCCATTCCCCCCGCGTTGGCTCAAGTCCTAGAAGCGATTCCCCCGTCGGCGCATCCAATGGATGTGCTGCGCACGGCTGTATCGATGTTGGGGACACTCGAACCTGAGACCAACCCGCAACAAGCGGTACAAGTTGCAGAACGATTGTTGGCCGTTACCCCGTCTGCACTCACCTATTGGTATCGATTCACCCAACAAGGTGTACGCATCGATGCAGGTGCACGCGGCGACAGTATCGCCGAGCAATTTCTGTGGGACCTGCGCGATCGAAAACCGTCGCCCTTAGAGCAACGGGCGATGGATGTGTCGCTGATCCTGTATGCGGAACACGAATGGAACGCGTCGACCTTCACGGCCCGAGTCATCGCATCCACGTTGTCGGACTTTCATTCTTGCATCACAGGAGCCATCGGTGCGTTGAGAGGCCCACTTCATGGCGGAGCGAATGAAGCGGCCATGGAATTGATCGAACGCATGCGCGATCCCGACCATGCCGAAGCCGAGTTGCTGGGCTTGCTCTCCAGAAAAGAAAAAGTCATGGGGTTCGGGCACCGAGTCTACAAAGGGGCCGATCCGCGTTCCGATGTGATCCAACCGTGGTCTAAGCAACTCTGTGACGCGACCGGCAATCAGAACATTTACAACATCTCCGAGCGGATCGAGCGGATCATGCGAGAGCAGAAGAAAATGTTTCCGAACGTTGATTTTTATAGCGCATCTCTCTACAGGTCCCTTGGAATACCAACGCCCATGTTTACCCCCATTTTTGTGTTGTCACGAATTTCAGGTTGGGCAGCGCACGTCTTGGAACAACGAAGCGACAATCGGCTGATTCGTCCGTTGGCAGAGTACGTCGGTCCTGCAATCCGCTCTTGGATTCCTCCAGAACAGCGAGCTTGATATGCCTCTTCATCTTCATCACTTGCGCATGGACGATTCCGATCCGCGGTGGGTTACCGTTTGGATCGATGTCAAGGACCGGCGGTTCAATGTTTTGTTCGAAGCGGTCTTTCTCGAATTACAATCGCTGATAGGGTGGTTGCACGAGCAATCGACCGAGCGCGTGGTGGTGCTACGGAGCGGCAAGGAAAAAGGCTTTGTGGTCGGAGCCGATCTGCGCCGCATTCTGGAACTGAAGACCGATGCGGAGATCCAAGCCTTTCTAAAACTGGGACAGGATGTTCTGCACGCATGGGAAGCATTGCCGCAGAAGACGATCGCCTGTATCCGCGGAGCATGCCTGGGTGGTGGACTCGAATTGGCTCTCGCTTGCAAATACCGATTCGTCTCCGATTCTGACGACACTCAATTGGGCTTACCCGAAGCCAAACTCGGTCTATCCCCAGCATGGGGAGGGACGCAGCGCCTCGTACGACTGCTAGGCATCGAACACTCTGTCCCCATGCTCATGACCGGCCGAACGATCGGATGCTTCGAAGCCATGCAATGGGGACTAGCCGATGGCGTTTGGTCCCCGAGTGTGGAATTGGAACACCAACTCGAAGTCTGGCTAGCCGCTCAACGAGAATCCAATGTACACCCGCGCCGTATCTTCCATCGCGAACAATGGCTGGCCGATTGGTTGAACCTACATCCGTATTCCGACCCATTTCTGGAACAGGGTTTAGAAGAGGATCAACGTTGGATGATCGAAACCCGCCGCAAGATTGCTCATTCGATCGAAGTCGGAATCACGCAATCGACCGAAGCTGGAGAATGGGCAGAGCGATCTCAGTTTTTTGGGATGATGCAACGGCCCGAAGTCCAAGCCCTTCTGCAACGCTTTGCAAAATCTTAGTCTTAAGAAAATGACTCTTTACCAACACGTTAAACCATCATCACAAATCGCCAAATAAGTCTCGGCGATCAACCGCAACGCGTCAGCGTCCTCCCAATATCAGCCGGAACGCGTTAGCGTCCGGTTTTCTCGGCAATCAACCGGAACGCGTTAGCGTCCGGTTTGCTATCAGAACGCTCGGAAACCGGGTGCTAACGCACGCCGGCTAATCCAAACTGAGCATCGCGATAATCCAAACTGAGCATCGCGATAATCCAAACCGAGCATCGCGACAATCCAAACCGAGCATCGCGAAAATCCTAATCGAGCATCGCGACAACTGGTATCGATGGCCCGACTACAGCGGTCGCTCGAGTTCAAATAGATCGCTGGTTCTGCACCAATAATCACTTCCCATGCGAGCAATGGATTTCAATTGCCTAGGATCGACCGATCCATCGGGACTCAAGATCATCTCGTCCACGTGGATCATGACCACTTCCCCGATGACCAAATTCGCAGAGATCGGTCCATTCCCGACAGGGATGACTTGAAGCACTTTGCATTCCAAGGAATAGGGTGCATCGGCCAATCGAGGTGGACGGACAAGCTGGCTGGCTACGGTCGGTAGATCGATCAGATCCAGTTCGCTCTTGTCATGAGGCAGCGGTTTGCTGGTGAGATTGATCGCTTCCGCATGGGCTTCCGACGATCCGTTGATGACGAACTCGCCACTGGCTTCGATGTTGAGGAGCGTGTCTTTTTTCGTCCCATCCCGCTTGAGGGTAGGGGAGATCACCACCACTGGCGGGTTGGCCCCGAAAAAATTGAAGAAGCTAAACGGCGCAATGTTGATCACCCCCGCATCGGAAAGGGTGGAAACCCAAGCGATGGGTCGCGGAGTGACCAAACCGACCAGGAGTTGATAAACATTGACGACAGGAGTCTTCGCGACGTCGATTTGCACGACAACCTCAAATCCAAGTGAAAGGATAGTTGGGATCATCCAGTTCCAATGCGGCTTTGGTCCGATGGAGTGGATGGAATGTATCGATCATGACTGCCAATTCATTGGTGTGCGTGACCGGGCGACTAGCAACGATTGTTCCAGGATGGGGACCATGCGGGATACCATGCGGATGGAGGGTGATGGAACCCGATTCGACCCCTCGGCGACTCCCGAACTGTCCTCGAACATAGTACAGGACTTCATCGGATTCGATGTTGCTGTGAGCATACGGGACTTTGATCGCTTGGGGGTGCGTATCCAGCATTCTCGGAGCAAAGGTACAGACTACAAAACCGGCCGCTTGAAAGGTTTGATGGATCGGCGGCGGCTGATGGACAGTGCCGGTGATCGGCTCAAAGTCGTCCGCATTGAAGGCAAAGGGATACACCATGCCATCCCAACCCACGACATCAAACGGATGATTGGCGAGTGTGTACTTCGTCCAACGATCATCGTCGTTGATCCATAGGGCCACGTTCTCTTCATCGGCATGCGGTTCAGACCACTGCGGTCCTCGTAGATCCCGCTCGCAAAGAGGTGCCCCCAGTCGAAATTGACCATCGGGATTGATGTAGCGAGCCGGAAAACCAATCGTACCCGTTGCCTCGACCACGAGCATGTCCGCTTCTGAAATAGCATCGAAGACCAATTGATACGTCGTGGTCTTTGGAATGATCAGATAATCCATCGGTCCGAAAGGCAGACTGCCGTACATACTCAGCAGACACCCGCTCCCAGAATGTATAAAAATCAATTCGTCTTTGCGTGCATTGCGATACAACGTCTCCTGAGGCAGGGCAGGGCGGCAGCGCCCAATGCGACACTCCGCGTTGAAGAACAAGGGAATGCGCCCAAAAATTGGATCCCCTTCTCGGGCCATACCAGACGTCTTGAGATGAATATGCCTCAGTGTTTCCTCGGGGGCTGGCACGACTGGACGAGCCGGCATGCTTTCAATCTTGACTACCCGCGTGGGGGGATACTGGTGATAGGCGATGCTATACGCGCGACTGAATCCTTCGGAGGAGATGACCTCTTCGTAGAAGATCCC
This sequence comes from Planctomycetota bacterium, assembly GCA_037144155.1. Classification (GTDB taxonomy): domain Bacteria; phylum Planctomycetota; class Planctomycetia; order Pirellulales; family Pirellulaceae; genus JBKCUI01. The sequence continues at coordinate 6,701 of JBAWXH010000007.1, read as the reverse complement.
CTCGTTCTCAAATCCGGGGTGCGCTTCATGCGCGGTGTGACGTTTCTTCGGGATCGAACCCCGTTGAAGGTAAGGAGGCATCGACAGGTTCCTAAATAGTTTGCGGATGTTTCTTTTCGCCGACTCGATTTTCGAGCGTTCCCAGCCGCTCGATGCTCAGCGTCACCACATCGCCAGGCTGGAGCCAACCACCTACGACATCCGGTGTCAGTTCCAAGATACAACCGGTCCCGACGGTCCCGGAGCCAATCACATCACCGGGCAACAACTTCGTATCACGACTGGCATGAGCCAGCAACTGCGGCCATGTATAGTACATCGATGCGGCATTCCCTTGCGAAACGATTCGCCCATTGATGCTCGCTGTCATTTCGAGTGCAAACCGACCTTCGGAATAGCGATCCATGAGCGATGCCGTAGGAACCACCCAAGGCCCTAGCGCATTCGCAAAGTCTTTCCCTTTGCTCGGGCCCAATCCAACCGCCATCTCCTGACGCTGCAGATCGCGCGCGGACCAATCGTTGTAGATCGTGAATCCTGCAACGCAATCGAGAGCCGTATCGTCGGACGGAAGATCGCTGGCCTCTTTACCGATGACCGCTGCCAACTCCAACTCAAAATCCAGCTCGAGCGTGGAGGATGGAGGAATCACCAAATCTCCATGCCCAATCACAGAATTTGGATTCGAAAAGTAAAAAACGGGGATCTCATACCACTGCCGTACCATCTCTAATCCCCGTTGCGCTCGGCAGGTCTTCACATGCTGTTCAAACGCATAGAAGTCTCGAATGGTCCTGACGGGTGGCAATGAAAAACACCCCTCCGGTATCGATGGCTCGATGGGACGGGACATTACAACGTGCCTCGAATCGATTGCTCGCGTTCAATGGCTTCAAAGAGCGCTTTGAAATTCCCCTTGCCGAAACTTTTTGAACCTTCGCGCTGGATAATCTCGAAGAACAGCGTTGGCCGATCCTGGACGGGCTTCGTGAAAATCTGCAACATATATCCTTCATCATCGCGATCGACCAAGATGCCTAGATCGGCCAGTTCGTCCATATCTTCTTTGATATTGCCGATCCGGTCTTTCAGATTGTCGTAGTACGTTCGAGGGACTCGGAGAAACGACACATCGTTATCGCGCAAGGCCTTGACCGTCTTGATGATGTCGTTGGTAGCCATCGCGATATGCTGAACACCTGCTCCACCATTGAAATCGATATATTCCTCGATTTGGCTACGACGGCGTCCCTGTGCCGGTTCGTTGATCGGAAACTTGATTCTGCCTCGACCGCTCTGAACGACCTTGGACATCAGCGCAGAATACTCGGTCGAGATGTCGCGATCATCGAAGGAGACCAATTGCTCGAAGCCGAGCACTTTTCGGTAGTACTCAACCCATTCGTTCATGCGTCCTTCCTCGACATTGCCGACGATATGGTCGATGGCGAGCAAGCCCGTCGAATGGTAGGTCGATTCGCTATAACGGGACGGATCGATCGGGTCAAAGCCGGGTGCAAAGGCACCGTGATAGCGATCTCGATTGACGAATGTGTGCGTTGTATCTCCGTAGGCACGGATGGACGCATACTCATAGACGCCGAATTCATCCTCGACCGCACGCGGGCCAATCACCCCCACCGCCCCTCGCTCTACGGCGAGGTTGTAGGCTTGACGCACATCGTCGACTTGCAGTGCGATATCGGCGACACCGTCACCATGCTGAATCAATCGAGGGGAGTCTGGATGGCTAGCGCGTAGCGGCGACATCAGCACAAACGTAATACCCCCTTGCTTGAGGACATACCCCGCTTCGTTCTTAACCTTTGTTTCCAAACCCGCGTACGCTACGACGTCAAATCCATAGGCATTGCGATAGAAGTACGCCGACTGACGAGCGTTGCCGACAAAGAATCGGACGTGATCGATTTTGCGAAGTGCGATATCGGGTTGATGGGTCATGCAACACCTGGAGTGAGTAATGGATCCAACCTAGGACTGATCTGGGGGCAAACGTACGTGATGCGCCGATGCGCTGCTTTTGAAGTTGCGCTATTCTGGCTTTTCTCGTACTCGTACTCAATGAAATGGTACTCGTAATCGTACTCGATGCGGCATCGCCGAGTACGAGTACTGCTAACGCCGAGTACGAGTACGAGAAACCTCGGAGAATCGCGGACTGAAACTCCTGGACACTCGAACAGCTCGACTTCAAAATGCGTTGCGTCTCGCTATCTTATCGGCTAATGATGGTTTCCCGCCATCGCTGAAAGAACGATAACGACTCAGGATTCGCTAAAGCACCTGCGTTACCGATCGATTGCCCCGAAATCGCATTTCGGACAGCAATCTCCGATAATTTCCCGCTGATCGTGCGAGGCAGATCGGGAGCTTCCACAACCCATGCCGGAACGTGGCGCGGTGAACAGTGATGGCGCAATCGGTCTTTCATGGAGGCAACCAATCCATCGCTCCATTGTGCGTCACCCCGAAGTTTGACGAACAAGACGATTCGCTCGTCCCCATCTTGCCGGAGCGCCGTCGCTACGGCCTCCGCGACTTCGGGGATTGTTTCGATCTGGCGGTAGATCTCAGCCGTACCAATCCGAACGCCCCCAGGATTGAGGGTCGCATCGGATCGACCGTAGATCGTAAAGCCGCCATTTTCCGATTGAAGCGACCAATCCCCATGCCACCAGGTGTTCGCAAATCGCTCGAAGTACGTGCTGCGATAACGCTGGTTCTCGGGATCATTCCAAAACCCGATCGGCATGCTGGGGAACGCATTGCGACAAACGAGTTCTCCGGCCTGTCCAATGCGCTCGTTGCCATCCTCGTCGAAGACCGCCACATCCATTCCCAAACCTGGACATTGGATCTCGCCCGCGTGGACCGGAAGGGTTGGATTTCCCAAGACAAAGCAAGACACGATATCGGTCCCACCCGAGATCGAGGCCAAATGCAAATCCGTCCCTACCGTATCATAGATCCAATGGAACTGTTCGGGCAACAATGGAGACCCAGTCGACAGGATCGACCGCAGACGTGGCAGTTGAACATGATCCTTCGGAACATACGATTGTTTTTCGAGGGCCGCATAATAGCGAGCGCTGGCCCCAAAATGGGTCACGCCATGCCGTTCCGCCAAGCGCCACAATACTCCCGCATCGGGAGTCAACGGGGACCCATCATAAAGAACGATGGCCGCATCGCTGGCAAGCGCACTGACCAACCAATTCCACATCATCCAGCCTGTGGTCGTATAGTAAAACAGACGATCGCCGGGCTTGAGATCGACGTGCAATCGATGCTCTTTGGCATGCTGAAGCAGAGACCCGCCGGCGCTGTGAAGGATGCACTTCGGGGCGCCGGTTGTACCCGAGGAATACAGGATATAGAGCGGATGATGGAAGGGGAGGGGAGGGAACGGACAGTCGAAGCAATCCTCGGATTGCGTTGGCGATTGCGCGAGTACATCACTCCATGAGACGGACGTTCCAGAAAAACCTTCCCCTCGAAAGGATGGACTACCGACTGCAATCCGATGTTTCAATGTCGGCAGTCTCTGGATCAACGACTCCATGCGCGATTCCAGTTCCAATCGCTTGCCGTTGTACTGTGCGTGCGTGGCATAAATCAAAAGTAAGGGTTCGATCTGACCGAATCGATCAAAGAGCGCGTCATCCCCAAAATCGGGGGAACAACTGGTCCAAATGGCACCGAGGGCGCTTGCGGCCAGTAAACCAATGACGGCTTCGATGCGATTAGGCAGCACCGCTGCGATCCGATCGCCACGCCCGATCCCCAACGACTGAAAGTAATTGGCAATAGAAACCACTTGATCGTACAACGCGCGGCGTGTCACGACGTCTTCATGGCCGGTTTCGTCCACTGCGATCGTCGCAATCGAAGCGCTGAACTTCGGATCGGACAAGCGATTCGGCTGGAGCACGTTTTGGGCATAATTGAGCTCCCCGTCAGGGAAAAATCGATGCTCCCAGATCCGATCGGAACGGTTGCCATCGCGCTCTCCCAAGCTTCCTTGCAATTCCGAAAAATCCCAAACCCCCCGCCAAAAAGGAGCGGGATATTCGATGCTCCAACGATGGAGTTTCTCGTAGGCGACTTCAGCACGCTGGGACAGCGGATCGGCGTCGATACCCACCTTGAGCGCAAAATGACGCACGTTGGAATCGGCGATTCGATCTCTCGAAGGGCTCCACAAGATGGGGGAATTCACTTCCGGCATAAGCGGGGTATCGTCTCCAGTTCGGGCTTGATGGATTGGCAATTCTGCATGCCTGTTAAGCTAAACTGTAGGCAATGATTAGAGAATCCCGATTCGCCGTTTTTGAAGTTTCGGAAGCAAGTAACTCATGACACCTTGATTGGACGCTTCGATAAAACGAAATCCCATTCCCCAAGCCAAAAAATGAGCCTGAGGCGCTAGCCGATCCACGCCATCATTCAACGCCCCGCGAGAGCCGTAGCAAAGCCCAATTCCGTTATTTGAACTTGCCCTATATTGTCTCCGATCGGAATCGGACTCCATCAAAACGATACCGGTTCACATCCTCGAATAGCGTTCGGCAAGGACGTGTCGCGACCAGGACAAGAATGAGTCGTGCGATCGAAGCGGGAGCTAAAAATTGTTCCCCCCGCCGACTCAAGCTCGTCGGAAAGCAGAATGGGCTGCCTTGCCTTCCATTCGGGCTGGCCCCAATGGAGGCTGCAATTGGTAGCTACAACGACGAAAACCAGAAGGATTTGGCCATCTTCGGCCTTGTGCCGATGAAGTCACGTCTGCCCCTAGGTCAACCGCATCTTAAATGATTGCCGCGAGGCAGTTCGAATAAAACTTTGGTGCGTTTGCCCTGACCTCTTCCCCCATCCTTCACCGCTAGTCAGCTAAAATCAGTCAAGGATGGATTTTTCAATGGGATCGACAACGTCACGGTCACAGGAGGGAGTGGCAGTCTTACCGTCACCTTTGGCGGGACTCAGTCCACCACGAACATGCAGCAGATCTTCGGCGATGCAGCCAATGCAAGCAACCGATTGCCCGTTAGCACCCGCTATTCGTGCTATTCTTTGAATGAAATCAGTAGGTTCGTCGCGTTTTTTTTACTTCTTTACTTCATTCCTGGTTGCGACGATTCAGTACCGGTTTCTGTGATGGTAACCGATGAGACAAAGAATCCGATTCCGGATGCATTGGTGGCCGTACTTGGTCAAGATCTCGACGAAAGCTACGTTCCTAGAGTCGTCTTCCGCACAGATGAATCTGGCAAGGGAAAGAGCTCTTTCATTGGTCATAGTGGAGGCTTTAAGGGGATAAAGGTAAGCGCAGACGGATACGCGACGCTTCGCAAACGGGTTCCATGTGGGAAGGACGGAATCGAGGAACACATCATCCTTGAAAAAGAAAAACCAGATGAGCCATGAATAATCGAACGGAGCTCAAGGCATCGATCGGTTCGAGCCTCGACTTCAAGAACACGTATCGATTCGACACTTTGAATCGTTTAACCGATCTCATCCAGCAAGGTCAATCAGGCGGGAATGCGGTCCTCGCGAAGCATGTGACCTTTGCATACAACGCTGAGAGTCAGCATACCCAAATCACCAAGTACCATTAGGAGACCAGTAATTTGGTGCCAAGCACCGTTCCCCGTATGCTTCCACCCCAAAAGGTTGTGGATAGACAATTCCATCGATGCCATGTTCGAGGTATCTTGAAATGGCAGTGTTCCTTGTAGTCCAGTCGCGTGAATTGGGAGTGATGCACGATGAGCAGCGCGGAGCAACCGAAGTACTGTAGTGTCGAAGAATACTTGGCTTCTGAGGAACAAGCTCTGACCAAGAGCGAGTACATCGACGGTTGGGTCCGAGCGATGACGGGTGCTTCCATCCGACACAACTGCATCAAATTGAATTGCCTCATTCAATTGGGAAACCAATTACGCGGTAAACCTTGTCGCCCATTCGACTCCGACACCAAACTTCGTATCGACCGCGGCGAAACCAAACGCTTCTACTATCCCGACCTCCAAGTCGTCTGCCAGTCCAACGACCCGCTGTCGGTCTTTCAGGATCACCCGGTCTTGATCGTCGAAGTCCTTTCCCCGTCGACGCGGCGCTACGACCTCGATGAGAAGATGACGGCCTACCTGTCGGTCCCATCGCTAGAGGTCTACATCGCACTCGAGCAGCATCAGCCAATCGCGATTGTTATGCGACGTTCCGCAGGGGGATTTCTTCGTCAAACGATCCACGGGATCGATCGGACGATCGAACTTCCTTTTCTCGAATGCTTATTGCCGATGCGCGAGGTTTACGAAGGAATCGAGTTCACTGCCACCTGTGTCCAGGAGCCCGATCCGGAGTACGAGTTGACCGAAGAGACCTGAGCAACTTGGTTCGGGATCGGCGTGGCTCAGTGGGGCGATTACGCTCGCATGTCGGATTGGAAGATCACAATGCTTGTCAGGCAGGATGCCTAACCCACTGGAGCGATCCCAGAATTGGATGGTGTGGTCTCATGGTACTTTGCCTTGGCGCTCTTGGCACCTTGGCGGTTCGATCTTGAATCTTGCAGTTACCTTGTTTCTCATGATCCATCGGCAGGATCAGAATCGTTGTAGCTCAGCCGGTCGCTTACCGGCTTGTTGATTTAATCGGTTACTTTTTTGGGGGGATTG
>JBAWXH010000006.1:0-114641 GCA_037144155.1 Planctomycetota bacterium | reverse complement strand
ATCTGGTACGATGAGTTCTCCATGCGTTGTGGAAGAGTTTCTGTTCCACTTGACGGGGATGGAAGTCGACTCAAAGACTCCCGGAGCCGTCCTCTGTGCAAACTCACCTGAATTCAGTGAGGCTGCAATGGCTCGTAAGTATTCGACCTGAACGGGCATTCCGTCCTTTGCAATTGCTCCATTTTCGGCATCAAGAGCCATCCAAAGGCGACCAAGATAATTGGTTTTCCCGGCATCGGGGCCTCCTACCAGAACAACTGATCGTGATTGAATCGCTATTTCGCTCATCTGTAACCTCGTACCTTCATGTACGAGCGACTAGCGTTCCCTACTTCCTCGATTGCAACGGGCGTAAGCGGTGCGCATGCCGAGGACATGTGCGCGACAAGAGCTTCAATGCCGAAGCCAAGCGGAACAGTCGCCCCATTTCGTGGAAACACAGCTAGTGGGACGGTCGACGCAGAGTATCCATGACCCGCGGCGAGGTTCGCGATTTGCTGCACTTCTTGCGGAGCAGCGCCGCCCGTCTCATCGCACTTCGTTACGGCAAGCACTAAAGGGATCGACGTTGGCACTCTGATATCGTTTGATAGCCTCGAAAGCAAATGAGTTGCATCAGTGAGCGCGTTGTTCCGAGTTCGTCTGTTAGCAAACTGTGGAGCCTCCAGCACCAGCAAAACGACGTCGGAACGCCGCAGAAAACCGAAACGCTCGGCGACAGATGCATCAGATAGCAGGCGGGTTGTCCATTCTCCTGGCAAATCGGGCAGCAGGAGATCGTGACGCGCACCGGATTCTTCCTGAAGTGTCAAGTGCAGAAATGCAGGTGACCGCGAATTCCCAAGGTACGTTCGGTCTACGACCTGTTCAGAAACGCCTCCTTGCGCCCAGTCCCGAAGATGCCTAGCTCTCTGCTCGAATCCAATTAGAGTATCGCTACCTGCAAAACGATACCGAGGGCACAAGTGTCTTCCTGTAAGCTGCAAATAGAGTGACGTAAAGAGGCAAGTTTTTCCCGCCTCTGCCTGGCCAAGAACTCCAATTACTCGTGTGTATCGCGATCGCATGAGTTTGGCGGCGTCGAACATGCCGAGTTCTAGCCCCGTTGGAAAATGCCGTGGGGGCTTCTTGATGGCGTGCGATCCTTCTTCGTTGGCAAAACTCTCGTCACTTTCAGACAACGAATCGGCAACCTTTAGATTTGGGCACTTGCGCGTCGGGTCATCAATGGACTCAACGCAGGTACCAGTAATTGCGAAAGTGCAATCTTGTTTCGAGCATGTAAACACTTGGCGAGACACGACTATTCTCCACAAAACGGAAGGAGTAATCGCTGACTGGTACGCTCAGCAAAAATCTGCTCCACGAGGGCATCGGGGGCAAGCTTATACCCTGCGCTGAGGCCGGTTTTTGCCTCAAACTCCTGCTCCCAGCCTGCCACAACACCTGACTGAGAAACCCTACTCGAAATCCAGGTCAACGGGAGAAGTTTTGGGAAAGCCTGAGCTTGCTCCTTCACCTCGTCTTCTTTCGGTGATAGAACGGCAACGATTTCAGGAGTCCAAGCGCCGATGATCGCCTTAATGCCTTTTGCAACGGGCTTCGGCTTTTGGGCAACCCGAGCGACGAGTCCATGAATAATGTTCTTTAATGTCGCGGGGGGCGGACAGAGAGCGCGATCGACTAGTTCGAGAGAACTGGCGAGGGCGGTTTCGAACGGATTCAGCTCAGAAAGCTTCTTCGAAAACGTGTCGGAGTTATCATTGTATAACCACCACAAGACTTCGAGTTCATCCCTATCAATGGCTGACGATCGGGAGAGAGACTCGAACCCAGTTTTTAGAATTGGTTTTAGTTGAACCCAAAAAGACTCAAGATCTCCGGTAGCAGAAAACCGGTCGATGTTTGCTAAATTGAACTTGGGGCGCTGTCGAATTGCTGTTGCCTTCTCTGCGAGAACAGAGCGCGCTCGTGCCGCAAGGGAAACCTGTGCAGCCGTCAAATGTGGTCCCGCAGCCGGTGGCCAAAGAAGATTTGCCGATAGCGTCAGCCCAGCAACGAGAAATAGTGGTTCCTGCCAAGTTTCATCATTCGGAATGCGGGTGAGTATCTCGCCGACCGCAAGGCATGCGGTCAACTGGAGGTCGAGTGCGTTCTCACTGACTTTCGACGAAATCGCTGGCTGATATTGCCGGGTAAATTCAATCAGAGCTAAACCATTTTCAGCATCTGCCTGAATAGAAGTATTGAGTCCGGTCATTGCGGCCGAAACAAGCCGCATAGCAGTATCAATATCCTCTTCTTCATCGAAAGCCGAAAGGAGCTCCTTCACAATGGCCGTGCGTGTTGAGATCATCTCATTCGTTGGACTGGGATGGACCACACTTTCCCATTCAAAGGCGTTACTTAGCATGGTTTTCCTCACTTGGTGAATGGGTTGGGGTGTTGTTCATTTGGTGGGACATTGGCCATTGTCATTTCCCACAATTCTCGTAATCTTCCCTTCTGCTGCGCCGCTTTCAATGCGAGATGTTCGAGTGTCTGGGGTTGCGGTTGTGTGATCGTCTTTGGGAGTACGTCAAGGCTTGCCAAAACCTTGACGCGTTCTTGCCAGTCGAGATGCGTCCAGAAGAAGTACTTCAGTCGCTCGAAATCTCGCTCGTTATCCGCCATATTCACCTCCGAATTTGCTACGCATGGATTAGCGCCCGGATTAGGGGCGCTCGGCGCTTCAGGCCGAAATTTCGGGCAAGGAACATCGAAGGAATGAAAACTCTTCTCACCAAGGCTATACCAATCTGGAACAAAGTGCTTTTGCACGAAGTGCCATCGTCTGGGCCACAGAGCAACGTTTAGGTGCCTTGATTCCGCGTTTCCCGCCAATGACAATTCCATCCAATTATACTGAAAGGGGAATTCCTCTGACGCGCCAGGTGGATTTACAGCGCCGGAGAAGATGCGCACTTGAACCTGCCCGCTCTGGTTTTCGATCCGCTGGCAGCCTTGAGTATGCTCGTGTCCGAATAGCAGTACGGGAGCACGGTGGAGATATCGCTCAGCTTCGGTTTCATCCTTAAACCAAACCAACGGATGGTGAATCAAGACGATTGGAGCGATATTGTCTTTTTCTTTGATTATGTATTGATTATTCCCGAGCACCATGTTGCCCTTGACATCTGACCCGTCGCACACCTGGACGCTGTTCATACCAAGAATGCGAAGTGCATACTGATGCGTTAATGGATATTCCTTCGCCCAACAGGGATGCTTGAGGGAAGGAAAGTCACAGTCGAACCGCGAAGCGAACTCTCGGTATGCTGCAACTTTGGGGAGCATCGCATTTCCTACTTCGGCTTCTGCGAGGTGCTCTTCAATGACACCGTCGAGCTGCGCAAGCGTGGCCTGACGAATCGCCTGATGCGCGTTGCGTCCATATACGTTGATGCATGTTCGATCAATATCGTGATTGCCAGGAATCGTTCGCACCGAGTACTCTTCGCAACCCCCAGCCTGTGCGACGGCCTTGAGCCATTTGGCCGCGTCTTCGTATTCGCGCTGCTTACCTGCGTATGCAATGTCGCCAACGACAAGAATGCCATCTGCCGGGCCGTGGGCGCTTGCAAACTCGGCACAGTCTTCTATCAACTTGTCCCGTGCATCCTTATGGACGACGAGAGTACCGTGCTTTTCCTGGCCGAAGTGGATATCCGAAAGATGGATGAACCGGTAGCTTTCTTGTGCCATCAGAACTCTCCTTTGAACGCGCTGTCCAAAACAGCCGGCAATAGGGCGCTAAGGGCAGCAGTCGCAGCCGATCGATTGTGCTGCAATCGGTGGAGTTGATGGCGAACCGCTGCCAAACGGACAAGGATACCATCCTGCTCCGACAACGGTGGTAATGGAATCGGAGTTTGGGCCAAATGGGCCACAGTCAACGTCGGCTGAGCCAGCGTTCGAGTGACGTCACGGAAGTAGTTTTGACATCGAGGTGAAAGGAGTACGGCAATTAGGTACTCGCGTCGAATCGCTGGCCCCGGGACGATTCGGCATACTGCCCGAGCGATGTTTGCTCCAGTCCACTCCCGTGGCACGGATCCAACCTTTCCAATAGTTGCTCCGACTACAGCGATCAGAGCTTCGGTTCCCTGCAACCTCGTCCTGGAATATGAGGATTCGACTTCCGGAGAGATCACCTTCCTCGGCCTAATTGATGGAGAATAAGGGTCGAGGTCCTGAATGCGTACAAAAGGTACACCAACGCCCGTAGCCATTGTCAATAGTATGCGAGACTTGCCCGCAATGACTGCTTCAGCAACGCGGTTGATAGCAACGTCCTGGTAGTATCTCGGGAATCTACCCGATTGCAGATTGAAGCCTTCGAGTAGTTGCTCCTGTTGTCGGTCGGTCAGGTTGCTGTCCTGGGCTAACCGCTGCCACAATTCCTGCTGTGACGGAAACTGCGAAAGTGCGGTCTCGGTGCCCGTCAAAAAGTCGAATTCGATAACGCCCGTGCCGTTCGTCGAATACGCAAACTTCAGGTCGAGTGTCTGCGCGTAGTCTTTTGCCTGGGCTAGTCCGTCATCCGGTTTCTTGTAGTCGGCTTTTGCTTCTACAACAGCAATCGGGAACTCCCGCGTATAGCGAAGCAAGTAATCGGCCTTCTTCTGTTTGCCTCGATTCGGCTTCCCTCGCACCAGGTATACACGACCGTCGGTAAAGATCCGTTGTTCGGCAATTGAATGGGGCGCGGTGTCCCAACCGGCTTTAATAAGCCGTGGGACGACAAATTCCCGACATGTATCGGTTTCGTTCACCTGGATGCCTCCGTCCAACGGGGCCTGAAAGATTTCTCTTCACGATTTGGTTTTGGCACGGCCAGGAACTGAGGTCTCGAAAGTGATAGGTTGGAGGTATCGTCATTAAACTATTCTATCACAGGTGTAACCCGCTGCGCAATAGGCTGAGTGCGGGTTACAGCGTACCAAAGCGCCGCTACGTAAGCGTCCGACAGCCAGGCTTTCGCGCAGTTCCAAAGCAAGCACGATAGCCCTCTGGCTGGCGTGGCGTCCAGATCTTTTCCCTGGGAAAGTCTGCCTATGCTGTGTATGGGGGAGACGCCTGATTGGCGCGAGTTCCGATCCACACCAGAATCAAGAGCAATCTCTTTAATCGCATTCCTATCGCTCGTGACTCGATTCTCGAATCAATGACTCGCACGGACTTGTTCGTTCCCGAGTGATGCAATTCGTTCATCGTGTGTGAAGAAAACACTCAATTTTCGATCCCAAACTGACTCGTGGTCGATCCGCCGAGGTCGGCTACCGCATGATCCGGCAGCCTGACCATTCAAAGTCAGCAATTGCTAATTACTGGGTACGGGGTAGTGCCTCTGTTTCCCCCATCGCCTGGACGGCCTCCACGGCCTTCTGCCTGTCCTTCTCGGCGTAAATCTGGGTTACCCCGACGTCCGAGTGGCCTAATAGAATGGATGCGACTTCCAAACCATGTTCCTTGCGGACTTTGGTTGCGAACGTATGGCGCAGTTGGTTGGGTGCCCAAGAATGCTCGCGGTTCCATGCTAGAACATCTTCGCGGCTGCTTAGGCTTTCAGGGGGTGGGAACGCTTTCTCGCATGCCCTCGCAATCGCTCGGCCATAGCTGCCACCAAAAGGTTCAGCAGTTTCTGCGTTCCAAAAGGACTATAATTTAGGTCAAGGCAGTTCAGTCTTTATCGCTATTCACAGATCGTTCGAATTGCCGTTTCCCATCGAGCCGTCCTTCGAGAAAGGAAATTCAACATGTCGGAATCGCCAACGGCTGCAGATCAGTGGTTAAAGATCGCTCAGACGGTTGCCATTGTTGCAGGGATGCTAGGGAGCGTCTGGACTTACAACGTCGGCCGCCAACACGAGGCGAGCGTTCGTTACGATCGCGAAGAAGAGCAACGTGAAACGAAAAAGAAAGAAGCCGAGGCCTTGCGGATACAGGTCCTTCAGCCTTTTCTAAAGTTGCGGCAGGAACGATACGAAGAGGTCAGCAAGGTGGTGGCGAAATTGGCGAACCACCCTCGAGAATCCGATGAGTTCAAAAATGCCTACTCCCGGTTCAAGGAACTGTACGTTGTAGAACTAAGTATGGTCGAATCCCTTGAGGTTGAAGCGGCGATGAAGAGGTTTGCCATTGCCTTGAGAGACGCTAGCGAGACGCCTGAAGAGATTACTCAGTTCGATCGCGTCCAAAAGGCTGCCTTTGACCTTTCGCATGACCTGCGTAACTCATTGTGTAATGATTATGGATGGCAGATTGAGAAGACGGAGAGCGGGAATCCGATCCTGCTGAATCCTGAAATCAAATAGATGCCGTGGTAACGTCTCTAATGACGCGAAGCAACAAGGTCCGGCAGGTGCCTCACTCCACCGCTTTGAATCTGTTTTCATCGGGCTTGCCCAATCCATTCATTGGAAGGGAGGGAGGGCGCGGCAAAGGAAGGGCGAGGCTCCTGCCGAGCCTTTTTCGGAATCGAATCCCATGACGGACATGGCACGACCGACGGTGCTCACAGAGGTTCGGCAGGAGCCTCACCCACCGTGGGATGGATTTGTTGAACATTGGCAATGACAATGTCGTCGCAAGGAACGATAGTCGCAACGGTGTTCATCGGGCGTGGTGTTGAGTGGATCCTTGGCAACGGCGCCGAGAGTGGTATGCGGCGCGCTAGGTGCTGTGATAGACCCTAAATTCGCAATGGTCAAAGAGATCGCATCGATTCTACTTTGCCATGAAAAGTCATCTCTAAGAATACGCTCATTGAAAAAGAATGAAGGAACTCGATGGTATGGAATCGGTCGACTTGCTTCATCCAAAAAGGTGTGATGATTACGGAAGCGTTTTTGATGGACCGTCAAAACACGACGGGGCGAAACCCAATCGTAGCATGGGTGTCACGCATGATTGTGTGACCGGCCCCAAGAACATATTGGGCCCAGAGTTTTACAATGACGGTTCCGACAGTATCTAGCGACGGTCCATAGATCTCTCCCTAGATCGTTCCCGATGTTCCCTCCTCATTGTGCGGAGCTGTGTTAGTGACTTACAAACATCATCTCGCTCCTTTTGGTCGTTTCGCTCCGTTTGGAGCTCGTCATTTGGGGGAGTGGCATTATTACAAACTCGCTGTGCAGCCGATTCCTCCTCTTCAGTGCACCAGCCTGAGGTCAACGAGTCGACCCAACTCTTTTTTTCGATTTGCGGTTGCCGTTTAATTTCGTCATCGGTTTTTGTCCTAAGCCAATCCAGTACAATAGTATCATCATTAAGATACATATCTAGAGCCACCTTCGCCCCCTCCGATACTACGTTCAGTCCTTCTCGGACACCCTCCAAAGTGTTCAACTCTGGCTCAGCCGGATTCACTGCCTGTGGAATTAGCTTTTCAGCCAAATACTTAGTGTTGTCTTCTGGAGCAGGATATCTTTTTCGTTTTGCAAAAGCTTCTTCAATATCATGTTTTGACAACCGTAAGGCCTCAAGTATCTTACGATAGTATGTGTCTTCACCGCGTTTTTGTAATTTCTCTAAGTTATTGTCACCGTAGGAGTTAAAGAGCTTACCTTGAACAGTGACCCGAACGCCTGAATTGTTGTCCAAATTGTGCCTTGAGCGATCCTTGAAGTTGTCGATGAGCCCTGGATTAACAGTTCGAACTGCCCGAATATGACCAGCCGCAAAAGCATCCTGCAAGAAATGATCGGCAAAACCGTTTATCTCAAGAGCGACTTCCCGATTTCCATTCCGAGCCTCGTCGATTGCTTTTTTATGATTTTCCCGCCAGGTTTCAAGGTTGTTCTTTTTACCCTTATCATTTCCAGAAATAGGTTTGTCTTCATTTTCCTTGAAATTGGTAAAGTGTGGGGAATTATTATTTGCAAGCCGCAAGAACCTTCCGCCTGTCGCCACGTTAAATTCGCGATCCGTTGTTGTACGATCATGAATCATTTCGACAAGCCTGAATACTTCAAGCAGCGAAGCTCTATTCAATTCTTCGAAGCTACCATAAAAATCCCCGGACAACGCGTTCAATTCTCCATAAGATAAACCCTTGTTTAAAAAGTTCCTCTGCCTTGGTGTTGCAGTATTCCAGCGGACTTTCCACGTTTCGGGCCATGAATCGTCGAATTTTGCATATCCAGGCAAATCATCTTTATGAAATTGCAATATGAATCTCTCGTTGGATACTTCGTCGCCAAGTTGTATGTGCTCGTATCCTTCCCATCGTTGAATTGTATTGAATGCATCGGATTGAGCGTCTCCCTGCTGAACAACATGGGTCAGTTCGTGGGCCAAAAGTCTTCCATCAGCCGTCGGCGTTTCTCCTTTTCCGAAGACAATGTTGTTCCCAACAGTATATGCTCTTGCTTGCACAGCGGCGGCGGATTCGGCAGCGCGGTGGTCCGTATGGACTCGCACGTGGCTAAAATCTTGCCCGAACCGAGTTTCCATGAACGATCTGGTCGAGGTTGGAAGTGGCGATCCAGAAGAACCGATCACATCATTAACGATCGGTGGAGCAGCAATGCCACCTTCCGCCGATGCGGATTTCCGTTGAATGGTTCCGGATGCAGGTTGCTTCTTCTTTTTGCATTCCTCGCATTCGCCATTCGACGCCGATTTTCCGCAGGAACATTGGCGCTGCAAGGATGGCTCGGGCATACGCATGACCTGTTCAGCGACACGATCGGCTTCTCGTTCGTACTTATCGCCGGATGTGTTGACTATCAATTTCGGTTGAAACTTTTGGTCTTTAATTATTTTTTTAAGTCTCGCTGGATCTATCCGTGACTTCGCAAGATCAAGAGCTGCATCCAATTGATCCAAATGAGACTCGATCCAAAGACCTATCGGATTTGCTGACGTGAGGGGCGAACCCTTCTTTTTTTGCGAGAGATGTGCTTCCCAAGTGTCGAGCTTGAACTGTTGGTAGATTGAACCCAGCAACGATGGGTCTTGGTTGATGAAATACCCGTGTCGAGAGGCTGTGTCACTCAATGCACGCATTATGGCCGCGATGTAACGAATCGAACCTGCAGTGGATTGCAGTTGCGATTTGCGTTCCTTAAATGAACGTCTCGGTAAAAGACCTTCCTCTTCAACCTGTTTCGCGATTGTGTTATCCGTGTTTCCGAATGGATTCAGCCTCCCCATTTTGCGCTCATACAAATGGACTTTGCCAGGGCCAACAGAAGTTTGAAACGCTGTGCCTTGCAATGTAGATTGAATGTTGTGCGCAGCTTCCCAAACAATTGTGCCGGCAATCGACCTAGGATCAATTTCCCGAGACCTGGCTTCAGCAAGAATAGTCGCGCGATTCTGACGAATCCATGCAAGGGCACGCGCCTCTGCTGTTTCTGCCTGAGGAGCATCTTGAAGTTCGAATGAGATATCTGAGTGCGGCTGTTGTCCTGAAGTGGATGCAGGCGCTCGTTGAAGGAGCGTTTGTCGGCGTGAGTTCACTTTGGTGGTCGTTGTTTTCGCGTTCGATGGTTTTGATCTTTGCGGAAATCTCATGAACTGCTTCCGATAGTGGTTCTTGAGCCAATGTAAGTAGACATGTTGGCTATAAATGCGGTGGCCAGTTTGGAATTGGATTGACCAAACTTAGGTTGTTGCTTATTGCTTTTGCATTCCTCGCATTCGCCATTCGATGCGGACTTTACACACGAACATTGGCGCTGAAGCGATGGTTCGGGCATCCGCATCACTTGTTCCGCAACTCGGTCGGCTTCTTGTTCGTATTTGTCACCGGGGGTGTTAATGGTTAGCTTCGGTTGCAGACGGATGCTCGTCGGAGTTGCGACGATGGGACGCTGTAGCGATGGCCCAGATGATGTGGACTTATTGGTTGACCCACTTTGTGGAGATGCCGCATGACTCATGATGGATCCCTTCGTGTTTGGCCCTGTGTGTGCCCCTCACCCACCGGCCCCCTCTCCCCGGAACGGGGCGAGGGGGAGAAGGATGGGGGGGCTGTCGCTGTCCCTTGGATCGATGTGGCGATTTGCGTTGCGAGCTGCACAGGGGAGCCACCCAGCCCTGCTTGAATCACTACCCTTGGATGCTCGACGACCGAGAGCCCGGCGGTCCCGAGCGATTCGAAACGTTCAGTCAATTGTCTTTCCAGAGCCAATCGCAACTCGAATAGCTGCGGCTCGCTGATGCTCACACCGTCGATCACGATCTCTCCTACGTCGATCTGCACGTTCATGAATGCATCTCCTGTCGCTCTGGCCATGTGATGCCCGGTACCGATAACGGTTTCTGACTTTTGATCAACTCGTACCGGGCTGCCTCAAGCATGTGTCGCATCCCTACTGAATCCCCTTCGGCTGCCGCTGCAAAGGCCGCGTTGAGCGCGATGTTGTGAATGTTCCCTCCCGCAATGTTCAGCTTGGCCAACATCCCGGCATCCACATTCCACTGCGGTGCACTCTCCGGGAACACATGCCGCCATATCTCGCGCCGCTCGGCGGTCTCGGGATACGGGAAGTCGATGATGAATCGCAATCGACGTACAAACGCGCTGTCCAAATGACTCTTGTTATTGGTTGCCAAGATCACCAACCCTCGAAACGTCTCCAGCCGCTGCAACAAGTAATTGACTTCGATATTGGCATACCGATCGTGACTGTCTTTGACTTCCGACCGCTTGCCAAACAACGCGTCCGCTTCGTCAAAGAACAAGATCGCGCCACCCCGCTCGGCGGCATCGAACAGCTTTCGAAGATTCTTTTCGGTCTCTCCGATGTACTTGTTCACCACGCTGCTCAAATCGATCCGAAACAGATCCAACCGCAAATCGTTCGCAATGACTTCGGCTGCCATCGTCTTGCCCGTACCACTCTCGCCACAAAACAGGGCCGTCACCCCGAAGCCGCGATTGTGCTTGTCTCGGAACCCCCATTGGTCCAAGACGACGCTCCGATAGCGGACTTGATTCACCAATTGCCGCAACATCTCCATCGGCTCTGCAGGCAATACAAAATCGTGCCACTTCGACTTGCACGTGATCCTTTGAGCCAAATCCTCCAGGTCGGGACGGGCTAGCATGCGGCATGCATCCCATGATGCTTCGGCTAATTGCATTTCTGGACCTGAGTCCTTAACCAGCCGTCGACCGACTTGGTCGATCTCTGCGATTTCCAAGTCGAACTGGGCCGCGTTGCGATGGGCGATAGACTCCGCGTTGCTCGCAGCGAGATTTTCGAGCCAGCATTCCTTCTGTTCTTCTGGGGTCGGGTAGTGCATTTCGATCGTGGTACCACCCAAACGACGCACGGGTTCCGACGCAGAAACAATCGTCAATCCATCCAACCGGCGAATGAAATTTTCAAGCCGATGATGCTGGGCTCGATCGCACTCAGAACTCCATTCCACCATCAAACTGACTGGCATGAGCCTACATTCGCGATTCCAAAGCCGAGACAACAGATCGAGTTCATCCAGCGATGTCGGCAAGGAATCGCAACAGAGTGTTTTTAAAAGTGTTTGATTCGCCGCTGCCAACCGCTCGGCTCCGGCACGTCGAATCGATGGGCTGGCACCGAATATTTGGATCACGTGCTCGGTATTCATGTCGTCGGACGATCGAGACAGAAACGTATCGATTCGGCCAGCTTGGCTCGATGACAATCGGGCTCGAATTTCCGATCGCTCCGGAGTCAAAACCCATCGCAGTCTCTCATCGGGATCATTAAGCCCACGCAGAAAACTCACTACGCGAGGATCGGCAACCATCCGCGATTGCAATTGAGGCTTTCCGGTCTCTCCAACAAAATCGATTAAAAGAAAATGCTTGAGTGGGCGCTGCGGGGAGAGCAGATCCCAGGCAGGATCGGAAAACAACTGGAAACAAAGGGCAGGTGTCGGATGGCAACTGCTACTTCCTTTGGCTTGAGAACATAGTTCCGCCAGTTCCAAATCAAACTCGACCGCGCACGCTAGAAACAATGACTCCGTTTCAAACGGGCTGAGATCGAATCGATGCTGAAGAATTTCGAGTGCATCCACAAAGCGTTCAGTTTCGGGCTGAGTATCCTCGGATTCCGACTCCAACTCCAACTCGAGTGCTATCGGTGATTCCGTTCCTTCTTCGGATGGAACCAAATAGTCGCGCAACAACTCCTTAAGGCTTCCAATACGTCGAGCCATCGACTGCGTGTTATGTTCCGTCCAAGTTGAAAATTCCATAACGCCATCTACCTCAAGATCACGCGTTGTTGTGGATCGAAGTCAAGCACATACCGTCCTGTGGATTGGTCGAAACGTTTGACCAACATCAAACTCTCGACCCCTTCGACCCGAAGACGCACCCAGTATTCCCCAGCAGGAACCTTGGTGACGTCAAACCTCAATCGATGAAGATCGTTCTGCTGCGATTTAATCGCAGTCCGTTGGAACGTCGTGGCTGACCCCGAACGATTCGCGGTCGGATCCAAGGCATTGAGGGTGAGGAGTACTTGGGATTGTTCTCCCACGGGATCGGCCAGGGCGATATCGAGAAGTTTCGTTTCCCCCAGGAGTGTCAGATCCGCCACGATCGAGGTGGGACCGCCACTGGTGATGATGCGAGGTGCAATCGCCAACGGTATCGCATTGGTCCGTTTCTTCTTGCCATCTCGAGTGTATTCGAGTTCGATCGTCAACAGACCGGCTCGCCATGCACCCTGTCTCTCGTCGAGCAGTACAACCGCCGATTCGCTTGAGGTAATCTGCAATGGTAAATTGGCAATCACATCGGCATCGACGTCGCGTGCATCGCGCTGCGGATCCCGGATGACGGCCCGCGCGTCGTTGGGGAGATTGTCCCCCTGCAATGTAACCGAGTTTCCTACCGTCGCCGCTGGCATACGAGGCTCGGATGGTTTCGCTCGATTCTCGATGCCAGTCAATGCGGGATGGGCGCCCACATCACTCAGTACACCTTGATCGTTCTCACCTCGTCGAGCAACCGGAAGAGCCGATGGGCCAGGCCGCTTGCTCTCGATGAGAACGACGGAAACTTGATAGGCGGCCGAGACCCGGTATTGCGTTTGAAAGGTCGTCCAAAGCCGATACATGTTTTCGATATCGAGGTACTCGGGAACGATCCGGACTTTATCGATTTGATTGGCCAATTCACTCTGGGCCAGGGCTGCGTAATTCTTGAGAGCATCTTCGATACGATTCTTTTTCAGGATCGGATAGTCATGCAGTGTCAGCATGGCCTGGCCCAGCAATTCCTGATCGGCTAGATTGGCCCCGTCTTCTCCATAGGCGGTGAGCAAGTAATGGAGATTGAGAGCGAGAGGAGGAACTCCCCGTTCACTCTTGCGGTTCTTGCCCGGGATATCGAGGTTCCTCCAGGAGGCATTGTGCATCGTATGGTAGAGGAACAAATTGACCCTCTTCCCCGATTCCTTGGCCGCAAGGTCGGGAGTCTTGGTGGTGACGTTGATCCCATCTGCTTGAAGCAGTGTTTGCAGGGTACGGGTCACGCCAGCGATGGCTAGTTGATTGCTCATTTCCGCCCCTGTTGTCTCGATTGAACATACTCGGTCAAGGTCATGATCCTCGGCTTCGGCCCGGAGGGTTGAGGCTTGGAAGATTCCTCTGTCCGCTTGGGGCTTCGTATTTCGATGCGACCAATACTGACATGAATCGTTTTGTTGTTTGCTGGCATCGATGCGTCGTTGGTCGTAGCGATGACAGGGGCTTTATGCAACGAGGCACTTGCATGATTAGGGATAGTGCGCGGCGCCGGCGGAACCTCTGCTCGCGGCTTGAGCAATGGCGGTTCGGCCCGCGATGGCTTGGCAATCGCTTTGGGAGCTTCTAGCGATTGATCTGCGAAACGAGAAGAAGTTCGGTCGGAAGAGATGGGCTGCGCATCGTTTGAAGGAATCGGTATTGACGGACGATTTATCGAAGAAGCTTCCGATGCCGTTGGTCTGAGTGTTCGATCAGAAACACGTTCGAGCGACGGTAGAGCGACGGTAGGAGCCGATGGGTGGACGAGGGGCGACGTCGTCGAGTGAACATCTTTCGATTGCAATTGCCTCAACAATCGTTCCGCATGTCGCAACCGATCGTCCAGATCGAAATCTTGCCCACGCTCGAACTGTACATCGCGCGGCGAGGATTCGAAATCATGGGGTAGAGCCGCTATCTGCCTGGGTTCTCGGGCCTGCGCGGAGTCCGGCAGTACCGCGTTCGTGCGAGAGATGTCCATGGTCGACGACGCATCCTCGATCCACGAATTGGTAACGCTCGATGTGGGTTCTTCGAAACGCGAAGGGATGCGCGGTTGCAGAACAGGGCTAGCGCTTTCGGTATGGCGGGCCACTACTTTGCTAAAAAAGGAATCCATGGTGCTTACCTCGTTACATCACTTCGAGAGCATCTTCGTTGATCTTGACCGTCACGAACGACAGTTCGATCGTGGCTGCTTTACCGAGGCCGTGGGAAATCTTGATCTTGTCTTCGCCAATCTCGATCGACCCAAGCTTGGTCGAGAGCTTGATCCCCGTTTCGGAGAGCTGCATGATGTTCTGACCAAGTGTTTGGAAGGTGACTCCGAGGGATGGCAGAGTCGCCGAGCGCGGGACTTCTGCGGGGGAACCCCAATAGCATCCGCTCCAAATCGGGTAATCGGCATTTCCTTGTTCAAATTCAATCCAAACGCCGGCGCCGATCGGAGGGACGCAGACCATTCCCATTTGAGGTCCGCACCATGGCAAGCTGGGCATAGCCCAACTGGTTAAGGCTACGTTCGACACGTCGGGAACGACTGCGAGCAGCCGCGCCATTCCATCGGGGTCTATGTTGTTGGCAACGGTCCCCCGGTATTTGCCGTAGTACTTTCGCTTCGATCCCAACTCGAACGTTTCAAATTCCAAAAGGCTCATACAGCAACCCTGTCCGAAAGAGATACCAATGCATTTCGCGACAACTCAAAGTCTTGTTTGAATTCGCCTCGTTTGAGTTTGTAGGAGACGCTCTTGACGTAGTACGTACCATCGAATGCTGTCCCTGCCCCTCGAACCCCCACCAACTTTCTCGCTTGCAAGATCCGGCCATAGCGGAGCACGTCGAGCGAACCACGGGCGGAGATCTGATTCGAACTCTTTGACGCGATGGCCAAGCCCTGTTCCAAGGCTTCTGCAAAACTGAGTTTTGCCGCGTTCCCAAGTGAATATCGGGTGGGCAACGGAATGACTTTGCCCATCGGTGGATTGAGTGGACTGATATCTCCGATGGGGATGGGAATCGGAATCTTCGTCGTCGACTCCTGGATCATCAAGATTGGGAGCGAGCGCTCTTGCGATTCGTAGCTGAAGTTGATTGCTTCCACGTTGTTGTGCCCGTCCGAGTCCATCGTCAG
This sequence comes from Planctomycetota bacterium, assembly GCA_037144155.1. Lineage (GTDB taxonomy): Bacteria > Planctomycetota > Planctomycetia > Pirellulales > Pirellulaceae > JBKCUI01. Next base: position 99,226 of record JBAWXH010000006.1, on the reverse strand, counting down.
CGCAGGTTGTGGTTGGCCGTGCTTGATGCTCGGTCCCCAATATGCCGTAGAAGTTCCAGGAAGGGATTGCGGTTCTAGATAGAATTCATACCCACACTCCGAAGCCAGATGCGTGATGTATTCATAGTCGCTGCCGGACTGGGTTGGCACCCTGTTGTTTGGCAAAGGAACATGCATCGAGATGTTCGGAATGACCATGGGAATGATTCCGAGCGGAGCATATCTGGCGAGAATGAGTGCGACCCTCGCAAACGCGGGCATGGCCGGAAACGGAAGCCCGCTGCGGTCTTGAAAAGACATCATGCGAGTCAGATCTTCACCGGTGACCGTTAATGTCGATAGCCCTTTGGTAGCGGGTGCGAACTGATGGTTCGTCATGACCCCATCGATCAACACGGTCGGTTGGCCTTGGACTGTCGCCACGAGCACCACACGCACGAAGGGAATGGGGGATAACCCAGCGAGCATGAACGCTTCGTCGATTCGGGAGCGTTTGCCCACTTGGAACTGCAGTTGAAACGTGCTCGGTTTGCCGACGCCGGTTTGAATCTCGACACTGGTCAACGCTTCGACGACTTCGTGCGAAACAGCCCGTGGCACGGCCGGACCGATCATCAACGTGAGATGAATCCCTTTAAGCACGTGCAGCTCCTGGAATCCCTTCGGGCAACGTAATTCGGATCTTGTCTCCAACCACTGCGGTTAGATCCTCGGGTTGCATGGCCGCATTGGCATCCGCGATTCGCCAGTACTGTTCGGGGTCACCGAGATACTTGAAGGCGATATTGTCCATACGATCCCCGAGGGCGATCGTATGCTGCGTGAGATCCGCAAAGCTTGTCGGAGGGGGCAGAAATCGCCGATCGAGGTAAGCGATTTCTCTCCCATCGGGTTGCCGATGCTGCAGGATCGCGATCCCGTTGTAGCGGCTGGAATTCGGATACAGAGACTGTGCCGCCATGTTATTGGCAGCAAAGGGTTGTTGCGTCGCCGTTTGCAGGGCTTGGTTGCCATTGAACACAAGACTCATGATGGAATCCCTCCAATTCCGAGGATGCTAAAACTGCCTTGAGTGGCTTTTCGTGCCAACTGTTCTTTTTGCTGCTGGTAAAGCATGTAGATCGAACTCCCTCGATGCCGAAAGCCGAGGTCGTTCACACTCAAGACTCGCATCGACAGATTGACCTTGGCACGGATCGGATTCAGGTTCGGATCAAAGAACTGTTCTTCGATGCTGAACTCCGTGATGCGTACCGGAACGATGCGCGTTTTGCTCCAAACGAAGAGCGTCAGTGGGGCCTGTGTCGGGGTGATTTCGAGCGAGCCCGAGGACGCCATGCTGTCCAGTTGCTTCAAGTGATCCGAAGTTGGATAGAGGATCGTTTCGAGGACTGCCAATTGAGGTTGGATGCCAAATTCGACCGTCGTCGCATTGCTGCCAGAATCGGGATCGGCTAATTGGTCGGTGGCGTCGATTTCTGCATCGAGTTTGTAGGTCTCGATCGGCGGCCCGACCAGGCGCAAAGCATCGCTCCGGTCACCGGCCGAGTTCTCGGTCCCCTGGACTTGCAAGGAGCGCGTGAGCGTTTCCGGGTTGTATTGCAAGGAGATGATCCGGAGTGGTTGCCCGCTATCCGGATCCACGAGAACCAGACCACCTTTGATCAGCTTGGGAGTGGCAGTGAGCATGAGACCTGGCACCGAGATTGTAGATCTGAGTCTTTGTACGGAATGAGACGAGGGGTAGTTTCGTCTGTGAACTGGTGAAGCTCTACGGAAGCTCTACGGTAGGTCCAACTCATCTACCACATGCGCAGCGACGGTAGAGCGACGGTACATCGCCTGTTTATTGACGGCATCGAAGTATTCACAATGCCAACCGTCAATTGACGATTCGATTTTCACATTTCAGGGAGCCGAGACAATTATGGCCTATGATGTCAACGTACAGATCAACCTTACCATCGCCGATGGCCCTGGACCATTCAAGGGCAATTTCAAACTGATGGGAATCACGGACACGAACGCAAAGAAAATTTCGTTCATCCCTACGGATAAGAAGGTGAGGTTCTCGATTGGTGTTCCGAAGAGCAGTGACGATAAGGACAAGCCGGGAGTACATGAAATTGAGTATCGTGATCGCGTCCTTCAATGCAAGAAAATCCATCTCCAAGTGCCAACCGGAGGAACTCTCGCCTTCGTAGCAATCAAGGCGCCTGCATACACTTTCAAGCAATGCCCTACTGGAGATGTGTCAGGCGTCGGATTGCATTTAACACATCTTCAATACGTTCAAAAAGACGCCGCAAGTGCTCCTGCATTAAGTGCTCAGGATGGGGACGCAACTATTGATCTAAGCAAACTCATTTGGATCAAGAACGACTATATCCTCATTAGCTTCTGCCCAGATGATACGCTTGCGCATTCGAAATGGCTTTCCATATTTCTTGACCCAGCAATGTTCGACTGCTCGAAGGATACTACGAAACCCTTCGACGTAACAATTACCTATGGCGTCAGGGGTGGCCACGGAGATCCTGAACCTGAGGATTGCTGCGGCGAGAATATCAAAGCTACGGCCCTGCAACAAGCTCGCAATCGTCATTTCGTAAACGCTTGATGCGTTTCTTGCATTAATACTTTCCATACGAAATAAGCGAGTTTCCTCATGCCATCTGCATTGACTTTTCCCGGTGTCTACATTGAAGAAATATCGAGTGGAGTCCGCCCTATCATCGGGGTTGCGACGTCCATTACCGCGTTTATTGGTCGCACCACTCGTGGGCCGACCAATGAACCGCTCCGCGTCAATAACTTTGGGGAGTTCGAGAGGCGGTTTGGAGGGATTGATTACCATTGCCCGCTGACTTATTCCGTCCGGCAGTTCTTCCTCAATGGCGGAACGGATGCCGTCATCGTTCGTGTCGCCAACGAAGGATCGGCCTTCAAAGCCGCTGGAATTGTGAACTCGCTTCCTTTACGAGCTCGCGGTGAAGGGGAGTGGGGAGACAATATCCAAGTTCGCATCGATCATCAGACGCGAAGCATTTCCAGCCCTCAAAGGGAATTCAATCTGTTCATCCGGGACAGAGCAACACAGGCTGTGGAGACTTTTCGCAACCTCTCACTCGATCCACAGGATCCCAAGTACTTTGTCACGGTGCTGGAGCAAGATTCGGCGCTGGTCGAATCCGATCCTGGCCAAAGTCTGCCGACTGCAGTCCCAGGAGAACACGCAGAGATTACAGATCCCACAGTTAATCCATGGGAGACCGATGGTTTCTTCAGCCTATTGGCTGGCGGAAAAAATGGCGATGATCTAGAGGATAGCGATGTCGCGGGAAAACCCGTGAAAAAAACTGGAATCTATGCACTTGAGAAGTTGGATCTGTTCAACATTTTATGCATTCCACCACTGACCAAAAAGTCCTTTGAAAACTCGGCGGCCCTGTATGGAGAGGCCGCAGCATATTGCACGAAACGTCGCGCCATCCTGATCGTCGATCCATCAGGCGACAAGACGACCGTTGAAGATGGTGAGAAGATCGCGACAAGTGATCTATTCAATTCGACGGCAGCCAACAGGAAGAATATGGCTATCTTCTTTCCATGGATCAAGGCTGCGGATCCGGTTCGTGATAACCGCCTGGACAAGTTCGCTCCGAGCGGTGCCGTGGCGGGGATCATGGCTCGTACCGATCTGACGCGAGGGGTATGGAAATCGCCTGCAGGAATTGAAGCTGGCTTGGTCGGGGTCAACGATTTTACGTTCAATATGACCAACGAAGAGAACGGTCGCCTGAATATTCTAGGCATTAACTGTTTGAGGAACTTTCGAGGGGTCGGCAACGTCGTTTGGGGATCCCGGACCCTCGACGGTGGCGATCGCCTCGGCTCCGAATGGAAGTATCTGGCCGTACGGCGGTTTACTCTCTTCCTAGAAGAAAGTCTTTATCGCGGCACCCAATGGGTCGTCTTCGAGCCGAACGATGAACCCCTCTGGGCGCAAATTCGGCTAAATGTTGGCGCATTCATGCAAAACTTGTTTCGTCAAGGTGCCTTTCAAGGTCGCTCACCACGCGAAGCGTATTTCGTGCGTTGTGGATCCGATACCACAACACAGAATGATATCAATCGCGGTATTGTGAATATTGAAGTTGGCTTTGCTCCTTTAAAGCCAGCTGAGTTTGTTGTAATCAAGTTCCAACAAATAACTGGCAAGATCGATACTTAATTCCCGGAGTCCAGCTCAATTCGGACTCTGACGGAAGCCATCTGTCGTTGCCGAACACTGAGCTGGGATCCTCTAACACCAACGGAGTATCTCCATGGCTCAATTTAGCGCCAATGCGGAACGTTTTGATCCGTACAAGAATTTCAAATTTCGTGTGAAGTGGGATGGCAACTATGTAGCGGGGATTAGCAAAGTCTCCGGCTTGAAACGAAAGACCGAAGTGGTCAGCCATCGCGAAGGGGGAGATCCCAGCAGCAGCCGGAAATCTCCCGGCCGAACCGATTACGAAGCGATTACGCTCGAGCGCGGTGTCACGCACGATACCGAGTTTGAGAAGTGGGCCAACCGCGTTTGGAATTACGGCAGCGGGTTGGGGGCCGAGGTTTCATTGAAAGACTTCCGTAAGAATCTCATTCTCGAGGTCTATAACGAAGCCGGCCAATTGGCCATCTCGTACAAGCTCTTTCGATGCTGGATCTCGGAATATCAGGCTATGCCTGACTTGGATGCGAACGCCAACGCGGTCGCAATCCAAACAATCAAACTCGAAAACGAAGGCTGGGAACGGGACTACGAAGTCACCGAACCGAAGGAAGAAAGCTTTACTGAACCGGCCACCTAAAGTTGGTCGGTGCTGACTGCGTTCGCGATTGGCTCCTGTCGTACTCGTGCTCAATGCAATGGTACTCGTACTCGGGATTTGGTTCGAGATCGAGTGTGGCTGGGGTCGAGGTCGTTGCTGAGGTCGAGCACGAGTACCGCTGTCGCTGAGTACGAGTACGAGTACGAAAGTTGGCAGCGACGGTGGGGATTTAGGGTGATCCAACGTCGTTAAGGCGTCGGGGTGAAGCTGTAATTTACGTTACGTCCTTGGTGGATAAATCATGATGACTGAATCGATGCTACTGCAACTTTGGGAACGCTGTTATGCAGCGTCACCGTTGGAGCGGACGGTGATGATGTCCTCTTTGGTCGAGCCACGAATGTCGATCGAGGAGATCCTGGATCTGCCCCTTGGGGCGCGGGACCAGCGTCTGATCGCATTGCGTCGTTCCCGATTTGGTGATGATGTCGTATCCATGGTCTCTTGTCCCAATTGCCAAACGCAGATCGAACTGAGCTTTGACCTGTCACAGCTGGCAATGGCAGCCAACACCACGGCATCCGCACCATTCGAAGTGGATTGGAACGATCGCCCACTGATGGTGCGATGCCCCTCGACACGGGATGTCATGGCGCTCGCAACCTCGTCATCGCCTGAAGCATTATTGCTCGAACGATGCATCATTTCGCGCCCCGAGGACGGGAACGTTGCACCTCTTGCGGATGAATCCCTTCGACGAAAGCTGGGGACTGTTATCGAAGAGCACGATCCGCTGGGAGTGATCGAGTTCGAGATGCAATGTGGGGACTGCGGCCGACAAGCCATGACTTTATTCGACATCGGCCGTTTCTTGTGGACGGAAATCGATGCCTGGTGCCAACGGCTTTTGAGCGACATCCACTCGATTGCCAGAGCCTATGGCTGGTCCGAGTCGGAGATCTTGAGCCTCGGGGCTTGGCGTCGACAAGTTTATCTCAACATGATTCGACACTAGGAGCCGATGGATCATGCCAGGATTTATCTTGCATCAAAATGCGATCGTCCAATGTGCTCACATGGCACGAGCCATGCCCACCATGCCCACGTTTCGCGTCAAGGTCTCCGGCAACATGGTGGTGCTCTCAAACGACGTGCATCAAGTCATCGCGTGTCCGAACCCGGTACCCAACGCTTCGAACGGCCCCTGCATCACGGCTCAGTACTCGACGAGTGCCTTGCGTGTGAAGAGCAGCGGGATTCCGATTCTCTTGTTCGACAGCCAAGCGACCTGCGTGCCGACAGGCGTTCCTCTTACCACCATGTCCACGCAAATGCGTGTACGGGCACAGTAAAGGAGCGGGCGATGCTGAACTTGAGATTCCCACTCCAATTCGACCCGCTCGGACGTACGGCCCAGTCTCCGAATTACGATTCCCACATTCGGGACATGATCGAACTGGTCCTCTTTACCAACCCTGGGGAGCGAGTGAATCGCCCCGATTTCGGGTGTGGAGTCCTGCGCAATATTTTTGCGGGCAACGGAGATCAATTGGCCGTCGCTCTGCAAGCGACCATGGCCGCGTCACTCAACCGCTGGTTGGGGGATGTCGTCCAAGTTCAAAACCTGGAAGTCAACGCCGTCGATTCCACATTGAACGTGATCCTCAGCTATCAAGTCAACGCGACCGGAGAAATCCGTACCGACTCCTTCGAGAGGAGGGACGCGATATGACGATCCAATGCCGTGATAACGACCTGCGATTGGTAAGGCATGCGAAAGCCATCGGCGTCAACGGAATCGAAAGTGTTGAGGTCGATTACTCGAGGAAGCAAATTGTTTGTCGTTTGTATGAGCACTGCGATGTATCCAAAACGAGTTTGCAACTGGTGGATATTGAGTCGTTTTTGATAGTGGATACGCCAACTTTCAACGTTTGCGAATCGGCCTCGGCATTGCAGTTCCATTTACCGTCGCAGATCCAAGAGGGCAAAACCTACGAGCTCCGGATTCGTAGCACAGAGGATACGAATGAGGTTCCTGATGGATGGGATCCACGTTTAAGCTCTGCGGAGTTCACTTACAACGCAACGCCCAATACCGAAACCGACTTTTTGCCGGTCGAGCCTAAACACACACCACGATTTGAAACGCCGTCGATCAATTACTTGGCCAAGGACTATGCCACCTTTCGGCAATTGGTCCTCGATCGCATGGCCATCACCATGCCGGGTTGGCAAGAAACCCACATTGCCGATTTAGGGATGACGTTGGTCGAACTGCTGGCGTTCGTGGCGGATCGGCTGAGCTACGAGCAAGATGCCGTGGCGACCGAATCCTACTTGGGTACTGCTCGTCAGCGATCGTCGGTTCGACGGCACGCTCGATTGGCGGATTACCGGATGCATGAAGGATGCAACGCACGATCGTTCTTGCATTTGCAAGTCCGGGGGGAATCCTCCTTCGATCCCAAAGATCTGATCTTCACGACCGAGTTTCCGGCAGGATTGCAACTCCCCGAAGGTCCCGTCGCGATCGATCGCATCCCGGAAGAAGCTTGGAAGTACGTGGTACCCTTTGAAGCCATGCCGCGGGTCCGTGAGGATTGGCGATTGCGTCCGGAACAAGTCAAATCGGAACGCAACCTGATTCTACGCTTCCAAGCATTGGATAGCCCCCGTGCGGCCGTTGCACCATGTCCCAACAAACCGCATGCAGGGATCGATTCCGCGACACTTCGAAAGAAACTCGAAAAACTCCCAGGCTGGGCGTTGCCTACGCTCGCGTTGTCACCCCCCCCTCCGTCGCCATCCTCAGTCCTTCATTGGATCGACGACGTCAATGAATGGCTTGAAGAGGTCGACATCCTGACGGAAGCGGTGCAATCGGACGAAGGTGATTTGTACAAGTTGATCGAGCCCCTTGTTCCGCGGATTGCTCATTTGTCAATTCCAGAGAGGAACCGGGTCCTATTCGATGCTGCCCTTTCGGAAGAGATCTCACCGGCGAATCTCACCGATCGAATCCCGCTCTATGAAGCCCACAATGAAATTCATTTCTATACCTGGGATGAATCGCAATGCTGGCTGGAGCAAGGGGCAACGACTGCAACGTTGGTCGATTATGACGACCGTGCCGAAGCAACTTCACGTGCGCCGTGCGCTGCGAGCCCGAGTGACCTGCCCGCTTGCACGCGAAAACTATGTGGGCTGAGTATTGGTGATTTTTTGGTCTTCGAGGAAGTGGTCGGACCACTGACCGGCAGCACATCCGATGCGGATCATTCGAAACGCCACGTGATACGGATCACCAACATCAATCAGAAGTCCGATCCGGTGAAGGATTGCACGGGATGCGAACGGCCGATTCTGGAAATTGAATGGGACCGTCGAGATGCCTTGCCCTTCCCGTTATGCATCTCCTCAAAGCGCCCGCCACCCTTTTGCGATGCGGTACGCAATGTCAGTGTCGCTCGGGGCAATCTCTTTCTGGTGGATCATGGCCGCAGCTTGGATCGGATCCCATTGGGGAAAGCGGTACAGAGTGTTCAGCGTCAAGTCGATTGCGGATCGGCATGGAATCCTCCTCGCATCGAAACGACCTTGGTCCCATTTCGTCCGGTCATCGATCAAACCGACTTGTGTTACTCGCAAGCCCTGGTCGAAAACGGTCCTGCATCGGAGTCCCTGGTTCAGGATCTCTCCAAGTCCCATCCTTCGATTCGGTTGATCGCGATCCCTAGCGCCGATGGCATCGAGCCGATCTCGATGACCCCTGATCTGCTCGGAAGTGATGACGGCGATGGATTGCGTCAGATCTGGTCCCGTTTGTCCGAAAGCGAGCAGATCGTCCTTGAAAACATGCTTCGTCCGGACGAAGCGGTGGAACTGAGAGATCTAATCCGAGGCTTTGGACCACAACGTCCTGCGGGATCTCGGAAAGAACGCTTGCGACAACTCCTAGGCCGATTGCTGACAGAGGGGACGTGGGAATCGAATTTTGATTTGATGGATTCCGGACCGGAAGCCCGCCAATTCGTGGTGGAGATGGATGAGAGGCGTCGCGCCCACATTCGATTCGGAGATGGGGAGCATGGTCGGGCCCTAGAATCAGGAACACAGTTCTATGCCGAGATGCGTGCCGGGGGTGGAACGCGAGGGAACGTTGGGGCCGAACAGATCACCCGTGTAGTGATCCGGCAGAACGCTTTCCTGACTGTCAATCAAGTCCGCAACCCTCTCCCTGCAAGGGGTGGAACCGATCCAGAACCGATCGAGCAAGCCAAGTTGCTGGCCCCGCATGCATACAAGAAAGACCAACCGAGGGCGTTGATAGCGTCCGATTATGGTCGACTGGCTCAAGCCAAATTCTCCGATCGCATCCAATCCATTTACGCCTCAAGCAGACACGCTGGAACATTCGAGTGGATCGACGTGGCGATCGATCCGAAGGGGAGCGAGATCGACAGCTCGAAACTGGTCCAAGAGGTGCAGGCCTATCTCGACCGAGTCCGAAAAATCGGACATCTCGTTCGAGTCACATTGCAGACAACCGTCCCGGTCGATCTGCAGATGAACGTCACCATCAATCCTCACTATCCACGGCAACTGGTCCACGGAGCGATTGCATCGCGGCTGAGCAACCAAACGCTCGATAATGGTTTGCTCGGCTTCTTTCATCCCGATCGTATGGTTCTGGGTAGATCGATCCATTCGAACGAGATCATTCACGAAGTGTTGCAAGTCGACGGAGTGGTCAAGGCTCAGGTCACCGGTCTGGGTCGGTTGGGTGAATGCGATGAATCGCAGGACCATCAAAGCGTACCCACCAACGCTAGTGCCATTCCGTCCAGCGCTACCGGTGGGGGGCAGTGGACCGAATTTGAATTGCCGTTAGGGCCGCTCGAAGTGGCCACGCTGGATCGAAATAGCAAATGTGGCGGGCGATTGACATTGAGTTTGGAGGGGGGGCGATGAAACAAGAGAATTGCCGACCATGTCAGGGGATCGAAAGCGTCACCCCTCGTATCATCCAGAACTTGCCTGGCCAACGGGCTCTTCGATACCGCGTCGGAAACTACTCCGACTTCTTCGAAAGCATGCTGGCTGCGCTGAGTCGAGGTGTGATCCCTGGCGATCCATCCAAGACATCGGATCCCGAACAACAGGTCCTGCGCCACCTCACGGCCCGCGAAAAAGACGATCCTAGCATTGCACTCTTGGATGCATGGGCTGTCCTGGCCGATGTTCTGACCTTCTACAACGAACGGTATGCGTCGGAAGCCTTTTTGCGAACAGCACTGCAATCCAATTCGCTGTATGAGTTGGCCAGTCAACTTGGCTACACCCCCCGACCGGGATTGGCTTCTTCGGTCTATTTAACGTTTGAGGTAGATGACAAGAGTGAATCGGTCCTAATCCCAGCAGGCACGCAGGCGAAGAGTACTCCGATCCCCGGCACCGGCCAGCGCTCGGAAACATTTGAAACGACGCAAGCATTCATCGCCCATCCGAGCTTCAACCGCATTCGGCCGGAACTGACACGGCCGCACAACTTGAGACCCGACAATCTACAGAACATCGACCGGCTCTACTTTAAGGGTTTGGGGCTCCGTCTTCAACCAAACGACTATCTAGCGATCGGGGCCAAGGATGCAGGCAACATCGTGATGAAGAAGATCCAATCGATCGAAGAACGAAGGGATACCGTTCAAGGCTCCATCACCGTGGCCAATCTCGAACCCGACATCTTCAACGTCATCCGCTATGTACTGGAAGTACAGTTAGCTTTCGATGCGTTTTTTAACGCACCCGAAGTGACAGGCTTCATCGTACCAGACAAATTGCAGCGATTGCGAACCCAAGTCCAATCATCATTGGACGTCGCTCGCGAACAAGGGCTCGCGAATGGCATTGCGAAAGCTGACTGTCAAATGGAAACCGCGATCCTGACTGGCCAACTGTTCAACAGCAGCACTGGTGCTGGCGTTCGAAGCATAATCAACACTGCGGATACAAAATTCGGCGGGGCATCGGATTCAAGCCATGCGGCCGAGAATCAGATATCATTTGCCCTAAAAAACGCGTTAACAATATTCAAAAACAACGTCGAGTCGATTCAAGCCTCTTACAATACACAATTGGTTTCTCTCTTCCCGCTGTCGCCACCGAATTCTCCGGAAAACAAGCTAGCGTACTCAAAAAGCATTTTTGCTTCGGTTTCCGATGGCTACGTTCCACATTTTTACTACGCTTTTCCCGACCCTATAGAGAACAACGCAACCGCAGGGACGCTGCTAGGTGGAATGTTGTTGGAAACTTTAGAAACAGATCAAATAGCGTATAAGATCGTGTGTTTTTCCGATAAAGAAAAACCTGAGAGCTTTGATGTCGCACGAACTGGAAGTGTACTTGATACGCTAAAAGCAATCAATTTTACGAACGCCGCATCTTTCGTGATTTTTAAGGTGTTTAGAAACGAAGACAGCGACAAACAACTTGAGTTTTCTGGAGTAAGGCGCATTGTCAGACGCCAAGGCAAACAGTCACAAGAAGACCTTACAGTATTCGTAAGTAATAATGATTTTCCGTTTGACTCAAACTTTGAATATTCGGATGCCAGCCTTACTGCAGATATCAAATTTCAGCTGTCAGCTCTCGATGGTTGCAAAGTCGATGATGACGAAGTTAGTGTTGCACAATTGCAAGAACTTCGAACAAAAGTCGCTCAGAAAAGAGTTGTTTTCTCGGAATCCGCAGATCATTGCACAGTACTTATGACGCTAAGTGCGAATGGTAGCGAACAGGCATATTTCTTAAGGAGATTCGTTAGGGACAACAAGCCTATCTATGTGCGTAACCTTGCTTCAAATGTTTTGAGCGGGCGTGACTTTAACGAGGAGATGAGCAAAGCGATCGCACAGACAAATGCAATTGCGGACTTGATTGGCATGTTGAATAATAGTGAGCCAAGTGCTATTGCAGCCGCGATCGAGAAAACAGAAGCTATTGACGAGAAGCTAAGGTTTGATGTTTATGAAAAATTGAAGTCAATTCATTTCTATCGTGATGATTTCATTGGGTCCGTTCAGGCGATCGGTGATCTGTTTGGTACTCCTGATTCGATCGATACCGGCGTCGATTTTCGCAATGCTGGAAGGGGTTTAATTCAAAACACAGACGTTAGCAAGTTTAAAGAGCATTTAGAACGGTTTGTTTCAGAAGCCATAAATGTTTCGCAAAGGGCTCGAAACTGTATTAATGCTTTTGATTCTTTGATTGGGAGAGTAGTCGATCCGGCAGCGCGACGAAGAAACGAAGTAGCCAATCGGTTAAGTGCAATAGCTTCAAGAGCATTGGAGTCTTTGGGTGCGACTGAAGATGCGGGTGTTAAGACCATCCTCGCAAATCTATTTGATAACACTCTAGACTACGACAAAAGCATTAGAACGCGCCTTGACAATTTCTCCAAACTACGATTCCTCTCCAAAGAGACAGATCTGAAGGCGATCATTGATTCGAGTATTGACAGGATAATCGAGAAGGCATTTGAGACATCGATAAATATTTCTACTTCTCTTTCCGATAATGCCAAAAGGGTTCTCAGCGAACTGAAGCAAGATTGGCAGGAAACGAAAAAAACAGTTGAGGTCTCGCAGCAAGTCCCTCCGAATCTGTCCGTAGATCGAGATCAATCGACTTTGGAATTGGTGCAAAGAATTCTAAGTGGCGCGCAGCGTTCGATCGGCGGCAATTCTCTCGGCGACGTAACCAAGCTAGATTCATCGACTTGGATTCAAGTGATCAGCGCTCTCCGAGAATCAGAACGCAAGGTAGTGTTGCAGTTCCTTCGGGACTATCGGCGCGTCGAGACCCCGAAAGAGGGCAATCTGAATGTATGGGCAATGCGCTCAGCGGCAAATCTGTTCGGCTGGAACGCGACCGGAGAGGCATCGAGTGTTGAACAGGCGACGCCGACGAGAGGGTTCGTTTCGAAGTTTTCCGATTACAAAGCGGAACTCGATGGGAGCGCCGCTGTGCTCGATGGGAAGTATACCAAGACGGTAGGAGATACGCCGATCGCGGTCCGAACCAAAAACGACACGCCGCTTCAAGCGGTTTGGGCGAAGGACGTGACGCTGGAGCCGAAGCACGCATATGGGATCAGCAACGAGTCGACGCTGATCGCCGTATCACCCTCGATTGTTTGGTCGCCGAAGGATTTTGCGGTGATCCGCTCGACCAAAGTGTTTTGCGACGCCGAGCGGCTGGAGTTAGCCGAAGTTCCGTTGGCGGATCTTCAGGAGGAATTTGCGGTTTCTGGGCAGGAAAGGACAGGGAAGAGCACCGATACGATCGTGCTCGATGGCTTCGTGTCCGAGCTGGATATCGGGCGGTTGGTTCTGTCAGGTATTTCTGCAAATAATGCCGTTTTTGGAAGTCCGGCACCAAGTCGACAGGATCGCAATCAGGTCATCAGCTCGGAGTTGCTGAACGCCATTGAAGTGAAACACGTGTTTCCAGCAACGTATCCAAAAGAGGATTCGAAGAAAGCGTTGCACGGCGAAAGGATCAAGACGGTTGTCAAACTGCAGACACCGTTGAAAAATTCTTTTTGGCGTGAAACGGTGGAGTTGAATGCTAATGTCGTCGAAGCGACGCATGGAGAGACGGTGGGGGAAGTGCTCGGGAGCGGGGATGCTCGCAAGGCGTTTCAAGCCTTTCCGCTACGGCGCGCACCGATCACCCGCTTGTCCGCTCCTAACCCGCTCGGCAAGATCGAAGCCTTGCGAGTCACAGTCAACAACACGACTTGGGAACAACGATCCCAGTTGGTCGATGGCGTTCCCAGCGATGAGATCTACGAACTGCTTGGCAACCGGCGCGATTCTTCGAGCACGCTGCAATTCGGCAATGGGCTGCACGGTACACGGCTTCCTTCCGGTGTCGAAAATGTCAAAGCCACCTATCGGGTCGGACTTGGGCAAACTGGCAATGCCGTCGCAGGACAAATCAACCAACTCCCATCCCCACCCTTCGGAGTCAAATCGGTCAATAACCCATTGGCCGGTGATGGTGGCTCCGATGCCGATACGGTCGAACAAGTGCGCATGCGCATCCCTGCTTTCACTTCCAGTATCGGTCGTCTGGTCTCCGCCAGTGACTTCGAGTCCTTTGCACTCTGCTTTGCAGGGATCAACAAGGCGAAAGTAATCCATGAGCGAGGGGAATTGAAACTGATCATCGCTGGGGCCAGCACCTCCCCAATCTCACCTCAAGGTGAACTCTATCGCAACTTCCTGTCGGCCATTGCTCAGCAAGGGATCGAAATTCGACCAGATCAAATCCAACCCCACTCCGGATTGCTCCTTCACTTGTACGCTCAAGTCAGCGTTCCTCGGAAATACGATTGGGCGGAGATCCAGCGAAAGATCGAAGACAGGATCTTCGAGCGCTTCGGCTATTCTTCGAGGCAACTGGGACAGTCGATCCACGCATCAGATGTGATTGAAACGATTCAACGTGTTCGAGAAGTGCAGTACGTCGTCCTGAACAGGTTGATCGGATTGTCGGCGGGGGATGCTGGGACTGCGACAGCGGATTCGCGAATCGCGAGCACGGGCATAGACGATGGCAGCAATCCGAAGCCGGAGTCGAAACTGCAACTGTTCGAAACAGTAACGGTCTTCAACAACGAAATCTGCTACGTGGATCGCGCGGTCAAGTCGACGGTGTTGGTGGAGCGATTGCCATGAGCGACACGCAACGCCTATCTCCCTACGAACTTCTTCCCCCCGTCTATCGATTGCGCGATGCCGTCGAGGGGCGTGGGGCGCTCGAAGCCATTCTGCGTGTGATCGACGAGCAAATGCAGATGGTGCAATCGAGCACCCGGCAGTTGCTGGACGATTTCTTTATCGAAACCTGTCGGCCCGAGATGGTCCCGTTTCTGGGCGAACTGGTTGGGAATGGCGCGGCCGAAGGACTCGCATCGCTTCCAAGGCATGAAGTGGACCGATTGCGAGCCCTTCGTCTGTCGATGCCGCGACGTCAAGTCGCCCATGCCATTACGAATCAAAAGCGAAAGGGAACCCTTCCCGTCCTGGAAGAGTTGGGGATGGCCGTTACGAACTGGTATAGCCGGGCCAACGAGTGGTATCCACGGGTGGCCCAGTTTCAAGACATCCGTCGGAATCAGCAACTCTGTCCCGTGCGTGACGCAACTCTTCTCGGTGACCTCGCGGCGATGGGGCAGTCCGTCAATTTTCGCAAGCTGAAGGAAGAAGGGAGCCTAGAACGGGCCTTCTCCCAAGGGTCCTTCTTCAGCGACTTCAAGAAACCGCATGAGGATTGGTACCCCAAGAACCGGGACTTGATCCGACTTCATCTATGGCGGCTACAGCCGATGCGGGTCACCCAATCGCGAGCTAGATGCATTTGGACCTGCGAGCATACAATTGCCGTCGGGAGTGGCCAATCGAGCCAAAAGACCATCGAAGTCTATTCGTTCGACTCGATTGGAGTGGCCCGTCCGATATGCAACCAACCAACGACCCATGCGACGCTTCGCGCCGAACAAGTGGACGGATTAGAGCCTCGCGAGCGATTGCCTCTTTTGCTAACGCGCGAGGAGTTGCAGGAGTCCACGAATGGTCCACCAAAAAATATCTACTATGGCCGCGACAAAAGCTTTGCGCTTTGGGAGGAGACATGCAGCGGCGCATGCTGCAAAGCGAGCGTGCCCAACAGCCCATGCACCTGCGTGCAGCATGTTCGCCTGATCCGCCGCAGGCGTGTCCGAATTGGCGATCTGTCCTGGGTGCTGTGTGAGTGCAATGCAAAGGACGAGTCAGCGAAAGAACGGATTAAAAAGGGATGCGAACAGATACTGCAGATTCTGGGTTTGTCACAGCCCGAAGGAAACGGCGCTGACGAGACATCTGCATCTCAAGACGCAAAGAGTGAATACCTGGTCGATCCTGAGTCGGGGCTTTTTGCGATTGTCAAAGAGCCCAGCGCTGCAGTCGCAACCGTCGCGTCACCAGCAATTCTTGCCTCCTACTATTACTTGTTCAGCGCCGACGTGGGCGGTGGCGAATACAGAACTTCGGCGACGAACGAAGTGGTACACGGTGATGAGGAGGGTCCGCTCGTTGTGCGAGTTCACCGAGGATGCGCTGCAACGGGAGGGAATCTCTTTCAAATCGTAGACCAGGAGAGACCTAGAGACCCGATCTTTATCACCCCATCCACACTTTCACCTGTCGGCACCGTTTGCAGCGGAACTTCCATCCCCTATTTTGTTCTGAACAAACCTCGCGTCATCATCGAAATCGCCGACAGCGATCACTATGAACTGGACCTGTGCTCAATCGCGATCCCTGCCGGTTATGAATTGACGGTGCGCGGCGCCCCCAGATGCTTCCCAACCATCGAGCTAGGAAATGGGGAATGCGACGAAGCGATCTCATTTGAATTGGGTACTGGTGCCAAGGTCCATCTAGAGCGACTGAGGATCTGCAACGGGAAGGTAGCGATCAAGGGCCATAGCCAGCCGATGGATCCTTGTGCCGAGACGGCCATGACACCGTGCCAATCGCAACGGCCCAACCCATGTGATGTTCGAGTGCATGATCCGATCACGCGCATCAACATCGACCATTGCACCTTCGTGCCGATCGATTTTCAGTCCTCGTGCAAATGTGTCACGATTCGCGCCTCGGACTTGATCTTAGATGCCGAAGGCTCAGTCACTTCAATACGGAATTCGATCGTAGGCAAGGTGCGAGGAACGGCAGAATCACGATTGCAAATCGCTGACAGTATCGTCGACGGCAACACCAGAGGATGTGGTTGCGAGGCAGGCCAGGCCATTCGGTTGAACAAAGGCTTGATACGAGTAGAACGCTCCACGCTTTTGGGAAAGGTCGATGCGTTCGCGATCGAATTTGCAGCCGACAGCATTTTCGATCAGGCGGTAACCGTCGCGCGGCAGCAATTGGGTGGCATGCGATTCTGCTACGTGGCACCGACGACTTCTGAACCAGATTGGAAAACACCCCAGCAGTATTTCTGTCAGCCTGCCCAAGCATCGGATCGGGAAACACCAACGGGCAAGTCGCTGGGCTGGGAGCGGATCGTGCCTCGCTACGTTTCGACACATTACTTGGACCCAGGCTACTGCCAATTGGCCCTGTCGCATGTGCTTGAAGGAATTCCTTCCATGGGTGATGCCTGTTCGTTGGGTGGCTGTGAGTGCTCGCCGGGACCCACGAAGGGATATGGCTGTTCGAATGGCACGCACGGCCCGGATTCAGAGCATTCGAGTCCTTGCCATTCGGCGATTTTGCAAGGTGCTGAATCAGGATCCGAGATGGGGGTCTTTCATGATTTGTACCAACCACAGCGGATCGCCAATTTACGGCAGCGGATCACCGAGTTTACCCCTTTTCCGATGACAACTGAACTTCGCATTGAGAACTGAGCAGAGGAATTCAATATGTACGGTGATTTCAGTCGCAATCCATTTTCGCAAAAGTACCGGATCACGCGCATCCTTTTCAATCAAGGCCAACCCTTGATCGAAGCGGATCTAAACGAAGCGTTGTATTCGGTGATTGAGAATGAGCGTTTTCGGAGCACAAGTGTTGAGTACCGCGGCCAAATTATACGTGAGGCTGATAAGAACAGAATCTCGATGAAGGGAGACGATCATTGGAGCATCAAATCGCCGGTTGGTGGGATGGATGGCTTTTGCGATTCGGTGATTGCCGTTGATGGTCAGCCTGGGGATGCAAATCAGCTGACTATCGCGCAGCATCCCTTTTCCCTTGCTTATTTAAGACAACGACTGGGAGACAAGCGATTGATACACGCTGTAGAAATGTGGGGATTGAGGTTGGCAGTGGGCAGCGGCAATAAAGACACAACTCCGCCGGTTGTTATGGGCACATTTCGGGCAATTAGGACGATTCCAGATGGATGGACAATTCGAGTCGAAGTACATGCTGTGACTGGTGAGTCAAGCAACAAAACCGTCACATTCAAGATCGACACGCACAACGCTGGGTACGCAAATGAATGCAAGGTTGAAGGTACAAAATTATCGCTTTATGGAACCCCTTGTTTAGTTCGTCCGCTTTTTGCAGAAGAATTTGTCGAGCTACAGACCGCAAACGGCGATTTCATTCTTCCCTGGAAGGATGGTGCAAATCTAGTTCAGATTTCTTCGGTATCGGAATCGGCAGCGGTGCTATCGCTGAAGTCCGGCGCGAGCATAGAAAATGTGGAACAGTGCAGGTTTTGGAAATGGCGTAAGACCTGCAACGAACTACAGGCTCCAGATTGGAACACTTATTTTTCATTCACGGCACCAACGAAAGAACTTCTGCCTGGGATGGTTTGGCTGATCGATGCTAATGAGTTGAATACCGTGTTGGAGAAAGACCGTAAGGCTCATGTAAAATCCGAAATCGCAGGATCAATTTGCGTCGCCAGTCAGCACCCGCAGTTTGTTTACAACGCGAGTCTCACTGATGGTGCTGCTGCTCGTGCTGCTGCTCGTGCTGGTGCTGCTGTTGGTGCTGCTGCTGGTGCTGCTGCTGGTGCTGCTGCTGGTGCTGCTGTTGGTGCTGCTGTTGGTGCTGCTGTTGATGCTGCTGCTCCTGGATTATTTATTCCGAGTGCGGATCCCCATGCCTCACTCCACCTACGCGATTTGCCTTGCGGTCGGCTCGCAAGCGGTACTAGCACGCCTGTCATTCGTCGTTGGTTGGCCAGCATGACGCTTGGTGAACTGGAAGGAATGGATGCCGAACAAGTCCGGTCCCGATTGGTTCGTGACTGCAATCTACGGCTCGAAGATCTGCCGACTTTGGATGAGGAAATTGGAAAGCTGGTTGCTTATCGCGATCAGTGCTTTGGCTCGCCACGTTCTGTCCTTGCATAAATTTGTTTTGCAATGAGTTCAACCCATGAAAATTGATCCCAAAATTTCGTTAGACGATTTTAAAGCCGAAATGCAGCACCGGGTCGTGCGCTATTCGTTGCGTTCGCTTCCGGTGCAGCAAGCGCTGCGATTCGCTCGCCAACACAAAGACCCCGAGTACTTTCGGGTGGCAAGCAACAAGATCCACTCGCAGCGCCAATTCCAGCGCGAAATGTACGGGCCAGGATGGTTCGAGCGTGTGTTCGATTACTTGTCTTTTGGTTCGCTGCGCGAAGTGGTGATGACCGTGCTGCTAGTCGGACTGGGGGTGCTCGGTATCGACGTTGGCAAGCGGGCCATGCAGAACTTTTTTCCCGCGTCGAAGCCCGATTCGGTCGAGTTCGAAAAATTGGCCAAGTTGCTTGGGTATCCATTGACCGACGAAGGGAGCAATACCGGGAGTGCATTGCGTTCCGCGTTGCCATCGGCCCGAACGCGCAGTGTAGCGAACATGCAGTCTGGATTGTCGGACGACGATGTGCAGCGGATCGCTAAAGCGTTGTGGAAGGAGATGCAGGAGAAGGGATTGGCGAACGAAGGGAAACCGGTCGAGACGACGGTAGGTCACGCCGCCACAGAGCCAACACCCAACACGAATCCGCTGGTTGCCAGCTCTGCGGTGACCGGGAGCGAAGGGCCTCCGCAATGACGATCGAATCCGAAGGAACAACGGTCGAGTTGTATGGGATAAACCCGAAGGCTAGTCCAGTCCTGTCGGGCTGGTCCCTCACGTCCGTATCGTTCTGGCCAAGGAGGAAGGGATGATGTTGCATACCGAAGATCCACCCGAGCTCGTTGTGGCCGAACCCAAGCCCGCCGATAACGGCATATGGGAAGCGCTCGATTTAGCGGGTTGGGAGACGCTCGAGCAGTTCTACCGCGAGAACCCGAAGGGGCAGCGCAGCTTGCAGGATCGGGCAACGTGGGAAAAGCTACAAGCGGAGCGATTGGCGGCCGCACGGTATCGGTTTCAGCAAGCCTTGAAGTTCGCAGGCGGATCGAGCTACTATCAAGGTCGTTCGCAGGCCGGACTGGTATGGATCGATTACTTCGAATTGGTACGAAGTCGGCCACCGGATCCACAAGCCACCCAGGCATCGCGTGTGGCACCGTTGTTGGCAGCTTGTAAAAGCGCCGAAGCAAAGATTGCGACCCACAAGAACAATGATCGCGATTATTTTCTGGCTCGCGTGAATCAGCTCCATGCGATCTTGCAGCTTGAATCGTGCGATGGAGCCGAAGCGGACAAATTTCTGAGTCAAGCATCCGCGTTGTATCGAACGCTGGGTACGCAGAATCGTTTGTACGATGTTCTTCACCTGGAAGGGAAGCTGTTGCAATGCCGGCAAGAATATGCGCGAGCCATCGCGATCTTTCAACAAGTCGAGCAATCCCCGGAATTGGAACGCCAGGTACGGGGGTTCCTGGATCGGGTCAACACACTGCAATGGATCGGTCGTGTTCGCGAAGCGTGGCAGAACTTCCGCGCGTGGCAGTCGTACCAACAGAAACTCATCGACAACGACTTTTATGATTTGTGGTTCCGAGGACAAGTCCTCTTCGCGCGGATCGCGACGCGCTACGGGGCACTGGATACGGCGGAGCAGCTCTTGCAGGATATCGATTGCACTTGGAGATGCCGTCCGCCGTTGAGCGGATGGTGCGCGAGTGTTCTGGCGATCGTCCGTTCCGAATATCATGTGCAGCGAGGTGAATTGATCGCGGCACGATCGGCCTTGGACATTTTGGAACATGAGGTACCGGTACCGCGCAAGGGGTACGATTGCTTTGAAATTCTGTTTCTCGAGAGCAAGTGCAGGCAATGCATCACCGAGAGTTGGTACTGCGAACGATGGAGTTGTGACGCCTGCGGATGCTGCACTGCGGAGCTGATTCAATTCAAGAAAGACACGCAGTCCACGCCGATCGACATCCACAAGATGCTCTGCTCCCTCGCGGATGGGATTCGAAGTCGGATTTACTTCTTGAATGGAGACTGGTCCGAAGCGGAAAAGCAATTGACCAAGGTGATTGCGGAGATCCGAACCGTTTTTCCAGCCGACCCGCTCGTCGATTTGCCGCTGCGGATCGCGTTGTTGCGAGTGATTCAGGCGCGTGACAACGAACCCGTTCGGGTGCAGCAGCAATCGAATGAGATTCTCAACGCCTTGGCCCGGCTCGAAGGGAAGCACGGCAAGCGATTGGAAGAGATTGGGGAGGTTTGGCGAGCGCTGGGTTTATGGCGTTCGGAGCAATCCGAAGACGACATTGCCAAGAGGCTTTTGGAGAAGGCCGTTCCATTCGAACTGGCAGCAAGGGATCCGAATCACCCCGATACGCTGGCACTGGTGACGGAGTTGATCCAAGTCGAGTCGCAGTTGCCCGATGCACCGTTGGATGTGCTGGAGACAAGGATTGAGGGGGTTCTCCAACGTTTCGACGGAGAGGTCGACTGCCTGGATATCCGTCGGCTATCGGCGCTGCGGACATTGGCATGGATCCGATTCTTCCAGGGGTGTCATGCATCGGCGATGTCGTGCTTCCAACGATTGCAATCCAACTGGATCCAGATGCAGGAGCGAAACGAAGCCCGCGTCATCATCGAAGACTCTCGCGTTTTGATGGGACTGATTGCGGCAGAACTGGAGTGTGGCGCCAATTGGAGCGATGTCACGGTGCAATTTCACGATGCCATCCAGAAGATCGCCGCGAATTCCAACTTGTTCGCATTGGCCCATGACTTCAATCGCATGGCGTTGCTGCTGAGATCCAGGCATCGATTACGATCGGCTTATTTCTTTGCCCGAAAGAGTCTCGATCAGTATCAATCGATGGGGTCGCAGAAGGAAGCGGAGATTGTGGCCAAGACGGTAGAACTTTTGCGGCGTGAGGCGGCCGATGCCGACGTCGACATCCGGGAACGGCTGGATGAGTAATGAATTTTGTTTGGCCCTAGGCCGCAACATACGTTTGTTTCGGTTGAAGGCCAATTTTTTGTGGGAGGAGGAATGATGAAGAATCTGCTGTGGCTTACAGGCATCGCAAAAAGTGCGATGACTGCCAAGCGATTAGCACTCGCATCCGCCGCTGCGTTTGGTTGGTATTCCTATGGCGACGAAGGGGTGAGCTATTTGTCGACCGCAGGAAGAATGGTTTCTGAGTCGGTAGCTGAAAATGTTCCTATATCGTTCGAGATCGAACGAGCACGAACAATGATCAGCCAACTGACACCGGACATCAAACGCAACATGGTTGTGATTGCACAGGAAGAAGTGGGAGTGGAATCCCTTCGCCGTGAGGTGAAGAATGTCACTCAAATTTTGAGCAAACAACAGGAAGGCCTGTTGGAGCTCCGCAAGCAAGCGGAAAGTGGTCAAACGACTCTTCGCATCGGAAGCCGACAAGCAACCGCTGGTGAGGTGGACCGAGAGCTGGACCGTCGTTTCACTCGCTTCCGAATGCAAGAGGCTACGTTGGCTGCGAAGGAAGAACTGCTCGTATCGCGAGAAGAATCTTTGCAAGCGGCTCGGGCAAAGCTAGAGACGATGCTTCAGGCGAAGAGAGACTTGGAAATCCAAGCTGAGAATCTCGAAGCCCGATTGCACACGGTTCAAAGCGATTCGATTGCACATAAAGTGCAATTCGATGACGCGGACGTTCACAAATGCCAAAGTTTGGTGAGCGATCTGCGAGCACGATTGGACGTGGCTGAAAAGTTGGTCTCTGCCAACGGAAAGTTTGATGACATGAGCATCTCGCTACCCGTTTCCAACGGCGGAGTTCGTGACGAAATCGATCATTACTTTTCTCAAAAGACAAAGTAATCGTCGAATGTTTTTGAATCGAGGGGACGTGGCTACGGAGGTCGCAAACCAAACCGCCACGCCCCCTCGACTTTTTTCGAACACAAGGATGACGCATTGATGACAACGCGTTTGGACCAGCGCTGGGGGCCTGATGCTCCCGACTTTCGAGATATTTCGGTCGACTCGGAACGAGCGTCCGAACTGTGGAGATATCTTAGTATTGTCGGTGATCCCGCCACAAGCGTTGATTTTCGAGATGAGTTTCTGTTCGAGTGGGAACCCGACGATTCGTCGTGCCAGGTTTCTCATGCCTGCTGCTCGGTGCTGGAGTACTTTTTAGCGCAGAGCGAAGGGAGTCTGGTCCGACTAAGCCGCAAGTTTGTAGCCCGTTCGGCACGTTTGTTCGAAGGGCCTTCCACACATGCAGATCTATCGATTCGCGCCGCGCTTCGCAGCATACGCAGGACAGGGTTGCCACCCCATACACTCGTTCGAAATGTTGAACAGAGCGGTATGACTGCGGAATCGTCCCCACTTTGCTACGCCTTTGCATCCGATTATTCGGATCTCGTTTATGTACGCATCGATCGATCCGACGTGCGGGAGACATTGAAGCTAATGAAGAGACTACTCAATGCCTGGATACCATGCATCGTCGGGTTGAGCTTTCCCAGCACCCTGCCATGGACCTCCGAGTTGCAACTTCGGGATCGGTTTGACAAAATCACCGATCGGGGGGTCATCGTGCTGTGTGGCTATGAAGATCATTCGAAATGGCACGGAGAAGGGACGTTTACGTTTCATGGGCCATTCCCATCGACCTGGGGAGAGAAGGGATTCGGAACGATGCACTACTCCTATCTTCTGCAGGGGATGGCATCCGATATCTGGGTGGCCTTTAAGTCGGACTGGCTCAAGAAGATGACACAGAATCGACGTCTCGGCACGCCGAGTGATTGACACCGCGTGTGATTCAGGACACGTCGTAGAGTGCAATGAACTAACATTTCACGCCAGAAGTCTGTCTGGTCGTCAGTGCCTGTTTGGAAAAACCACATCAGCCGCAGTGCGTTAGCACCCGCTTTTTTGGCGATCCTGAAGTACAACTGGACGCTAACGCGTTCCGGCTGATCGTCGAATTTACCAGCGACCTGCTCAGGACCGATTCGCTTCCCACAATATGCCTTCTCCGGATCCATCCCCGGCAAATCGGAGAATGGGGTGAATCCTGGAGCGATTGAGATTGCGAATCGTATCGTTCAATCGGCGACGTGAATCGATATCGCAGTGGAACGGGAGAGGATCATCGATCCTAGGTGGCCATCCATCTTCTTCGAAGGCTGCCAAGATGGTTGTTTGGTTGGCGGATGGGATGCGATATTGCTTGATCAATCGGCCATCAAACCAAAGTTCATGACGGGATGCATCCCAATTCGGGATTGGGTCTTCTTCGAGAGGGGGGACCAACGGAGGATCGGGCTGCCTGAGAACGAGCTGGGGTTGTTCCGGTACGACGGGAAGCTGGAATTCGCAGCGAATGAACTGCACACCGTATTGAGTGAGCATGAACGCCGATTGTTTGGTCAGGAGAGCATCCCCTTGTCGGAAGCTTCTCGTTTTGTCGCCGGGATAAGTGGTTTCCGTGAAATGCTCAATGATCCCTTCGACTACCATCCAACGGCAATCGGCGCAGTCGATTCCTGCGGAGAAGAGCTCTTCCAAAGTGATGGCGAGTTGACAACGGTCACAACGGCACGTTTGGCTGTACTCATATGCAGCGAAAAGTAGATTGCATCCGCGGGAGAGGCGTTCTCTAAGCCAGACTTGAAGTGGGTTAGCAGATTGGATGGCGCTGCTCATGGCAAATCGTCTCACATGACACGCGAATTTGCGGACACTTCTGAACGAAGGTCAGTTGCCATTTTTGTATATCTTCCATGGATTGCCCGCTACGAGTGATCCATGGAAAGCGGAAGGGCGCGTCACGATGGCTTCTTCGTGAGAGCGGGAGACCACTGAATGCTCTCACCATTATCTACGGTACAGAACTTGATGAGGTCTTTCTCGCGGTGGCTACGGTTCAAGCAGCGTACCGTGTCCCGAAGGCGTTGCTTCGAATCGTGACATGCAATGGGTGGCAGGGGATCATCGATGATTGTTGGCCAGCCTTCCTCTTGGAATACAGACAGAATCATCTCTTGAATGGGTGCGGGTACGCTGAATCGCTTGACCAATTTTCCATCGAATTCCAGGCAGCGTGTCATTCGATTCCAGCTTGGTTTGCTGCGAAATGCGATGGTCTCACTTGCCTGACATTGGCCAGGAGCGTTTGAATTCATGTCATCCACTTCTTCCGATGGATTGCGCCATTGGAAGCAACTGGAATCGCAAAACTGAAATCGATTGGATGCCCTTAAAAAGTGCCGTTCGCTAGCACGAGAGTCACGGAGTTCGGTCAAATGAACAATGAGACCATCTAGAATCAGGACTCGTAAATCGGATTCACGAAGGCCGAAAGTGATTGCTTCGTTGATCGTAACGGCCAACTGATTCGCAGAAATACTCTTCGAGATCGCAAGCTGTGAAAGCAATTGAAGATGGTCTATGAAGGGCTTCAATGGTTGAAGCTTCGAGGCGATTGCCGTCGTGATTGTCGATGGAGTATGAGAACCGCAGGCGAAGTTTGAATCCGCTAGGCTCTCTTTCTCATCATCAAAAAGGGGCGACCTGTTGTTCTCAACAGAAGTCATGGAAATCGTCTCACACATTGGCGTGGATGGCTTGCCTAGAGTCAGTCAGTCTATCAGTCTCACTAGGAAAAACAACAAGCGCGAGCAACTTCATGGAGTTTAAAAATCCGGCGAAAATACAGCATCCGTACACATTCCTTCGGATTGCATTCCGCCAAATTGAGAAGTCCTGATGAATGATGAGTATGTTACTAACAACTTTTCCAGAAGGCTGAACTTACTGGGAAGGCTTCCTTTGGAGGGGACCTCGTCATCCGATGCTCGCAGAGGTCCCTTGTTGGTCGGATGATTCGCAGAGGCGTTCTTCATCGTTCTTGCATCGCGAAATCTTGAATTGCATTTTGGCTTGTGAACTATTCTACGCGAGGATAACGACCTACCGCATTCCAAAATGTGCTCGAACGTCGTGGAATAGTGCAGCCACGTTCGCTTCGTCAGGTTGTCGCCCCTCGATCGTGACGCTCTTTTTTAGTCTTTGCTCATTCCAGAGAAATTGACCTACCGTGAGAAATGCCGACCCTAGCGTGATCGGTGAAAGAGGTCCAGCCAAGGCTCCAGTTGCGACCGTAGCTATTAGAAATGCATAACGGACGATGGTCTCAACCCCTTGCTCTCGGATTGCATCATGCTCTTCTTCAAGAAGTTCATGCATTTCAAGTACCGCCGCATCGACAGTCCGTTGATCTGTGATGACTCCCTCTGTAAACGATCGCTGCCAGTTCCAGTAACTTGCCCGTCGGCGTTGAAATTTTCGATTTGACGATAGGTTGACAACCTTTTCCAGCAATTCAATCTCTTCATCAATGTTCTTAGGCTTATCCAGCGTCTTGCTGGGAACAAGAAAAGTTCTGCCCAAAACCGCAGCAATGTGCGGAGAATACGAAGGTTGAATGACCCCTTCAACTTTTTGCAGTTGCAAATCGTTCAGTAGAGTCGTCTCATCGGGATAGCATGCGACAGATTGAATTGCCATTACTTCTCTTGGAAGATCTTCGATGAGCAAATCGCGGGTAAACTTGAACGCATTGGATCTGGTGGCGTTGCCAGTTTCGACTGCGAACTTCCATCGATCTTTCCATTTTGATTCGAGAGCATCACCCCATTCGATTGTCTTCACTCGATCCCCAAGTACTTCGATCATTCTTCTTTGTCGTGTCGGATCCCACCCTTCCTTTTCCCATAAATCCCACCTCCCGTTTCCCGGAACTGGAATCCTCAATCGATCAAACAACATCAAATCGCAAACGAATGGCCACACGCCAGTATGGTCGTTGACAGAGTATGTTCCCCAAACTTCACGTAACATTTGTTGGCTCCTTGATCTGTCTGAATCGTTGGTGATTTTGTCACAATGTAGTGCATTTCACGATTGAAAATGAAACGGCAACCGTTCGAGATTGGAGCCCACGTTCCGAGCAATCGAATCAGGACACAGACAGGCATTTTCTGGCGAAAAAGTTAGATGATCATACCCAAGCCTCACGTCGGACTCCCCCTGAAACCGAACCCTCTCGTGAGCTCGCTGAAGTGTGCGGCCTGGCCTCCAACGCCCTATTCTGGATCATGGAGCATTTTGCTACTTGCCGTTCCGCTCAAAATTACAGCGCAATCAAGAGCAATCCTCTTTTTCGCATTCCTATCGCTGGTGGCTCGATTCTCGAATCCATGACCATCTAGTGATTTTCCGTTCCTTTTTGATGCGTTTCGTGCCTTGCGTGCAAAGAAAAAAATCGATTGGTGATCCCAAATTGACTCAGGGTCGAACCGCCGAGGTCGGCTGCCGCCTGATCCGGCAGCCTGACCATTCAAAGTCAGCAATTGATACTTACTGGGGTATGGATTGTGCTACTGTTGCTCCCATCGCCTGGACGGCCTCCACGGCCTTCTGTCTGTCCTTCTCGGCATAAATTTGGGTTACCCCTACGTCCGAGTGGCCTAGCAGTATCGATGCCACTTCCAAACCATGTTCCTTGCGGACTTTGGTTGCGAAGGTATGGCGCAGTTGGTTGGGCGCCCAAGAATGCTCGCGATTCCATGCTAGCACCTTTTCGCGGCTACTTAGGCCTTCAGGGGGTGGGAACGCCTTTTCGCATGCCCTCGCAATCGCACGGCCATAGCTGCCGCTTGTGTAGCTTTCACCGGGTGAACGCTTGGGATTCTTTGCCCGATTCGATCCAGGCTTGTTGCCGCAAGCGAGCGGCGTAACTCGCTCATCCTTCCTTTGCTTCAACCAGAGTTTCTTGGCATCTTTTGGAGAGAAGCAATAGGCGTCCGACGATCTGTCCAGGTACTTGATCAAAATCTCTTGCGCAGCCTTTTGCACGTAGATGACACGCTTCTTGCCGCGATGAGATGTCTTGTGGTGGCGCAGCCGAACTTCCCACACCTCTTCAGATCGGACCACCATCGATGGCTGAATCGAACACACTTCCCCGGGCCGGCATCCTGTCAGCAATTGGAATCGCACCATATCTGCCACAACTTGGGATAAATGGGGCAAGGTCGCGTCCACAGTAGATTCTGCTACTGGTTCGACGTCTTCCGTTTCTCTAAGGTTCGTTCTCCCCTCCTTGAGCGACGGTACCATTCCGATTGCCTGGGCGACCGTAGGGGGTATCAACGCTTGCGACGCCGCCCATCTAAGCATTCGCTTGATCTTCTCGCACAAGCGATTCACGTACTGCCGAGACCTGTTGCCGTTGTTGGCGATATTGTCCCTCACCGCTCTGAACTGCAATGGCCCGAAAGACTCCGCGGGAGTAGGACCGTAGAGCTCCCTCATTGCCGAGAGGGCTGGCTTGACGCGATGGAACTCACTTTTCGGGCCGGTGCCGTAGTACTGTTTGGCGTGGTTCAAGTACGCCACCAAAATTTGCGAGATCGTCAGTTGAGCTACCGGGATCCCGAAGGACTTCGAGCCCTGACATGCAATCCATTCACCCACTAGCCGGCTGTACTTGGCTTTGCTCTCTTTTGAACCGTACTTACCTAAAAGATAGTCACGGCCATTGATCGTGACCCGCGCCTGTCCCGACGCATGCTTCCGATACTGCGGAACCTTCATTCTACACCTCTGTAAGAAACGAAACCGGGAAAGTTCCCGTTTCCAAGGTGTACTTTTAAGCCGTGGCGTACTTCAAATCGCCGTGCGGAATACCAATGATTTCATTGGTATGTGTCGCAATAGCGATGAGTGGACTCGAACCACCGACACACGGCTTATGAAGCCGTTGCTCTAACCGACTGAGCTACATCGCCAGATGGATCAAAACCATAACCGCGCGGCTTCCTAATGACAAGTCTTCTCGCCAAAAGTTCAGGCTGGTCCCTGCCTTTTTCCCCGTTCATACCGCCTATGTCCGGACTTCGATACGATGAAAAAAGCCCGCCAATGAGAGCCTAGGAATCCCGTGCTTTCGCTCTGAGTTGCGATGATAACCATCAGCCAGTAGCCGGAAGCATTCAGAGGTCCAAGTCGTAATGGCCTTGAAGCTGCATCCATCGTGGCCATCCACCCACGGTCTACGATAGTTCCATGAGCACGGAAAACGCCAGCATCGCGTGCACGAAAGAGCCAGTCCTGGGGATCTCGGCTAGCGCCTCAGGCTCATTTGGGAATTGCTTGCTGAGAGCGATCCCGCTTCTAGCGCGGCGATTCCTGTTTGAGGAAATCGGGGACCGAGTTGATCTTTTTTTCCTTGGACTGCCCCCAACTGGACATCCAATTATTCTTGGAATTGCTCGAGGCGGATGGCGGCTTTGGGTCCGGGTAAGGGTCGAGGACATCTAAGGTCTTCCGCCAGGCCCGCTTGCTTCCGTCTTGGAATTTTTGCCACGTCGTTTTTCGGGGCGAATACGACTTGAACGAATTCGGTTTGGAACTACTCCATGTAGGCATTTTCGGAGTCGTCCAACCTGACCAAAACGAATAGCTCGAGCTAGAGCTCGTGCTGGAACTGGACGCGATCCACTGAAGCCATTCAGGCTGCTCGTCGTCATCCGATGCCTCTGTAGGGTTTAACGGGGAATTCCAAGGCCATCCGTCCGCTCCATGAGCAGGGACAATCGAGGCCCCTAGCAGAGACGCAAAGGCTAGCATGGCAAATCGAAACCGCAGGCAAGATGGAAGTGAAGACATAGGTCAAAACCTCTTTTCCACAGGAACTTTTAAGACTTGGGAGGAAATCCTCACCATTCCCGTCTCCTATACCGAAAACCGGTCATGCGGGTCTAGATCGGCATGAAAGGTTTGGTCTGGACTGGCCAGGATGAGCCACGGATGCGATGGTGCAAATCCAGTCGTGGCGAGTGCATTCCTTTCGAAAAGCATGAAGCTAGGAACCTCCATTGTGTCTTGCGTCCTCATGGGGAGTCCCTATACTATTTGTCCCGATAGTCTAGGAATTCCTCGGAAGAGATCGCCTAATCAGGCGTTTTGAAGGGGCGACGGCTATCTGTTAGGTTTGAGTGAGGGCGTCAGCTAGGCAGTCCAATCTGCGGGTGTAGCTCAGTTGGTAGAGCACAACGTTGCCAACGTTGTTGTCGTGGGTTCGAATCCCATCACCCGCTTTCGCTGCCTAGGGAAGCCCTTATTTTTTTCTTGCTTTTTGCAGTGGAAGAGAAATGTCGTCCGTCGAAACCGAGCCCAACACCAAACTCGACTTGAAGCTCCAAATCAACCAACCGGGAGCATGCCAACGGCACGTCGTCGTAACGATACCGAGGGCCGAGTTGGATCGATATTTCCGAAAGGCTTATGACGAGATCGCCCCGCGGGCCGATTTGCCTGGCTTCCGTGCCGGCAAGATCCCACGGAAACTGCTGGAATCTCGTTTTAAGAAGACCGTTGCCGACCAAGTCAAAAGCAATCTGGTCATGGATAGCCTTCAGCAAATTACCGAAGGTGGCGAATTCTCCGCTATCTCGGAGCCCGATATGGATTACGGTGCGGTCAATCTGCCCGAGGCAGGCGATTTCACATTCGAATTCAATATCGAAGTGCGTCCTGAGTTCTCTACCCCCGCATGGGAAGGCTTGGAACTCACGAAAACAGAATACACCTTGACCGAAGACGAAGTCGAACGGCAACTCGTCCGAACGCTCGAGCGAGTCACCCCGGGTGAAGCGTGGGATGGCGAAGCCCGGATGGGTGACCGATTGGTCATCAACGCCGAGTTTGCTGTCGATGGCAAACGCATCAGTGGTCTCGACGAAGAACTGATCACCCTTCGACCGAAACTGAGCTTCGCCGACTCGACTGTCGATAACTTTGGAGATCTCTTTGTCGGCGCAAAGGAAGGCACCACTGGCGAAACGTCCTTCAATATCCTGGACACGTCGCTGAACGAATCCCTTCGCAACGCGGTCGTCCATGCGACGTTTGATATCGTTGAAATTCGGCGGGTGAACGTCGAAGGTCTCAGCACAACCCAACTTGCTGAACTCGGCTTTGATTCCACGGAAGAACTCCGCGACTTCGTCCGAGCAGAACTCCATCGTCAAGCGGAATACCATCAGAACCAATTGCTTCGCGAACAGATCGTTGAAAAACTGATCGCCGGTGCCAATTGGGAACTACCGCCAGGATTGGTCCGCCGTCAAGCGGACC
This sequence comes from Planctomycetota bacterium, assembly GCA_037144155.1. GTDB lineage: Bacteria > Planctomycetota > Planctomycetia > Pirellulales > Pirellulaceae > JBKCUI01. The sequence continues at coordinate 68,261 of JBAWXH010000006.1, read as the reverse complement.
GCGAACTGCAACGACGGGTGTTGGAATTGCGTCGTAGCGGATTCAACGACGATCAAATCCGATCCGTTGTCAACTCAATGCGTCGCAACATCGAAGACTTGACCAAGGGTGCCCTACGAGAGCACTTTGTTCTTGAAAAGATCGGCGAAGCCCTCAGCATCGAGCCATCCGAAGAAGAATACGATGCCGAGATCAAGTTGATCGCTGAGCAAGGGGACTCGTCTCCGAGACAAGTGCGAGCCAAGCTGGAGCGAACCGGACAAATGGACGCCGTACGCAACCAGATTCTGGAACGAATCGTCATTCGCAGGATCACCGAGGCTGCCAAGGTCACTACAGCCCCGGGAGATTCCATCCTGAAGTCGGATCCCGAAGAGTTTGCGGTCGAGTTTCTCGTAGCACCGGTTTCGCAATCCTTACCCGAAGCCAAGTACGATGAAGCTCCCGAAGATAAAGCGTCGGACAAAGGCACTATCAAACCCACACAGTCCTGAGCTTTCATCAGCACAGGATCAATTCAGAAGGGTGGACCGCAAGTCCACCCTTTTTTGTTTTACCCACGGAGTATCCTCCTCTCGCAGGCAACGTGTAACAAGCCGATAATGGCGGGTGTCGCCGGGCGAACTTACGCACTCGCGCGAGTATGTCCGCACTACCACACCGCCTTTCTCCTCCTCATGCGAATCATTCCATGGATGACGAGCCGATCAAGCAACCACCCATCCTCCCCGAAGCGTTTGGCGAAGATGAAAAGGAACGTCCAATTCCCGCCGATGATCCGGGGACGGCGCTCGAAAGCACCGACTTGATCGACATGATGCGTCGCACGATCGATCAGTTGGAAAAGGATCAGACGACGCGAGGGGATCTCAAAATCCTCAGCCGAACACTGCGGGAATTACGATACGCGTTCAAAGTCTTCCAGCCCTTCCGCCGACGTCGCAAGGTCACCATCTTTGGATCCGCCCGAACTCGCCCTGAGAGTTTGGCCTACATTCAAGCCGAAGAGTTCGCGAGACGCATCGTCGAACACGGCTGGATGGTTATTACCGGTGCTGGAGGAGGAATCATGGAAGCCGGCCATCGAGGGGCTGGCAAAGAAATGTCGATGGGGCTGAACATCATGCTCCCATTCGAACAATCCGCGAATCCATACATTCAAGGGGATCCCAAACTCGTCACTCTCAAGTACTTCTTCACCCGCAAGCTGATGTTTCTTAAGGAATGCAGCGCGGTTGTATGTTGCCCGGGGGGCTTTGGGACATTGGATGAAACCCTAGAAGTCCTTACGCTCCTCCAAACAGGCAAACAAGCCTTGTTTCCCGTGGTGCTCCTCGACGAACCGGGAGGCAAATTCTGGTCTGCGGTCGATCGATTCTTTCGAGATCAACTTCTCGGGGATCGGCTCATCAGTCCGGAAGATGTGCACTTGTATCGAGTCGCCGACAGCAATGACATGGCAGTCCGCGAAGTACTGCAGTTTTATCGAGTCTATCACAGCATGCGGTACGTCAATGATACGCTCGTCATGAGATTGTCCTCGGAATTGAGCGAACAACGGCTGGAGCATTTGAATGAACGGTTCTCCGATATTGTGGTCAGCGGCAAAATCGAGCAGCGGCCGGCATTGCCCGAAGAACATGGCGAACCGGACTTGATCGAACTGCCCAGGATCATCTTCCGTTTCAACCGCAAGAGCATCGGCCGATTGCGTCAACTCATCAATGCGATCAATGCGATCGAAGAAGGATGATGACGTGAAAAGCAACCAATGGGCAACAACAAAGGCATCCACGCAATCAGCCGGATCGCGTTAGCGACCGCGATGACTAGCATCGTTTTGCCTAAAACTCGTACTCGTACTCAATGAAATGGTACTCGTACTCGTACTCGACAGAACACAATTTTCGAGTACGAGTACCGCCCTTTGGGCTGAGTACGAGTACGAAAACGTGGGGATTTCAATAGTCGGGTAACTTGGCAGTTCCCTTTCCATCAGAAGCAGAAAAAACAATGGTTGAGATTGCTGCATCCAAGCATGAGGTTGGGTTTTTGGGAGGTGGTCAGATGGCCACCGCCATCGCCCGCGGGGTCGTCGAAGCGGGTTTGGTCCAACCCCATCAATTGGCTTTTTCAGACCCCAATCGTTCGCAGATCGCGAGGCTTCAGCAATTGTTTCCAGGTTGCACGGTAGTCGATACCGCTGCGCAGCTTTTCGAAGCCAGCCACCGCATCGTGCTGGCTGTCAAACCCCAGGTTTTGGCGGAGATCGCAAACGGGCTTGCCAGCTATGTCCAACCGCACCACCTGTTGATTTCGATTGCCGCGGGCGTACCCCTGGCCAAATTGACCCATTGGCTGCGCACGGAGCGGATCGCTCGGGTGATGCCCAATACACCGTGCCAAGTCCTTCGCGGTGCCAGCGGGCTGACGTTTGCGCATGGGTTGAACGAAGAGGACAAATCCTGGTGCGACCGGATCTTTCGATCGGTGGGAACCGTAGTCCATGTGCCCGAGGAACAGCTGCATGCCGTTACCGGCGTGTCCGGTTCTGGGCCAGCCTATGTCTTGATGATGATTGAGGCCTTGAGCGACGGCGGAGTAGCGGCCGGATTAAGCCGCAACGTTTCGCTCCAATTGGCGGCTCAAACGGTGCTTGGTGCGGCAGCGATGGTCCAGTCGACAGGAACGCATCCTGCGATCCTCCGCGAGCAAGTCACCAGTCCAGCCGGAACCACCATCGCAGCCATTCAGGCACTTGAGAAGGGAGCGTTTCGTTCGACGGTCATTCAAGCAGTTGTGGCGGCGGCCGAACGCTCGAAAGAATTGTCAGGTCCGATACGCAAAACAGAAGCGAGGGATTAAGATAGGGTGCGTTCGCATCGTCCACCTTCCTTCACTTATCGCCCTTACGCCCTTTCTCTCAAATGGTATTGCGCCGCGTATGTATCGTTGGAGTCGGACTGCTGGGAGGTTCTCTCGGTCTCGCATTGAAACGCAAGCGGCTGGCCACCCGCGTCATCGGCGTGGGCAGGACCGCCAGCAAACTCGAAACAGCCATTCGCCGCGGTGCGATTGACGAAGCCACCGACAATATTTTAGAGGGTGCGAAAGATGCGGACCTCGTGGTCGCATGTGTTCCAGTCAAATCGATTGTAGATACGTTGGCCGAAGCAGCCCAGGTCGCAAAGCCTGATGCGATCCTGACCGACGTGGGAAGTACGAAACAATCCATCACCCTAGCCGCTCGAGGTAGACTCTCGGACCATCAGTTTATCGGCAGTCATCCCATTGCCGGCGGCCATCATAGCGGCGTCGAACATGCCGTCGGAACGCTGTTCGACGGAACGACGGTTGTCATCACGCCTACCGAATCGACGAGCCCGGAGTTGATCCAACGCATCACAGCGTTTTGGGAATCGATGGGATCGAGAACATGCCAATTGAATCCCGAGGAACACGACGTGGCCCTGGCAATATCGAGCCATTTGCCACATATGGTGGCCACCGCACTCGCTCTTTCCACACCGCTCGAATTGATTCCCTTCGTGGGTAGAGGATGGATGGATTCGACCCGTATCGCAGGAGGGAATCCCCAGCTATGGCGACAGATCCTCGAAGAAAACCAGGGCCCTGCCTTACAAGCCATGAAGAAGTTTGCCACAATCTGCGAGACGTGGATCAACGCATTAGAACAACAAGACTTTGATCGCGTTGAAGAACTTCTGAAATCGGGAAAGTCAACTCGTGAAGCTGTGGCAAGTAGACATACTGTCGGCTGAAGGTCAGCCGGATTCGCTCGGAACGCACGCACAGGCTGCGGCCCGAGAGCTAGGTATTGCGGAGGACCTCCGCATCCTGGGTGTTCACGGATTCCTGTTGCAGGGAAATCTCGATGCTCAGCAAACGAGCCAACTGGCGCGCGATTATCTGGCGGATCCCATCGCACAACGGACCTTGACCGCCCCTATCGGTAGCGAATCTCTCTCGAAACCCGATGCCTCGGTCTCGTCCCACAGCCATCTCGTCTACGTCCTATTCAAGCCGGGAGTCATGGACCCCGTCGCCCAAAGCACCTTGACCATGCTTCGCGGCCTGGGATACGAAGTCGACGAAGTGCGCACGTTTCGCAAATATTGGATCCACGGGAATCCAACCCTTGATCCCATCACTCTCGATCGCCTGTGCAAAAAAGTTCTTTTCAACGATTCGATCGAGCAGGTCATCGTCGGGCCCCTGGCGATGGACAAATTGTCATTGGGAGCTCCCTACGAACTGAAATTGACGCGCGTCCCGATCGCAGGTCTCGACGACACGCAATTGATGCATCTGAGCAAAACAGGGCAACTCTATTTTTCCTTGCCCGAAATGAAGACGATTCAAAACTACTTCCAGGATTTGGGCCGAGACCCCACCGACATCGAACTGGAGACGATCGCACAAACGTGGAGCGAACATTGCAGCCACAAGACCTTGGGAGGTCGCATCGAATACAAAGATGATGGTGGAACACGTCTGTTTACGAGCATGCTCAAGGAAACCATCTTCGCCGCAACAACCAAGATCCGCCAAGCGCTGGGGAAAGACGACTGGTGTGTCAGTGTTTTCAAAGACAATGCAGGGGTGGTTCGTTTTGATGCGGAGCACCATGTCGTCTTCAAAGTGGAAACACACAACCATCCCTCTGCCATCGAACCCTACGGTGGAGCCAATACCGGATTGGGAGGAGTCATCCGTGACCCGTTAGGAACAGGGCTTGGAGCCAAACCCGTTTGCAGTACCGATGTCTTTTGTTTTGCATCTCCAAACTATCCTCCCGATCAATTGCCACCTGGTGTCCTCCATCCCCGTCGCGTGATGAATGGTGTCGTTGCAGGGGTCCGCGATTACGGCAATCGAATGGGGATTCCGACCGTCAATGGAGCCGTCTATTTCGACGATCGTTACTTGGGAAACCCTTTGGTCTATTGCGGCAATGCCGGCATTCTTCCCGTCGACAAAGTCGACAAAAGCCCTCAACCGGGGGATTGGATTGTGACCCTCGGTGGTCGAACGGGTCGCGATGGCATTCATGGCGCTACCTTTAGCAGTGTGGAACTGACCCATGAAAGCGAAGCGATCAGCGGTGGCTCGGTGCAGATCGGCAATGCAATCACGGAAAAAATGGTGTTGGACGTCATTTTGCAAGCCCGCGATGAAGGACTGTATCACTCGGTCACGGATTGCGGTGCCGGTGGATTCAGCAGCGCGGTCGGTGAAATGGGAGAAGAGATCGGTGCGGAGGTTTGGCTCGATCGAGCTCCCCTGAAATACGAAGGTTTGAGCTACACCGAAATCTGGATCAGCGAAGCTCAGGAGCGAATGATCCTGGCGGTCCCACCGGAAAACATGGATCGTTTGATTCAGATCTGTGAAAAGGAAGATGTCGAGTACGCCGCTATCGGTAAATTCGTTCCGACGGGGCGGCTACGACTGATGTATCGCAATACCGAAGTTGGCTCGATCGACATGAAGTTTTTGCACGGCGGTCGGCCTCCGGTCGTTCGACAGGCCGTGTACCAGACGGTCGCAGAAATACCGGCCCCGCTGGGGAATCTCTCCCGATTGGAAATCGAAGGGACTCTCAAAAAGATCCTTTCCACTCCCACCGTAGCCAGCAAACATTGGATCATTCGACAATACGATCACGAAGTCCAAGGCGGGAGCGTCGTAAAACCTCTGGTCGGTCCAGCATGCATCGGCCCAAGCGATGCGGCAGTCGTTCGCCCTAAGCTAAACTCGCAGCGTGCGATCGTATTATCATGCGGTATGAATCCTCGCTTCGGAGATTTGGATCCGTATCACATGGCAACCAGCGCCATCGATGAAGCAGTCCGCAACGCGATCGCCGTCGGCGCTCGCCCCGATCGCATTGCCATCCTAGATAACTTCTGCTGGGGAAACACCGATCGACCGGAAACACTCGGAACTCTCGTCCGTGCTGCGATCGCTTGCCACGACCTAGCCATCGCTTGGAAGACCCCCTTCATCAGCGGCAAAGATAGTCTCAACAATGAGTTCACATGGTTCGATGCGCGCGGCGAAAAGCGTTCGATCGCAATCCCATGCTCATTGCTCATCAGTGCCATGGGACAAATCGATGACGCATCGCAAGCCGTAACCATGGACCTTAAACGAGCAGGCAGTGCCCTGTACTTGATCGGCATCACGCGTGAGGAACTAGGTGGATCTCACGCATCGTTGGTATTGGATCGTCGCGGTGGATCGGTTCCAAAGGTCGACGCGCCCCTAGCGCTTCGGATCTTTCAACATGTGCATACTGCGATTCAGAACAAATTCCTACTCTCGTGCCATGATCTCAGTGAAGGGGGATTGGCGGTCGCCGTCGCTGAGATGGCGTTCGCTGGCGAATTGGGTGTCCAGTTGGATATTACCGAAATGCGTCGCAATCATTTCATCGATGCCAGCGTCGCTCTCTTCTCGGAATCCAATAGCCGATTCCTGGTGGAAGTACCCCACGATCGGACCGAGGCGTTCGAAGCCCACATGACTGAGGTGCCCTATCAGAAGTTGGGAACGGTCACGAACGAACCGAATGTCACGATACTTTGCGATCGCACCACGCTGGTGGATCTGCCATGGATCGATCTGCGCGACGCATGGCGCTCGCCGCTGGATTGGAAGTAGTCTGGCCGGAACGCGTGGCTCAATGCAATTCAATAAATCATAACCCACCGCGTCAACAAGGGACCTTCGGCTCGTCAGAGGCCGAAGCGTGAGCGCCGGGCTGTGGGACCCTAGAACCTGCATCTTCGATCGGGTTTGAAATATCCCACGGATCTCGCACTCTCACTGTGCCGCAGCCGGTCGCTTACCGGCTTGTTGACTTAAATCGAAACCGCAGTCGCAACAATTAGCCGATGGGCGTTAACCCCGGTTTCCGGAAAGGCAACCGCCGCTAATGCGGTGCGGCTAATTAAATCAACAATCCGTTACGCTCGCAGCTCTGATTCGGTGGACGGATGACAGTCTGGAAGACTATCCCACTCAACAGCCACACCCCGCCGCGTCAGCAAGGGGCAAAGATCGCGATCAGTGCGCGATCGTCGACGTCGGCCAATCCAAGTCGTTATTTTCTGGCCGTCCCTCGATGTAGTACCAATTGTGGATAGGGGCGAGGATTGCCTGGACTTCTTGCAATAGCTTTTCGTCGATGGATTCATTCGCCCAATGCAGCCACTGTTCGATTTCCGATGGAATCGCGCTGCCGACCAGACAGCTAGCAAAGCCAGGATGACGCAATGAAAACTGAAGCGCCAATTTCTCGATCGGAGTTCCGCACTGTGCAGCATGAGCCGCTGCAGCCGCAGCGACGCGCCGTACTTCAGGAGTCGCTTTGTGCCAGGGGGGCAATGGCAGTGTCGTCAAAAGCCGAGCTGAAAACGGGGCGGCGTTGATGAGTCCCACACGATGCTTGTCCGCGAGAGGCAACAATCGCAAAGCCATATCATTCTGAAGGGTGTAATGATTGTAGGTGATGCAGCAGTCGACCAATCCCGTCGGTATAACCCGTTCAAAGTTACGCATCGGATAACCACTAATCCCAGCGTAGCGGACTTTTCCTTTCTCGATTTGCCGGCGAAGCGCGGGCAACGTTTCTTCAATCACTTGGTCGATATCTCCGTATTCGATGTCGTGACAAAACACGATGTCGAGATAATCGAGACGCATGCGCTCGAGTGAGACATCCACACTTTCGGCGACGCGCTTCGCCGAGAAGTCGAAGTGCTTTGGCGCATACCGACCGAGCTTGGTACTAACGACAAGCGAATCTCGAGGATATTGCGGGAGGACTTGGCCGAGCAGTACTTCGCTCATCCCCCGACCATAATAGGCGGCCGTGTCGATGAAGTTGATTCCGGCTTCAATTGCAGTACGAACCGCCTTGAGAGATTGAGCGAAATCGAATTGGCCGAACTCAGCACCGATGGAAGAAGCCCCAAATCCCAATGGGCTCAGCTTCAATGCAGTGGTTCCTAGTCGACGTTGATCGAGTGCTGCCATGGTCTATCGTTTGCGATGGGGTGATTGGGAATACACACAGCTAGAGACTACCAGATGGTGCCCGCGTACCCAAGGCGAATTGATCCAGCATTTGCTGAGCGGCTTGCTTGAATCCGACCAATGATCGGTCTTCGAGGAGGTACCCTTTTTTGGCCTTGAGAATCGACATAGCTAACGACGGCCTACGTTTCCACTGATCGAGTTTGTACGCGCGTACATCGGTGTACGGAACGTCCAACTTCGCAGTGATTTTCGAAATGACATGGAAGCCATCATGTGCACGCACCAATGTAAAATGCATGGTCGCATATAAAAGAACGATCCCAAGCGCGATCCCACAAAAGAAGCTTTCCGAACGATTCATCCCAGACGATCCTTATGAAGGCCAAACGAAGGAACGAAGCCGACTTGCGATTTGCTGAACTCCATCAGCCGGTGTGCGTTAGCACCCGGTTTTCGATGATCCTACCGGGCTAACCGTACGCGAACGCGTGCCGGCTAATAACCCAGCCTCACTCGACCCAGCTCGTAAAAGCGGGTTTACTGATTACCAGCTTTCGAGTCCAGATCAAACGGCATCGCAAACGACAGTGCCAGAACTGCAACGGCAGTCCCTGCGAAACTTGGTCGGCTCCGGCATTCGTGATTTCGCCGAGACTCCATGCATACGAACTTCACTATGAAAACGCTCTCGACCATTCAATCCTCCGAACGAGGTTGAATTGGTTCGTTCGGAGGGCAAGGGACACTATCGTCCGATGTCTCAGACGAATTGATCGCCTTGCCTCTGCCCGCGTCCTTCAGGGCGCGCACCAGAATGAATTCGATTTGGCCATTTGCGCTGCGGAACTCGTCGTCTGCCCAGCGACGCAGCGCATCCATGGTCTCCGGTCGCAGCCTTAGCAAAAACGATTCTCGCTTAGACACAATTCACGCCTTGTGGTTAGTTATGCAGCGTACCCGCATTGATGACCGGTTGCGCATGGCGATCGCTACACAGTACGACCAATAGGTTGGAAACCATCGCGGCTTTGCGCTCATCATCGAGTTCGACGATTTTCTCGCGGCTAAGGTGTTCAAGGGCTTGCTGAACCATGCCGACCGCACCGTCGACAATCCGGGCTCGGGCCGCGATGATGGCTCCCGCCTGTTGGCGTTGCAACATGGCTGCCGCGATCTCGGGCGCATAAGCGAGATGGCTGATACGCGCTTCAAGGACTTGAACGCCCGCTTTTTCTAGCCTAGCTTGGATGTCATGCTTCAATTGCTCGCTGACCTCCTCGGTCGAAGCGCGCAGCGAGACTTCGTGGTCTTCGCTGTCATAAGGATGACGGCTAGCCAGTCCACGCAGCGCGGATTCGCTTTGAACGGCCATGAAATCTTCGTAGTCGTCGACCTCGAACATGGCTTCTGCTGTGTTGACGACTTTCCAAACCACCACCGCTGAAATCTCGATCGGGTTGCCGTCCCTATCATTGACTTTGGAAGGACGGCCATGCGTTCGTACCTTCTGCTGAACCACTAGTCCTGCTTCATTCTTTTTTTCCGCGACATTGGTCGAACCGGTCTCGAAATTTCGGATTCGAAGCGAGAGTTTCTTCTTCGAGTAGAACGGGTTCACCCAGTAGAAACCCGATTGCTTCACCGTGCCGCGGTACTCGCCGAACAACAACAAGACCCGCGAGTCATTCGGTTGCACCGCCATTAATCCAAACAAGCCCAAGAAGCTCAAGAGCTGAATAATCAATCCAACGAACACGCCCATCCCCGCGATCACCGGTACTCCTTGAGACAGGCTCATACTCAATGGAAAAAGTAGCGCTCCAAAAATCAGTCCTCCGATGCACATCCCCAGCATCGGCCAGCCACTCGTCGGCACAACGGTTTTCTCATCCGCAACTACGGTCATGATTTCTCCAATCGTTCTTTCCAAGCGATCCCTTGGTATTTTCGAATTTCCAATGTGATATCCCAATGATATCATATCGATATTCTTTTGAAAGCTACCTATCCTGGCTCTCTTCGGTCGGTTTCGAGGCGAAATTTTTGCATTTCGCGGTAGGTTTTTTGCTTGAACGCCCTACGAAACCCGTTTTGACTCCGACGCCAATCCGTCGGAACCGTGATTTGCTGCGAACGTGGGGTGATGTTCGACAATCAAGGTTCACAACTGCCTCACAATGATCACAATACACAGAACCACCCCAGGCCAAGATCCGTGAAATCGCGATTGAGTTTCGCAGTTTGGCCAGCACGAGAAACACGAATTCCGATGCGCCACTTAGACCACTTGAAAAACCTTGTCATCATGGCGGCTGCCGATGGCTCTCTCTCCGAAGGGGAAATCGCGCTCTTGGTCGATCGCTGCGCGGAGTTAGGATTGGAAGATGCTGACTTGGGAAAGGCAGTCCAATTCGCTCTGAGCGATCATGCATCCCTGAAGCTTCCGAGCGACCGCAAAGAACAGCTCGATATGCTGAGCGACTTGATCCGAATCATGGCCGCGGATGGCAAATTGAGCGAGCTCGAAAAAAGGCTATTTGCATTGGCAGCCGCCAAGATGCATGTCGATCGTAAAGAACTCGATGAATTGATCGACAAGCTCGTTGGCAAAAGCACTACTGGCAACAATTCAGTGGGATAGGCATCCTTGCCTGTCTTTCTTTGACAGGGCGCGATGACGCGTTCCATCGTGCCGTTTCTTATTGCTTTCAGGGGTGTAGGAAACTGCTCTTCTCGCGCCTATTTCTTAGGCCTATTGACTGTCAGGCTGGAAGCCTAACCCACATTAGGAGCCTAACCGACATGCTAGCGTGCCGGCTCTTTCAGCCCATCTTCAATGATGCCCTTGAAAACCTGCGAGACACTCTTGTCCATCGGTTCGTCAGAAACCGAGTGTTTCTCAACGATAGCGCTCACACGGCGATGGAACTCGCGCAGGGCTTCATCGGAAGGCCCCTTGTTCGCATCCCTCCGCAACGTCAATCGCCCCGACTTGGGTTCCTTGGTGGCGACGCCTTGAAACGCAAACTCCATTTCCGTCATCGTGAGCTTGCCTTCGCTGGCACTTCGCAACCAACGATCGCAAGTGTGCTGAAAGTCGATTTTCTCCGTTTCCGTCAACCCCGGCGATGACTTAGCAGCCCGCACGGTATCTTCGACAACACCCCATTGCAGTACGACCGAATCGCTCAGTCGGATGCCCAAACGGGTCAATTGGCGCGAAGTCAACTCCTCGCGCTCCATACGACCAGCCAATTGTTGCAAGTCATCGATGATCACATCGCGATCCGACCTTGCCAACGCGGATGCATCGACCCATGGAATAAGCATCTCCCGCAACGCATACGCAGCACGTTTGCCTTGATTCCCAGTCAGCATGAAGGACATCACAGCCACAGCGACGCATAGCAGGACCAGGAAGAAGACAAAGACGACCAGGCAGGCTGGCCCAAGTGAAACATCTTTCCCGGTATTCGCGGGTGTGGCCCCAGTATTCGACGTGGCCCCAGTATTCGACGTGGCCCCAGTATTCGACGATGCGGAGGAGTCGGTGCTCACAGTGGATAACCTAGACGAAAGAGTCATCAAAGAAATGGATGTTCACCTACGAACTCTAACCGCATGGGTATCACCCCAGCAACACGTGCGACGATCGGTCCTCGAACATCGCAACGACGAAAACAGAGGCGGAAAGTGGTCTTTCTTCAGTCCACATCGAATTGGATATCGAGGACTTCGTATTTCAAAATACCGCCCGGGGCAGCGACTTCGAAGATTTCTCCAATTTTCTTACCCATCATGGCTGAGCCAAAAGGAGTCGTCGACAGGATCTTGCCCACCTCGTAATCCTCGTCCCCAGCACCGACCAACGTATACTCCTCTTCGTCACCAAAGGACAAATCTTTCAGCTTGACCTTGGCTCCGAACGCAACTCGATCTTTGGGAAGTGCGGAAGTATCGATGATGTGAGCGCGCGACAGTTTGGCTTTGAGCGCGTTGATCTTCGCTTGCATTAGCCCTTGATTCTCGCGCTGCGCGTGATATTCCGCGTTTTCTTTGAGGTCCCCTTCCGCCCTCGCTTCGGCGATTTTTTCGGCGATGAGCGGCATTTCCTCATTTTCAAGCCGGTCGATTTCGGCCTTGATTCGGTTGTACCCGTCACGGGTCATCGGCACGTAATCGCTCATGGGAAACCCCTCTTCAACGAAAAAAAGATGCGACCTCTTCTCGGAAGGAGAAAAGGTCGCATCGGTATTTGGACCTTGAGTGCATATAACTACGTATATCTTTCACCCGAAACCCAGATTGTCAAGTTCCGGCGCCGTGCGGACCGACCGGTTGTGTGGGTTAGCGAAAGGGCTAGGGTGCCGTTGCCTCATAAATCGGTAGATGCCGATAGGTGACCTCCAGGGAGAGCAAATTCATCGTCGTGACGTACAGTCGCCCTCCGTATTCACCCCACGCGTCCGGGATGTCCCCCTCGGGATCCCACGAGCCCGCATACGGACCCTGGAGTTCTTGAGTGGAAATAAGCATCGGATAGAGGCGAGAATACCAACTGCGCCATCGCTCGCCCCCCATGTGAAACATCACCTGCGTGGCGTAATACCAATAATAGGTATCGCGCAATGGCACTTGCGGAGTCCCAAACGCGGGGGGGCGTTCCAAAAGCCAATCTGTCCCTCTTGCCATATCCGGATTGGTTCGACGCCAACCGAGGTACAACCGCATAAGCAACCCCACGCTGGTCATCACCGGAGTCGGGATCCGCCCATGCTGTGTTTGGGGAGTGCTGGCTTGCCAGTTGTAACGATACAAATACCGTTCGCGAGCGCTGGCTTCGGAACTGTTCAGCCACTTCGTGATCCCAGCATAGGTTTCGGGAGGAACCTTGAGGCCTGCCAGCTCTGCGCTCTTCAACGCCATCATGGCCCAACCCGTCACGCTCGTGTCGCTTCCAATACGAGGCGTGTAACGCCATCCACCAGCAACGGGATCCTGGCTATCAACAAGGAAATCCACGGCGCGCTGGGCGCTATCGCGTATGGCTTCATCCTGTGTCATGCCATAAGCTTCGCACATCGCGAGCGTTGCAATGGCATGACTATATAGCCATGCATTGACATCGGATGCTTCATCCATGGATGCATACAGATCGCCGTTCTTCTTCTGGATCGACCGCAACCAATCGATAGCACGTTTGCACGTCGCTTGGTATTTAAATTGCTCATGGCTATATCCGGCCCCCTGGAACGAAAGGAGCGCCAATGCAGTCGCTGCCGTATCGCTTTGCATGCGTGTCTTTTTGCCGAAGTCGTTCAAATGCCACGCACCCTCAGGCCGTTGGTACTGGGCGAGAAACTCCAATCCCCGTTCAATCGCTTCCTCCGTTTGTGGCCCCAATTCTCCGAGGGATTTTACTTCGTCATTGGCCGCATCTTCATTGCGACGCAATCGTTGCTTGAATGCGGGCGCCGGAACAGGAACAGCCGATCGTTGGCGGATAGGGCCTCCCAAGTCCTTTCGCCGAAATCGATCCAGTTGGATTTCCGACGGGCGAATGTCAGGCAAACCGAGATCGCGAGGAAGTGGAGCTAACCCAGCACGTAAATCTCCTTTGAACAGAGAAGAAGTCGATGCGGCAGGCAATGGTACGGGCCCCATAGTCATTTCACTGCCGGCTTCGCGCGCCGTGCCCTTCCCCTCCTTGCGAAGACTGTCACCGCTGCGTTCGACACGTCGGCTGGATGCACCGGTACGATCCAGCACCGCAAACGATGGGTCCGTATTGTTTGCCGCGGAATCCGCGCGCGTTCCTCCCACCGATTCGCCAATTGAGCCAGTCACAGGAATCGGAATCGGCCGACGAACACCACCCGATTGCATTGTTCCTGGACGCTGGGTGCGGTCGGGTACCGAAGGTCCAATGTTACTGCTGTCAGAGAGCAGTGCCTGTGTCGGATCATTCTGCGGGCTTGCTGCCCGCGACGGCAGCATCGCTGGAGTCGACGTTCCACTCCCCATCCTTTCTCCAATGGCATTCCATGCTTCAGGATCCAATGGTGCACGATTGATTAAACCCGAATCCTGTGTCCGTCCAACATTCGACTTTTGATTGCCAAGTGTTTCTAACGCCACGGACTCCGCCTCAGAAGCGGCTTCTACCGGCTCAATTTGCGGGACAGGAACATCGCTCTTCCTATCTGCCATCGAACGCGGCTTGCTGGTAGTCGGGCGTGGAAGAAGTGAATTCATTTCCGAAGCCGCTCGCTGCATGTTGTTATCCAACTCCGACACCGTGTCGTATGCTGCAGCGCGGCTTCCCCGCGGAAGTGAAACGGGTTGCGAGGAGGGCGTTTCAAACTGGGTATCAGGCCGATCGGATGTCTCTCGGACCAACGACTCGGTCGCAGTCTCCAATCGCTTCTGTTCGATGGGTCGATCGGGGAGCAAATCTCCTGTCGGTGCAGCCGCACCCGATAACGATGGAAGCTCAATCGTTCGCGGCTTGGGTTCCGCTCGAGAGGACAAGGTCGGTCGATCTAGATTTCTCGAGGCGGACGAAACCGTGGGTTGGCTGATCGAAGCTGCCGCGCGCATCTTGTTGTACGCGGCTTCGTCTGGTTGCACTTGATCTTCCAGCTCAAGCTTGGACGGTTCAAGAATCGCATCTCTGGGCCGCGCAGGTTCGACATCCACCTGGCTCGGATTGACCCATTCGGTTTCCACAGGTCGAAGATAATCCGGACGCTCGGTTCCTCGAGAGATCTCCGTATCGACAAACTGCGAAGCTCTCGATTCCGCTTGCGCAATCAGCTCGACCTTCTCCATTCCATCCTCCCAAACCCCTCGAAAGATCACGAGGTTGATGGCGGCGAAAGTGAACATTAGATGGATCGCGACACTACCCAGGAACCCAATTTGTATCGACTTCTCAAACTGCTCCGACACCAACACCCTAGCCAACATCGACGAGATAATCAGCACCGTCGGAACACCGATGAAATACGTCCAAGCGTTGTGCAGGACCCGTGGATCGTCAAAACGCATCAATCGCAACACCATGGTCATTGCCAGGGTGCTCAGTAAGACGAGCGCCACATCGAACATCCACAGACCCGAAGGTTGCCGGCGTCTCGAGCGATGGAAATCATGGACCATTGGTTGACCTCGTCCCGGATGAGGATTCGTCGTCCTTGGCCGTTGTAATCCGATACGAGGGAACTTTCAACCGATTGCAAAGATCGATCACCGACACTACGGACTGAAACGCCACCCGCTTGTCACCTCGAAGAATTACGTTTTGGTTCACAGGATTATCTGTGATGGCTTTTGATAGAACGGATTCCAACCTCTCAAGGCTAACGCGCTCTCCACGCACTATATAGGTTCCGTCTTCGCCGATGCTAACGACCAGCTCCTCGGGCACGATCGTCATGGGCAACGCGTTGCGGGCCGACGGCAGCTTGATCGGCAGTTGCTCATCCTCTTGCGAGAATCGAGTCGCCACCAAAAAGAAAATCAGCAGCAGAAAGACGACATCGATAAGAGGGGTCAGATTCAACGAATCCAAAGCGCGTCCCTTTTTGATTTGAATCGACATAAATGACGCATTCTCGCAGGATTAGATTGCTCCATGGACGCGACCGAATTTTACCCCCATCACCACCTGGCATCAACGCTGAGAATCGAGTCTCTTCCTGGAACGAGCAAAAGAACGAACGAATGAAAAATTCCGAATTACCTGCAACCCCAGGATTTCCACATTTACCATTCTCTCCGAATGATTTGGTTCAACTTCAAATAGCGAATGCGCCGATTAAAAGCCCTGAGTCGCATAGGCGACAGCAATTCAAGACATTCTCGGGGGGAGATTATGTTGCGTAGGGCCATCCTAGTCGCAGCCATCGCGTTCGTGGCTAGCGTGTCGACCGCATCCGTTTCTAACGCTCAGCAACCCAGCCAACAACAGGCCTATGGCCGCAGTTGGGGGAACGCTGCGAGCAGCCGGGACTATTCTCGGTTCAACCACTATCCCTACGTCTATTACCCGCAGAATTTCTACGGGAATGACTACTATCGCAGCAGCGACAGTCTGTATCATCGCTACGTGCCTGAGATGCAGATTCCCGTCTACAACCGCCAGTGGTACAATTACTACCCAATGAATCAACGTTACCATTGGGGACATCACAACTTGACAGACGTGTTCTAAGAAGTCCTTTATTCAACGACACGCGGTCCAGCGGTTCCAGCGGCTTGGTCCATTGCGTTTATCGTTGTCAAGACAACGCAGAATTCCCGCACACCGCACGTTGCTTCGAGCAACATGCGGTGTTTTCCGTTTGGCGATCGTTCGAAGCAACGGATTCGATCCATTTGCCGAACGCACTACCCTTCGCATAGCTTGAATCCATGTCGGACGAAGACACACAGCGCTCGATCGCGAAACGCCAGATCGCTCGGTTGATCGGTGGCGGTGCGTATCCTGCGTATGTACTCTCCGAAGAGTTTCAAATCGTGTTCGCGAATGAGGCGCTCGGCAAGTTGGTCTGCCGCGACCCCGATTCGCTGATCGGATTGTCTTGCCCTCGAAGTATTGATTCGACTCAGTCAAGCAGAGGATCGGGAATCACCCCGGATTCCCTGCCCGAGTCGACCGAAACACAACGCCAAAATCACCCATTGGCTGCGTGGCTCAGCCCTTTTCCGAATTCCGATCCTAGGCTGGCCAGTCTCCATCGCGACTCATTGCCAACGTTCTTAACCCCGATCTTTGAGCCAAACGATTTCTGGCTCGATCCGATCGGCCAGAGGGAAGAGAATGTGGACAATTCCCGATCATGGATTCGCATTTCTATTCCTCTTGAGCTAGGGGAGTCTCCCGTCACGCTCGTCTTTTTGAAACCCAACCAGGGTGATATCGACGCGATTCCCGATGGCGAGAACGCATCACGCATCAAAGCCATTGCAATGAGCCAGTGGCTTGAATTTCCGACCATAGCGGATCTGTGGTTCCTGCACGGAGCAAGCCCCAGTTCCGCTGCGACGCGTCATCAACTGACGGTTGCTGCGTCGGGTACACATTCGCTTTTGATCGAAGGGTTCGACGGTGCACCCTCGCTTCTCCTGGCGCATGCAATCCATCGAGCCCGAAGCGCCAGCCAGCATGCAGTGTTTTCGACCACCTCACGTCCCTTCACGATCGATTGTCGACTGATGGACCGGGACTTGCTTCAAAGCACTTTCGACTGGATCGATGATGAAGCGCGTCATGGGAATGTTCCCACGGTGGTTGTGCATGGTATCGAATTACTACCCGCCGAACTCCGACAACCGCTGGCTAGGAAACAGCAGCAAGGACAATGGTGCGTATTCGGCACCACCGGCAATGCAGAAGAAATTCGCCTCGGAGGGAACCCATCCGCCTGGACCGAATTGCTCGCCCTGATGCAAACGCAAACGTTGCGCCTGAGTCCCCTCGCTGAGCGTTTGGGAGACATGGAATCCTTGGTATCAGCATGGATGGATCAATGGGCCACCCGTTTTGTCGATCGAAAGCATTCGACCTGGTCTCGCGGGTTTCTGGATGCGATCCAGGCCTATCGATGGCCTCGCGATTGCGAAGAGTTTCATCAGGCCATGGAGCAAGCGGTGCGTGCATCCGAAGGAGGCGTGTTGCAAGAATCCCATTTGCCGATTTCCATTCGGACTTTTCCATCCCACCTCGCGCACGAATCGCCTATGGATCCGATCGACTTGGATGTTGTTCTCGAAAACATCGAACGAGAGTTAATCACGCGCGCCGTGCAACGCTTCCCTCGGAATCGAACGGCTGCTGCTAAGCTCATAGGCATTTCTCGCGCGCGATTGCTACGTAGGTTGCAGCAATGGGAGATCGGAGGAAGCGAATCAGGAAGGGCATCGGAAGAAGATGCAGTGGTCTTCGAAGAACTAGAAGAAGGGAACGATAGCCCCTAACCGTTGGGATGCCGAATGCATTCCCTACGGCTCTTTACGCATCCCTGTTAAAGAATCATTGGGACTGGACGGAATCCAAGTCCTTCACGCAGCGGAAGCCAAGATGATTGCTGGCGGTTCGGACTTCTCCTTTGCCTCGCGTTCCAACCATGTAGCGTGTACAGTACAGATCGCTGCACAAGAACGAACCACCCCGATGGACCCGCTTCTTTTGGTCAGGCTCCATCGGATCCAGGGGGACGTCCGGACCTTGTGGATTGCGTGAAACTTTGCCATTTGAATGAAGCCTTGCATAGTAATCGTCGCGATACCAATCGCTGACCCATTCCCATACATTCCCTCCCATGTCGAACAAGCCGAACGGGTTGGAAGCGTACTGCTTGACAGGTGCGATGCCAGCAAAGCCATCGAGCCCGGTGTCCCCAGCCTCAACCGGAAAGCGGCCTTGATAGATGTTCGCTTGATAATCCCCCCCCGGACGGATGTCGTTTCCCCATGCATAAAGCTGACCCTCTCTTCCGCCCCGGGCAGCAAACTCCCACTCAGCTTCCGTCGGCAGACGCTTGCCCGCCCATTTTGTGTACGCCACGGCATCCTCGTAACAAACCTGAACGACGGGATAGTCATCGCGCCCCTCAATGGATGATTCGGGACCGAGCGGGTGTCGCCAATCCGCTTTGGGAACATAGGACCACCATTGCAAGTAATTATCCAACGCGACCGGGCCGGGCGTGGGCTGATAGACCGTCGATCCTGCAATGAGATTTTCCGGCGGTGCGGTAGGAAACTCTTCGGCAGTCGGCACTAATTCAGCCACGGTCACGTATCCGGTGGCTTCGACAAACTCGTAAAACTGCGCATTGGTAACTTCCGTCGCATCCATCCAAAAGCCATCGACGTAGACTCGGTGGATTGGAACCGCATCATTGGTGATTCCTGGCAGCCCGCATAGGGATTCGCTCCGACGATCGCTTCCCATGGAGAATTCTCCCCCTGGCACCCACACCATCCCTGACGGTGCCGGCATCTTCGGTTGATTGGCGTTGACCTTGGTCGCCACAAATCCATGAACTGCCGCGGCATCCTGGTTCGAGGTGGCGGTCGACTTGATCTTGCGCTGAGAATCCTCAGCGGTTGGGACCGGATACCTAGAAAGGAAAAAAATAGCCGCAGCGACTGGGAGCAGGATGGCTAGCCACGGCCCCCAAGTCCTCCATAGCCCGGATGAGGATCGAACGGATGTAGACTTGGAACGTGGCATGGTCGTTAGCTCAATTTGGCTGGCGCTAGCGGTCAAGGATGAAACACAGATAAGGAGGCATGACGCGATGGACGTCCACGATGCCAAGCGTTCTTTTGGAGCAACGTAATCTTCGAGAAGCGCGTCCCTGGACCGCTTGCCTTCCGTTCCAGACTATCGCTCCTTGAGAACCTTAACACTGCGCATGGCTCGTGCCAAGAAGTTCTGTTTACTTTCGCCACTTTCAAGAAAGATCGGCGCCCCAATGGTGATGGAACTGAGCAGTGGCACGGGCATGAATTCGCCTCGAGGCAAAATGCGATTCATGTTGTCCATGTAGACAGGCAGCAATTCTAGGTCTGGACGTTTCTTTGCCAGATAATACAGCCCACTTTTGAATTCCCCCATTTCACTATCCAAGGCGCGACTTCCTTCAGGAAAGACGATCAGAGAATAGCGATCCCCAATCTCTCGGAGCATCAATTCCACCGGACTCTGGTGGACTTTGATTTCTTTGCGATCGATCAAAATCGCGTTGAAGGAACGAGCAAGAAAACGGCGAAAGGACGTTTGGCCCCAGTAATCTTGAGCCGCCACAGGACGGGTCAGTTGCCGCAACGGGCCAGGCAAAGAAGCCCACAAAACAACGGCATCCAGGTGGCTCGTGTGATTCGCGAAATAGACCCTTTGACTCGTCTCGGGCTCGGAACCAATCCATCGGACCGTAAAACCGCTGACCAGTTTGGCAAGCATCGCCAAGCTTTGTCCCGTCAGCTTGCACATCGGAGTTTGCGATTCCAACTCGGGCAAAGGCGGGATTCGCGGGCTAATGTTGGTTAAAACCGCCAAGAGACGCTCCAATGGCTATGAGAACGCGATAACATCCTTGTTCGAGCGTGCCAGCCAATAGAACTAGGACGGGACTGCGGGGAATTCATTGCATTATGGAGGCAGTCCGACCTTAAATCAATTGGCATCCTAGCCAATCTCATGGAATACGCGGTTGCCTGACCAGCAGATCTGCTGGGTAAATCCCCATGCAAGTCCGAGTCGGAAGTTCCCCTGCAACACTGGGACCAAACCACCACGACGCAAATTGTTCATCCTGCCTAGACTGTCTTGAAGCATTTTGGCCGCGACATCTATATTCCGTCGCATGATGACAGCCAAAACTTTCTCGCGACTTGTTTGCTACCAAGCCAACTGTTTCGTTGGTTTGCTGTTTTGTCTATTGCTGCTGAGCAGCGGTTGCGTTCGAAAACGGATGACCTTTCGAACCAATCCCTCTGGGGCGATGGTCTACGTCGATAAGCAACCGATCGGGCTCACACCGGTGTCGACGAATTTTACCTACTATGGAACTCGGAATATCGAGGTCGTCCGGGACGGCTATCGCACCGAAAAATTCCTCCGCAAGGTCCATGCGCCCTGGTATCAGATTCCTCCCCTCGACTTTGTCTCCGACACCCTTTGGCCATTTGAAGTTCGTGACGAGCGCATTATCGATGTGCAGATGACCCCCGATCCAGAAATCCCCAATGATGCGCTGATTGCCAGCGGCGAACAGATGCGTTTGCAATCGAGCCAAGGAGTTGCAATAACCCTTCCACCGACTGCGAACCCGAATGCGATCCCTCTTGCGAATCCAGCGGTCGCTGTCCCCTCCTACCCCAATCCCTACGGCACACCCTACCCGCCGCAACCCAAGCAAAGCACTGCAACGTGGTTTCGCGACTTGTTCTTTCCCTATGGCGCACCTTTAAGCTTTCCTTCCACGGACGTATCACCTGGGGGTGGATTCCGACCTCCGACTCAATAACTCCAACTCAATACGTCGTGGAAGGAAAAATGGATGGCGTTGGGATCGCGCAGCCCTCGCTCTTTTCGTTGGGCATCTCCAAATCGAGCGTGAGAACCCGTTGGAACTAACGTCAATCTAAATCGGAGCCGAGCAAGGGATGACAAATCGAATTCAACTTCGCAAGGGATGCCGTCCCTCATGCAAACATTCAAATCGGTTTCTTACGGTCGCTTGCTTGACGACGACAGTCCTGGGTATTGCACCCGGTTGCAACCCTCTGACCCCACGTCGGATCGATAATTCCAAACAGATCGTTGCGCCCGAATTGCTCGCGGCAAATAACGTTCCAACCGAAAGAGGCCAACCGCGGCCCGTAATCGATACCGCGGGCTGGGTGTTCGGAATTCCTTCCAAGATCCTTTACTGGGATCGTCGCGTCGTGAATCACTCTGTCTCCCCAGAGACCGAGGCCGTGCTAGAAAATTATTTAGAGGAAAACGACCTGAAGCACGTCAAAGTCAGAATCAATCAATATCGACCGTGGGATGACATGCGACGGCTGACAAAAAATCGCACGGTGGCTTGGCCATGGCGCTACAGCATGGGCGCGGCGAGCGTCCTAGGAGAAACCATTCTGCCGGGGCGACTGGTCGGAGAGGACCATTACAATCCTTACACTGCGACATTGCATATCTATAGCGATGTCCCTTCGATTGCTTTGCGTCATGCGGCCAGGGCAAAGGATTTCTCAAGAACTAAGTACCAAGGGACCTACGCCGCTCTCTACTCCCTGCCGATCGTACCGCTGTACCATGAATCGATCGCCACCTCGGACGTCATGGCGTACGTCGAATCCTCGGGAGACCCAGAACTTCAGAAGGAAGCCAACAACATCCTTTACCCATCCTATGGGACCCACGTGGGAGGAGCGGCCGGCGCCATCGTCCCCGTCATCACAGTCCCGGCCTATTTCATCAGTGTGGCGGGAGGACATATCGCCGGCCGCATGAAATCAAAAACGATAGCTCCGGAGCCAACCACTCCCAATGAAGAGGATGTTCAACCAGCGCAAGCCAACGATTCTCAGACTTTACCTCGCTGATGAACGCCGCCAAACCACTCGACGTTACCGAGCCGATTCTGTGGCTGCTATGATTTCTAGGTCGAACCGCGCCACAACCGGATCTTCTCCAACACCGATTGAATTAAGTAGGGCATCTCGATGAACAGCTACGAAGTCACTCCCGTCGAAAACAAACGAGACCGGCGCGAGTTCATGGAACTCATCTGGAGGCTCTATCGCAATGATCCCAACTGGATACCACCCATTCGTATGAACCAGGAAGAACTGGTGGGCTTCCGGCCTCATCCGTTCTACGAAAATGGGAAATGCCGCGCGTTCTTAGCTCGCAAGGACGGAAATGTTGTCGGTCGCATTGTCGGCATCATCAACGGTGGACATATTGCTCGCTACAAAGAACAGCGAGGCTTTTTCGGTTTCTTTGAATGCATCGACGATTCCTCCGCAGCCAACGCTTTGTTCCAGGCCGCAGGTCAATTCCTTAAGGCCGAAGGAATGACCGATGTGCGCGGGCCATGCAATCCCTCTCTGAATTATGAGATCGGGACGCTGATCGATGGGTTTGACACTCCACCGACCTTCATGATGACTTACAACCCACCCTATCATGATCGACTGATCCAAGGATTCGGCTTTGAGAAGGTACAAGACCTGTTCGCTTACGATGCCAACATGGACATGCTCAAGACGATCGATCCAAAGATCTCGCAGATGTGCGCTCAGGTCCAGGAGCGATTCAATGTCACCGTTCGTCCAGCCAGCCGAAGGCATTTTTCGCGCGAGGTTCAACTCTTCTTGGGAATCTACAACCGCGCGCTCCAAGGGACCTGGGGATTCGTACCCCTGACCGATGCCGAATGCAAAGCCCTTGGCACTTCCCTGAAGATGCTGATCGATCCTTCGGTCACTTCGATCGTGGAAGTGAACGGCGAAGCGGTGGGAGTCGGCCTGGGTCTCCCCGACTACAACCCGATCATCAAGAAAATCGACGGCAAGCTTTTCCCGTTTGGATTCCTGAGCATCCTCTTCGGTCGGAAGAAAATCAAAAAGATCCGTTTGGTGAGCACCAACGTCGTACCGGAATGGCAGCGCTGGGGGTTGGGCTTGGTCCTCCTCAATCGCATGTTGCCTGACTGCATGGCTCGCGGGATCACCGACGCCGAATTTTCTTGGGTGCTTGAGAGCAACCATCTATCGCGTGGTTCTCTGGAGCGGGGAGGACTAACTCCCTCAAAGACCTATCGCCTTTACGATCGGTCTCTCTCGGACTTGTAGCCTCTCTCTCCACTACAACCGATACAGCTTAGAATTCCTGGATCGCTCCACATCCGAAAACCGAAACGAAGGACTTAGGGAAGCTTTGTCGTTTAGGAAAGGAATCCGCTCCGCTTCTGTCCCGGTCCGCTGATCCAATTCTCGGCCTCAAGGCTCGAACCCAAATGCCTTCCATTCGTCCTGGAGAAAGCAATTCTTCGTGCCCCAACGCAACGCCCCTTACGTTGCGTCCTCGACGGGTCTCTAGATCGGTGAACCAGGTACGCTCTTCCGGTCGAAGCGCTCGAGTCGTACCAACACGCCCCAGGATCGAGATCGGCCCTTGGACGGGTATGGTTCGGCAGATACGACACCGACCCCCGCTAGCCCTCGAGCGATCGAACAGCAGCATCGATCTGGCTCTCAGCGCTCCCGATCTTTTTGCACCGCTCTCTCTTGATATTGCCGATGCGGTTGCTTTTGACGTGCATCGTCATCAACGCCTCCCATCGCTTGGCGTCAACGACGTAACAAAGTCGCAGACGCACTGGTTCGATCAAGACGATATCGAATCCACACTGCACCGGTTGCTCCATCAACATTCGGTTTTGCCTCCTACTTCCAATTCGCATCCGATGCGAGGACCATCGCGCGCGTCTCATGCTATAGGCTTCCCCTCAGACTTGAATTCCACTCGGAACGCTCCTGTGTCAAACGGCCCTGTCCCGAACCGCGCTGTCCCGAACCGCGCTGTCCCGAACCGCGCTGTCCCGAACCGCGCTGTCCCTAACCGCGCTGTCCCTAACCGCGACGTGTTTAACAATACGCTGCACCGAAGTAGAGAACACGTTTCCGAACTCCTGATTCTGCACGGTTTCAACGTCCCTCTCGTTTTCGATGCACCTACCGCCGAACGAACGGCTCGCGTTTCCTCACGCCGGCGATCCAGTACCGTGGAATCACCATCCTTTGAGGCAGGCATCCGATTACTTCGTACCGGAGACGGGCTGGCAGGAACCTTTGTAACGCCGAATCTCTCGATGCCTGCACGCGCTGCTGGCGCCAAGACATCGCATCTCGAACGCAGCGACACAGCAACTCAAAACACCGTTTTCCTCCATGGCGAACCAAAGCCCAGGCTAGCATTTCGAGTTCTACCCGGGAGAGATTGGGGCAGTCGTCAGCGGCTTGGTCGCAGTTCGCAACGACCAAAACTGCCGCTGCCATCCCTCGCATTACGAATTCGACACTTCGATCCAATCGTCGCCTAAGCCAATGGCAATCCCCTCCCACGTGTTCCGTGCACGAAACACGCTGGCGTCTTAACCGCCTCAAAAGCGATCTAATGCACATTCATCACCCATAGAAGCTGAATTCGGGGTGTTTGGAACGGCACGATCCAGAATCTTCAAGGAGAAAACCAACGGTTGAACCTCCTTTTTGATACCGCAAATGCATGCGTAGTCGTCTTCCCTCAAAGGGTGGATTTCGCGAGAATGGCGACTTGGTAAAACATTCCGCTTAGGTGGCTTGTAACGTACTTTTACATAGAAAACCAAATCAATGTCCGACGCGAAAGTCTTGGGTGAGGCGGATCCCGCGGTGTTGGCTGCCTCCGGTCAAGTAGAGGCTCCCATCGATGTGGATCCTGCAGAGACGAGTGAGTGGCTGGGTTCACTGGATTACGTCTACAAAAGCAAAGGTGCCGATCGCGTCCGGTACTTGGTCAAGGCCCTCGAAAATCGGGCCCGTCGCGACGGCGTAGAAATTCCGATCGAGACAACGACCCCCTATATCAACACGATCCCTACCGCCAAGCAACCGGCGTATCCCGGCAATCGTGAAATCGAGCGTCGAATCAAGAGCATCATCCGCTGGAATGCGATGGCCATGGTGGTGCGCGCGAACAAGAAGAACAAAGGTCAGGGGGGACATATTAGTACCTTTGCCAGCAGCGCAACACTGTACGAAGTCGGTTACAACCACTTCTTCCGCGGTCGCGGCGAAACGGGTTATGCAGGGGATATTGTTTACTTTCAGGGTCACGCTTCCCCCGGCATGTATTCGCGAGCCTTTGTCGAAGGACGTCTCGCCGAATCGAAACTGGAGAACTTCCGCCGCGAACTCCAACCCGGCGGGGGACTGAGCAGCTACCCTCACCCCTGGTTGATGCCCGATTTCTGGGAATACCCAACGGTTTCCATGGGGCTAGGACCCATCATGGCGATCTACCAAGCTCGCTTTAACGAATATCTAAACGATCGCGGGTTGAAAGACACGCGCGGTCAAAAGGTTTGGGCGTTCCTTGGAGATGGGGAATGCGATGAGCCAGAGACCCTCGGTGCAATCACCCTCGCATCCCGCGAGAAACTCGACAATCTAATCTTCGTCGTGAACTGCAATCTACAACGATTAGACGGTCCCGTTCGCGGCAATGGCAAGATCATCCAAGAGTTGGAAGCCATCTTTCGCGGAGCCGGTTGGAACGTCCTCAAAGTCGTATGGGGAACCGACTGGGACCCTTTGCTCGAACAGGATGAGTCGGGGCTCCTAGCACAGAGAATGACCGAAGTCGTCGACGGCCAATACCAAAAATACACCGGTATGCCCGGAGCCTACATACGCGAACATTTCTTCGGCAAATACCCTGAATTGAAAGCCATGGTCGCGAACTATTCCGACGAGAAGTTGGAGAAGATGAAACGCGGCGGTCATGACCCTGAAAAAGTTTATGCCGCCTACAAGAACGCGGTCGAGCACAAGGGCCAGCCTACGGTTATCCTTGCCAAAACCATCAAGGGATATGGTCTGGGCGAAGCGGGCGAAGGCCGCAATATCGCTCACAACCAAAAGGAAATGAACGAAAAGGAGCTGCTCGAGTTTCGCAGCCGGTTTGGTATTCCGATCTCCGACGACGAAGTCGCCACTGCCCCCTTCTACAAACCACCCGAATCGAGCATCGAGATCAAGTATCTGCGCGAGCGCCGCGCCGCTCTGGGTGGTCCGGTCCCTAGCCGCCCATCCAAGCATCCAGTCACCGAGACTCCATCGCTCGATGAATTCCGCAAGTTCATGAACACGCAACTGGATGGAAAAACCATCTCGACCACGAACGGCTTTGTTCGTTTGCTGGGACGGCTCGTAAAAGATAAGAAGATCGGCCACAACATCGTGCCGATCGTGCCGGATGAATCCCGCACCTTCGGTATGGAAGGGATGTTCCGCGAGATCGGGATCTATGCCCATGCCGGGCAATTGTATGAGCCGGTCGATTCGGATCAGATCGCGTACTACAAAGAAGCCCGCGATGGCCAAATCCTCGAAGAGGGGATCACCGAATGCGGCTCGATGAGCAGCTTTGTCGCGGCCGGCACAGCCTATTCGGCCCACGGCATCAATATGATTCCGTTCTACATCTACTACTCGATGTTCGGATTCCAACGGGTTGGCGACTCGATTTGGGCAGCGGCGGATATGCGAGCCAAAGGATTCCTCATCGGAGGCACCGCCGGCCGAACCACTCTCAACGGCGAAGGCCTCCAACACCAAGATGGCCACAGCCATCTCAATGCCATGGCCTTTCCAACGGTTCGAGCCTACGATCCGGCTTGGGCCTACGAAACCGTAGTCATCGTGCTCGATGGCATGCGTCGACTCTATCAAGAGGATGAAACCGCAATCTATTACATCACGGTCCACAATGAAGACTACGAGATGCCTCCAATCCCCGAAGGGGTCGACGAAGGCATCATTCGAGGGATCTACAAGTTCAAGTCGCTCGACGTCCCCGGGGCGCGGGCACGCGTTCAACTCTTCGGATCCGGCGCAATCCTACGCCATGTGCTCGAAGCCCAAACCATTCTGGCCGAAAAGTACAATATCGCCAGCGATGTTTGGAGTGTTACGAGTTACACGCAGCTGCGACGCGACGCTCAGTCCATCGAGCGATGGAACATGCTCCATCCCGAGCAACCACGCCAAAAGAGTTACATCGAAACCGTCCTCGAAGGTGTTTCCGGGCCGATCATTTCCGCGAGCGACAACGTGCGTGCCGTCGGCGAACAACTCTTGCCCTACCTGAACGAAGATTATTACGTTCTCGGTTGTGATGGCATGGGACGCAGCGAAACGCGTGCCGCACTGCGACGCCATTTCGAAGTCGATGCTCCTTCCATTACCATCGCGGCTCTATATCGATTGAGCCGCGCAGGAGTGCTCAAAGGATCCGAAGTTGCTTCCGCGATTCGCGACTTGGGCTATGACCCCGAGAAACCAAACCCATTGTATGCGTAAGCTGTCGGTAGGCCTTCGACGCGGTATCCGACCGAGTCACGGCCATCGTAGCTTGGATTGATTTCCAATGAATCGCGAGCTCTGCAAACGATTCATCCCTTCCCCAAACATTCGCCTTCTAACCCTGTAGATTGACAGAAGTTCATGGCCACCGAAATCAAGTTGCCCTCACTCGGCGAAGGAATTGAATCCGGAGATGTTCTTGAAGTCCTCGTCCAAGTGGGCGATGTCGTGAAGAAAGAACAATCGTTGATCGAAATGGAAACCGACAAGGCTACCGTGTCGGTCCCAAGCCCCACGGCAGGCAAAATCCTGTCCATCGCAGTGAAAGACGGTGAGACGGTCAAGGTCGGACAAGTCATCGTCACGATCGAAGCTGCTGGTGTTAGTCCGGCACCCGCTCCAACGACACCGGCACCCGCCACATCGGCTCCTGCAACCCCGGCACCATCCATTCCAACACCACCGGTTCCCTCTCCTCCCGCAGCCATCAATCCAGCGCCGATTGCTGCCCCTGCTCCAACAAAACAACCTGCCCCACCCATTCTTGTTCCACCCGCTATCCCTATTCCCGTTGCGTCGTCACAAACAACAACCCCTTCCAACGACAGTAGCCCCTTCTCGGAAGATGTTATCGCCGCCGGACCAGCCATCCGTCGCTTCGCACGCGAAGTCGGGGTCGACCTGACAGGTGTCATCGGGACAGGCGAAGGTGGACGGATCACCCGCGACGATGTCCTGGCTGTTGTTCGTCATGCCAACCAATCGGTGCAGTCCTCGAAATCCGCGGCACCCTCCGCAGTTACCACTGCCGATCCCCCGACTCCGATCACTGCCAAGGCATCCAGCAAATCTTCTGGGGATGCAAAACCCGGCGTTGCCGCCAGCGATGATTATGGACCGATCCGCATCGATCGAATGACCAAGATTCGCAAGACCATCGCCAATCAAATGGACAAGTCTTGGTCGACGGTGCCACGCGTCGTCAATTTTGACGATGCCGACGTAACCGAACTCGAAGCATTCCGCCAAACGAGCAAAGACGACTACGCATCGCGCGGGATCAAACTAACGACCATGCCTTTCTTGATCAAGGCTATTGCGACCGCATTGCGGCATCATCCGGCACTCAACGCCGTGGTCGATATCGAGAACGAACAGATCATTTACAAGGACTACGTCAATTTGGGAATCGCGATCGATACCGATCGCGGATTGGTCGTCCCAACCTTGAAAAACGCGGACCGCATGTCGATACCCGATATCGCGTATGCCCTCTCGGATCTTTCCTCCCGAGTGCGCAATAATGACTTTGCAGTCAGTGATCTGCGAGGTGGCACATTCACGATCAGCAACCTGGGGGCGATCGGCGGAACCTATTCGACCCCTATCGTCAATGTGCCCGAAGTCGCCATCCTGCTCGTTGGCCGCTCCCGAAAACTGGCGACGGTCATGGATGATGATTCGATCAAACCAAGATTGATGATGCCACTCAGTTTGGCCTACGACCACCGCCTGGTCGACGGCGCTACTGCCGCTCGCTTCCTCAACGATGTGATCGCCTACCTCGAAGCCCCTAGCCGATTGTTGCTTGCTATTTAGCGCTGCGGCCAAGAGGCGTAGGGAACCTAGGAAGATGACCAGACCGAACATTGGATTGTCATCTCTTAGGCATCTGGTAGCGTCCCTTCTTTTCGTTGCGACAGGTATCTTCGGGACCTGCTTCGGCCAATCAACCCTTGAAGGTGCCTTGACCGTTCCAGACTCCAAGCCATCGTCCACCCTAAGCGATGCAACCATTCGGGGAACGATCGATGGTTCTCCGATCTCTCTGACCGTGACCAAACGATTGGCAGGTGCAGTCCATTCGTTGCAATGGAGAGACAAGGAATTCATCGACGGCGCGGATCATGGTCGGCAGCTGCAGTCGGCTTCGAGCTTTGACGCTATGCAAGACGGTCCATTTTGGGCAGAGTGCTATAACCCGACGGAAGCGGGCTCTCGTTTGGATGGAGATGGTGAAAGATCTACCAGCCGTTGGCTCGGTCTCCAAGTCTTTGATCGAGAAATAAGAACATCCACGCAGATGGCGTTCTGGCTGGCACCAGGGGAATTGTCCTCAGGAAGACCTGCCCTCAATCGGTCCGCTCTCTCGGATCACTACCTTCATAAATCGATTCGATTGAATGCACACACCAATGAACATGTCATTGAATACAACAACACGTTTGAATTGCCCTCGACTGAATCGCATCGCTTTGCACAATTCGAAATCGTCACCGGTTACATGCCCGCTGAGTTCCATTCTTTCTGGGCATACCTGCCGAATGAGAAGAGACTGAAAGCTCTGGAGGATGGCCCCGGAGAACAAGCCTATCCGATCGTATTCTCAACCGAAAACGGCCAACACGCCATGGGTGCCATGCTCGACGGTTGGCCCGGGGAGATTGACGCGAAGCCTGGATATGGAAGGTTCCGCTTCGAACAGGAACGCGTTGTCAAATGGAACGTTGTAATGCGTTACCGCGCGTTACCAAGTATCCGTTCCGGTAACTACAGCTTCCGAGTTCTCATCCTTGTTGGCGCACTGCATCAGGTTCTTGAAACCATGAATGAGCTTCACGCCTTATCAATAGAAAATCGGTTGCAACACGACAAGACGTCGCGATGACTCCTCCGTGTATCTTGAGGTATCGACCCTCTCTCTTGAAATGTTTTGAGAATTTTGGATAGTCGATGCAATCGCTACGCCGATCGCATTTGGATCTGTACGCAAGTTCGCTATGGATGTTGTTGAGGGGTGCATTTGTTGAAGACAACTCGGAGATTTACCGTGGGTGAACCTTTCGAGTGGGGTAACCTCGTGTGACGTCAAAGCCATCCTTGGCTTGTAGAATCACACGCACCAAGTAATCCCAGCGAGCATATCGTCGAATGATCGGCGCGCCTTGCAATCTGTCCTTGAATGCACTTTGGTCGCAACGCGGCAAGGTGATGCGTTTCGCCATACTGGCGGTTTCGTCGCGCTCGGCGTGGGTGTGTGCATTCGTGCTCGGATCGACGTTGCTTTCCGGGTGCAAGACCCTATCCTTGCCCGCCATCAATCCCTACGGTGGAACCATCTTCTCGGGTCAATCCACGACGCTAGTACCTCACCATGGAGCGGCCGGAGGATATCCCGCGCAGGGCTCCGCCTTCCCAACTCCCCCTGAACCCAAGAAGTGTTATCACGGCGAACCTACGGGTGACGGCAAGAACGGAAAAGGCTGCGCCCTCTGCGCAGGAGCAGGCATTGGCGGTCTGGGAAAGAAAGAAAGCGCGTCGGATGCCCGCGCCCGTTGCGGTCAAATCCTGCTGACACCGACTCGCATTGTCGCCCCGGTTGGGGGCGAAGTCATCCTGCTGGCTGGCATCTGTGGCCAGGATGGAAATCTCGTGACCAAAGAACCGATCGAATGGATGCTCTCACCGGAAAGCGTCGGTCAAATCATCGACGTAGGTGATGAAAACAAGGGGAAGCAATCCTCATTCTGGAACCGCTCCAACAAACCGAGTGTTGAAAAGGTCGATGTCGATTTTGCTCGAGGTAGAACCAGCAGCGAAGAGGGTCGCATCACACGCGGTACCGCTCGCACGGAAGACGATCTGCCGGTTCGCAAAGGTCAGACGTGGCTCAGTTTGTCCAGCCCATCGGAAGGTGTCTCCAAAGTCACTGTGATGGCTCCCGAAAGCGCCGCTTGGGATCAACGTCGCCAGACCGCTACGATCTATTGGGTCGATGCCAGTTGGCAATTCCCACAAACCCAACAAGCCAGCAGTGGCCAAACCGTCACGCTGGTTACAAAAGTCCTCAGAGCCGAAGGTTTCGCTCCCGCGGAAGACTGGTTGGTCCGTTACCGTTCTCTCAATCCCGAAGTCGCGCGCTTCCTGGATCAATACGGAGAAGTCTTTGAAAAGAAGGTCGACCGAAACGGAAACGCTATCGTCGAAGTCGTCAACATGCAACAACCGGGGGTCATATCGCAAGCCAATGCGACAGCTCTTTTCGAGATCGAAGTCATTCGACCTTCGCAAGCGGCAGAAAACATGCCAGAACTACCTCTCGGGCGGGGTACGGTACAAGTCACTTGGACCGCTCCGGAAATCGTGCTCCGCGCGTCAGGACCTGAAACGGCCGTCCCGGGGCAACCCTTGGCCTATTCAGCCACGGTGGAAAATGATGGATTTGCACAAGGTGAAAATGTAGTGCTGAGCTTGGCTATCCCCAATGGCATGACCGTCCAATCGATTTCCGTTCCCCCGACGCGTCAAACGGGAACCAGCTTCGTATGGGAAATCGGAGCCCTGGGCCCGCGCCAAGCCTTGGATGTTCAAGTCGTCGTTGAAGCCGCAGCCGCAATGGACGCACGCATCGTTTTCGAAGCCACCGCCGCTTCGGGAATTCGCAAGAATGCGGTCGTCTCCACCTTGGTTCAAAAACCTCAATTGGTCCTGAGCGTCAATCCCGATCCGACCAGTACCCAAGTCGGTGTTGGAGAAGTCGCAACCTTCAATATGCGACTCACGAATTCAGGCAATCAGACCGCCACCGATCTGACGTTGCTCCTCGAAGCGGCACCCGGCCTATCCCACATTCGGGATGGTGCCACGCAAGTCACACGGGAAATCGGTTACTTACCTCCAGGCAAGAGCGTTGACGTCGCAGCCCAATTTGTCGTGGAGCGAGAAGGGGATTTATCCCTGAAAGCAACGGCGCAATCGGCGAGAACCATCGTCGCTGCAGGTACCGCGTCGGTGCGAGGAGTGCCCGCTCCGCAGCGTGTGCCCCAAGTGGATTTGGAAATGCGTTCAAGCACCGGTGCCAATCCCATCGCCATCAATACGGCAACTTCGGTGCAACTATTTGTTAAAAACACAGGCCCAGTCGCCGTCCGAAATCTGATCGTGGGTGTCAAGTACGACCCTGCCCTGGCCCCCACCGGAGCTTCCGCAGGCTTCGAACCGAACTTTGCAAATCAATTCTTGCGATGGAGGATCCCCGAATTGGCCGCCGGTACCTCCAGCGAGTTCCAAGTCAACTTCAGTGGGCTTGCGGCTAGTCCCGATGCCCAGGTCGTCGGCTCCCTCGATTCCGAAGATCGAGTCATTCGCGTCATGCGGAACGTAGGTATTCCCGTCGTCGGCAGCGCGATTCCAGCCAATCCGGTTCCGCCACCGGGAACTGTAGGGGGAATCAATCCAACACCAGGTCCCGCCGGGGTCGCTGTTCCGCAAGGCGATCTGGCCATCGCGATCGAACCGATCAGCAAAGCGGTTCGGATCAACGAACAATCCACCTACGACATCACCATCCGCAATATCTCGGCCTCCAACCAGCAACGGGTTGAATTGCAACTGCGGTTGCCAGAAGGAGTACGAGTGATCGGTGTCTCCGGACCGTCGCAGGATGGCTACCAATTCGATGAAGCCGGAAGGATCATCAACATGGCACCGGTTCAAACGCTCAGGCCTCAGGAACCCGTATCCTATCGCATCGAGTTTCGCCATGAATTGGTAGGCGAAGGCCGCTTGATCGCAACCGTGCAATCGAGCACGTCACGCGAACCAGCCAGCGCCATGTCGACCATCACCACATTACCACCGCAGTAACCCATCCTCGCTCGCAACGAATAATCACCGAGCGATTTCAAGTGAGATAGTCTTTCAGACTGTCAACTGTCTTTCAATACATTCCCACCCCTATACCGCTAGCTCAGTCAGCAACCTGTGAAACCGCATTCACTGAGCCCAAAAAAACATTTCATTCTCACGCTTGCGGCTCGGTCATCGAAAACGGGTCCAGCGCTTTCTCAAGAACGTCAGGTTCGAGTACCCGCTGTTCCAAACATAGCTCGCGAATGGTTTTTCCTGAAGCAAAAGCCTCCTTTGTAAGCTTCGCGGCCTTCTCGTATCCGATGTACGGGTTCAAGCTAGTTACCATCGACAAGCTCTTTTCCACACTGGCTTCACAGGCTGTAGGGTTCGCCTCGAGACCATCCAAACAGAACTCGATAAACGCGCTGATCCCGTTGGAAAGCAACATCACACTTTCCAAGATCAACTGTCCCATGACAGGCATCATGATGTTCAATTGAAAATTGCCACCGGATGCGCCCGATAGAGTCATGGCAGTATCGTTTCCGATCACACGGGCCGTCAATTGCATCATACTTTCGCACATCACCGGATTCACCTTGCCAGGCATGATCGACGAACCGGGTTGACGATCCGGCAGAATGACTTCGAAAAATCCGCAACGTGGACCGGATCCCAACCAGCGGATGTTGTTTGCAATGTTGAAGAGAGTCATGGCGATGGTTTTGATCTGCCCATGCGACTCAACCAATCCATCGCGTTGGGCATTGGCTTCAAAGTGATCGGCCGCCTCGACGAACGGAATACCGGTTTGTTTGGCTAGGTGAGAGCTGACCCTCTTGCCAAATTCCGGGTGGGTGTTGATTCCACTACCGACGGCCGTCCCACCCACAGGGAGTTCGTAGACGGCGCGTGCGGCAACACGCGCTCGTTCGATCGAGAGTTCGATCTGTCGCGCGAATCCGCCGAACTCTTGTCCCAGTCGAAGGGGAGTCGCGTCCATTAAGTGGGTACGTCCAATCTTGATTACGCGATCCCAAGCCTTCGCTTTATCCCGTAAGCTGGCGTGGAGGCGTTGCAGTTGCGGAATCAATCGCTGCTCGATCTCGACCGCTGCGGCGACGTGAATTGCGGTTGGGAAGGTGTCATTGGTACTCTGCCCCATATTCACGTGATCGTTGGGATGAACCGATTTCGTTTGGGAGAATCGATCCCCGCCGAGCAGCTCAATAGCGCGATTGGAGATGACTTCGTTGATGTTCATATTGCTCGAGGTCCCCGATCCGGTTTGGAAGACATCGACGGGAAACTGGGTGTCCATCTTTCCATCGATGACCTCTTGGCAGGCATCGTAGACAGCTCGGACTTGGGATTCATTGAGCGGGTTCTTGCCGGTACCTGTCAGCTTGCCCAGTTCGTGATTGGCAGCGGCGCAGGCGAGTTTCACTCGGCCCATGGCTCGCAGCAAAGGGACGGGCAATGTCCAACCGGAGATCGGAAAATTCTCAACCGCCCGCTGAGTCTGCGCGCTGTAATACGCTTGGGCAGGTACCTGGACTTCGCCCATGGAGTCCACTTCGGTACGGAATTCCGACATATCTCATTAATCCTATGAAAAAGTAAGTGAATTCGGTGCATTCTCTAGGACCAGAACAGTCCTCGACGTTCCAGTCCATTTATAGCAGGGAACGGATTTCTAACCAATCGGCTTGCCCAGCCGTCCGCACCACACTCAGGAATGCATCGACATTTACCCCCGAGCATGGATTTACCCGGTTTTGATCTAGCCAAATCGTGAACAACGGCTATTATCCCCGCAATCCAAATGAAAGCTTGGAAAGCAAGGTTCTTCCCCTCAATCGCCGATCGCTGCAACGAAGCGATCCCGACGTGATCCTCTCGATCCGTCCCTGTTTTGAGTCGAGCCAGACTTTCCCAGGTTTCTGCCCGCATCGGTTTTCGGGCAGCCAACGGAAAGTTGGCCAACCGTTTTGGTTGGATGGTTTGACTACTTTGATGATTTGAGGATTGAGATGGAACCCATCGAAACGATGGCCGACGATGTTGCGCTCGCAGCGGAGATTTTGGCTTCTATTAAACACGCTGTCCCCGGCGTTGACTTTTCGGAATCTTCGACCGCCGCAGAAATCGCTGAGCGGCCCAAGAAGCCGAAGAAGAAAAAGCCGAAGCTAGCCGCCTCGGAGTTGGTGGATACGCAGGACACGGGATCGGCCGGAGACGGAATCGCGCAGGCAACCGTAACGGTCGCCTCTTCCAATGCCGACTCACCCGCGCGAGACAATCGCGATGCTCCCCGCAATGCATCCGAAGAAACTGCCGTGGACGTCGCAGTCGCTCCTCACATTGAAATACCTGTCGAAGAGGTTTGGAGCGGAGAGGAAACCTCCGAGGAAGATAACGACGGTCGGATTCGATTCCGCGATTTGAATTTGCCTGCCGAGATTTGCAGCGCACTCGAGGCATCCGGGTATCAATTCCCCACCGATATCCAAGCCGCCACCATTCCGGCCCTTCTCAAAGGAAGGGATGTGCTGGGACAAGCCCAAACCGGAACAGGCAAGACGGCTGCCTTTGCTCTTCCCCTATTGAGCCGCATCGACGTCGACGTCCCCGAAACACAAGTTCTGGTGCTGACACCGACGCGCGAACTCGCGATCCAAGTTTCAGAATCATTCCTTCGGTACGGTCAGCATCTCCGGGGCTTGCGCGTTGCACCGATTTATGGTGGGAGTTCCTATTCCACTCAGATCAATGCGTTGCGGCGTGGAGCACACGTCGTGGTCGGCACACCCGGTCGCGTGATGGACCATATGCGTGAGAGTCGGCTTCGCATTGACACGTTGCAGGCACTGGTTCTGGATGAAGCCGATGAAATGCTGCGGATGGGCTTCGTCGATGATGTTCAGTGGATCTTGGATCAAACCCCCGCAGAAAGGCAGATCGCCCTCTTCTCTGCCACGATGCCCGATCAAATCCGACAGATCGCCAATCGCCACTTGAAGAACCCCCACGTCATCCAAATCGAATCCAAGCAACGGACAGCGGACAATATCGAACAGCGATTTGTCATCGTCGATCCGAGGGGCAAACTGGAAGCGCTCGAGCGTATTCTCGAAGCCGAAGACTTTGATGGACTGATCATCTTCGTGAAAACGAAAATCGCCACCGTCGAAGTCGCCGACTATCTCAATGCTCGCGGCTATTCCGCAGTTGCGCTCAATGGCGATATCGCGCAGAGCCAGCGAGAAAGGACCATTGAGCAATTGAAAGACGGAGCCTTTCACATCTTGGTTGCAACCGACGTGGCCGCTCGCGGACTCGACGTGCAACGCATCACACACGTGATCAATTTTGATCTCCCGTTCGATGCCGAGGCCTACGTGCATCGCATCGGGCGTACAGGAAGAGCGGGACGTTCTGGTAGCGCCATTGTGTTCATCTCCCCCAAGCAACGCGGGTTTCTTCGAGAAATCGATCGTGCGGCAGGTCAAACCATCGAACCGATGGCAATCCCCACCGCCAAAGAGATCAACACCATGCGTGTGGCTCGCTTCAAGGAGAAGATCGGAGAAGCATGCTCAGAATCCGCCAAGCAAGGCGAGATGTACAAATTGTTTGAGAAGCTGATTGGTCAATGCATCGCCGAAAAAGGATTGGATGCCGCTCAAATCGCAGCTGGATTGGCCACCTTCGCCCAGGGCGATCGTCCGTTCTACATGAGTGAGTCGATCGAGCGATTTGGTAGACGGGATTCGGCGTCCTTCGAACGTGATCGAGGACGAGGCCGCGATGATTTTCGATCGGGAGACAGGTTCGATCGAGATTCGCGCAGCGACTCCGATGGGCCGCGAGGCAAACGCCCTCGATCCTCGGTACCCACCACCGATCTCGGTGATCCAGGTCACGAAAAGGAAACCTTTCGCGTGGAAGTCGGTCGTGTCCATGGAGTGAAACCAGGGAATTTGGTAGGAGCTGTGGCCAACGAAATCGGTTTGGACTCAAACCGAATCGGCCAAATCCGAATCCATCACGACTTCAGCACGATTGATTTGCCAAAAGGGATGCCTCGCGACGTATTCAAGGTCTTGGGGCGAGCATGGGTCGTCGGCCGCCAGCTTCGCATTTCCAAACTATCGGACCATCCCAGCAGCGAACGCCGAATGGTTCGAGGGAAGAGCAAGTAATCGCACTCGCGTAGGCCCGCAGGAATGCGGTGGCTTCCATGTGCGGGGCGTAGGCATTTCACGATGCGTATCACACAGCGATTATCGATCGACGATCTCGGCCTTGCGGGCGAGATGTTGCGGCGAGGCCAGTTGGTCGCGTTTCCAACCGAAACAGTATACGGCTTAGGTGCTGATGCCTTTCAACCCGAAGCTGTCCGAAACATCTACCTCGCCAAAGGAAGACCATCGGACAATCCATTGATCGTTCATCTAGGTTCATTCGACCAACTAACAGAAGTCGCAATGGACCTTCCCGCACTTGCAGCACGCTTGATCGATCGCTTTTGGCCAGGACCGCTGACCTTGGTCTTGCGGAAAACCGATCGGGTTTCCGACCTAGTATCAGGGAACTTGAATACGGTCGCTGTTCGGATGCCCAATCATCCGATCGCACTGGAATTATTGCAACGCGCGCAGACACCCGTGGTGGCCCCTAGCGCCAACCGCTCGGGCCGTCCCAGCGCAACCCATTGGCAATCGGTACTCGAAGATCTAGAGGGACGGATCGATGGAGTCATCCTGGGAGAATCCACTTCGATCGGATTGGAAAGCACTGTCCTGGATTTAACCCAGAGCGTCCCCTGCATTCTCCGCGCTGGTGCCATCACGGCTGAGGAACTACGGGATGTTTGCCCGGATGTGCGACACGCGAGCGAAACCTCCCACGAGAACGAACTCAGAAAGTCACCGGGCACGCGCCATCGCCATTACCAGCCCACGGCCATGGTCTTGTTGGACTGCGCTAGAACTAGCCATGGGGCACATCCGATCACCAAAGACCCCCGCTTGTTGCACAAGAAAATTGCATGGATCGGATTGGGAAATCCTCCCGCTCTGGATTGGCTTGTGATGGAACCGTGTTCTTCGGTCGAAGTCTATGCCAGGCGTGTTTATGCGTTCTTTCGCGAAATGGATCATTTGGGAATCGAGGTGATCGTTTGCAGTCTGGTTGACGAGGCCGGCATCGGTCTTGCCCTCAACGATCGCCTCAATCGGGCGGCCAACGATAGAATCTGATACGATGCGTCGACGACTCAGGTGGGTATAACTTTTTGGTCGATGACCCCATTGCTTCTGCACGAAACCCTTTTCAGCTTGCCTTATCGACCATCGACGAAACGGGCGATCACGTGCTGCACCTTTTGCATTTTGCCGAAATGAGAACACATCTTTTGGTATTCGTCAGCCTTGGAATGATCGGTTGGGACGCGAACGCGCAGGAAACCGATATCCTCGACCGGACACCCGCAAGCAAACCTTCCTCCGTCCAAGAAACATCGAATTTGGAAGAGTTGGTGCTGGTCAAACGGGGAGATTTGCCCGTCCTCATTTCCGCCCCGCATGGGGGCACCCTCAAAATCGCAGGAGTCGAACCTCGAACTGGGGAAGGTATGAACCAAGGTCCGTCCGGTTTCTTCGCGGGGCGTGACGGAGGAACCGAAGAATTGGCACAAGCAGTGATCGATGCCATCGAGGAACGGATCGGCAAACGACCCTATTCGGTCATCAGCTCAACCCACCGCAAATACCTGGATCCCAATCGTCCTGCTGAAATTGCGTACGAAGATCCCGATGCTGCCCCCGCATACGATCGCTACCACGATTCCTGCAGAACTTTCTGCCGCGAGATTCTTCAGCAGTATCACGCTGGACTGCTGCTCGATATCCACGGACAAGGCACCAGCGCCGAAACCGTCTACCGCGGAACAGGAAACGGAAAAACCGTCACCAGACTCCGTCAACGTTTCGGTGAGTCCGCACACGGCGGAGAAAAAAGTCTCTTTGGGTTCCTTGCCGATGCCGAATGGAAAGTATTTCCAAATCCTCACGACGGCAAAGAACAATCGGGCTTCACGGGCGGCTACATCGTTCAGTCGCATGGCAGCCATCAGCCGAGCGGGATCGATGCAGTTCAACTCGAGTTTGGATTCGACTACCGTCGACCAGCGATTCGCACGAAAACCGCCCAGGTTCTCGCGGAAGCTGTCGAGCGCTATCTGAAAGAATATCTCCCTGCGGCACTTGAGTAACTCCGTCATCGCAGAAACAATCGGGCTACGTCTCTATTTATTCTCGGGCGCAGCTCCTTGTTCGGATGCGGTACTCTGCTAAGGGGGCGGGGCAGGAACGGAATCTGTCGGCGGATCAGAATCAGTCGTCGGACCGGACTGAACGGGTGGTGATGATACACTCGCAAATGGCGACTGCGTCGTTGTGAATTCCTTGTCGATTGTCGCCCAGGGTGAAACGGTATCCTTGCGGACCTGACGGAAGTATTCGGCGATAGTGCGCACGGCATACTCCCGATCCCCCGAACGTTGCATCATTTCCCCAACAGCATCGATATGTTGCCCAAAATCGGAGGTCGATTTCTTGGGCAAACGAAACGGTCGACCAAAGATAGGAAAAGCCGCGATCATTGCAGCCACACCTAAAAACGCTGCGTGGATGGTGATCACATTGAGTGGCCATATCGTGAGCATCTCGAATCCCTTTTGACGCTCGTCCAAATCATCGCTGCGAACCGGTGGGTCCATCGATCCAGTAATAAATCCCACGCCGCCTGTGGGAAGACCCGCGATGAGTTGCTGCGCTAAATCACGGTGCGGACGATGGATGAGTCCGTAATTGGAGAAGAGCGATTGGTTGGCCACCAGGATGAGTTGGCTATTGCTCAGGCTTCCCTCTGTGTACCGGGCTATCAAATCCCGTCCATCCCCCGACTGCAACAAAACCGTACGAATAGGAAACTGACCCTCGATCCAGTTTTGCGAAATCTCTCTTTGTTGGACGTCCGTAGTTCGCCATTCGGGAGCGTACTGCTTGGCTGCATTGACCGGTTTGGTCGGATCGGGTTCCCAGTCCAATAATTTTCGAGCTGCTGCTAAATCTGGGTCTTGCAATGGTTCGGCATGAGTCCGAAGGTAAATACGACACGCATCGGCATCGAGAGAACTAGCCCACGGACCTGTCCATTCATTAATCCGTTCCATCTCCCCGTCGGCAATCACCCAGCGGTTCCAGGGCGAATAGATTCTCTTGCGATACGCTCGCCGCATCGTATCCAGTTCGCTTTCTTCCTGTGCCGCCATCGAAAGGGCATTGAATCGGTCCTGAGAAGACAGGGATGCATCCTCACCCAATCCAAACGAAGACCAATAGGCTTGATTCGGCGAAAAATCTCGCCCTACGTAAATCAACGTCCGGTTTCCGGAAGCACACCATTTGGCCAACCATCGATAGGTCTCTGCGGAATGGCTAGGAAAGGCGTTGGGTGCCCATAGAATGGTATTCAGGCGATTCATATTCGAGGGGGAGAGCGATCGTACCGTATACGTCGTGTGCCCCTTCTTTTCCACCATGCTTCGCAGCACTGTTAATCCGCTGGGGCTGCACTCCGCGTCGTCGCCTTCACTTTCACCGTACGTATTCGTCACTTGGACTTGGCAACCACTCAACAAAACCAAAAGACCGAGTATTGATCCCGCCACCGCGCGTTGGGGTTGCAATGAATGCCTCATACCTGTGCTCCCGTCAATGCATGTCCGGTCGAAGGATTGCTCGTGCTCCATTCACTGCTGGAAGGAGGAGTCTTCATCTCCGCTTCGATCGATGGTAGCTGGGCCCATAGCCCTTCAAACGTCGCTGCATCCAAATCGTGTCGACCGAAATAAACGCGCTCGAAAGCGTGGGTTGCTTTTCGAAGATATCCCTGCAATGCAGGTCGGGACCTAAGATCGCGGATGTAACCACCATTGGTTTTGCCTCGCTCAAGCCGGATGCAATGGGAAGAATCTAGTTCCACGAGCAAGTAGCTG
Source organism: Planctomycetota bacterium (assembly GCA_037144155.1). Taxonomy (GTDB): domain Bacteria; phylum Planctomycetota; class Planctomycetia; order Pirellulales; family Pirellulaceae; genus JBKCUI01. The sequence goes on along the minus strand of JBAWXH010000006.1, from coordinate 26,845 downwards.
AACAAATAGATAATGGCTTTCGTGTATTCCCCTTTGGATCGCAAGTACTCCGCTTGAGCTCTTAAACCGACGATGGGGGTCTCCATCTCGAACGGAAGATCCGAGATCTTGGCCCGCTGTTGCAGGACATCCTCTCCATCGCCTGCGCTTTTACGCACTCGCCGAACCCCACCGAATGTTCCCGCTCGAATGACCAATGCCAAAACGATCAGTAATAACAAAATCAAAAAACCTAGCAGGATCCAAACCCACGCATTGAAAATGGCAGTGAAAAAACTGGTCCAAAAGCTATTTCCCGTCGATCCTGGATTACCCGAACTGTTGCCGAATAACAATTCCCACAGGGACTTTCGACTATTCGATTGAGCGATCGAATCGTGACGATCGGAAACATCATTCGTCTGAAGTTGCTTGGCTGGGAAATGAAGATCCTCCGAATCTGGATTGACCCATACAGGATTGACCCCGCGCCGGACCACGTCCCGATCCGAGGAGGATTCCGATCCCATCGCTGAGACGGACAACGCCAGCAAATGGCAAATCCATAGAGAAATGCCGAACGGCAAGAGACACCGCGCGGAGTTCGCCCCGCACCGGGCTCGCATCGAAATCATCCACGAACTCATAGGGCCTCCAACAAACGCAACGACTCGGCCTTGAGTTTCAATTCCACTTCCCAGCCCTCGCTCCGAATCCGCGTATTGAGATAGAGCAAGAATCGAATGACCGTTCCCCAGGTGGCCATCATCCATAAAACCACGGGCACGATGATCGTATTCGCCCACCAACCCCACGTCCACAACCCGACCAGTACTCCGACAATGAACAAACCACCCAACGTAAAGACGGTGACAAAGCAAATCGCAATGAGGGTCAATCCGATCTGCACGCTGAACAGATCGCCACTGCCGGAATGGAGCCATTGGGAGCGTCGCTTGTAGATGAGTTCATTCCCGCCGGGTTTCGCAGAACTCCGAATCGGGCAGCGTTCCAGCAATAAAATTTCCCCCGCAAAGGGTCGAAAGCCTCGGACCAGATAAATCAGCAGTGCATACACCGTAGCCACCACCGAGATCTCTAACGGTGTGTTGAATCCTACGTCCCAGTAGACCCATGCCATATACAGAAGCGATACCAATCCTCCTCGCAAAATCCCCAGGATCCACGCCAACGCAATCCACCGCGAAGAAACCGACTTCCAAATCTGTCGAAGCGTCGGCTCCTCAATAAAAACCGCTTGGCCCAGGAAGTAAGTCAAGCCAGCCATAGCCAAAGGAGCTTGCAGGTAAACCATCACCGCCATCAGCCAAAGATGCCGAATGATGAATCCTTCGCGCGTCCCATACGATCTTGAAGACATCACCAAACGATCGAAATCGGCTTCGGGTTGCAACAGGAACCAATTCAAAAGAAAAAAGGGCAACGCCCCTACGATCGCAATCGTCACGATTCGGTACCAATAACTGCGAAGGAGTACCAAGCTCAGATCAAACAGCTCGTCCGCCGAACGCTGTTCGATAACCAGGGCTGTCTTGTCAAGCTGCATCAGCGGATCCCTCCCATCGATGACCCATCGTCCCGACTAGGGTAACCCAGGATGACAAAGTAGAACATCAAAAAACAAGCGCTGCCGACCGCCCATAGAGCCTTGAAGGCATAAGGGAGAGGCGAAGGGGAAATAAACCCCTCCGTGAACGCTGCCAATATAAACAACACGACCGCCGCCATGATGATCGGAAGGGATTGTTCCGCACTGCGTCGAAACGAGTCCATACGACTCAATCCATGGGTCATGAGCCACCCCACTCCCAATCGCAACCCGGCCGCCGCCGAAAGTGCAATGGCGGTCAGCTCAAAGACCCCATGCGCCGTGACAAACTCAAAGAAGGTGTCCCCGGCAGAGACTTGCGGCCTCGCCATAAAACCAAACGATGCACCTAAGACGACACCGTTGTACGCGAGCTTGCACAAACCTGGCAGTAAGAGGGGACCCAGGGCGAAACACTCAAGTCCGATACTCGTATTGTGTTGAATGTAAAACCCCGACATGAACACGTACTGATCAAAATTGCCTCGGAGAGGTTTGTCGAAGTTGGACTCCAGTTGCCTCATTTGATCCCGGCCGAGAACTGTTTCGGCAAATCCAGGAAAGGTTCCCTCTGCCCACGCGAGGAGGGCCGAGAGAGTGAACAAACCGAAAAAGATGGAAAAGGCAATCATCACGCACGGATCCCGAAAGATTGCTTTCGGCGCCGTCACCGTCATGTAGTTCCACCAACTCGAAACCTGAAAGCTGGTCGATCGATAGAGCTGACTATGGGCTCGACCCACCAGGCGGTGAAGGTAATCGACGGTGGCGGGTGGCAGCCGCAATTGTTCGGACATGGCCAAATCGCTGCATGCGGCCCGGTAGAGCGCAGCAAAACGCGTCACTTCCTCGGCCGTTATGGTGCGAGATAACGAGAGCTTTTGGTACTTCTCGCACAATCGATCCAACTCTTGCCATCCTTGACGTCTTCGTTCCAGAAGTTCTGCGGTTCTCATGGGGAACTTTCTCGCTCACCGGTCGATAAAGGATTCGAATTCGCTTCGGTTGCGAAGGGTGTCGGCTCTACATCCGTCGGACCGATTTCCACGATATCGCTCGCTGGAACCAGTGTTGGAACATGCTCGAGCGATTCCGCGATAACGGCTACGACTGGGGGTGCACTGACGGAAGATGCAATCACCGGAGGAGGGTTGTGTGGTGCCAGCGTCGGTGCCGTAGGACGCGGCATCAAGGACTCCTCGGGTGATAATTGCCTAGCCACAAACTCGCGATAATACAGAGCGCACAATAGCAAATCGGAGCTGGTGTCCTCTCGAAACTCAAATCGTTTGAGCAACGGCTTCGCCAGAATCGAGGATAGCTCGAGACGTTTCGCATTCGGCATCCGCGCGCGACGCTCCGCGTAGAGAGCGACGGCCCGCCCCATGGAACGGGACATACGGAAGTTCGCGGGAATGAGTTCCGCCAAGGAAGCGACGCGAGGATCCTCCAGTTTCACGTTCGGTGGAACCCAAGCCCGCTCATCCACCACCACCATCGTCCCTGCCGCCAAATCGCCGAGCCGTTGGAATCGCTTGGTCATCAGCATGCATCCGATGGCGACCAATCCTGTCGGAATCCAATACACCGGCGGGGCATCGGGATCGAATAACTCCAGCGACATCATCGGGGCCATATCACCCAACCGCAAGAAATTGCGAACCGTCGCTTGGTATGCACTGATCGGTCGACCATCGATCGACAGCACTTGAATCTTGGATATGTACTTGCCAGGAGTCTTGCCATTCCAGTAGGTCTCAAAAACGAGACCGTAAAACCAATCGAGGAAAAAGTAACTCAAGAGCATGGCAACCCCGAGCAGTGAGCCTGAAAGAGGCAGCAGCGAGGCAATACCAGAACATACGAAAGCAAAGAACAACCCGCTGATCACCACCCCTCGAATGACGATATCCAGAATAAACGCGGGGAGCCTTCGAAACGGCCCAGCCACTTGGTATTCGAACTGAATATTCTCCGGCGTCGTGACAGTGGCAGTCAGGTCGATTGCGGGACGAGGATTCATTCCGGCGAATTCTTCCGATCGAAATTGCGTAGGGGCCGAGTTGGTTAGCATCACTCTCGAGTTGAGAGGACTCAACACCGTTGCCATAACAGTATGGTAAGCCATTTTCTGCGCAGCGGGAATCATTCTACCACCAGGAATCCGCTTCCATGTCCTAGCATTCGTGAACTATGCTGCGACTACTCGGTCCGGTTTTTCGCGTTGCTGCTCGTTCTAGTCAATTGGATTTCGTAAGTCTCCGGAACCAAACGCCACATATCCACTACGGCTATAATGACACTGGCTTCCAACGCAGGATGCCGATAGCACTTCCTTTCCCATCGATCCCGGAGCAAACCATGAATCCTCGCGGAAAAAATTCTTCTCTAGATGATTCTCGAAACCTCCTTTCCCAATGGAGACGGCGCGAGTTCATGCTAGCCACAGGGGGGGCGGCGCTGTTGGGTGTCGCGGCATCGCGACAAAGCGAGGCGGTCCAGGAGCAGATCGCCAACGCCCCCGAAACGTTAGTCAAGAAACTCTTCGAAAGCTTGACGCCTGACCAGCGAAAGACCGTTTGTTTCGATTGGGAATATGTGGCTCCAAACCGCGGGTTGCTCCGGACTCGCGTCGCGAACAACTGGAACATTACCAAACCCACCATTCAAAGTGACTTCTATTCGTCGGAACAGCGGGCATTGGTCCGATCCATTTTCGAAGGGATCATCGCGCCCGAGTGGCATGCTCGCTTCGATAAACAACTCAACGATGACATGGGTGGATTCGGAAAAGGTCAAAGCCTGGCAATCTTTGGAATCCCCGGGAGTGAGAAATTTGAATTCGTGCTGACCGGACGTCACACCACCCTGCGTTGCGATGGGAACACCCAAGACCATGTCGCTCTCGGAGGACCCGTCTTCTATGGCCACGCTGCCGGGACGGACGATGAAGGCCCCCAACATCCAGGGAATGTTTTTTGGGAACAAGCCATCGCAGCCAATTCCGTTTATCAAATGCTCGATGGACGTCAACGCAAATTAGCCGAAGTAGCAGACACACCTAGCGAAGAAGCCGTTGGGTTTCGAAAGCAAGGAGCCTTTCCGGGCATCCCGATCAGCGAGTTATCGCGAGACCAGCGTGCGGAAGTCAAAACAGTCTTGTCGAAACTGATCGAACCCTTCCGCTCGAGCGACCGCGAGGAGGTCGAACGCTGCCTCTCCAAACAAGGTGGCATCGAGAAACTCCACCTCGCCTACTACACCGACGAAGACATCGGTAACGATCGCGTCTGGGACAATTGGCGATTAGAAGGTCCCGGCTTCGTCTGGTACTTCCGCGGAAGTCCCCACGTCCACGTGTGGGTCAACATCTCCGACAGCCCCGATGTCGAACTAAACGCATAGCGCAGCATCGGATAATGCTTCCTCGATCCAAGCATTCTTGAAAGCTTTCGATACCGCGACTGCTACATCAAAACATCGTCTCCCCTCGCCCCGCTTCGGGGAGAGGGGTTTACGAACCTGAATCGCAGCCAGGAATGCTTATATAATGGAGCGCATTAGCTAGAAAGCAGAGCAAACAAAAGCGCATCGAAGAATCTCGAACAGGTCTCGATCCAAGTCTTCCTTCGGGAAACGCAATTCCGCTCCGCCCGAGTCTTTGAGGACCGCTAATTGAGGGAATGTAAAACTAGAATTGCCAGCCGATCCCGATGTTGTTGAAGAAGTTGGGAGACTGATCATTCAGCCCCCATCCAACCCGAATCCCGACCTCAATATCTTTGCTGATGAGATAATGGATGCCCGGGCTGAAAAAGTGTTGCACACTTTCTCTCCGTCTTCCATCGGACATGACTCCGAAATACTCGGCATGCACTTTCCAACGCTCACCCACAGGAATTTTAAGAACGGTCGAGGGTGCCCACGTGTTAAAATTGTCTTCCTCAAATATGTTTGTGCCGTAATGGATACCCGAATCCCAGACCGCCTTGTTGCGGAACTTCCACCCGAAAACATAACTCACGCCGAGCGATGTCGCGGTTATTTTTCCTGCGGTGGGTGTGTATCCGTGCAGTAAGAAGACACTTTCGGGGATCCAAGCCGACTGGTTGCTCACACGGACTTTCGTCCCGTAGAAAAGCCTCGCTTCCGATTCGAGAAATGCTTCCTCTTCCAAGTCGTCTGGAACATTGCCCGAGATGGGATTGCCTGCTCCTCCGACCTCGTAGTTGTACCCAAACCGAAATTCCGCCCGTTCCGTGATACCGTAACGGAGTAACAATTCGGGCAAACTATGGGTGTCATACACGTTTCGATTATCGATGTACGAATAGCTCGATTCGACTATCAATCTCCCCACTTTCGCGACCTTGGTCGACGCGGTGAATGAATCGCGATCGGTTTCGATTTCGTCCTCCTCATCCGACGATTCCGAGTTTCTGGATACCTGATCGAGCCCGGCGAGCGAGAATCCGTCGGAAAAGAACTGGGCATCGACACGCGATTGCCCAAAGATTCCGAGGGTGACAAGGCATGCCAACCAACAGCGACCTATCGAAATCGGATGATTGCCCACGATTCGATCCTTTCATCCTTCATGCCAAATGATCCATCCGTCCAACCAAACATCGGGAATCCGAACCACCCCAAGTTGGCTAGGCATTCGCGTTTCGCTAGCCGTCGTTGAGTCATCGCCCAATTTGGCAAGCATCCTTCGAATGCCTTATCGGAATTCTCTATCGCGCACGATCAACCAGGCCGGCGACGGACGACCTGGGCAAGACAGGAAAAATAGAAGACACGCACCTTTGCTAGCATCGCACTCATTCTTGCGATGAAAAAGCCTAAATCGTTGGATGATGGCAATGGTGGGGTAGTCATCCTGCTCTTCCATGCTTCAATGTGCCGAGATCCGATAATCGCGGAATGTGGGAGGGCGAAGCTCCTGCTGAGCCTTCTGTGCGCTTCAATGAGGCTGCGATTCGATGATCGCGGAACGCATTAGTGCCGATTGGCGTTTATTAGTGTTCCCCGGCTTCAATATGCCGAGATCCGATAATCGCATAAAGACAAGATAACCGCCAAGACGCAAAGATCGCCAAGGTTCGCTGTCATCAAAAAACGATTCGACGATGGCAAATGGGGGGTAGGCATCCTGCCTGCCATGTTCGCAACCCACGGAACCCTAACCAATCTTCATGGTCGTGAGAAGCTATTCACCATCCAATGAAATTCAAACTTGGCGACCATGGCATCTTGGCGGTTCACTCCTATCCAGGCTCCAATGAGGCCGCGATTCAATGATCGCGTAAAGACAAGATAACCGCCAAGACGCAAAGAACGCCAAGGTTCGCTGCCATCAAAAAACGATTCGATGATTTTTAATGTGGGGTAGGCATCCTGCCTGCCATGTTCGCAACCCACGGAACCCTACCTAATCTTGATGGATGTTAGACACCATTCACCATCCAATAAAAATCAAACTTGGCGACCATGGCATCTTGGCGGTTCACTCCTATCCAAAAAAGAGTAACCGCCAAGACGCCAAGATCGCCAAGCTGCGCTGCCATCACGAGCCCAAATCCAACTTTGCAGCGTCGTCGAAAAAATCAATCCGAATTTCCGGCAGTTTCTTTTCCAAACCGTGTATGGGGATATGAGCAAGCGACGCAGTGTCGCGAGCAAGAAAGCGGAAGAGTACGTTTGGATGTGGAGAGACTGCGATGACGAAGAATTGGTTAGGCGAACCGGGGAGAAAATGGACGGCAAAGGACCAGATTGCAGCAACGATTTACTTGTATCTGATGATTTGTATCGCGACCCGGCTATTTACACAGCTCGTAGAGTGGTTGATCCCAGAGGAAACCGAAACGCCAAAAGAGGACGACGATTCCGAATTCTGGAACGGAGGTGATTTTTACGGGGGCTGACCCGTTGGACAGGGTTGCGACGCCATGCCCCGAATGCAAACGCAACAATCGCGAAAGGGGAAGAAGAAGCGAGAATGATCGAGAAGGCCAGGACCGTATTACGAAGCCGCCGAAACAAGAAGTGGAAGTCAACGCGGCTACCCATTCGGCTCACACGCACTACAACAAGCTGTGTGCTCTGGAACTGTAGAACAGGGGTTGGCAATGCGATCTTCATCGTCGGCTACGCCGATCACTCCCATCCACGGTTCAATGAGCCAACGATGGGATAAACTCGGAAGGGTAGCTACGGCTCTTCCGGGCCTTAGTGGTCCTCAGCGCATCAATGAGGCCATGATTCGATGATCGCGAATCGGGAGGGCGAAGCTCCTGCTGAGCCGTCTGTGCGCTTCAATGAGGCCGCGATTCGATGATCGCGGAATGGTTCTGCGTCCGTGGTCAATCCTTTGGTGATCGCTCGGCTTCAATGAGGCCGCGATTCGATGATCGCGGAATGCACTTGGCTGATAACAACAGGGAACCCAAGGAACTGGCTTCGATGAGGCCGCGATTCGATGATCGCGGAATGGAACACTACGGCGACTGCGATCTATATTGGTGCGGAGCTTCAATGAGGCCGCGATTCGATGATCGCGGAATGTGATCGATCACGTTGTTCATTTAAGGATGCTAATCATGCTTCAATGAGGCCGCGATTCGATGATCGCGGAATGTAGGCGAGTTGCCAGTCCTGCATGGACACGAACTACCCGCTTCAATGAGGCCGCGATTCGATGATCGCGGAATGTAGTCACGCCAAAGATGGCAGACTCAGCGCCGAGCGCAGCTTCAATGAGGCCGCGATTCGATGATCGCGGAATGCAGGCGGCGGTCTTTCGAGAGATTGTCGATCTTCTCGGCTTCAATGAGGCCGCGATTCGATGATCGCGGAATGTTGCAGCTCTTCGACCAACCCGACCGGTCACGCAACGCTTCAATGAGGCCGCGATTCGATGATCGCGGAATGTTTCCTCGGTAAACAATGTCTGTGTATCCATCAGGGGCTTCAATGAGGCCGCGATTCGATGATCGCGGAATGTAACGTGTAGCTGTTGCCGTATACGTTCTTAGCCATGCTTCAATGAGGCCGCGATTCGATGATCGCGGAATGTGCACAACAACCAACCCTGCCGATTTTTTAACGCGACGCTTCAATGAGGCCGCGATTCGATGATCGCGGAATGGGGAGTCGGAGGATGGGCAGATAGCGGTCGATGTTCCGCTTCAATGAGGCCGCGATTCGATGATCGCGGAATGCGCCCCGCCGTTGTTTGTGGGCCGGTGGAATGATGCAGCTTCAATGAGGCCGCGATTCGATGATCGCGGAATGTGTCAACGCGATGCACCTTGAAGGCGAATCGCACTACAGCTTCAATGAGGCCGCGATTCGATGATCGCGGAATGGGGCGGTACAACGTATCGAGACTGCTGAAAAGCAAATTGCTTCAATGAGGCCGCGATTCGATGATCGCGGAATGAGGGCCCTCGCAAGTCTTTTGCGGAAAGGAACTTGCAAGCACATTTGCGAGCACCCTAATCCTATTGGACCGACTTCCTGCCATCTTGCAACCAATACCTTCCCAATCCGCCATAAAATCCTTGCAAAAACCGTCGTCGCGAGCACCCCCCAGGGTTTTTTCATCGCCCCACCCCTCGCACGAAGTTTTTCGATGAATGCTGTTCGTTTTCGACATGGAACAGATACAAAATCACCGTGTCACAAAAACAGGATAGCGTCGGATCTCACCCATGAGAAGTCGGGCCAACAACCGGACTTGAATCTCCATCAATCGACGGTAACTAACTCGGTACCCAAACATCGGATGGGTCACCAATTGATCCATCCGCTGCTCGTACGCAAGATAAAAATTCTTGCGACCCTTCGGTGTCAACGCGACGGCATCTCCCGCCGAAATGAAATCATCCAGGGTGATCATGCGCTGATTGATCGCGCTCAGAACTGCGGAATCCACGATCAATGGTCGGAACGGTTCCATCATATCCAATGCCAGCGACGGACGACCGAATCGAGGCTGATGGTAGAACCCCAAAAACGGATCTAACCCAACCGATGCACACAAGATGGTCAGGTCCTTCGAAAGCAATCCATAACCCAGTGACAGGAGTGCATTGACCGGATCTCGCGGTGGACGGCGATTGCGCCGAGTAAAGTCGAACGTAAATCCGCTGGCTGTGGCTGCGCCGGTCGCTAAGGCAATGTCCTCCTCTGGCGTTGCAACATCCTGCTCGTCGTTGCTTTTTGGATCCGAATCGCAATCCGAACTGGCCCCTTTGGAAATCGGCAGCTTGGTTTTGGAGACCTTGAGCATCCCTGCAAACTGTTCGAAATATGCCCGGGCAGCGATTCCTTCGACCCCCAACAAAGCTTGCAGATCGGTGGTTCGTTCCGCTTCCCAAATCATCGATCGAAGGAAACGTAACGTATCCGCAGGAGGCTCGATATGATTGCGCTGCAGCATCGTGCGTTGGTTTCGGATTTTTCCAGCTACCAATTCGCGGGCCAATCCGAGACAGAACTGAGGACGATCCGCCATTCGAAATTGCTCGCGTCGCCAAAGGATATTCTTCAATCCAACAGGTTGCGTCATGCCATGGAACCAACCACCAAAGCTGAAGTAGATGAGAGGTATTTCCTCGGCCAAGAGAACTTGGATGGCTTGCGTGGAGACTTGGATGGCACCGAACAGGTTGACCTGAGAGACATCTTTGAGGCGAATCTCTTGGATCTTCTTTTCCTTTTCTTTGACCGTGAGGACTTGGCCACTGACCCCGATGGAAAGGCCTTGGGTATTGAGGTAAACCGGCTTGCGTTCATCGCGTGAGGAAACCAATTGGCGGATCGGCTTTTCGTTGGTGTCCTCAGAATCGACGGGTGTAAAGTCAAATTGAGGTCCGAGATCGAACAGTAATTCTTGTTTCCATAGGCCAGTCGGCTCATCGGAGACCCGAGCGCAACGAGTCGTTTCGTCTGGCAAACAGATCGAGACGAGGGAGCAGCGCGGGCATTTGGGGCTGTCGATCAATGGGGGAGGCATTTTCCGATCGACCATCAGTTCACGTGCGCTGCGGATCGTTTCCAGGGTAAGAGCAATCAAGGCGTCATCGAACGGGATCCGAACACGTTGTCGCGTTTCCCAGAAGAATAGGATCCCTTCATCGCATAGAAAACCATGATCGCGCAAGACAAGGGCTTGAACGCACAATTGGATACGTTCGGGGTCCCAGGCGGTAAGGGAACCATCGGGGAGTTTGCGAGGAGAGCCACGCTTGTAATCGACGGGAGTGGCGGTGGTTCCGTCCACTTCGACGAGATCGAGTTTGGCGATGATACCGTGGGTATCGCTGGAGAGGGTGACACTCCGCGCGTGGATCGATTCCTGTTGGGGGATGGAATCTGCGGCGGGGAGTTCATCGGTCTTGGCGTCGACACGAGCGTGGCGGCTGGCACCTTCGATGGTATCGGCATTGTGCGCGAACAGGCCTTCGACATGTTCGAGGTAGAACAAGCGTGGGCAGTAGGAGAATTCGTTGATCATCCGAGCTGGGAGATAATCGAGTTCGTCGGATGGGGATTCAGTGGAGCGGATCATGGTGACCTCAGATGACGACGCATGCAGTATCGACGTTGGTGTAGGCTTGGCCCATGGCTTCGATGACCCGTTCACCGCGTCCTTCGCTGGGCCCGAGATCGATGAAGAGGACTTGATCGAGATCATGATGAATGATCTTGGCCAGGAGCGATTTGAGTTCGGTAAGTTCGGAAGGTGTGAGTTGGCATTCAAAGACGCTGAATTGAAGATGATCACCCCAATTGCGCATGGTTTTGAAGACCTTGCGGAGACGTTTGTCATCGCAAATGTCGTAGGTAACGATCATCGTGTTTCGCATGATGGGAGCTCGAAGAGTGGACCATGGAAGCGAATAAGAACAGTAAGCATCGATGGACTAGGCAGAGATTCGGCGCGGCCAAGCTCCGCTGAGCATTAGGGGGTAAGCTCAGCGGAGCCTAGAATCGCGTTCAACCGAATTGTCAGAGACCAGTTTAATTCGAGCAGCGGCTGTGCTACAAAAGATTTATGACTGCCGCGAGTCGTAAATCAGACCAATGGTACGGCAAGCATGATTTGCGAGCGATGTCGTTGTTGATCGCGTCGAGACGGTGGCCTGCTTTCCTATTACAGGATCTCGCTCGGTCGATCAGAGGAATGCAATTGCTGTATGGATGACATGGTAAGCGTGAAACATCGAACAGGCAATCAACCCGATCTTTTGCAGCAACCGACACCTCTGGCGGGGGGTGTAGCGACGAAAGGTCTGAATTGTCACAGTGGTCCAAAAAAATTATTTTTTCGGAAAACCGAGTAAGTGACCAGAGGTGTCAACGCATGGCGCGATCTTGGTGAAATGTCGCACGAGACAAGAAGTTGTATTGAGACGATTCGATGCTGCGACAAGAAGGGAAGAGACTCCATTTCTATGAGTGACGACAGCTTTGAAATTCGCTTTCGCTCTCGCACGGGATGTGCGCCATTAAGTTGGCAAACCCGTCTGTATCGCGACTGTTTTCTCCGTAAGATTTTCATGCTGAGAGCGATGTTCGCTGTGAAATCCAACAAAACGGTCCTGTTTCAACCAACGTGATTTTTATGACAAACAGTATTTCGTTCAGCGAGTTCTTCAAACGTTTGTCGACGACTAACCAGGTCTTGCAATCCGTTCCACATGCATGGCAAGCTCAGCTTGGAAACTCTGCTGAATGCAAGAATAGGTTGATTCGAATCCCAACAGGAATGGGCAAAACGCTTGGAGTTCTTGCTACCTGGGCATACCACCGAGTACACCGAAACGACCCAAAATGGCCAGCCCGGCTAGTCTGGTGCTTGCCAATGCGAACACTCGTTGAGCAGACCATTGACGAGGCGAAAAGGATCATTTCACACATAGGACTTGAGGGACGGCTTAATGCTCAGGTGCTAATGGGTGGCGTTGACCAATCCGACTGGCATATCTACCCCGAACGCCCTGCGATTCTCGTTGGTACTCAGGACATGCTTCTGTCGAGATCACTCAATCGGGGGTTCGCATGCGGCCGCGCACGATGGCCGGTTGAATATGGCCTACTCAATCATGACGCACTTTGGGTCATGGACGAAGTTCAATTGATGGATGTTGGGCTCGCGACTTCGGCACAACTTCAATCCTTTCGAGATGATGATCAAACCAAATCGATTCGACCATGTTTTACGTGGTGGATGAGCGCTACACTCCAGCCTGAATGGCTAAAAAGCGTTGATACAGACCATCGATATGCAGAATGGACTAGTGATGTTTGCTCAATTGGCGCACAAAACCGAGTTGGTGGTCTGTTCGAGATTCAAAAGACAGTAAAGACTGAGGCCATCGATGCTAAAAAGCCAAATGAGTTCGCAAAACGCATATTGGCAGCGCATGAACAAGCCACGTCTGGAGATCATGGAAAGATAACGCTGGTCATTTGCAACACCGTCGATCGAGCCGTGCAAACCTTTAACGCACTGAAAAAAGACGAAGGGAATCAGGGCATCGAACTCGTACATAGTCGATTTCGCGCAGCGGACCGAGAGTCTTGGCGAGAGCGATTCTTGACTCGGAATGCGTGCCGCGCTGGGATTGATCGCATCATCGTCGCAACGCAAGTCGTCGAAGCAGGCGTGGACATCTCGGCGACGTGCCTTATCACGGAATTAGCACCATGGCCCAGCCTCGTTCAGCGATTCGGTCGATGCGCAAGGTATGGAGGTTCCGGGCAGGTAATCGTTGTAAATCGGGGCCACGACGAGAAGACTAGTCCGCCCTACTCGCCACAGGAGTTAGAAAGTGCTTGGAGCAGTATTCAGACCCTGGCGGATGCTGGCGTCAAGTCGATCGAAGAGTTCGAGCAATCGTTATCAAACGAAGCGCGATCGTGTTTATATCCTTATGTTCCAGCTCATTTACTGATGAGAGACGAGTTTGACGAACTATTCGATACGACTCCGGATTTGACAGGCGCAGATTTAGATGTCAGCCGCTTTATCCGAACGGGTGATGAGCGCGATCTCCAAGTCTTTTGGCGATCGATTCCGAAAAACGCTTCGCCAAATGACGATCTCCAGCCTCATCGACAAGAGTTGTGCAGTGTGCCATTTTTGAAAGCGCGCGACTGGTTGTGTGGTTCAGAAACTAGTACAAACCGGAAACCAAAATTGCGTGCTGGAGTTCGAGCCTGGATATGGGATTGGATCGATGGCAAATGGAGAGAACCAAAACGCGAAAATCTGCTTCCAGGCCGAATCGTTTTGGTCGAGGCATCGACCGGCGGTTACGATCCTGCGACCGGGTTTGATCCAGAATCCAAGAAAGTCGTTTTGCCAGTAACAGCCAATAGATCATTAGTCGTAGAGCAGTCGACGAACGCAGATTTGCAAGATGGCGGTGAAGATCTCAGTCACAACAACTGGAAAACTATTGCGTTCCATAGCCAAGAAGTTGTTGTAGAAGTGAGCAAAATCGCAAGTGAGATTGCATTATCTCTGGACATTCAAAAAGCCTTAAGATTGGCGGCGATATGGCACGATATCGGCAAGTCTCATCCAGCGTTTCAAGGAGCGATGAGACACAAGGATCGTCCTGGTCGTGACGACGTTGCCAAGGCTCCCGATGATGCTTGGCTAAATCCTAAAGGCACCTATCGCTGCGCAGATGATCGCGATTCTCGCCCAGGCTTTCGCCATGAATTGGCGAGCGCTTTAGCAATGTTTTCACTGCTAGAAAAATATGAGCCAAGTCATCCCGCATTACTGGGCAATTGGTCGGAGGTTTTCGCAGCGATGGGAAAAACTTTGGAGACTCAAACATTTAATGGGTTGGTCCCCGATCGTGTTCAGGAAGTACTCGCTTGCTCGGCGGCCGAGTTTGATTTGTTGGTATTTTTAATCGCATCACACCATGGAAAGGTCCGTGCTGCACTCCATGCATCGCCTAAAGATCAAAACTATCGAGACATGGACAATCGAGGTTTGCCAATACGTGGCGTACGTGAAGGTGACAAACTACCGTCGATGCTTATCAACGAGTCGACGATACCAATTCCCGAATTAACGCTAACCCTAGAACCCGCGAACCTTGGGCTGTCATTTCGAACGGGAGCAAGTTGGCGCGAGCGATGCATAGGACTTCTCAAGCAATACGGTCCAACGACACTTGCGTATTTGGAGGCATTGTTTCGTGCAGCCGACGTTCGAGCATCAAAGTTGAAGACGAGAGATCCGGCGATCGAACTCAATGTTCACCAAGTTCCCGAGGCATCAAACCCATAAACAAACGATGGTACTTACATGGGTCCGAATTCCGAATGGCACAATTTTGGAACGTAAATAATGACACTGCATATTCATCACCTTTATGGTTGCTCTCCAGCACCATTGGCGAACTATCTTAAAGCCCTCGGGATTCTACGTCTCGTGGGGGAACAAGTTGACGTATCCGCACGTGGTTGGTGGCAAGACGAACATTTTTGTTTGATGAGCCATTTAACGACGGAAGAAGTAGAGCACTTTTTCCTAAAAACTTATCAACCGACTCCCATTGTGTCACCTTGGAATAAGGGCTCGGGCTTTTACAAAGCAAACGATCCCGGGCTCGCCCCGCTTGAGAATTCCACGGCATCTCGCTTCGAACGATACCGTCGCGGCGTGAGCGACGCGAGAATGCTACTTGACTCAGTTGCGAACGCGGATGGTGTTATACGGTCGATCAAGGCTCGTACGAAAACAAACAAATCATTTCAAACCGATGAGCAGCGTCAAAGTCTGGCAAACAGCGATGTGTTCAATCAAACGATCTCATTGCTCGAACAGCTTGGCTCGCGTTCAGATGTCCCTGAGAAAGAACGTGATATCGTACTCAAGGAGATCGACGTAGTTCGCAGCTTAATTATCCCAGCTACACGTCCAGCAACTAAAGCTGAGGCGGGGAACCTAAAAGAGAATGGAGGATATAAACGCATACTTGCTGCAGCTGAGCGAAGATTCAGGAGTCTTAAGGCAAGCATGATTCCGGACTGTCGCAAGTTGTGGCGTGGGCCGCATGCGAATTGGATTTCAGCTGCTTTGGTCCTTGACGATGAGGGAAATCCGGCATGGCCCTCATTGCTAGGGACGGGCGGTAACGACGGTAATCTAGACTTTACAAATAATGTTATGCAACGCCTCGGCGATTTGTTTGACCTTGCCTCTACCGATGGCGATTGCCATTCAACTACACGTTCTCTCCTGTTACATGCCATTTGGTCAAGTCCATCCGATCGAATGGCATCCAGCGCTATCGGACAGTTTCAACCCGGGAACGCAGGTGGCGCAAACAGCTCGACAGGCAGCATTGGCGAAAGCCTCGTAAATGCCTGGGATTTCGTGTTAATGATGGAAGGCGCGATTCTTTTTAGTTCGCGTTCGACGCGTCGACTCGACCCCTCAACGTCAAGCCGTGCGAGTGCTCCATTTGCAATTCGATCTCAGGCAATCGGGCACAACTCGCCGGGTTTTGAAAAAGCCCAGCGTGGCGAGCAGTGGATGCCCATCTGGTGCAAGCCAGCTACTCTCGATGACGTGTCAGGTTTATTGGGTGATGCGAGGCTGCAACTCGGAAAGCAAACAGCCAATCGGCCAATTGACGCTGCTCACGCAATAAGTCGGCTCGGTGTTGCTCGAGGAATCGATTCGTTCGTTCGCTACGGATATCTAGAAAGAAATGGCCAATCTAACCTTGCCGTCCCATTGGGACGTATCCGAGTCAGACAAAGTCTGCATGCCTATCTCATTGATGACTTGTCTACTTGGTTGGATCGTGTTCATCGAAGATCTCAAGACAAGAATTCTCCATCTCGATTTAGCCAACGCGTGCGAATACTCGCAGACTCGGTTATGTCTGCACTGACGCACGATGATGCTCCTGGTCGTTGGCAAGAGATTCTCCAAAGCGCAGCGCAATTGGAATCCTTGCAGACAACTGGCAGCGGAATCGATGCGGGCCCTATTCCAGCATTGAGCGTTGACTGGATCAACGCCATAGATGACGGATCGCCCGAGGTCCGATTAGCAACCGCGCTTGGAAGTGCCGCTTCGGCTTATTCAAATGAACGAAAGGCAATCGATCCGGTTCGACATCATTGGTTGCCGCTTGAACGCGGTGCAAGACGCTTCAAAACCTCCGATAAACGACTAGCGAAAGATCCACGTGTTGTTGTAACCGGTCGTGACCCGATTTCGGATTGCGCCGCCATCGTTGAACGACGTTTTATAGAAGCTGCCGCGAAAGGAGAACGTCGTTTGAGACTCGTTTCCGCCCTCGGCGCTAGCGCACGTCTCGAAGATCTTGCGTTGTTTGTTTGCGGGCAATTGGATATCCAACGGGTGTTCGACCTAGCCCGCGCGTTGATGGCTGTGAAGTGGGACGAATGGCATCCCAAGTTTACCCTTCAATCGAGAAAAACAAGCGAGACACCTCCGGAAGCTTGGCTCGCATTGCGATTGGCATGCTTGCCATGGCCATTAGCAGATGGACGGAGAATCCCAAGCGAGCCAACGATTGTTCGTCGCTTGATGTCTGGGGATTCCTCTGGTGCTATCCAGACTGCACTCACGAGATTGCGATCTACAGGGATCCGTGTGCCATTGCGAGCGGCATTCACGGATCCACAAACCGCCAGACTATGGGCAGCAGCCCTCGTTTTTCCAATTGACCGCCAAAGCGCAACGCGCGCGATGGCAATCCTTGATCCCAGTACGAAAGTTCAACATGCTTGACTTAATATCTATCGAATCATCTAATCGCGTTTTGTTCTCCATACCCTTGAGACCAGTTCAGGGAGATCGATTTCAACCGACAGGATTCCCAGGTCTCGGTGCCGCAGCGTATCAGACACGCGAAGGCCAAAAATTGTTGGTTGAAAGTACACAAAGTATGGCGAACCGACTTGAGGCTGTATGTTGGGATACTGCATCAAATACACCGATCAAGCCGCTGCATGGTATCAGTCATGTGACCGTGAATCGAAAGGGCGCATTCCTTACTGATTCAATGCTCGAAGCGCACCGCATCAATAGTCCCTATTTGCTGGAAGGAAAAAACCATGCGTTTTTCGATCAACTGAAGTCCGCGCTTGGTGTTTTGGAAGAAGGACCAATCGACCGAAAGAAGCTAGCGGAAGTATTGCTTCGTTTCGATGTAGGCAGTTTGATTCACGGGGTTTTCCTTGCCAAGAAGGAATTGGCAGGGGGACGTCTTCGCATTGCAAGAGCGTTAACGGCATTTATCGATGCGTCCGGAGTTAGGGTCGCACCGTCAGGTGGTGTAAAGAACGATCATGTCAATCCGTCGGGAGACACTAAAACGGGGTTTGGAAATGTACCGTTTTCCCGGGATGAGTTTGTGGCCGATTCAATCGATTTGCACGCAAATCTTGACCTCGTGCAAATACGCGGATACGGACTTAGTAAGGAAGCCGAACAGCTGTTGATCGTTCTTGCGCTTTATCGCTTGCGACGGCTTTTGGATGGTGATTTGCGTCTAAGAACGGCATGCGATCTTGAACCTATCGATCGCGAAAACATCATAGCAGCCCGTCCAATTGGAATACCTTGCCATCACTTACAGATCTTGAGAAAGCGGTCGAAGCGGCGATAAACAAATGTTCGTCGCTGATGACTCATACGACAGTTGCGTTCGAAGACGATTTGAAAAAGGCCAAGGATTCTGATTCGTCGGACGACGAAAAGCCAGATGAGTCGGAAGACGAAGAGGATAAGTAAACGATGCCTACATTGAAAATTAGCTTTCCAGCGGGGCGTTATCATGCAACTCCATCGGGACATCATGTCAACGAAGGACAAATTGAATGGCCGCCAAGTCCATGGCGTATGCTACGTGCCTTAGTCGCATCCGGCTACAACACGCAGCAATGGATGGAAATGCCAAAGGTTGCACGCTCACTCTTCGAAAAATTGTCGACTTGTCTACCTTCCTATCGCTTGCCTTGTGCGAGCGCGTCGCACAGTCGGCACTACATGCCGGTTGGATCATTTGAGAAGGGACGTGAGAAAACAACGCTCGTGTATGATGCATGGGCAAATGTCCCTAACGAAGATCTGATCGTTCACTGGAAATGCGACTTGGTTGAAGAAGAATCAACGCTACTAAGGCAACTAGCGAATTGCCTTAGTTACCTTGGCAGAAGCGAGAGTTGGGTCGATGCGGAGCTGATTGATGATTCGGAAATCAGATCTTTACAATTCAATTCGTTTCCTCATGCCAGCGGTCGTCCAGTCGGACAGAACTGGGAACAAATGATTTTGATGTCTGCTATGAAGCCTGACGAATATCAGAGTTGGAGAATCGCAGCTACCGAGAAGTCGCTGCTTGACTTCCCGCTTCCTGAAGGAAAGCGAAAGGCATCCGCTAAACTGCTAAAGGATCGCAATCGTATCCTTGCTCCATATCCGGTAGACATCCTTGATTGCCTTCAGAAAGATACCGCATGGTGGAAGCATTATCGGTGGAGTCAACCCCCGGGTTCTGAAAGAGTTGTTTATTGGCGGCCAAGCGACTCCCTTGAGGTGGGCGTGCCTCATCGTATTTTGCGTCCAAAAGCCAAGTCTGTAACAACGATCTTGTTGGCGATCACAACGGCGACTGGTAACAAATCCGCTTTACCAACGATTCAGCGCACGTTGCCTCAAGCCGAATTGATACATCGTGCGGTTGTGGGGCGTGTTGCAAAGGGAGGGCGTGTTG
Source organism: Planctomycetota bacterium (assembly GCA_037144155.1). Taxonomy (GTDB): domain Bacteria; phylum Planctomycetota; class Planctomycetia; order Pirellulales; family Pirellulaceae; genus JBKCUI01. The sequence continues at coordinate 7,459 of JBAWXH010000006.1, read as the reverse complement.
CTTGCCCGGAACTTACAGGCAAGGACAGTGAAGGAAATCCCCTGACCGGACGACATGAACACGCGCACGTTTTGCCCGTCGATCTTGACGGTGATGGGCATTTGGATCACATCATCATTCATGCAGCAATGGGGTTGAGTGATGCGGCTCAAACTGCGATAAGGACCCTTCGTAGAACGTGGACTAAAGGTGGGGTTGGTGAACTTCAGATCGCAATGGCTGGAAACGGAAATCTCGATGCTCTTAGAAGCCTACCCGTTCCCTTTTCGTTTCAGGTAGATCGAGTCCTAGGAACTCCTCAAGGTAACACTACTTGGACAAGTATCACTCCATTCGTACCGCCAAGGTTTTTGAAAGCGCGAGGACGAAATTCTCTCGCGGGCCAGGTAACTTCGGAACTTGAATCGAGAGGCCTGCCCGTTCCTGTTTTGGTTGAGCAAATGGATTGGAATGACAAGACGCTACCTCTACGGCATTTCGTACGGGTTCGTCGAGGAAGAAAGCAACCTCCCAACGACATTGGTTTTGCACTTCGACTTGAGTTCGCAGAACCAATGCGTATTGCCCATCCATTTTCAATCGGATACGCGAGTCATTTTGGCTTGGGGTTGTTCGGCGCATCACCTGAAAATGTGTAGAGATCAGGAGTGGAAACCTATCGAAGAAAGGATTCCAAACCGCGAGGTGGCAGAATCCAAAACGGTGCAATTGTCATTACGTCTTCCGCCAATCGTTGACGGGAATTATGGCAAACACGCATCACGAAAAACCAGCGGCTCACAGCATGGCTCTTGCTCGAACCGCAAGCTATGATTTTCATCCGCCAGTGCTCGCTGTGAGCTGATTCAACTTGCCTCGTTCATCGTTGCTATCATCCAGCGGATTGGACGTTTCGTTGATCAAAAGACATGGCAGGCAAGATGCCTACCCCACACTTTCCGAAACCAGAGGGTTTTGCCGTTGCGGATCACCTTTGCGTTCCTGGCGTCTTGGCGGTTCCATCTTTGACTTTCAGGAGAGAACCAATGCATTGATGTCAGTCCTAAATCGGTGGAGCGGATTTTCTCTGGATCAAGAGACATGGCAGGCAAGATGCCTACCCCACGGGATTGCAGGCAAGTTGCCTACTCCACATCCGCCGCCAGGATGGTCACAATGCACAGTTAGGAACCACACTCCTTCCACGCAACCAACCGCACACAGAAGAGATTTTACGCATGTCCGCAAAAGAGATCCTCGATGAACTGAAGCCGATGGGAAGTGATAGCTACAAGCGTACCCTCTTTCGCCATGGGATCGAAGAGCCTTGCTTCGGCGTCAAAATCAGTGACATGAAACCGATTGTCAAACGCATCAAAAAGAACTACCAACTCGCCCTCGATCTCTACGACTCCGGTGTCTACGACGCCATGTACCTAGCAGGCCTCATTGCTGACGATGCTAAGATGACACAAAAAGATCTCAAGCATTGGTTATCCAAAGCTTATTGCCGTCCCTTGTGCGCTTGGCCGCTCGCATGGGTGGCAGCCGAAAGCCCGCATGGCTGGACCCTGGGCCAGGAATGGATCGATTCGAAGAAACCGTTAACGGCCGTCGCCGGCTGGGCCACCTTGGGCAGCCTCGTGTCCATCCTGCCCGATGAAAAGCTCGATCTGCCCACTCTCAAGAAACTGATTCCTCGCATCCAAAAATCAATCCACAGCGAAACCGATTTCGCGCGATACCACATGAACAGCTTTCTCATTTCTTTGGGTTGCTATGTAGAGCCGCTGACCGAATCCGTTCTCAAAGCGGCAGACAAGATTGGAACCGTGACGGCCGACCTTGGCGATAATGATTGCCAAGTACCAGGGATCGCCGATTCCATCGCGAAAGTCGCCCAGCGCGGAAGCATCGGCAAAAAACGCAAGACCGCCAAGTGCTAATGGAAGTCATCCATCACGACCTTTTGGATCGTTTGCTGCGTGAAGCTTTAGGCCTTTCCTTCGACCGACGGACAGAAGATCGCCGTCACGAGATGCGTGGCGTCAAAAACAAATCGGCCAACATAATTCCGTTCCGTGCAAGGTCCGTTGCGATGGAGTGTTGCACGCACGTGTGCCGTGAACATTTGCATCGACGGCTGAATCGTGACATCGCAATCGGTGAAATCGAGCCAAGCCTTCTCCAACGGATACCACGTTTTGAAGACGCTTTCCTTTGCACTGAAGACCAATCGATCCCAACAGACTCCTACCGATGGCAGCGCATCCAAACGGTTCAGCTCGTCCTCTGAGAAAACCGTAGAAAAAACCTCGGGCGGAAGGGCTTGGTTCACTTCGGCATCGATTCCGATCGACTGATAATTCGAACGCTTCGCGACCGCTGCCATGACTAGGCCTTCGCAGTGAGAGATGCTTCCTACCACTCCTTCCGGCCAGAGTGGTTCGCGGGACGCACCGATCGGAATAGCGACCGGGTCGCTACCCAGTCGCACCAATGCTCTCCTGGCACACGCTCTCCCGATTCTGAACTCCAGACGCCTCTCTGGAACTGCTTTTCCGAGCCCTTGCTCCTCGATTTCGAACAAAGAAGATAGTTCGATTCCAGCACCGAAAGTGTTGCGTCGCGCGGAACAACAGGCAACGCGTTCCGGGCAAATCGTTTCAATCATGGTGTCTACGATGGCTATCCCGTGAAAGGCGGAAACCGTGAGATAGAAAGCCCGTGACTTCCCGTCGATATGTTCTCTGAAAAAGTGCTCACTGCGTCAACGGAATATCCAGCCGGTTTCGCTTGGCCATTTCCTCGAGTATGGCGGCAGCTAACAAATCCACTGAGGGTGATTGGAACAAGGTTTCATGATTGCCCGGGAGATTGTGTACGATAACGCTGTCGACAAACTGCGACCAACCCAAATCAACCGTTGAACCACTGAGCAGGGGCCGCGTTCGCGCTCGGAAGAGTTGCAACTCGCCGGAGTATGGCCGGGGAGTGTACGCCTGCACGTAATCAAAAGCCATTCTCATCGCGCTAGAATCCTGGGTCGCGATCCGAGGTGAATCAAAGACATCTTCAAAGCGAATCTCTGTATTACCACCTGTTTTTATCCACCGAGCACCATAACGGAGTTTGCGTTGCACACTACCTAAGATGATCTTCCAGGGCGTATGGCGTATCTCCTGATTCAGCCAACGCGGAAAATTCGTGATCACCCGTTTCAGCCGAGACAGTTTCGATCGTATCCTTCGGCCATCTCCCGATTCATAGGGTCCCGTATCGATGACAGCCAAATAATCCACCGTCTCCCCTGACTCGAGCAACTGACGAGCAATCTCGAATGCGAGGAAACCGCCATACGAGAATCCACCCAATCGATACGGCCCCCGGGCTTGGTAAGCGCGAAGAACTTCGATATATCGCCGCGCTGTGTTCTCGATCGAGCCAAGATGCGCCAAATCCTTGCTGTCTAGGTTGGCTTGCAATCCCATCACTGGAAATGCATTTCCGAATCGTTCGAGCAGAGCTTTGTGATGCAGTAATTCTCCTCCTAGCGAAGGGAGCAAAACCAGAGGATTGCCTGTCCCCTCTTTTTGCAACGGCACGATGGAAGCAAAGTCATTCTTGCCCAGATAACCTTCAAGGCATTTCGATAACTGGGCAACTGTTCCATGTTGGAATAGCAGAGCGAGAGGTGGCTTGATCCCAAACCTCTTATCGATCTGTGAGAACATCCGGACCGCCATCAGAGAATGACCACCGAGATCGAAGAAATTATCGTGAACACCGATGCTTTCCTTGCCGAGAACGTCTTGCCAGATCTCCACTAGGCGCTCTTCGATGTCTGAGCGAGGCCCAACACTACCTTCTTCTCTGGAACTTGCAGATGCAGCCAAAGCCAGCAGACTTCGCTTGTCCACTTTCCCATTTTGGGTCAATGGAATGCTCTCGACGGGAACGAATAGTGACGGAATCATGTAGCTGGGTAATTGCTTTTGCAATTCGGTGCGTAGTGTACCCACATCGATGGACTGCCCATGCTCTGGCAGGACATAGGCAATCAGCGATTTGCCTCCTCGATCATCCTGTCGCATCAACGCCACGCAGCGAGCCACGCCGTGAACCTTCGCGACGTGATTCTCGATCTCCCCCAGCTCAATGCGGAAACCACGGATCTTGATTTGGTCATCTGCCCGTCCGGTGTATTCGATGAGACCATCCCTACGCCAAAGGCATAAATCGCCCGTGCGATACATCCGTTCATAGCCAGGCTCAGGCCATGGACAGGCTACGAATCGTTCCTCCGTAAGGGTCTCATCGTCCAGATACTCTCGAGCGAGTCCGGGACCACCAAGATAGAGTTCTCCGATCACGCCTGGGGGCACCAGTTGCTGATGGTCGTCCAATATCCATGCTCGCGTGTTGCCGATCGGCCTTCCAATCGGGATGGATGTACACTCCTCGGCGATCGAGTGGGGGATGCGATAGCACGTCGCAAATGTGGTGCATTCGGTCGGGCCGTAGCCGTTGATCAGTTGCACTCGTTCACCCAAGAGAGACTGGGCTAATCGAATTGGACCGACGGAAAGTGCCTCGCCCCCCGTCAGAATTTCCTGAACCGTCGACAAAGAAGATGGAGCATCTTCGATCCACTGATTGAAGAGAGAGGCGGTGAGCCACAGGGTGGTGACTCCATGCTCGCGTATTTGTTGACCCAATCGCTGGAAGTCAGGGATCTTATCGGGTGGTGCGATAACGAGCTTGGCCCCATGCAATAGTGCCCCCCATATCTCCAACGTCGCCGCATCAAAGGCCGCCGGTGCCAACTGCAGAAAGACACGATCCGGTCCAAACGTTGCATAGTCATTCCCGAATACCAGTCGGGCGATGGAGCGATGTTCGACGCATACTCCCTTCGGAGTCCCCGTCGAGCCGGAAGTGAAAAGAATGTATGCCAAGTCGCTGCTAACAACCTTGGGCAAGACGGCATCCCCATTGGACGTACCGAACGCAACCAGATCTTGATCGACCAGCAACGTCGAGAATTTTGCAATCGGCAGCCTTTCTTGCAATCGACTGTGCGTCACAACGAGGTTTGCACCTGTTTGTTCTAAAAGGTTTTCGATTCGCGAAACCGGATACTCCGGATCCAACGGCACATAGCACCCCCCCACCTTCAGCGCCGACAACATACCCAGAATCAAATCCGCGGACCGTTCGAGTAAGAGAGCGATTTTGGATCCGTGGCCTGCCCCTTGCGCAAGCATGCGTTGGGCCCAGTAATCGCTCGCTGCATCGACTTCACCGTACGTCCATGTTCTGTCGTGATCGACCAACGCGATCCGACTGGGCTCCAGGGACGCGATGCGGCGAAAGAGGTCATGGATGGCAACCTCAGGAAATGGTCGATCGGTATCGTTCCATGTATGCAGGAGGTCCTGCTTCTCGGTGTTGGTTACGAATTCATAGTCACCGATGCGGCGCTGTGGATTCTCTGAAATTTGACGAAGGAGGCCAATGAACCTATCGACCATAGACGCGACCGTATCGCGATCGAAAAGGTCCATTGCGTAAATCAGATTGCCGCGCACATGATCCGAGTCTTCGAAGAGATGGAATTCGAGATCAAATTTCGAAGTACGGAGATTCGACGGAATCCCCGTAACCTCCAAACCTTTTAACTCAAGCGGTGCTTCGTGTTGGGGAAGAAGCTGGAACATTGTCTGGATAAGCGGTTCACGGCCAGAATGGTACGGCGGTATCAATTGGTCAGCCATGCAATCAAACGGCAATTCATCATGGGCATAGGCATCTAACGATGCAGAGCGTACCCGCTCGAGCATTTCGACGAACGTTGGATTGCCTTCAAAACTGGTTCGAATGAGCAATGGATTGGCGACCAATCCAATCATCGACTCCAATACGTCTTGGTTCCTACACGCGGACATCGTCCCTACGGCGATATCTTTCGTTCGGGTGTAACGCGACAATGTCGACTGGAACGCAGTCATGAGCGTGATTTGTAATGTAGCCTTTTCCTTCCTAGATAGGAGGCGAAGCTTTTGGACCAAGTCTGGATCGATGCAGACCTGGACACAATCCCCTTGGCGCGAAGGGATAAGCGGTCGTGGGCGATCGGTGGGAAGGTCCAACGGCTCCCAACCATTCAGACGCTCTCCCCAAAACTGGAGTAAACGGTTGAGCCGATCGCCAGTAAGGTCATTGCGCTGCCAAAGTGCGTATTGTGGAAATTGAATCGGCACACTAGGGAGCTGCGGATCGAGATGCGAACAAAACGCATCGTAATAGATGCCCAACTCACGAACGAAAACACCTGCCGACCAACCGTCGAAGGCAATGTGATGTACTGTCACCGCAAACACATATTCACATTCAGCGATTTCAACCAAACATGCTCGAAGAAGATCGCCTCTCGAAAAATCGAAGGGGAGATTCGCTTGGGATTCGACGATCGCGTCGCAACGATGCCCTTTCTCGGGCGCCGCGAGATCTGAAACATCATGAAACGACCAGTCGATCAACGAATCAAATTGAATACGCTGGTAGGGCCCATCGTCTCCGTTCAGAAACATCGTGCGAAGTGCCTCATGCCGCTCCAGCAAAGCCTGAAGACTCTTCTCCAATGCCATAACATCCAGATCGCCCTGCAGCCGCCATGCGAAATGAAGGTTGTACGCAGTCTGTGGACCCTCAATTTCCTCAATGATCCAAAGCCGTTCTTGCCAATAGGAAAGAAGACCTTTATCCAGCCCACGCATGAGAGAATGCGATACGTTCTTGGCATCGACGTCAATCCTCGGCGCAGATTCAATGAACTTTGCCAATTCCCGTAACAGGGGAATTTCGAGCAAAGTTCGGAGCGTCACATTAGCCCCCAATTCTCCTGCAATCCGCGAACGAATTCGAGCAGCCAATAGAGATTGTCCACCCAGCGAAAAAAAATTATCCAGTGCGCTGATTCGCTCGATCCCGAGCAGTTCCGACCAAATACGCGCTAGGGCCAGTTCGATCTCAGTCTCAGGCGCTACGAACTCATCTCCCACTCGAAGATCCGCATCAGTGGGTGCGGGTAAAGCCCGACGATCCAATTTTCCGTTTGAAGTGAGGGGCAGGGACTTCAGTTCGACGAAGACAGAGGGGAGCATGTAGTCGGGTAGGCGGTTCTGCAGATGGTTTCTTAAGTGGGAGGCATTCAGTCGGGTGCCCGACGTGGGAACACAATAAGCGACTAAGCGTTTGTTCCCTGGGCGATCTTCGCGCAAGATAACCACGCATTGCGCAACTTCCGGACACTCGTTGAGAACACTTTCGATTTCGCCTAGCTCGATGCGAAACCCACGCAGCTTGACTTGATCATCTATGCGACCGAGGAACTCGAGGTTCCCGTCAGCGCGCCATCGTACGAGGTCGCCTGTCCTGTAGAGTCTCGATTGGGTGTCGTCGCAGAAGGGATTTGGGA
>JBAWXH010000005.1:0-116176 GCA_037144155.1 Planctomycetota bacterium | reverse complement strand
TCCGGATCATTTCATCTTAAACGTTTCTGCCGTTCTCAACGTGGATCGGCTAGCGGTTCTGCATTTTACAGCAACGTGTACAATGGATCATGGTTCCTCTTTGAGCCTGAGGCGCTAGCCGATCTTCCGGATCATTTCATCTTAAACGTTTCTGCCGTTCTCAACGTGGATCGGCTAGCGCCTCAGGCTCATGAAGGCGTTCGTTGTGAGTCGGGTATCGGGAGACGATGGAGTTACTCCGGGAGGAACGAACGAACGCTGAAAGTCGATACAATGAGACACTGCCGTTAGAATCACTCCTTGGTTGTCAGATGTGTGCAGATAGACGTGGTAATACCGAGGCGGAGCCTCTGGGCAATGCGTTCCACGGCAGGATCCATGAAACGAGGGGAACGAGGGGACGACGGGACGAGGGGAACTTACTTGAGATCGCACGAGGAAGATCGCGTCGGCTTTTTAAGAACCAGTAGAACTCCTCTTGACTCGATATTTTCTTCATTTCTATAAACTGCGGGCTGCGTTGGCCCGGTTTTCAACGCGCGGTTGCTGGACAAAGTCCATGGAGAAGGGCGGCATGCGATCCGTGAGTCTATTTGGATCTCTCATATTTCTTGGAACTGCGTTCATCGCCGTCTTTGCGCAGCCCCCTCTCTCCAAGGAAGATGCCCCGCCCGAGGAACACATTCTCAACGCGGATGCAAAAGCCGTTCCGTCTACCATCCCCATTCAATCGAGTGAGTCTTGGGTGGATCGGGACGTGAGTGCCGCCAGCGGCAAGTCGGTCGCGTTGCCTGAGTCGTTGGTCGCGCCTCCATCCGATGGTAAGATGGAACTTCTATTCGGTGCTGGGACACTCAAGGCCAGTGCAACTTTGTCTATCTTAACGGTCAACGGAACACAACGATCCTTCGTGCCATGGAGCCCCCTCTTTCTTCTTCCTCCGTCCCCATTTGGACTGGATACCTCGACGTTTGAGATGCATGCTCGGCAATCGAGTTTTCAACTGCTCTATGATGGCCCGAAGATCGATGGATGGAAGACGGGCTCGCTCGCCAAGCTCTACATGTCGAACTCAAGCCTCACTTCGGACACGTACGGCGTTTTACCAATAGTTGCATTCGGCGAAATGAGGAATGACGACTGGCGTTTCGCGATCGGTCTACAACCCGACTTGTTCGCTCCTCGCGATCCGGTGGTAGTGCCGGTAACGCTGATGGGTGGTGCCGGAAATGCAGGTACGTTCCGCGGCCAAATTCGGCTGGAACGCTTTTGGACGCCCAGAGAAAACTTCCAAGCGACCTTGCAGGCCGCCCTCAGCGATCCGATCTCGACTGTGTTGCTCGATGCGACACGTCGTACCACCGAAGGGAATGGTTGGCCCAATTTAGAAATCCGAGGCGTCTTGGGGTTGGGGGCGAAAGAACAATTGGTCGGTAGACGCACCGAAAGACCCGTTGAAATAGGTGTTGCCGGTTTAGCGGGCCAGATTCGAAATACTCAAAACGTGTTCGATTTAGAGGATATCAATCCCAATATCCCTGTCCGTTCGGTCATCAATGTCGATGGGTTGTCGGTCGATGGCAAGATAAATCTCACAGCCAATACCGGACTCATCGGTGAAGGTTACGTCGGGCAAGGCCTTGGCAATTACGCGGGTAATATTTTCCAAACCTACAATCCCCAGACCTATGCAGTGATCCGCGGTCGAGGTGGCTTCCTCGAACTTTTTCATTATTGGAACGACCGATTGCAAGTTCATGTCGGGTATGGTGTGGAAGGACCACTTCGCCAAGACTTGCCCGCGGTGGGTACCGGTATCTTGAAAAATTCTGCGTACTTTGCGAGCATGTTCTGGGATATCACAAAATTCCTGCAGTACAGCTTCCAAGTCGACTATCGCCAAACGGACTACGTGACGCTCAATGACAATCGAGGACTTGTTTTCTACAATCAATTCGTGATGCGCTATTAGTGCCTATACTACCACTACTCGGTAATGACGTTTCATTTCCGAGTTCCCCACGATACTCCTCCATACTTAGGACTTGTTGATGTTTCAGAGCAAGCTATCTCGCGCAGCGGCATTCGTTTTATCATGGGCGTTTTGTGGGCCAACGTGTTTGGCTCAGCAGCCTGCCAATTCTGCTTTGGGAGCGAGCGTTTACATGGGAGGGGATATCCTTACCATGCGAGGGACAAAGCCGGAGTATGTTGAGAGTTTGGCGGTGAAGGACGGGAAGATTCTGTTCGCTGGGACGCTTGCCGAATCGGAAAGACGCGCGGGTGCCAACAGCAAACGCATCGATCTAAAAGGCAAGACCCTTTTGCCAGGTTTCATCGATACGCATGGGCACTTCGTCTATTTCGGAAAGAACCTTATCGATGCAAACCTATTCGGTTGTACCGATATCGCGGACCTCGTTGCAAAGATGAAGAAACAGGTGGAGAGGACGCCAGCCGAGGGGTGGATCGTGGGCTTCGGATACCAAGCGCGACAAATGAAGGAGGGTCGACCACCAACAAGCGAAGAGCTCGATGCCATCTCCAAGGATCGACCGGTGATGGTTGTCGACTCCTCAGGACATTTAGGGGCGGCTAACAACGCAGCCTTCCAAGCGGCAGGAATCACTTCCGAAACACCTGATCCGACCGGTGGAATATTTTCCCGAAAGGACGATGGAAAATCACTTTTGGGACCTATGGAGGAGACCGCCCTCAATGCTGTCCGCAGCAAGCGTCCTCCCCTCACAGGTGAACTGGCTGCTCAGGCGATCACGAGCGCTGCGGAAGTTTGGGCTAGTTATGGACAGACAACCGCAATGGAAGCGGGGCTCGGTCTCGGTAACGACGATATCGGAATCGTGCTCAATGCGATCGACAAAAAGCTACTTCCGATTGACCTCTATGTCGCAGCCAAAGATTCTGCACTCGATGACACGCTTGCAGCAGCGTATTCCGTCTCATCGCAATACAATCTGCAATCGAGCGGAATTGTTGAAAAGCTACGAGCTGCTCGTCCCGATCTTGATAACCGCTACGTGAATCGAGTACGCCTCGGCGGAGTGAAATTTTGGCTAGACGGTGGTTTGGATAATGCCTGGTTTACTCAGCCCTACACGCAGAACCCGGCCGGGAAGTCCGGATCGTTCTCCGGCTACAGGCAGATTCCTGATGAAGTACTGGACGGAGTGTTCGACAAGTACTGGCCAACCGAACTTCAAATCCATATGCACATGAACGGCGATGCAGCTGCCGACCAAGCTCTGCGGGCGATTGCCAAAGCGGTCAAGAAACATGGCATGCGCGACCACCGCCCCGTCTTCGTCCATGCCGCCTGGCTGCGACTCGATCAGATTCAGAAAATGAAGGATGTCGGTGCTATTCCGAGTTTTCTCACGGCTGGGATCACCTACGGTGGCGACTCCGTGGTCCGTCTATGGGGCCCAGAGCGGTCGGCTGGAGCGGTCGCTTCTCGCACGTTCCTTCGCGCAGGATTGCCATTTACATTTTCACACGACGCACCCGTGTCACCGACACCATCGATCCTCTTGCTCGTTGATGCGGGTGTCAATCGAGTCTCTGGCAGTGGACAGGTTATTGGGCCCGATGAACGGATTGAACCCTACGATGCACTGCGAGCGGTGACAGCCGTTGCGGCCTACCAACTCAAAGAAGAAAAAAGCAAGGGAACGCTCGAAGCAGGAAAGCTTGCCGATTTGGTGATACTCCAATCAAACCCCCTGAAAGTGGAATCCACGACGATCAAGGACATCGTGGTTGTGGAGACGATCAAGGAGGGGCGAACTGTTTTTTCTCGCTGAGATTTGCTCGGTGAGAGGAGTCTCTTCAACGCTTAGACCCTCTGATCGCGACGGCCGTCAAGCGAAAACGGAGTCTGAGTCCGGAGGTCTATGCGGAGATATGCGATTTGGCTCCCTTGGTGAACCTCGAGAAACCGGAAAGGTTGTCGTTGCTGACCATTTTGCCGAACCAATGACGCTACCCACGATGGGTGGACAGCGAGTCACCCAATGATTCATGGCACAGATCGATTGGCGCTATAACGACGATTCGTTCCTTGAGAATTCATTTTGTGGGACTCCTCATACCCGATGCCCGGATAACGGGATACCAGAATCAAGGGCAAACACATCCGTCTCCTAGCGGCATGATCGGAACACCACCTGTCCATGTTGCAAAAACCCTGAAAACCCTTTCTAAGCGGATTTCTCTGGAGAGCCTGAGGATTGCCAGGGCCAATGGCCGAGCAAGTCGTGCTCACCGGCCGGCCGCTTTCGATTGACGTCTGAGGGGTGAATCGATACCCTGCCCAGACGCAATTCTCGGAAAAATACGTAAAATGCGTACGGATTGCGATTCGCATAAGTTCCCACCGGGCTCCAACCCCCATCGAAGGGTTCCGCCCAACACCATTTGGCGACAGAAAACATGGAACTGCTCGAGAAAATTTGGGAAGGTACCACCGGGGCATTCAATGGCGTTCTCAGCGGACTGGAACGCGGACTAACGTCCGTATTCGGCTCTGCAAACTCCCGCCAGCTAAAGCGTTACGGCGAACTGGCTAGGCATGTTGGGGAGCTGGAACCGAAGATGATGGCCATGAGCGACAGCGAGCTCAGGGACCAAACATTGCTGTTTCGTAAGCGTCTGGCCGATGGGCAGACGTTGGATGACATCTTGGTCGAGGCCTTTGCCACTTGCCGTGAAGCGGGGCGAAGATTCCTTCGCATGCGTCATTACGACGTGCAATTGCAAGGAGGAATGGTCCTCCACGGTGGAAATATTGCGGAGATGATCACCGGGGAAGGAAAGACCTTGGTGGCGACGTTGCCCGCTTATCTCAACGCGATCGAAGGCAAAGGGGTCCACGTCGTCACGGTCAACGATTATTTGGCCCGCCGCGACATGGAATGGATGGCACCACTCTACTTAGGCTTGGGGCTGACCATCGGTAACATCCAAAGCGGGATGGAGAATAGCGAGCGCCAGAAATCCTACGCCTGCGACATTACCTACGCAACCAATAACGAACTCGGATTTGACTATCTGCGCGATAACATGCGGATGGCGGCCCGTGGGGATGATCGATTCCCCAGTTATATGCAGCAAGTTCAGGGTCCGTTGCACTACGCGATCATCGACGAAGTCGACAATATCCTCGTCGACGAGGCGCGAACGCCCCTCATCATCTCGGGTCCCGCCATGCTCGATTCGGCCAAGTATCTTGATGCCGATCGTGTGGCCCAGGGGCTCAAACGTGAAGAGCACTTCATCGTCAATGAAAAAGACCATACGGTCAACCTGACCGACGCAGGCGTACGCGAAGCGGAGCGATTGGCTGGCGTCGAGAGTTTTTATACCGTCGGCAATATGGAATGGCCCCACTTGCTCGATAATGCGCTCAAGGCGCATCATCTCTACAAGCGCGACGTGAACTACGTGAACCGCGATGGTGAGATCATCATTGTCGACGAATTCACAGGCCGATTGATGGAAGGTCGCCAATGGAGCGACGGGTTGCATCAAGCGGTGGAAGCCAAAGAGAAGGTAAAGATCAAGGACGAAACGCAGACCCTCGCAACCATCACGCTACAGAACTTCTTCAAACTGTATCGCAAGCTCTCCGGCATGACCGGTACGGCCATGACCGAAGCCCAGGAGTTCATGAAGATCTACAACCTCGGTGTGGTTGCAGTCCCTTCGAATCGCGGGTTGAAACGGATCGAATTCTCCGACGTGATCTATCTGACTGAGAAGGAAAAATACGACGCGGTTGCCGATGAAATCGATCGTGTTCACAAACACGATACGATCGAGTTCAAGGATCGCAAACGGGGTTTTCTGGTGGGTCAAATCCAGTCGCAAGACGAACAGAGCGTGACGATTAAAAAGTCCGATACGCGCGAAGTCGTCGAGATCCCTTCGGCCGAGGTCGAGCACATCGAGCCGGCTGGTCGACCTATTTTGGTCGGTACCGTATCGATCGAGAAAAGCGAACGACTATCCCATCTCTTGGAGCAACGGGGTGTGAAGCATCAAGTGCTCAACGCCAAAGCCCATAAACGGGAAGCCGAAATCGTCGCCCAAGCGGGGCGTGTCGGGTCGGTGACAATCGCCACGAACATGGCGGGCCGCGGTACGGACATTATTCTAGGCGGCAACCCAGACACGATGGCATGGGCACAGCTCCAACACAAATACGCAACGCGTTTGGACGTGCCCAAAGAAGAATGGGAAGCGCTCGTCAAACAAATCGAAGAGACGGAACAGATGTCCACCGAAGGGAATCGCGTGCGCGACTTTGGTGGCCTGTATGTCATCGGAACGGAAAGGCATGAGTCGCGTCGCATCGACTTGCAATTGCGAGGCCGATGCGGTCGTCAGGGAGATCCTGGATCGAGCCGGTTCTATCTGTCGCTCGAAGATGATTTGATGCGGATCTTCGCCGGGGACTGGGTTCGCGAAATGATGCGCCGCGTCGGTATGGGGAACGGCGAAGCCATCGAAAGCAACTATTTCTCCAAGCGTATCTCGGGCGCTCAAAAGAAAGTCGAAGAGCGCAATTTCGAACAGCGAAAGAGTCTGCTCGAATACGACGAGGTCATGGATCATCAGCGGAAGCGTGTCTACACCTACCGCCAGCAAATTTTGGAAGGGATAAGTTGCCGCGAACTCGTGGTCGATCAACTGCGACGTCAAATCGAAACCAACGTCGAACAGTTCTGTGATCCTATGTTTGGACCAGAATCGTATGCTCGATGGGGCAGTCCGCGTTTGGGCATTCCTCTCGATGCGAAAGACTTCCGCGGGGTCGAAGCTTCGGTCGCAGTCGCCTATGCCAAAGATCAAGCGGAGCGGAAAGCCGAAACCCAGATCCTCGATGCGATCGATGAGAATTTGCCGAACGAAGAAGAACAGTCCGAATGGAACTGGGACGCGATGGCCAAATGGCTGAACGCTCGGTTCGATACGAACTACACGGTCAGCATGCTCAAGAAGATGGATCGTGAACGCATGGACGAAGAGTTCATCGCGAAATCTGCAAACTACATCGGCACCATCGATTTGAGCGAAGGGGATGTTTTCTTGTCCGAGGATTACGGGCTGAAAATGCTTGTGGTATGGATGCAGAGCAAATTCGGTATCCAAATCGATATCGATGAGTTGCGTGGACTCGAAGTCGAAGCGATCAAAGCGCGTATGTTGCAGGCTGCAGAAAAAGCCTATGTCGAACGCGAAGTGCAATATCCGATCTTGGTCGGCTTTCACCGATTCCGACATCAAGATTCTCCGACTTCGTTTACGGTCGATGGCCAAGCCTTGGCAGAATGGGCAACAGACCGGTTTGCCGATCCCAATGTCATCGAAAAAATGCAAGCGTCCGCAGATAAACCCTACGAAGCCCTGATCGATATCAGCCGGGCGCATGTCGCACGTTCCCAAGGGATTTGGAATGAGGTTCAGAACAAACTGGAAGGCCTCTACGGACGAAATACCACCAAGCGACTCAAAGAAATCGTGGGTGGTAAGCAGGATGCATTGAGCGAAACCGTCCAATGGTTGCGCGAAAGAGTCGGCTGGGAGGGGGATGCGGCCGAGGTTCCCCAATGGACGCGCGACGAATTCAAAGCCAAGGTCAGTCAAGCCTTCGACGACAAGTACTGTCCGGAGATCCGACGCATGGAGCGTACCGTGCTCCTTTCGTCGCTCGATTCCGCCTGGAAAGATCACTTGCTCGCGATGGATCACGTTCGATCGAGTGTGAGTTTCCGCAGCATGGGCCAAATGGACCCGAAGGTCGAATACAAGCGCGAGGGAATGCGATTGTTCGATCAAATGTGGTTGTCCATCGGCGAGCGGATCACCGATGTGATCTTCCGTATGGAAGCCATGGATGATGAACTCGTGGCGAACTCCTGGGTCGAAACCAGCGCCCGACATGATTCCTTTGACGTTACGCAAACGTTGATCGAGGAGAAAAAGGCGGATCTGGAAGCAGCTGATAAAACCAGCGCTGAACCTCCTCCGCCGGTCACGATCCGCAACCGGGGTGAAAAAGCAGGACGCAATGATCCCTGCCCGTGCGGGTCCGGCAAGAAGTTTAAAAATTGCTGCATGCGAAAGCAAATCTAGCGTATGAATTTCACGGACCAACGCAGCATTGTTTGGTGCGTTGCACTTTCCGTCATCGGATGTGGCGCATGCGTGTCGACCGCCCAGAGTGTGGCCGAGACGCAGCCGAAGGACACCGTAGCATCCCCATCGCATGCTCGACCCAACGTGCTGCTGATCGTATCGGATGATCAGGCATGGACCGATTACGGATTCATGGGGCATCCCCATCTTCAGACGCCGAATCTAGATCGACTGGCCCGCGAAAGCCTTGCCTTCCGCCGCGGTTACGTTCCCTCCAGTTTGTGTTGCCCGAGCTTGGCCACGATTCTCACGGGCCTCTATCCACATCAACATAAAATCACCTCGAACGATCCTCCCTTGGTACCTGGATTGTCCGGTGCTGCCTACCATGCCAGCAACGCTTTCCGCTCGGGACGCTCTCGCATGAATGAACATCTTCAAGCGGTTCCGACGCTACCGCGATTGCTTTCGGAAAAGGGCTATCTCACGCTGCAGACAGGAAAGTTCTGGCAAGGACATTTTTCGCACGGTGGATTCACGCACGGCATGACGCGCGGTGATCGCCATGGCGATGACGGGTTAAAGATCGGTCGAGAGACATTGCAACCCATCGAAGATTTTTGGGATCTAGCGCAAGAAAAGCAACAACCTTGGATGGTTTGGTATGCACCGATGATGCCCCATGATCCCCACAATCCTCCCGAATCCTTTTTGGCTCGCACGCGACCTATTGCACCCTCGGAGACCATTGCCAAATACTGGGCCATGGTCGAGTGGTTCGATGCGACGATCGGGGAATTGCTCGACAGTCTCGATCGGCGAGGACTGCGAGAAGACACGATGGTTGTTTACGTGACAGACAATGGTTGGATTCAAAATCCAGAGAAACCTGGATACGCCCCAAAATCAAAACAATCCCCCTACGAAGGAGGAGTTCGCACGCCGATTTTGTTTCGATGGCCCAGCCGCATCGAGCCTCAATTTGTCGAGGAACTGGCGCACAGCATCGATATCGTTCCGACCGTTCTTCGACGCGTCGGGATCGAGCTGCCCAAGGATCTACCGGGATTGGATCTAACGGACCCCGATTCGAGGGGGCAGCGGCAAGCGGTCTTTGGTGAGTGCTTCACCCACAACGCAAACGATTTGGACGATCCTCGCGCGAATCTACGGTGGCGGTGGATCGTACGAGGAGAATGGAAATTGATCGTTCCGAATCCGGTCCTCGAGACAAACGCCGAGCCAGAACTTTTTCAGCTCTCAACCGATCCAAGCGAGGAAGAAAATGCCCTCGCACGCTATCCAAAGGTCGCAGATCAGTTGCAGAAAGAATTGGATGCTTGGTGGCGGTAGACACCCTGAGTCACGTCGCATCGATTCTTCAGGATTTCATATGCCGTTCGACCCAGCATGACTGGGATCCTTGGATGGGGTAGCTTTGCAGACGCTTATCATGACTATCATAGGAACAGAGCTTGTTCGATTCTGCGGGGCTTTGCATGGAGAATTCCGTGTCCAACCCCCTGATCAATCCTTGGATA
Source organism: Planctomycetota bacterium (assembly GCA_037144155.1). Lineage (GTDB taxonomy): Bacteria > Planctomycetota > Planctomycetia > Pirellulales > Pirellulaceae > JBKCUI01. The sequence continues at coordinate 106,478 of JBAWXH010000005.1, read as the reverse complement.
AACCACTGACCGTAGGTAATGCATGAAATCGAGGAGCCAACATCCGTGTTCATGATCGCCTTGAAAATGCTCTTCTATGATCGGACCAAGTTCATCGGCTTGGTGCTAGGAGTTGCCTTTTCCACCTTGCTGATCAATCAGCAACTCGGGATCTTCTTTGGTTTGATCGGACGGGCAGGGGCGGTCGTGTTGGATGTACCCGAGGCCAACATCTGGATCATGGACCCCGGTGTAAAAAACCTGGATACGATTTTCCCGCTCCGCGACACGGAACTGGGACGTGTCCGGGGTGTGCCTGGCGTGGAATGGGCTACGCCCCTTTTCAAGTCGAATGTGACGGTCCGGACTGGGACAGGAGATCTCGAATCCACGCTTCTTATCGGAGTGGATGATTCCTCCTTGATAGGCATACCCAGAAAAATCATTCGAGGAAACATCGAAGACTTGAGACAACCCGATGCGGTCGCCGTCAGTTTCGATGGATATTCGAAGGTATGGCCGAAACAACCGTTGGAGATTGGAAAGACAGTCGAGCTCAATGATCGAAGAGCCGTTGTCGTTGCCATTGTTGCGGACTCTCCGAAGTTCACATCGGCCATCACTTTCTTCACCCGTTATTCGCAGGCGCTGCAATACACAAACAATGGCCGCAATCAATTGTCGTTCATCGTGGCTCGATCCCAAGCGGACAAGTCCCCTGAGGAAGTCGCTCGCAAGATCATCAGTCGAACAGGACTGAAGGCCATGAGTTCGGAGGCGTTCCGAAATGTGGCTATCCAGTATGTGATCGACAATACGGGGATCCCGATCAGTTTCGGCACGGTGGTCGCGCTCAGTATCATCGTTGGAGTCTGCGTCGTGGGGCTCATGTTCAATTTGTTCGTCTTAGAGAATCTCAAACAATATGCCGTCCTCAAAGCCATCGGAACGCGCAACAGTCGTTTGATCATGATGGTCGTTCTTCAAGCCGCCATCGTCGGTTTCGTCGGATACAGCGTGGGGTTGTTTGGCGCTTCTTGTTTCTTTGAATTCGCTGGCCGGAGTTCGACATTTACTGGTTTCTTTCTCCCTTGGCGGATCGCCGTGCTATCAGCCATCGTTGCAGCTGCGATTATCGGCGTCGCGGCCTTGATCGCTTTGCGTCGCTTACTGTTTGTCGATCCTGCCATCGTGTTTCGAGGTTAAGGAGTCAACGCATACGCCATGGGATGGTTTTCCTCGAATACAAAAGTCCTTTCCGATCCTCTCGTGGCGGTATCCTGTCGCGGGGTTGTCAAGGATTTTGGTGATGGGCAAGCGAAGATTCGGGTGCTGCATGGTATCGACGTCGATTTTCCAATCGGGGCGACGAGCTTTTTGGTGGGTCCCAGCGGGTGTGGTAAGACAACTCTAATCTCCGTGATCGCGGGCTTGCTGACCGCAACCGCCGGGCAAGTGGTTGTCCTGGGGGAAGAATTGACACGCATGCGAGGACGCAGATTGGTCGAGTTTCGGGCTCGAAATTTGGGATTCATTTTTCAGCAGTTCAATTTGATCCCTGCGTTGACGGCCTCAGAAAATGCCGCTGTTTCTTTGGTGGTACGCGGCAAGACGTTGGCGGCGGCCAAACGTGAAAGCATCAAACTGCTGGATCGTCTCGGGATGGCGGCAAACAAAAACAAATATCCAAATCAACTGTCGGGTGGCCAACAGCAACGCATCGCAATCGCTCGATCGCTGGTGCACGATCCCCGAATCGTCATCTGCGATGAACCGACCGCTTCGCTCGATGCAGAAACAGGTCATGACGTTATGGTGCTTCTTGAAGAAATCGCTTCGGCCGATAATCGTGCAGTCATCATTGTGACTCACGACAATCGAATCTTCCCTTTTGCAGATCACATCGCGACGATGTCCGATGGCAGGATCAAAAATTTTGAACGAGCGCTTCGTTCCCCCGAAACGGAAAATACACACCCAACTCAGAGTGCCTCATGAAGCGATTCACGACCATCCTCTTTTCGACTGTGGCGATCGTGGGCGCTGCGGTTTTACTCTTCACTGCAATCCGTTTGATTGCCAAAAACACACCAAAACAATCATCGACAGAGATTCGCAATCTGCCACCGACCGCTCCAGGTACGGTCCTTACGCAATCACGAACCGTCGAACCAGGCTATATCGGAGGGGTGGGGATCACGGAGCCCTTAGGAGAAGCCACCATTATCGGTTCGCAGTTACCCGGTGTCGTGGATCAACTGTACGTTCAACCCGGGATGATGGTGGAAGTAGGCACACCGCTGCTCCGACTGGACTGTCGGTCGGCGCAAGCCGATGTGGGCGTCGCTGAAGCGGATCTCGCCGCACAGAAAGCCAAATTGCAGGAACTGCTAGCCCAAGTCGCCTCAATCCAAGCGCGTCTGGATGCATCCCAGGCATTGCAACAGCAAGCGGTCGCATCCGAGTTGAACGCAAAACGGGAAATCGAACGGGCGCAATCGGTCGGTAGCAGAGATGTCCTATCGGAAGAAGAACTGGATGCGCGGCGAGTGAACTACGAGATCGCCAGAGCAAAACGCCTGGAAGCAGAAGCACGCGTGCGCGAAGCCCAAGCGACCTTGGATCTTATGGCAGGTAAACCGGTAGCAGCGACCGTCGAAGTTCAACGGGCTGCAGTCGCTCAAGCGATGGCGAATCTTGAAAGGGCCAAAACCAATCTTGAGATTCGCACCATCCGGGCACCAAAGAAAGGAACCGTGTTGAGTGTCAAGATCCGAGAAGGTGAATTCGTTCCCGCCTCCATTCTCCCAAATCCACTCATCACACTGGGGGAAATCGAAACCTTGCATCTGCGAATCGACATCGATGAATCCGAGATTCCGCGATTCCACCCCAATGCACCTGCACAAGCCAGTGTGCGCGGTCGACCCGACGTGAAGGTCAAGATCGATTACGTACGCACAGAACCACTCGTCATTCCCAAACGATCCCTCACGGGAACCGTCATCGAGCGAGTCGATACACGCGTGATGCAAGTCATCTACGCGGTCGATGCCAAAGAGTTGGGGGCGACCGTCGGCCAACAAGTCGATGTCTATATCGAGGACTGGTTGCAGAAGCCCTAGCACGCGTTTTGAAGTTGCGGTTCTTTGGTTTTGTCTCGTACTCGTACTCAATGAAATGGTACTCGTACTCGAGGCGGTATCCTCGATGTGGTATCGTCGATGCGGTATCCTCGATGCGGGATCGAGTACTAGTACCGCTAACGCTGAGTACGAGTACGAGTACGAAAAACCGGGTGCTAACGCACTCCGGCTAATAGAGTTTTCTGTTGGTGCGCCGGTTTCGACTTACGTTTCCAATTTCCATTGAATGCGACCGATGCCCAGCGCCAACCCCGATGCGGGATCGACATCGACCCAGGTCGCCGACAACCGGACGTCCCCCGTTGCGACATGAAATGTGTTGGGCTCAAACGAACAAGTCGTCTTTAGGACAGGAACGATGTCACGTCCCAAAATACTATGGTAGGGACCAGTCATGCCGACATCGCATTGGAATGCAGTCCCTTTGGGAAGAATCTGTTCGTCGGCCGTGGGCACATGCGTGTGAGTTCCGAGCACGGCGCTCACCCGTCCGTCGACATAGTGCCCCATCGATTGTTTGTCACTCGTCGCTTCGGCATGCAGGTCAACAAGTTTGATCCGCACGTCGGCTGGTAAGGATCCCAAAACCCTGTCGACCGCTTCGAAGGGACAATTGACAGGCCGCATGAACACCCGTCCTAGAAGACTGATGATCGCTACTGAGACTCCCGATTTCGATTGCACAATACAGTGATCATAACCGGGTGCCGATGCTGGAAAATTCGCAGGCTTGACAATGTTTCCTCGCGTGCGGAGGATGGGCGCGATCTCACGCTTCTTATAGATGTGATCGCCGAGCGTGATGGCATCGACTCCCGCAGCCATCAGTTGCTCGTATTGCTTGACCGTCAATCCTGCTCCGTCCGCAGCATTCTCGGCGTTGACAATCACGAAATCGCAATAGGATCGCCGAAGGTCATCGACGCAAGTACAGACCGCCGTCATGCCAGGTTTGCCGACCACATCCCCCACCAACACCATGCGCACAGCATTCGGAGCACGTTCGGGAAGTGGTGTTCGCATGAAATCCAGAGCAATGGTGCGATCGGAAAGCCGATGCCCGCGCGCATCGAAGCCAGTGGCTCTAGTATATTCTGCCTGCGGAACGTGTCGTCCTCCAGGCGGACAGGGTGCGGCGAGAAATCCTAGAAAAGCGAATGGGCTAAGTTAACAGAGAGTGCTTCGAACTATGCGGCAACGCGAATCCAACGAATTGCCCAGGATCCTTCTCCTGATCCATTCGATGGTCGGAGGGGGATCGGAACGGCAAATGAGTTACTTGGCCACAGCCTGTGCCGATCGGTACCGGACGACGCTGTTGACGCTGGATTCCCCCAAACCCGAGGATTATCCGATCGATCCGCGCGTTCAACGAATCGGGCTGGGAATGACCGACGAGCGAGGTGGTTTTCTTCGAGGTGCCTTGGCCAATCGTCGTCGGATCGTGGAACTGAGGCGACGGGCGATGGAAATTCAGCCCTCCCTCTTGCTGAGCTTTTGCGATACGAACAATATTTTGGCTGGCATGGCACTGGGGGATCGGATGCCCGTGGTTGTCTGCGAGCGAAGCGATCCGCGTCGCCAACGATTATCCCGCATCTGGGAATTTCTGCGGGATCGATCCTATCCGCGTGCGGCGGCGATCGTCTCGCAAACCGAAGGGGTGACGAACTACTTTCGGCATCGGCTGGGAACTCGAGCGCCGCAGCGAATGCGAACCATCCCTTCTGCCGTTCAAGTACCTTCCTTAGATTACGACCGAATGGAACAGGACCGTCAGCAGATCTTTCCCAAGCGGATCCTGATGGTTGGGAGACTCTCCAAAGAGAAGCGGATCGATCGCCTGCTCGAGGCGTGGGCTCGCATGGCAAGTCAAAACCCGGATTGGATCGTGCGTATCGTGGGTGATGGCATCGAGCGAGCGTCGTTGGAGTCGCATGCCACCGGCCTGGGAATTCGCGATCGAGTGCAGTTTGCCGGTTGGTCCAACGATGTTTGGAGCGAGTATGCCCGGGCGCATGCGTTCGTGTTGTCGAGTGAATACGAAGGATTTCCTCAGGCCCTCATCGAAGCCATGCTGTGTCGAGTGCCGGTCATCGCATGGAACTGCAGCGATGCGGTTGAGGAACTGTTGGGAGCTGACTCCCGATTTTCCGACGATGAGATCGGCTCTGTCGCCAATACTCTCGGCGCCAAAAGGGCAGGCTGGATTGTGGAGTCGGTCGACGCATTGCATCGCGCGATCCAAATTGTCGTTAGCGATGAAGCGCAAAGAGGAGGAGTCGCCGAGCGCGGCTCGCGGCGAGCCAGCAGCTATCGTTGGGACGCGGTGGCTCCCCGATGGTTTGACCTTCTGGATGAACTGATCGCAGACACTACTCGACCGTGACGCTCTTGGCGAGGTTACGAGGTTTGTCGACATCGCAACCACGTGCGATCGCGATGTGGTAGGCCAAAAGCTGGAGGGGGATCGAGGCTACCACCGGTTGCAGGAAGTCCTCGACATGCGGTATTTCGATCACGTCATCAACGAGATTTTCCAGCTTGCGATCGATTTGATCGACGATTGCAATGACGGGTCCGCCGCGGGCTTTCACTTCTTGAAGATTGCTCATGACCTTGTCGTACACATGGGATCGAGACATCAAGAAAACCGAGGGCGTATGCTCATCGACCAGAGCGATTGGTCCATGCTTCATCTCTGCAGCAGGGTAGCCTTCGGCATGGATGTAGCTGATTTCTTTGAGCTTCAAGGCCCCTTCCAGGGCTGTCGGGAAATTGTAATGGCGACCAAGGTACAAAAAGTTGGTGGCATCCTTGTATTTTTCTGCCACTGCTCGAACAACGTTATTGCATTCGAGCGCCTGCTCAACGTATCCCGGCAGGGCTTCGAGTTGATCGATCATGCGCTGCCCCTCTTCGAAACTGAGGTGCCGCAACCGGCCGAAATAGAGCGCCAACATCGACAGCACGCAAAGCTGGGAAGTGAAGGCTTTTGTGGATGCAACGCCAATCTCTGGTCCAGCGTGCAAGTAGATCCCACCATCGGCTTCTTGGGCAATGCTGCTACCAATGACGTTGCAGATGGCCAATGTATGATGACCTTTTCGTTTCATCTCGCGCAGCGCGGCGAGGGTATCGGCCGTCTCACCACTCTGTGTGATACCAAAGATCAGCGTGTCGTGATCCACCGGAGGATTGCGGTAGCGGAGTTCACTCGCATATTCGACTTCGACCGGCAATCGAGCAAACTCCTCGATGAGATATTCGCCGACCATGGCGGAGTGCCAACTGGTTCCACATGCGGTCAGGATCAAGCGATTCACTCCTCGCAACTGCGCCGGCGTAAGATTGAGACCGCCGAACTTTGCAGTTGCGTTTTCGCGGTCCAATCGACCTCGCATGGCGTTGCGAAGGGATGTTGGTTGCTCATAGATTTCTTTGAGCATGTAGTGCGGAAATCCTTGGCTTGTGACGTCAATGTCATTGGCTTCGAGGACGCGGACTTCCGGGCGGATGCGCCCTTGATCGCGGTGAAGGACTTGGATGGAATCGCGCGTGACGATGGCCAACTGATGGTCCGCGAGATAGATAATACGATCGGTGAATCCGACCAAAGGGGACGTGTCGCTAGCGATGAACTGCTCGCCTCGTCCAACCCCGAGCACCAGTGGGCTGCCGCAGCGCGCAGCGATCAAAACTTCTGGATTGTCGCGGAACATGACCACCAATCCATACGTGCCTCGCAACGACGGCAGAGCAGCACGGACCGCTTCGACGTAGACGCCATTGCGACCTTCGGCAGCTGCGACGGAATCCTTTGCGGCAACCGGTGAATCCAGCAACGTTCGCAAATTGTCCGCGATGAGGTGCGCGATGACTTCGGTGTCCGTCTGCGATTGAAATTCATACCCCTTTTCTTCTAACATCTCTTTCAGGGTTTGATAGTTTTCAATGACTCCGTTGTGAACGACAGCGACGGCGCCGAGCCCTCCTACGTGAGGGTGGGCATTCTCGGTCGTAGCCGCACCGTGAGTCGCCCATCGCGTATGGCCGATGCCGACCGTTCCCTGCATCGGGACCGCGTCGATTTGATCGGAAAGGCAATCGATGCGACCGACGGAACGGTTGATTTGGAATGAACCGGATCCCACGGTTGTCGCGATTCCAGCGCTGTCATAGCCTCGGTACTCTAACCGCCGCAGACCGGTCAAAAGAAATGGACACGCTTCCTGTTTGCCGACATAACCAACAATGCCACACATGGAATTTCCTCGGACTGCGATCGATAAAGTTTTTGTCGTGAAAAGGAAACGATCACCGCGATGGATGCTCGGTTGCTTCAAGCTCAATCGAATCGTCCAAAACACTCCCGTTTCGTCATGACCCAACGACGCGACTGTTTGGCCTTAATTCGGCTGATTCTCAGCGAACGATGTGAGTTCATCTCACGTGAGCAATCCAACCAGAATGGCAGCAACGCACTGGCGATGCTCGTAAGCGTCGCAAGAAAAGGAAGTAGACGAGTGCCGCCAAGCGCTCTTCGGTGCGAGGATTCTAATAGTGATTGGTTGTTTTTTCAAACAATTGGCACCCGCTCGGTTGGCAGATCGACGTTGCAAGTGCCTTCGAGATCGGAGGATCCTTGGTCTTACTGTGTTCCTCAGCAATGACATCCACCACTAATGGCGAGCAAAGGGGGTTTAGATCCCCGTGCATTCCCAGCGTGGTTTTCTGCACCAATCTGGATTAATCCGAACTCGGGCTCGGGAACCTGGGAATGCCGTGCACGAGTTTCATCCCTTTCGACTTCCACGGTGCTTGGCTTGGCAATGGGAGCAATCGCTAGCTACCGACGTTTATTCCGCAAAGATCGGGAAAGATCCTACCCGAAACCAAGGATCTGTGGCGGATGGGACTTTCCTCCGGTAGCAGGACCGAGTGGTCTGGAGGACAATGGAAGGCTTACGGGGCGAGCGCCCCCCATTTGACTCTCATCCGAGCTGGAAACTCCTATGTCGTTGCAAGCGGATCGCGATGCAATCCTCGAACTGACCCAAAAGCTTTTGCTATGCATCTCGCGGGCTGATTGGGATACCTACAAAGAACTTTGTTGTCCCAGCCTGACGTGCTTTGAACCCGAGGCGGTTGGGAACTTGGTCGATGGCTTGGATTTTCACAAGTACTACTTCAATTTGGGAGCCAGCAATCATGTAGCCCCCAATCCGGTCCAATCGACCATCGTCAGCCCGCATATTCGCATCATCGGTGATGTTGGTATCATCGCCTACATCCGGCTGACGCAAAAGCTGGCGGATGGAAAACCGATCACCGTGGCCATGGAGGAAACCCGGATCTGGCATCGGCAGCATGGCAAATGGAAGCATGTTCATTTTCATCGCAGTCCGACGCGTTAGTCCGCAACAACGCCGACTGACGCTTGTATCCCTGTGGAAGACTCTCCATGCATCGACTTCGTTTCGTCCGTACTACTGCTGCTTGTTCGCAGACCCACGTCGCTAACCCGTCGGCCAATCGACGCGCCATCGAGCACGCTCTAGGGAGTTTCGCCGATTCCGATATCGTGGTCTTCGGTGAGTTGTGTTTGAGCGGATATACATGCGGCGAATTGTTCTTGCAGGACACGCTGCTCGACGCTTGCAAACAAGAGCTCGCGCGCCTTTGCGATCGCGTCGGTGAGCAACTGGTCGTGGTTGGATTGCCGCTGGCCGTCGGTGGGCGATTGTTCAACGTGGCGGCCGTGCTGTGCAATGGCCGATTGCTCGGACTGGTGCCCAAATCGCATCTTCCGAATTACGGTGAATTCTATGAAGCGCGTTGGTTCCACTCAGGCGTTCAACCTGGGATCGAAGAGGTTGACATCGAAGGACTGGGCCCGATTCCGTTTGGAACCGATTTGCTGTTTGCCTGCGGTGATGCCGTTGTCGGTGTAGAGATCTGCGAGGACTTATGGGTCCCCATCCCACCGAGCAGCTATCAAGCGTTGGCGGGAGCCAATGTCTTGCTCAACTTGTCGGCCAGCAACGAAACGATCGGCAAGGCGAATTATCGGAAGCAACTCGTGAGTATGCAGTCCGGTCGGTGCATTGCCGCGTATGTTTACGCGAGTGCAGGCCCCTCCGAATCGACCACGGATTTGGTTTTTGGCGGACATTGCATCATCAGCGAAAACGGAACCGAGTTGGCCCATTCGCAACGGATCGGAACGGGGTTGTTCCTTGATCCTCAAAAGAACATCGAAGGCCTCACCAGTTACGCCACAGCCGATGTGGATATCGGTCGTTTGATTCGCGATCGCCGCGCCTTCCAAACCATGCACCAGGTCCAGGAATGGGAAAAGCACCCCAGCTTTCGCGTGATTCCGTTTGAACTACCGGTGACCGATGGCAAGCTGAATCGCAAGGTCGATCCCCACCCATTCGTCCCTGCATCCAGTTCCGAACTGCATCTTCGATGCGCCGAAGTTTTCGAGATCCAATGTTCCGCTCTTCAGAAAAGAGTGAACCAATTGCCGATCGATTCGCCTCTGGTCATCGGTGTCTCCGGCGGGCTCGATAGCACATTGGCCTTGTTGGTAGCCGTTCAATTGTGCGATCGCGCGGGTTGGGATCGTCGACGCATCCTGGGCATCACGATGCCTGGCTTTGGCACCACGCAGCGCACCAAATCGAATGCGCTCGCGCTGATGCAAACGCTGGGAATCCATTCGGAAGCCATCGATATTCGGGAGAGTTGTTTTCGCGTATTTCAAAGTCTTCAGCATCAGCCATTTGGTATCGATTTGACTTCGCTCGATCCAGATCGATTGCAAGCTCAACTGGAAAAACTCCCCGACGAACATCGGAATGACCTGGTCTTTGAAAATGTACAAGCCCGTATGCGGACGATGTTGCTCATGAGCCGAGGCTTTGTGCTCGGTACCGGCGATATGTCGGAGTTGGCTCTCGGATGGTGTACCTACAATGCCGATCACATGTCGATGTACAACGTCAACTGCTCGGTGCCAAAAACATTGGTCAAATTCCTGGTGCGATACATCGCAGAACACATCGTGCGCCCCGAGATCCGGACCATCCTCCTAGATATCGCCGATACGCCGATTTCTCCCGAACTATTGCCATTGTCCAGCGATCAAACGATGCATCAGCGAACCGAAGCGACCATCGGTCCCTACGAGTTGCATGACTTCTTTCTCTATCATTTCGTGCGGGGGGGATCATCGCCCGAAAAAATGCTTCTCTTGGCACAGCATGCGGAGTTCGATCGGACCTACGCTAGCCATGAATTGCAGGAAAGCCTCAAAATGTTTCTGAAGAGGTTCTTTGCATCTCAGTTCAAACGAAGTTGCGTACCGGACGGCCCCAAGGTCGGTTCGGTCTCATTGTCCCCACGTGGGGATTGGAGAATGCCCAGCGATGCCGATGCCGACGCATGGATCCAATCGATCGATGGGCTCCGTTAAAACACACGAATCCTCATTGACTACATCCGGAAACTTTGCATGAGCGTTTCAAAAGAAATCCAAGCGGAACTGGACGAACTCGTCTCAGGCCTCATGACGGTCATCCTGTCCACGGCGGATGTCAACGGCATGCCCAATGCCAGTTACACTCCTTACGTCGCCCACGCCGGCGCCTACTTTATCTTGGTCAGCGGACTGGCTAAACACACGAGCAACCTTCTTCAAACCGGAAGATGCCATGCCTTGTTCATCGCCGATGAAAAGGGGACCGCCAATCCGTTTGCTCGCAAACGATTGAGCTACGCGTGCCTCGTCTCGGAAGTGGATCGAGAGGATCCAAGGTCGGACGTGATCTTGGATGAAATGGCCGAACGCTTTGGACCCACCATTCAAATGCTTCGTTCCTTGCCCGACTTTCGATTGATGAAATTGCAACCGGGTGAAGGAACGTTTGTGCGCGGTTTTGGCCAAGCCATCCCGATTCCCGCGCGCGTCTAAACCATTCCGCAACCGACTGCGCGATGGTGGCCTCATATTTTTTTGAAGTCGCGCTGTTTTGGCTTTTTCACGTGCTCGTGCTCAATCCGCGTAAGCGGATGGTGCTCGTGCTCGTAATCGAATGGGGTTTCTCGATCACGATCTCGATCACGAGCACGAGCACGAGCACGAGCACGAATAAGCCCACGAATAAGCCAGGGAAAACATCGATTGAAACTCCGAAACACACGAATAGCGCAACTTCAAAAGGCGCTTGCCCGCGTTCATGAAAGCGTCGGAGTGGCGTGACCTGGGCCAGCCATATCCATTTGCATCAGTCGTTTGGCGTCTTTCTCCTGGCCATAGAGAACCAACACATCACCGGCATCGACGATGTGGTTTGGGCCTGGGATACCCGGCAACAACTCCTCCTCACGGCGGATGGCCAAGACGATCACTCCCGAATCCCACGGTCGAGAATGGCGAAGCATCTTGCCTACCAATGGATTGTCGGGCTCGACGACATATTCCGAAACGACATAGCCATGTTCGACTCGCAACAACAGTTCATAGTCCAAAGCCCGCACCAAACCCACCCGCGTCAGCGAATAGGAAATCCATCGATCCATCGTTTTGCGAACCAATCGCAATCGCCCCAAGTAACTGAAGGCCAGCGCAATTGCAACCGCGGCGAGAATAATCATCAGGGATTGAAAGACGTTGTTCCCTTGCACAAACGTAGCCACCATGGTCGCGAGTGCCGACGTCAATCCGATGTTGCCGATCAGGATCAAGTCCCGAATGATGCGGCGACGCACCGGATGGTTGACGACCAGCTCGGCTTCTTTCGTCGTAAATCCAACGCCAAAGAAGGCGGAGTAACTTTGAAAACTGGCCGTGTCAAAGCTGAGCCCGGTCATCGTCAAGGCTGTGGTCGCTACCTTGATGGCCAACCAGGAAAACATCGCGATAAAGATGAGCGTAACAATGGCGGTCATCGGTTTTGCACCCATTGCATCATGTACTGAACCCGCACTACGAAGTTTTGAAGTTGCGCCATTTTGGCTTCTCTCGTACTCGTACTCAATGAAATGGTACTCGTACTCGTACTCGATCTCGTAATCAATGCGGTATCTTCGAGTACGAGTACTGCTAACGCGGAGTACGAGTACGAAAAATCCAGGAAAATCGCGGATTGAAACTCCCAGACACTCGAACAGCGCAACTTCCACACGACGAAGAACGCGACGAAGGCTGTTTCCAAATCTTCCGGTCGAATCCTTGACGCGTCCATCCACTTTCTCCGTTTCCAACAATGGGCTCAACGGATTAAACTAATCCTACCTCAACACCCCGCTCGGCGGTTCACGGTGAAAACACCGATGGTCTGACGACGGAATCCCTCCCACGAGGCCCCACCCGTTTGCCGACCGCTGGCCCCTTTCCAGTCGCACAATTTATGGATCTTCGTTTGCGCATGACTCAACTGCCAATTCGAAACGGCATGGTCGCCATGTTCTGCCTGATCGTCTTCCATGGACTGTCGGCAGCAGCCCTATCCCAACTCCCAAAAGATACTTCGGGAGCTGGACAGGTGGCCGATTCAGATATCGCTCTCAAAAGTACTCTTGTCGAGGAGACACCGATTTCTTCCGAAGAGCGGCAAGCTCGGATCGATTTTTTTGAGACCAAGATTCGACCTGTCTTGGTCGAGCATTGCTACGAATGCCATTCTGGCCAAGCAAAAATCGTTCAGGCAAATTTGCGACTCGATTCGCGCGCTAGCGTTTCGCGCGGAGGAGATAGTGGCCCAGCCCTCGTTCCCTTCCAGCCGCAACCGAGCTTGATCCTGCAGTCCCTTCGCTACGAAGGGGTCGAGATGCCTCCCAGCGGCAAGCTCGATGCATCGATTGCAAACGATTTCGAGCGTTGGATTCGCGAAGGTGCGATGGACCCACGCGAGGATGACGCTTCGCCAAATACCAAGCCGTGGCTCGATCCCGCCACGATCGAATCGCACTGGGCCTTTCGATCACCTGTCCAACTCCCAGTGCCCAACGTGGACCCTCCTCAAGCAGCAGGCTCCGAACTGCATCCGATCGATCGTTGGGTTGAGCAATCGCTGCGAGCCAAAGGCTGGAAGCCAGCACCGTTGGCAGGACCTTTGACGCTGCTCCGACGTGCAACGCTGGATCTTACGGGTATACCCCCCACGCCCGAAGAGATTGCCGTTTACCTCGCAGAGGAACCAAGCGACCGTTACGAACGGCTTGTCGATCGCTTGTTGGCATCCCCCGAGTATGGGGTAAGGTGGGGGAGGCATTGGCTCGACTGTGTGCGCTATGCCGATACCAATGGCGCCGATGAAAACCACGACATGCCAAACGCATGGAGATATCGAGATTGGGTAGTCGATGTTCTCAACGAAGATCTCCCGTTCGATCAATTCGTGACGCAGCAAATCGCGGGTGATCTCCTCCCGGCACCGGCAAGCGAAAGGGAGCAGGGAAGATTGCTGACGGCCACCGGATTTTGGGTGCTCGGTCCCAAAATGTTGGCGGAACAGGACAAGGCCAAGATGCGCATCGATATCGTCGATGAGCAGATCGATACGTTTTCACGAACCATGCTCGGAGTGACTCTTTCGTGCGCTCGCTGCCACGATCATAAGTTCGACCCCTTCACGCAGCAGGACTATTACGCCCTGGCTGGGGTCCTGATGAGTACACGGGCCATGGCCGACGAGGCTTTCGTGTCCAAATGGATGGAACGGCCACTCCCCTCGGCTGCCAAAGAAGAAGAACGCCGCCTTCACCAACAAAAGATCGATGCCGCAAGGCAACGGTCCAAAGAACTCACCACCCAAGCCAATCAACAACTCCTGAACGAAGGGAAGCTTGAAAAACTCCCCGAAGATCCGGCCGCTGCGAATCCCAACGGTTTGCCTTACCCGCCCGAGATCCAGAAGGACCTCGATGCGATCAAAAGCGAGATCGAGGCTTTGGTGAAAGGGATGCCAACCTTCGATCATGCGATGGCTGTCGAGGAAAACCCACCCGTCGATATCCCTGTCCATCTACGGGGAAATCATCTCAAGCCTGGAGATCAGACGATCCCGCGAGGCGTACCCGACATCCTCACGCGCGCCGTGCCATTGCCTAGCATCGATCCGAAGCAGAGCGGGCGATTGCAAGTCGCACAGTGGTTGGTCCATCCCGATCATCCGCTCCTCGCACGGGTCATGGTCAATCGGATTTGGATGTGGCACATGGGTCAACCCCTCGTGGCTTCTCCTTCGAACTTTGGGCTGCGCGGTGAATCTCCGTCTCATCCTGAACTATTGGATTGGTTGTCGCGAGAATGGATTCAGAACGGCTGGTCGATGAAATGGTTGCATCGTCAGATCCTGTTATCGGCGGCCTATCGCCGAAGTTCACGCGCAGCCGAATATCACGATCAGGACCCGGAAAATCGATGGCTGTGGAAGCAAAACACGCGCCGCATGGAATTGGAACCGCTCCGAGATTCCATCCTGCAAGTCTCCGGAAAACTGGATTCTCGATTGCGAGGCTCAGCGCAGGGGATCGGCTCTCGCAAGCGTTCGATCTACCTCAGCATCAATCGGGCTGCTCTCGCGGATATGTTTTCGGTCTTTGATTACGTCGATCCCGCGAGTCACATCGAACAGCGCCCCGTGACCACCGTTCCCAGTCAAGCTCTCTTCTTGCTCAATAGCGATCTGGTGATCGAATCGGCCGACGCACTCGCCGAGTGGCTCCATCGACAATCGCTGGAGCCTACAGCGTGCATCGAGCTCGCTTATGTCAAAATACTGTCCCGACCACCCAATGACTGGGAGCGAGAACGTGCACAGCTCTTGTTGAAACAAGCCTACGAGACCATCCTGTCTGAGCAAACCCCTGCGCCTCCTGCAGCGTCGGATTCCGTCAACGAACCGGCTCGCATTCAAGCCATCGCGGTCTTGGTTCGATCTCTCATTGCCAGCCGTGAATTCAGTTGGGTCGAATAAGGAACCGCCTTCATCGCCATGGAAAATGCACTGCAACCAATGCTTCACACAAAAACCACTTCATGCGATTTACTGCGCGCTTCGAGGCGCGATTGGATCGCAACGATCAGTCGCGGATTGACGGGGATCGCGATGACCGATCTGCTCGTCGGGCTCGATCGGGGTCGGGCGGGTGCGGCGGACGCGTTGCAAGACGAAACGCCATCGACCTCTGGGTTCCTGAGTCAAACCCATTTTCCGGCTCGGGCCAAGCGGATCGTGTTTCTGTTTATGCACGGCGGTCCATCGCACGTCGACACCTTCGATTACAAGCCTGAACTGCTGCGGCTACACGGACAGCCACTTCCCATTGATAAACCTCGTATCCAGTTTGCGCAAACAGGCAATTTGCTCCAGAGCCCGTGGGCGTTCAAGCAATACGGCCAGACCGGTACTTGGGTCAGCGATCTCTTTCCGCGTGTCGCCGAACATGTCGATGATCTTACCTTCATCAAATCGTTGCATGGATCGAACGAAGCACATGGTGGAGCCCTGCTGAAGATACATACGGGTTCGGACACCTTTGTGCGACCCAGTATGGGTGCATGGGTTAGCTATGGCCTGGGAACCGAGAATGCCAATCTCCCCAGCTTCATCACCATCAATCCGACCCTGGGCCATGGCGGGGTGCGAAATTTTGGATCGGCATTTCTTCCTCCGATTCACCAAGGGACACGGATCGGGGGATCGGCCAAAGAGGCCAAGATTGACAGCCTTGCTCCCAGGGCCTCATCGCGATTGCAGCGATTGCAATTGGATTGGATGCGCGATGCGGACCTGCATCACCTGCAATCCAGCGACACCGAGCAGGATTCAAGCCCTAGCAGTGAGACGATCGACACGGCCGTCTCGGCCCGTCTTGAATCGTTTGAATTGGCGTACCGCATGCAGAGCGAAGCCCTTCAGCGATTTCGAATCGAAGATGAGACCGCCGAGACGTTGGCCCTGTATGGTATCGATGGAGGACCTACGGATTCCTTTGGACGGCAATGTTTGTTAGCCCGGCGGCTGAGCGAAGCCGGAGTGCGGTTCGTTCAAGTCTCCCACGCGTATTGGGACCAGCATGCCGAACTGAAAGAGAAGCACACGGAACTGGCAAAGCAAGTCGATCAACCGATCGCAGGTCTGCTAGCCGATTTCAAGCGCCGTGGTCTTCTGGAAGATACGCTGGTGATATGGGGAGGAGAGTTCGGGCGAACGCCGACCGCGCAAGGGGACAACGGTCGCGATCACAATCCTCACGCCTTTACATGGTGGATGGCGGGGGCAGGGGTGAAGCCTGGATTGAGTTATGGTGCATCCGACGATTTCGGATTTTACGCGCAGCGCGACAAGGTGCATGTGCATGATCTCCACGCCACCTTGTTGCATTTGCTAGGCATCGATCACGAGCGCCTCACCTATCGCTATGGCGGTCGGGACTTTCGGTTGACCGATGTGCACGGCCGCGTCATTCACGATCTGTTCGCGTGATGATGTTTCAATTTTTCCTGGCAGATGCCGATCATGGCACCTCCGGCACAAGGCCGCAGGTAGGGCAACTCATCCCCTATGCCTTCCGCCGAGCTTGTCTAGGCGGGGGCAACCATTGGCAGATACATTGAATCGTCGTTGTTTCGAACTCTCCGCATACGATGTGCCAGCGGAAGTACGCGACGTCGTAGCTCCCTTTTTTTGGAACACACACCGAGATGCATGAATGGGTCGGAAATGCGTTTCAATCCTTGTTGTGTTGGAGTGAGCGTACTCGACTCCCTAGTGCATTTTCCGGGCGTTCGCAATGCGGTGACGCGAACTATTTGCTAGGTCAGCGTTGTAAAACTCTCACACTTCTTGACAGAGCGAAGGAAGCGGATCTCGTCTTGCGCTTCTTCGATAGATTTCTTGAGCGAGTCGATTTGCTCGCTGAGCTTAGTGATAGCGTTCGATTGCACCAGGATCCTTCCTTGACGGTGCTCAAGTCGTTAGGTATGTCGTTTGCGTCCTGCATGTTGGAACTATGTGCGCGACGCTTGAAAAGCGCAAGAGGGCGAAGAACCAAAAAAGAGAAAAAAGAGGAGCATTTTTGAAAGAATGAACATGGCTCGTTTACGAGGCACGAGACTTGGGTGAAACGTAGCGATTTCGCTTGTGCATCGACTCAAGTTCGATGCCGGTCTAGATCCATTGAAGTTATGCAGGCGAGATGACGAAATGCTTGCCATCGGGACTGCAAACAAGTCATTAAAAGTAACCTCGCTCACGTCGCTTCATCCAGATAGCGATGCCATCGGTATCGCAGCACAGGATTTTAATAGGATTGCGGCATTGATTGAGGAACATAAAAAGGCCTACGTCGCGCACATCGCGTTGAAAGTCATTTTTGATAATGCCGTAGAGGTCGTCGAAGCTGTTGCGCATATCGATAATAGGCTCGCAGTGACGGTAGATCTGGACGCAATTGCTGAAATCGAGTATGGAGACTACGACTTTTTATTCGGAGATGGTATAGCGGGAGCCGATCGCTCGGAACGGGACGCGAAACGCTACGCTGCTTGGGAGCAGTATCTCAATGTCAGCCGATTGCACGTCGGCGGTCTGGACTCGCAGGAAGGCGATTTTGTCGTGGCACTCGGTGTGATTGTGTTTCCATTGATAGAAGGTGGGTGTGGGAGAGCCGATGGACTGGCAAAACTGAGCAATGGAGAGCTGAGATCGCTCAAAGTCAGCGAAATGCTATTTCCAGATTTGGGCGTTTGTTGAGCAAGTGAGCCGCGACATCGCAAAGCTCCCGGCGTAGGGGGGAATCGTTGATCGAACGCAAAAACCTATCCGCCGAATTCTAGCCCGGTCGGAAAAATCCAAAACCCGCCAGTGTACGCACAATCAATTGCCCGTTGGCCTTTTCAGGATTTTACCACAAACATGATTTTTTCGGCACGTTCCCATCAAGAATGCCGTCTCGAGATGAAGCCCAAAGTTTGGTATGATGTTCTAGTCTGTGTTGACTAACGTTATGGAAGGAGAAGTTGTTAAGTGAAAAATGGCGCGAGTCTGACCGTCGCAAGCTTATTCGCCGGTATCGGTGGATTTGAACGAGGAATGGAAGCGGCTGGGCATTCGACTTTACTTCAGTGCGAACTTCTTCCTGAAGCAAGGGCGGTCTTGAGGGCTCACTTCCCATCGTGCAGACGTACAGCTGACATCACTGGTCTCCGTTCGCTGCCGTCCGTTAATCTTGTGATGGCAGGGTTCCCGTGCCAGGATCTGAGTCAAGCAGGGAAAAGCGTTGGGATTCGCGGCTCACAGTCCTCTCTCATCGATTTTGTCTTCGATTTGATTGGGAAGAAACGCCAAAAGCCAGAATGGTTGTTGCTTGAGAATGTTCCGTTCATGTTGCAACTCAATGCCGGTGAGGCGATGCGACACTTAGTCGAACAAGTTGAAAAGATGGGATACCGATGGGCTTACCGAATTGTTGATACTCGTTCTTTTGGGCTTCCCCAAAGAAGACGTAGAGTTCTCTTTCTTGCTTCTCAAACGAAGTCACCTTCAGACGTTCTTCTTGCTGACGACGCTGAATCACTCCCCGATTTTGACCTTCAAGCTGACGCACATGGTTTTTACTGGACTGAAGGAAATCGAGGACTCGGTTGGACATGCGATGGAGTTCCGACAATCAAAGGGAGCTCCGGATTTTCTATTCCTTCCCCACCGGCCATCTGGGTTCGCAGTCAGGCGTCTATTCGGACGTTGGACATTCGAGACGGCGAACGTCTCCAAGGCTTTCCAACGAACTGGACATCACCCGTCGAAAGCGTTCTTGATACGAAGATTGAGGCAACCCGATGGAAACTTGTTGGGAACGCAGTATCGGTTCCAGTAGCTAAGTGGATTGGCCGTCGGCTCGTGACTCCGGGGAACTATGAATCTAGCAATGATAAACCAAGGATTGAAGGTCAACGATGGCCTACCGCATGCTGGGGCGAGAACGGGAGAATCTGGGTTAGCGAAGTCAGCGAAGCCCCAAAACGATATGTATACCGTTCTTTGGAATCTTTTTTGAGGTTTCCAACAAAAGACCTTTCCCTAAAGGCAACTTCAGGTTTTTTCAATCGATTGCAAGAGAGTGGGTTACAACGGCCGAAAGAGTTCGATGAGTCTTTGAGAAAACACATTCGTCGAATGAGCCCTCAAACGCGCAGTCACTCAAAAACAGATTCTTAGAGCCCCAGCGTACTCTCAGGTCTGACTTGACTCCGATTTATGATTTCACGGAGTGCTTCAATTGACAAAACAGGCGCTTCCCGGTGCAGCATAGCATCTCAATTTGGACAAATCGGTCTTAGGTCCCTTTTAGGATCAAGCAGATACTCGTCGCCAATTTCAGGGTTGGTTGCAGAATGTGGACGTGGATAAACCCATAGCCCAATTCCCAATATTTCGAAACGAACTCGAAATCGCAGAAGTAGCAGATTGCTCCCCATTTCTCAATGCAAATCCGCCTGGTATTCCTATCTCGCTCGTAAGCGTTTACCAAGATCGATTTCTTAGCACTCTCCAAAATCGAAACTGTCTCGGGAATCTCCTCAGCGTAGAAACTGTTATTCGACCGGTTCGCTTCAAACTCCCAAGTAATCCTTACTTTCGAGGAATCCTCGACGGCGATCGCAAAAGCTTGCTCAGCAAACTTAAAGGGTGCGCGATTGTCCGTACGATAGAAAAGGTAGTTTCGCCATCTGGACGTGATAAGCCTTTGCACCGAAGGATGTTCTTTCTAACGACGATTCTTTGCGAACCAAATCAGCTGCCCGTCAAAAAATTTGTTTCCATACTCGTGTCCTTTCCGTCCAAAACCTCCAATCATGCAGAATATCAATGCGTCATTTTGGTAAAAGAGTGTAGCCTGTAAACGAGTCACCGACCGAAGGTTCTGCAATGCCAACAACAGGAAAGACGTCGGAGCGAGTGTACTCGTTCCCAATCACGAACGGACACAAAGGCTCAATAGTATTTTCTAGTTGAACACTCATTCGTGCCAGTAAATCGTACGCTTATCACGAGAATGAAAAATAGCCATCCATGCCGTTGAGCGCACCTCTGCTCAGAAACCGATTGAAGAAACGACAACTAGGTTCTCCGAGGTGCAAACATGCTGCGCATGCTGAACCTCCTCGGTTGCAACCGGGGTCAAGTGCACAACGATGCTCACCAAACACGACGCCGTCCAGTAAATGCTCAAGATCTGCTTCAAACATTGCTTGGAGCCCACCCAACACAAAACCACCACGCGCCGCAGCGAAAACAAAAAAACCGAGATGCAAGGGAACGAGGAACTCTGACAGGGAATTGCGATCAAGACCAGCCAGCACTGATGCTTGTCTAATGAAGCGATGCGAGTAGGAATGAACGACGGTCAATAGATCTGAACCCACGCTGGGATTGGCCGGAGGATCGGAACCAGGAGGCGGAATTGTTGCTGATTGGAGAATCGAGAGTCGTGCGCTAGGTTCATCTGACCAGGGGCTCAAGGTATGGCCACGCCTTGTCAACCACGATGCAACTTTAGTCGGCTTGAGACGCACGAACAAAGCCTCCGTCTGGGCGATGTCAGCATAGATGACGGGATTTGCCCTTTTGGGGTGGCGGTAGTTCACTAGTCTCGTTGCACCAGGTGTGGCATCGCCTCGCGTGTATCCATAGTTCCCACTCAAAACAGGAAACCGATCTACAAACTCAATACTATCCAAACCCGCTGCCTTGAATGCTGCAGAGTATCTCTCGCCGTAAAGTGTTCGTAGCTCAGAGTCCATTGGCGCTGATTCATGCAAACTGCTCACCGTCGTTCGAGAATCAAGTGTTGCCATTGCAATCCTAACGGCTTCGTTTTCCGCATCGGTGCGATAGGAACCAGTGAGTCTATGGTCAAAATGATTGTCGTCCGTCACTTGTTTTGCTTCGACTGCTTGCTGAACCAATTGCGCTGCAAAAGTGGGATCAAATCCTTGGCTCAATAACTGCTGCAAGAATGTGGCTTTTGTGCGACCATGTTCACGAACATTTATGGTTTGCATTCCAGAGAGTACCCATTGAAGTGCACGTGTCGCACCTCCTGCTTCCTGTAGTTCTCTAACTCTCTCAGGAGTAGGAGGGTTGATGATGACGATAGAACGAGGCGTATAAACTCGAGCCGCGCGGTGGACAGTGAAGCTCACCTGACCATTGCCGCAGGCGCATGCCGGCCGACCTAGTCCTCGACTAAGCTCGATGTTGCACACTGGACATGTGATCGTTATCTCTGCGGCGGAGGCGGTTCCGGGAAAGTTGATCCTTGCTTGACCATGTGTCGGACACGATCGAAACCAGGGCTCGCGAATCGCACCGCAATCGTGGTAACCAACGAAATGGAATTGGCCCCATCGGTTTGAACCACACGTGCAGTGCTGATCGTTGCGGCGAGATAAACGATTGCAATTGTTGCCACGGCAAATCCATACGTTCGGAAAGGATTGTACCTTCACGCCTGCGTCACGATTCAAAGTAAAGACATCGACCGATACTCCTCGTCTTAGATCCTGAGAAAACCCACCGTCCATGCCGGAAGCTTCCCATGCGGATGCGAGGCGCAACAACTCTTCCCGTAGAATGCTTTGGTCAACTGCTGTCTGGATTGGATTAGTCCAGCGTTCGACCTTCCATACCTTGCCAGCGAGGTCTACCGTTTGCTCCGGTAAGTAACCAAATAATATTTGTGATCCAGATCGTCTTTCACGCATTTAGTGGTCTCAATCGTATATTGGGGCTTGCTCTTCAACATCACGAAGAGACTTCATTACGCCAGTTGGAAATAGCTCGTTGGGAAACCTCTCTGCCGTCGCTGGATCGTTGATCCGAGAGAAAAATGCTCGAAGTGTTTGCTGTGCTTCTTCGCGCAACGGAAGATCGAGATCGGACGAAATTGTTAGCATTTGCACTAGACTGGATAGTTCCGTCTCGGGAACTATCTGGTTGCTTGCGAAGTATTGGCGAACTTTTGAGATCAGCGTTAGTGCCCCGTTAGACGCAGGCTCATGCAAATGTTGCAAGCGAGCCATTATCAGCCCTGGCAGCGTTCGTTCCAGAACACGACGACTCCGTCTCGTGATTGGCACCGCTTCAACAAAACGATCTCCCTGTTCTACAAACGAGTTGAAGGCGCGGAAAAGACTGGCGTCGCGTTCCAACGGCATTTTATGGAGCACGTAAACAATACCAGGAAACTTTCTTCCGATGCGTGCTGTGGCCTGCATAAACTCAGCCGTCGAAAGCGGTTGTCCTAACATGACCATCGAATTTAATCGATCGATATCCACTCCGTGCGACATCATGGACGAAGCCGCAACAACGTGAATCCGATCATTAAATTCTGCTTCGGGATGTTCCAGACGTCGCAAAATATCTCGAACTTCCTCGAACGGTGTGTGACCGGTTAGTTGAGCTGTCACAAGGGGTTGTACTGGGACTTGTGTCTCCAAGGAACGAGCACTTGCGTCTAGATCCCTAATCGTATTGCCATAGACAACATTCGTTCCGAATAGAGACACGAGTGCTGTCGCATTGGCGAGATCAATACCAGCTTCATGGCAAACAGCCTCAGGACTGTCTCGCAAACGACGAATGAGTTGCTGCATGGTCGTCAGTAATCGATCCGCAGCAAACTCAAGAGTTGCTCCTCTTGGTGCCAAGGCCACATACTTGCGAAGCAGAGTTCCTTCATCCGCAACCGACCAAAAAGTCGTTGACGCTCGCGGCCCTTGGCAAGGGAAAACTCTACCGGAACGCTGATACAGAGCCTTGCATTGTCGCTCGTAGCCTGTAAGCGTTGCAGACGACGCAACGATCTTTGGACGTATGTTTGAACTTTCCAACTCAAGATGATCAAGAAGGCTTTCATAGTGGGCGTCAATGGCTCCGAGACTATCCCGAAGAAGATGGAGCTCATCTTGCAGCCTGAATGTTGGGGCAAATCGATTCGCCGCCATCGGTAATGCTAACCGCGAACCTCGGCATCCAGGAACTAGGCACCCCGTCTTCTTATCAGATCGTTGTGAATAAGCAAATCCATGACCTTCGACCGAACACAAGCCATAGGGAGCGGCTACAAACCCTCGCATTGCGGCTTGTATACTAATTGAAGCCACCTTATCGAGTGTACCAACTACGATCGTCGGAAGAAAACGATAGATTTCGTCATCGACGATATAGACAGGAAGACCATCTTCTGGCCATGGGCATGCATCGGAATCGCAAACATGAAGTAGACGCCATCTAGTTCGGTCAAAATGCATTCGCAGATCATGATCGCAAAACGGACATCGCAGCAGAACCTGATACCGTTTCGGCATGCTTTCGTCTAACGAGTCTGGTTCTCCTGGTTGTGGATCGATCTTGATGCGATTGGGAGTACTGCTATCACCGACGAAAAAACCCATTGAAAATGATTCGCCAGCAATTCCTTCCCTGCGTCTAATGATTTCCGCAGCAGCTATTGCGTCGGCAAAGCGTTGCGTCTGCTGAAGAGATAACAATCGAAGTGGAAAACGACTCCAAGCAGTCATTCCGCACGACTTCCCTGTAAGTCTGTCATGCAGCGCTGCCATCACGAGGAGGCCTAGGTAAGTTTCAGTCTTTCCTCCACCAGTTGCGAACCACAGAATGTCTACAGTATCCGTCTCTGAAGCATCCATCAAAACCGAACGCAGGTTCGCCAGTATGAACCCAAGCTGAAACGGCCGCCAACCAGGAAATCGACCTCTCGATGAGATCTCCATGGCCGCATTCATTAACATGAATGACCTGAGCAACATCGGATTGCTTTGGAGTATTCTCAGTCCGGTTGCCATACGCTCGGACTCGACGTTGAATTCATGGGCTGCGTGATCCGCTTCTTTCCTCATAGACTGAGACCAGGACTCTTCAATTGATCTGCGATCAAGTTCTTCAGATGACCATTCTGCCTGTCCCCATTTGGCATGAGCGTATACAAGCGTCTCTAGAGAAGGGATTGGTTTCGATGCTAGCGTGCTGAATGAACAATCAGGAATTGGCGATTCTACACACCAGTACTTTGGTCGCGGCCTATTTGTTTCCACGGTATCGGTCGATTGAATCGAACCATCTGCAATCGCTTCAATGCCGCAATTGATTCCATATGCTGCGATACGTCGATCATATCGAAACGAATCAGGCAAGGCAGAAAGTAAAAACGGTTCGGTCTTGATACCACTGATCTTCAGTCCCACCTCGTACAGACCTGTATCAGCAAGAACGGCCGAGTCTTCCGGAGATTCATTCACTACGGAAATAATCAACTCAACTGCTCCGCCTCGACCATGTTCTACCTCGACGCGAATACCAACAGAGAGATCAGTCGAATTAACTGCATTTGCAAGCAGAGAATTAAAGGTGGCCGGAACGAATGTGTGAGTACCGACGCCACTCGTTGGGATAGTAATGGCTTGAGTTTCTTCGATTCGAGGTGTCTTCCGCCAACTACTTGGAGTAGTACTCCGGTCTTTCCACCAACCATGTGCAACGACTGAGACGTCGAGACGCCAAGGCGATTGTCCTACTGGCCTTACTCGTATTCCAATTGCACAGGGCGACATTCGCTCAGATCGATCGCCAAAGGGCGAATTAGCAACCTTTGCCTCAGTTTCCAATCGGCCGAGCCAAAATCTACCTTCGGGTTCCACTGCGCTCTGAGTTACCCCTTCGCCCTTTGCAGCTGAAACAACTTGCTTGTTCAGCCAGGCTGCGAACTTTCTACAATCTTCGTGTATTCCTGTCACTTTTCCTCCTCGATGGATTGTTGTTCAACATCTTGAGACTTTCTACGTTTTCTCTTTCCTGGAGGAATTTCCACCGATGTCGAATCCTCACTCTGTTCTGGCAGATAAACGCGCAAACTCAATCCCGCTTGCGTGAGGGCAAGCTTCTTCAATGCGCTCTTTTCCAGCTGTCGAATTCGCTCCCGCGTTACGCCAAGTCGTTCGCCAATTTGTTCTAAAGTCCTCGGTGCTTTACCATCCAAGCCGAATCTCCATTTCAAGATCTTTTGTCGTCGGTTATC
Source organism: Planctomycetota bacterium (assembly GCA_037144155.1). Lineage (GTDB taxonomy): Bacteria > Planctomycetota > Planctomycetia > Pirellulales > Pirellulaceae > JBKCUI01. The sequence continues at coordinate 81,234 of JBAWXH010000005.1, read as the reverse complement.
CAATGATCCTATCGTTGCTCCGACAAGCTCCTTTAGTTCTTGTAATTCCAAATGCTCATCCGGTTTATCGAAGCGATGAGATCGTCCGTTCGATGATCGTTGCGAGAGATTATCGATGGCAGCTTCGTCATGCGCCGACATGATATCGGAACGAACCGCTCGAAGGAACTCGACCTCTGGAACAGTATCGCCTAACTCTCGTGCCAGTTCGGTTGTTGTTGGTATCCTTCCGAATCGTACCTCAAGTTCGCGCTGACGACGCTTTAGCTCTGCCAACTTCCGTTGGATGTGGACAGGAATACGAATCAGTTGTCCTTTGTCAGCGATCAAACGAGCAATCTTTTGATCGATCCACCATGTTGCATAGGTTCCAAAGCGAAAGCCACGCTCTGGTTCAAATTTTTCTACGGCTCGAAAGAGTCCAAGTATTCCCTCCTGGACCAAATCCTCTCGTGCAAGCGACGTAATCGACTCAAATCGATCCACCCGATCGTGGACAAGTCGAATATTCGAAAGAATCAAACGGCCTCTTGCCTCCATTCCTGCGGAGATCAGTTGATCATTTTCTCGAAGTTCTTTCGATGGGCTGTCCTCTTTCAAAATGAGCGATGTTTGATACCGCCGAGCGAGGGTAATTTCCTCTTCATGCGACAAAAGCGAATGAAAGCGATATGTCGTCGAATCTCTTGAGTGGATATCGCCTAGCTCTGATTCCGCTGTTGTCTTGGATTTGAGTTCGCTCTCGTCTGTCAGTCTTATCCCAATGGCTTTGAGCTGTCGGACAGCTGACTTTCGAGTAATCGGACCCAAATTAAGCTTGGAAGCGATCCGATTGAAGTCATCGAGGCTAAGGTATTTGGATTGCCTCTCGAAATCAGACCTCAAAAGATCGACCGCTCGGACGATGAGTTGCTCGTCCTTTTGTTCATCTCGTTCGATTAGAGGGTTCTTCATTTTTTCACGCATTTTTTGGGGGTGTACCCAAACAATCCACCTTAAGTTTAAAGAGAGATAATACCTACCCCGACGTACCACTTGGTCACTCTCTGCATTGTAAGGCATATCGAGCGTGTTGTGGCCGTCTCTGAACGTTTTACCAGTTGCGTTTTAACTCCAGTGAATCTGCCCCCTCTTTTGGTCCATTTTGGACGTTAGGTCTTGCGACTGAATGGTCCAACTTCTTCGGAAACAACGACACCATTAGCGCGAAGTTCTTGTATATCGCGACGTACTGTCTTCATACTCGTATTGAAACGTTTCGCGAGGCTACCAATATCACGTTCGGCGTCAGCATCTGCCAATATTCGCAGCAGCGAAAGCACACAAGCGATGGCGGATTGATCGGGCATATATCGTTCTCTGCTACGATTCCTTTGCGAAGCATTTACATCACTGGAGACCGTGAGTATATCTTCGAATCGACTAAACCGAGTATGTGGTTGGACATCCTATGACCAAGCATATCGAAATTCACGGCAACACCACTATTTTTGACTGATTGTCAACTTAAAGAGTCGTTTCAACGATCCTTTCACAATGCCGAAACGGAACCCCAAATACAGACAACGAACTCTATCCTTGCATCCGCTGTCATGATCCATCACTGAGCATCTTCTACGTGAGAATCCAAATGTATACTCATGACATCCACCGATATTTGCACGTCCTGGTAGCCTTCAATCTCGGCACCTCCGTCACAAGGCCGCGGGGAGGGTAATCCAGCTCCTACGCCTTCCGCCGAGCTTGTCTCGGATGGGGCAACAAATTGGCAGCTACCTTGAATCGTCATTGCTTCATGCTCTCCGTTGGCCTTGTGCCGGCGGAAGTACGTGAGGGCCTCGACAGTCTGGAAGACTATCCCACGAGTCCTCACGCACCGCAATTGAATGGATCGACGGTTTGTCAGAGCCCAAAGCGTTAGCGCCGGGCTGTGGGACATTAGAACCCGCATCTTCAAACGGGTCTTGAACAGTCCATCGAACCGAGTTGGCGATTGTGCCTCCGCCGGTCGCTGACCAGGCTGTTGATTTAATTAGCCGCACCGCGTTAGCGGCGGTTGCCATTCCGAAAACCGGGGCTAACGCCCATCGGCTAATTGTTGCCATTGCGTTTTCGATTAAATCACCGAGCCGTGACGCTCGCGGCTCTGAACGGATCGTGCGATGGAAGGGATGACAGTCTGGAAGACTATCCCACACCTGAACAATCTATTCCGATAGCTCACTTGGCTTCGACAGGCTTTGGAAAGGTCCACGTGCCGTCGAGTAACTCTTGCTTGGGTTGGTACATACGCACCGTGTAGTTCCAGCCCGGAATGATGGGAACGTAGTTGGTGCTATTGGGGTCGCCGCCGAAATGAATCGTGATGCCGCCATCCTCGTCCTTCTTGGCGGTGACGTTGTTATAGGAGTAGATATTCAGATCGTTCTTCTGCATGAAGCCGTCTTGGTTGTATACCGTCACCGACCAAAATCCGTTGACCGGAACGTCTTTGACATGCAGGACGTAGGGGGTCTTGCCATCCCTCTTCTCAGGCGTGACGGAGTCGTACATGGCGGCATCGCGCGGGTTGCCACCCCAGCCGTAGGCCGCACCCATGAGATGGTGGATTGGATTCAATGTCTTCTTGTCGCCAAACATATCCGACATCCCTTTGTGACTGGCGGCCAAGACGTTGATTGCATCTCGGATCTTTTTTAGTGAGACTTCGTCCCAGTCGGGCACTTGAAAAGATCCCACCGACGACTGTTTGACCTGGATCATATCCTGGAGTGCATTGGCGGCCTCGATATCTTTGGGATTGTTTGCATCAATGAATGTTCGGAAAGCGACAAAGGCGTAGCGTGTCCCCACTTTTTCTTGCGTGAGAACAAACTCCCCGGCACCATGTTCGACCGGAAGCATGGAGTGATCTTGGTTGATGACCAACATCGATTGGAAGCGGCCGTTTGTTTCTGGTTTAATGATTGTGGCTGGTTCCGCAAGATCAAGAATGATGGCCGAGTACAGCGTATCTCGGTTCATACGAATGACCCCTTGCTGATCGATGGGAGTCGGAGCCCGTAAATGGAAAAGTTTTCCAAAGGCTCCTAACGCGGCATAGCGTTTCATCGTCATGTCGGTCTCAGCACGGACAAAGTTATCGACCGTGACCGTCTCGGCCGCGAAGATCGAACCGGTGATCGAGACTATGGCAATGAGAAACGGGAAGAATGGATTTGCGATTTTCACGATGGATCCTTGTGTTGGGAGCAAACGCAGGACTGTATTAAAACAGGATAGGACACAGAACTTTGACGCGTGCTACGCCTTAGCCTAGCGAACTTCCGATGCCTTGAAATGCGGATTCTCAATGATGGAAAGTCGATTTCCAAAAGGGTCCAAAACCGACGCGACTTGGATTCCGCCACCCACGTCGTTGACCTCTTCCAAAACCACGGCGCCGAAGGCAACGAGTTTTTCAAGCGTCGCGCTTGCGTCCGTCACACCCCAATAGGCTTGCGCCCCATCGGCTCCCGGCATTCCGTCGGGAATGAGACCCAACTCAAAACCGCCGACCGAAAAACCGACATAGAACGGTTCGTCAAAATAGGGTTCAATTCCGAGAACCTGCGCATACCACGCTTTGGCTTTATCCAAATCGGGTGCGGGATAGATCACTGTCCGAAGTCCGAGCAGCATAAAAACCACTTTCAAGGAAGATGTAAAGGCATCGAACGACGATGATTCACTTTCCTAGCAGAATCATCGCGCGCTCGATCGTTACCAAACCACCGACTCCGCCGGAAAGACAGGGCCTTCCACACACGTACGGCGATAGTCCCAGCTTCCGTCGGGTTGCTCAATGCGAGCCACACAGGTAAAGCAGATACCGATACCGCATGCCATGGGCGTTTCCAAAGAGACTTCGCAGGGGACTGCATATTGCTTTGCGAGTTTGGCAACGGCTTCCATCATCGGTTCTGGACCGCAACAAGCGATTCGCGTTCGCTCGGACTGTGTCGTCAGCAACCCGTCCAAGATGTCAGTGACACGTCCTCGATGGCCCAATGATCCATCTTCGGTTGCGATTTTCAGTTCGACCCCGCGCGCTTGAAAGGCATCCAATCCTGCCAAATACTCGCTGGTTCTCGCTCCGTAGCACAGCGTCACTCGCGGAGCGAATCGATGAGGGACTGTGGGTCGACCGTACGTTTCGAATCCGAGCGCGGCACTGGCATAGGTAAGCATCGGTGTGATCCCAACACCACCGGCCACGAGGATCAAATGATCGGTACGATCGGTAGAAAAAACGTTCCCTAACGGTCCCCAGAGTTCGACCGATTGACCGACCTTCATTCGCGACAGGGCTTGAGTAAACTTGCCTTTCACGACGTACGCGACACTGATATCACTGGGGTTTCCTGCCGGGTCACGATGCATGTCGTAGAGCGCCAGGGCTCGCCCGATGAGAGGATCATTGCAATGGGCCAAACGGACCATAAAGAATTGGCCGGGTCGCGCCTCCGCCGCCAGGGCCGGGGCTCGAACCGTCAGTTGCCAAGTCTCCCGTGCGATCTGGAGGTGCTCCCGTATTTCGGAACGCACAAAAGAAACGCTCGAAGGATGACTGCCATCCGCAGTGATGTTTACCATGCGAATCAGCTTACGGCTTGATGCGTGCCGACGCAACCACCGCGTCGTGACTGCGCGCCATGACATAGGCCACCGCACCCAACACGATAATCGCCAATTGGCTTCCCACAAAGAGGGCGATATTTCGGACGGAATCGCCGGGATCACCACCGTAGGCGTGCAATCCGATCCCGAGGATATTGGTTCCGAACATCGACCATGCGGTCACGATGTTGCCAAAGACGGCTAGCATCGCAAAGCCCAGCGATCCGACCAAACGATCCCACTTGGCATGCAACAGCAACGCATTCCAGAGAACGATCATCAAGGCACCGTTCTCCTTGGGATCCCAGCCCCAAAATCGCCCCCAGCTATCATCGCCCCACAACCCGCCGAGGACTGTACCGACGAAGCTAAAGAAAATCCCGAAGCAAACGATTCCGTACGAGATGCGATAGAGCGTAGCGATCCGATTGGAAGCGTTCTCTTGCGACTGCGGACCTTTGAAGAAAGACTTCGCAAAGTACAACACGACAATGCAAATGCCCAAAGCGCCTGCCGCAAACGTGGCACTATAGCCGAGTGAAACGCTGATGACGTGAGTCGATAGCCAAAATTGCGTATCGAGCACCGCTTGCAACACAGGCATCGAATCCCCGATGTCGAGGCCGTACGCGACTTGCAGACTCAAGTACCCTGCCACCGATGCCACGAGCAATGAGATCGAGATCGGGAACAGAGATTCCGCGATCAAGCATGCCAGCACAATGGCCCAGCCAATAAAGACAGATGCGGAATACAAGTTAACGACAGGAGGACGTTCCGAAATCACAATGCGGCAACCGATGGCCAGTGTGTGGATGAGGAGTGTCAACAAGCAGAGCCAAAACGCGGCTTGGCGAAAATGCTCGCGAGCTACCACAAACCCGAGCAAGCAGGTCAAACCGGTGAGGATGTACAGCATGTACGCCACGCCGATGGGGTTGAAGAACTCGTACCATGCTTCGAACTTGGATTTGGAAGACTTGGATATCGCTCCGTACTTGTCCGAGACCATTTTGTCGTACGCGAGGACGGCCGCGTTGACTTCCTTGCTCTTGCTGACGCCTCCATCGCGAACGAGACGGGTCAACTCGCGGAACTGAGAAGTCGGGTTGTCCATTTTCTTTGCATCAAAGTTTTTTAGGACTTCGTAAAATGCAGGTGCATAGGCTTCCCAGCGCGGGGGTGGTTGCTTGGGGTCCAAACGCTCTGGGATGTCGCGTGGTGGAATGATGGCCGGTGGATTCTTCGCTTGGAGCTTGGCAATCAGCGGCTTGAGCCCTTCGATGGCTTGCCCAAGCCGTTCTGGCGAATCCGCTTTTTTGAGAATCTCGTCGATGGGCTCGTAGGCGTTCCAAACATTGAAGAAGACGGTCAGCTTGGATTGAAGGTCCATGAACTTTTGTTCTTCAAAGGTCCATTTCTCACGCGGCTTGTCAAAGATTTGAACCGTCTTGTCTTCCAAGCTATCGATCTTTTCGGTGATCTGATGGATCGAATAGCAATTGCTCTTATGTCGCTTGAGATCAAGGTCATCGAGAAGGGCCTGGGAGTCGATTCGAATGAGTGGCGCATCGAGGATCCATGGATCGTGAGCCATCAGACTCATCAGCCATTGAGCAGCCGTGACTTTTTTACCAGTGGCTTGTCCCCTTTCGTAACTGTGTCCTTCCTGTGTCAAGGCATACGGCTTGTTGGAAAGAGCCTTGAGCATTTGCGCTCCAACGCCGGAGAGGGGTTTGATTCGCCCTTCATGTTGGACGGGTAAGGATCCGATTTGATACCAATCGATTTTGTCGTCGGCGGTTCTCGGGGGAATGGCTGTCATGGCGGTATAGAGTGCGACACCGACGACGGGGATAGCCAACGAGGCCAGCAACCACGGCTTGCGTTCCGGCGTACTAAATGCGTTCCGGTCGTAGCGAGATGCGAAACGAGTCAGGGTGATGCTGAAGTGAGCCAGCATGCCCAAGCCGACCAGGACGCAGGAAACGTAAGGGATCAGCCAGCCTGCGTTGGTGACGACTTGCAATACCGTTTGCTCGACCCCTAACGGAGTTTTTTGGGCGGGCGTGTATTGGGACTGATAGTACGTTTCTCCACGGAACCGCATGGGGCTATTCATCCAGATACGTCCCTCTTGGAGGGTGGATCCATCTTCGTCGACGATGCGGACATACGACGAATAGTCCTTTGGAATGGCTGTCCCCGTGTATTCTTCGAGGATGACATCCTTGAGTTCAAAAGAATACGGCTTCAGGTTTCGGCGAAAGCGAAGGGCTAGATCGAAATGGCGCCCGTCGGAATCGACATGATTGAGAATCGCCTTGGGTCGAACCGCCGGGTCGTTAAGAAATTGACTGACGGCATAGCGTCCTAGATCTTTCGAAGTTTTCTTCTCTCGGATCGATACGTAAGCCGTTGCGTAATTCATCTCGCTCTTGGCACCACCCGATTTGCTGACCTCGACAAAGGCTACTTCGGGTGGCGCGCCGATCAGATCCGATGCTTCTGCTGCCAACGATGGATCGGAGCGCCGGGACTTCATGTCGGAGTTTGCCATCCATCGATCGATTTTGATTTCGAAGGGGAGGGATGGGTCGGTCAATACAGTCCCTTTGTTCGCAGACCTCTCGATCAAGGGATGGTCGAACGCGACGACACGATCGCTGTCGGGCAGGCTCGTATCAATGACAGCCAATTCCACAATATCCGGTTGAATGGCGGCTGAGGTCCGCTGACCTTCGTACAAGCTGATGCGCTCCTCGCGTTGCCGATCGCCAAAAACAAATTGACCGATCATCAGCAAACCGATGCCAAGATGGATCAAGACGTTTCCGCCGCGGGCGCCAAAGAGCAGAATCAATCCAGCTAGCATCACGACACTGACCAAGCCGCTCTTCGCTAACTGCCAAACAATGCGCAGCCCTGGATCGGGAATGCGATACCGATCCCCGGTGAAGGCGAGGATCAAACCAACCAACAAAAACAAACTAAAGAAGACCCACAGTACCCGTTGCAAAAGGGTATGTTTGGGTGGCCATTTCACCCCCCACACAGCGAGTCCGCCGATGAGCAACCATAGCGATGCCAAGGTTCCATACCAAAGGGCGTCGTAACTGAATGGGGGTTCCCCCTGCAGACCATCTCCGAGATGCGCACCGAACACGATCAAAGTTACCAGAGCAAAGCCGATAGCGGTCAATGCCATGCCTGCCGCGAACCTTCCTCCTCGAGCCGACATTTGGAACCGAGTCATTTTGGCCGCAACAAGGTTGATTAGTAGGATCAAACCGATCGTAGCGCCCCCAGGCATCGCAAACGCGTAGGGAATGGGCGTCTCATGCGGCCAAATGGTTTGAGGCTTGAAGATGTCGAACGGAACGATGGCTAACCAACTATTGAAATACTCTTTTTTGACATCGACGATGGTCGATTCGTCTTGGGCGAGCGTCCCAACAAACAAGATCAAAACTCCCAACGCGAACATCACGCACGTGATTTTCAGGGAGCCTGCGAGTTTCAGAACGGACCAAACGGCCGCCTGGAGTTGCGAAACTTCCGATCGGGACTCGGAGGAATAAGGAAGAGACGATGTTGCCATATAATTAAAAACCCCTACTTGATCGACAGGGTATGGATGAATTGGAGGAATGATTCGCGCTGGGCCTGGGCCACGCGATTATCCGATCTTAGTTTCACAAACAGATTCAGTTCTGGGCTATCCGTAGGAATCGACGCGACCACCAACACCGGTGCATCGGGTTGTTCCGAATCGCGGATGGTATAGAGGGTCGCCTCACGTTGTCCGGAGGGGATTTTTTCAGCGGTTTGGACCGATTGATCGACCAGTGGTTTTAGTTTGGACTCATCGGTTTCACGGGTCACTGTTTGAAACCACATCGTGGCGTTGGCCGTCGGATTATCGACGGCCATGCTGACGGTCACTTCCCCTGCACCCGCGTCGGAGGCAATTTGAAAGGTGGCCAGCCGAAAGGACGAACCCGAAACAAGGGTCCAGCCGGCAGGTATTTCATACTGGAGTTCTGGTCGCCCAGATCGTGTTTCGACGTTGGGTGACGAAGGGTTGCTGGTGGGTATGGATGGCGGACTTACCGAGGGAGCGTCGGTGGTTGCGGGACGATTGGTGCTAGGGGTTGTGGTGCTAGGGGTTGGCCTGGCAGGGGGAGTGCCCGAGGAAGCTGGTCCAGAGGCGGGAGACATGCCACCGGAGCCCGAACCGACCGCATCGAAGATAAAGCCGGGCAGAACGGAACCGGGGCGTTCGACACTTACCAAGGCATCGCTCAGGGTCGACCCATCCAAATCGGGAAGTTTCAATTGTCCGCGCCAGCGATTGATATTGCTAAGCAAATAGCTATTCCAATCACTGGCAGGTGGCATCCCCAAAACGGTGACCGTGAACTTCACCGAGCCCATCGACTCGGGGGAGACGAATTCGGCCATCGCAATGTCGTTCCTAAGATTCATCGTCCATCCTGCGGGAAGGGTCACCTCGGGCCTGCCCGTTTCCTTTTGAACCGCGAAGTTAGAAACAATGTCATAAAAGTCAGCCAGCAGAGGTTCTAATCGCTCTGGGGAATCGGTGGCCTTGAGGAAATAGCAACCAGCCTCGAGTGGAATCACCGCTCCAAGGATGCGTCGAGGACCCGAAGCAGGCGGAGTTTGGTTGCGCGGCATCGACGGTGATGATGACGGTGATATCGACGGTGAAGAAGTTCCCGCGAGGGGTCCCGTAACGAACTGCGTATCGGACTTGGGAGCGTCGTACACTCTCACTTGGACTGCCGGTTCACAGCCTAGCCCACCGACAAAGCAGACCAACAAGATGACGTGGATCGATCGCGTTTCAGGGTGGTTGGATCGCAAGGAAAATCTTCTGGAATAGCAAGGAAAGGAGAACGAACGAACAAGTTTGCGCACGTGGGGCATCGGCAGGTAAGGATTGGACCATCGACGGAGGGTGGGAGCACGAGTTCGTGCAAGTCGTGGCCAAGTTCGGAAGCAAACCGGGGGGTGGGATACTTTGGAAGCGTACGAGCGACCCGATTTGTACTCGAACACCATCCTAATTGGTCCTCCCTAACCTGTCCCGTAGTCCCAGCCCGAACCGCAACATCCTTTGCATCCCGGTCGAATTCCCCCTCTGTGCCCAAATTGCAGGCAAAAGCAGGATTCCGACCAGATTGGCATTCACTTTCCTGTGCGGCCTGATGCGTCCATGCGGTGGATCCCTCAAGATCGGCCCCAACCTACCGTTGGATCGCCGATCTCGATGCAACAGTATAAGTCAGATGGCAAAAACGGGACAGTTCCGCCCTCGGATAGGCTGAAGCAATCCACAAAAAGCCTTGCGTGGAGCCGGTTCTTACGGAGGTTGGAGGGTCGCTAGGGGCGACATCCTTCGTAGACCGCGTCCCTCCTTTTTACGGATTTGGTTCGACTAGGATCACATTCGTCGAAAAATAGGCGGGATATTCTCCAAGCTCGAACACCCATTCGCCAAAAGCTGCCAGGTACTGATCTTTGGGGATATCCAGGATGCCGCGGTGGTTCGTCGCATCGATTTCGCTAGCGGCGATACTATTCCAGCTTGCATCGCGGAAGTCCCGAGTTTTTGACTTGGCGATCCAAATCGAAACTTCATCCGGCACCAGGTCACTCTCTAGTTGAAGACTGACTTTGCCATCTGCCGACTCATTCTTCCATTGGAGCTTGGGAAGCGCAAAGTCACCATTGCGGCTGCGGTGCAGGGCATGGATGGTGCCGGCTAGACGTGCGACATCTTGGATGCCGTGTCCTTGGTTGGGGGTATAGAGCAGATACTTATCTCCGCGCAAGTCATCCCAATACTTGTTGCACGCGTCCAAGGGCCAATAGCGGTCATTGGTCCCAAAGATGAGCAGCTTGGGCTGAAGCAGTCGGTCGCGATAGCGATAGGGGTCGACAATGCGGACCAGTTTATCCCCTTGAGGGGTTTGCAAATACTTTTGCAAACTCAGATTGGTGTAGTCGGCAATCTCGTCGGAATACGCTCCCCATGTTTCCATCTGATGTTTCATCTGGACTGGCATATTGAGCATATCGATGACCATTGGGGCTAGCGCTTGGACGCGCGGATCGACGGCTGAGGTGAGCCACGTCGTCCAACCTCGCTTGCTCGCTCCCGTCAGAGTGAACGATTGGATGTTCAGATTCCATTGCTCGCGACTGAATGTCTGGGCGGTATCCATGGCACGCACTGCGGATCGCACCATCGGCATCAACAGAGGCCAATCATCCCCCTCTTCTTGGATGAATCGCTTGAACGATTCCGCGATCAGCGCATCCTCGTTGAGATTGTTGAGCATCGGTTGAAAGGGGACCTGGGAAATCGCCACGGCCGGAGATCCAGAGGCCTCAGCGATCGTTTTAAGGATCAGCATTTCACCTTTCGGTTCGAGAGTTGCAGGAGGTGCTTCGCCCCATTCCTTCTTCCAATTCCCCCCTCCGATCAGCAGCAACGCGGACTGGCTGGCTTTCGCCTCAGGGTTCTCAATGGCTTGGTTGGGGACCAGGATCCAAACGACATGCTTCCAATCCGTTCCCTTCCAATGTTGCGAGACCATGTGCAAGCGAACCCATCGACTCTCGCCGATTCTTCCTTGGTCGACTAGTTCGTACCGATACGCAGTGTCCTTGGTCAAAGCAAAGTCTTTTAAGGCGCCGGTGGCGGGCGCGGGGCCTTCCGCACGAACAACCTGCGAGCCAATGGGCGACCCACCGAAGCCTAGCCAGAGTGAGAATACGAAAAGCCACCATCCATGCGCTCGATGGTCTCGGCTCAACAACCGAACGTCGAGTGCCGCGTGCGGTCGAACTCGCGATTTGGAATCACCGGTTTGAAACATTTGCTATCTCCGAGGATCTTTTAAGCTCAACGCACCGGACGGAACCCGAACTACCGGGCCACGAAACCGTGGTTTGGAATCCGATCAATGTACCCAGTTCGGATCGAGATCGCAGCCTCGATGCAGTCAGGCTCCACCATTCGAACCTGAAATCAGGGCGATTCGTTCGATGGCTTGCACGTTTCGAAGTTGCACTGTTCGAGTGACTCGGAGTCTCAATTCATATTTCACCCTGCTTTTTCGTACTCGTACTCGTACTCAGCGATAGCGGTACTCGTACTCGATGCGGTGTCTTCGAGTACGAGTACGAGTACCATTTCATTGAGTACGAGTACGAGAGATAGCCAAAACTTGGCGCGCCATCGAAACCTACTCGTGAAATGGGGCAGGGGGGGTATCTCCACGGATCCTAGCCAACCGTTAAGAACAACCCCTCCCGAAAATCTCGAGAGGGACGTATAGTTGCAACCGCACGCGGGCGCGGTTCCGCACGGGAAAGAAGCATCAACTCTTGCGGCGCAGGTCGTCGGTTCATGGATCCATTGGATGTCAATTCGATCCTCGGTCCGGGTGGCCGTATTTCGAACCGAATCGCCAACTATGAGCATCGGCTTGAGCAGTTGCAGATGGCCAATGCTGTCGCCGATGCGCTCGAGAACCAAAAGCATCTGATTGTTGAAGCCGGAACGGGTGTTGGTAAGAGCTTTGGATATTTGGTTCCCGCGATTCTCTTTGCAACGGCGAGCGAATCCGCCATGGAAGCCCGTAGCGCAACACCACGCGACGAGGATTCTTCGGACGAAGATGCGGAGGAAGCAAAGCAACCGCGTCGCATCATCATCAGTACACACACGATCAGCTTGCAGGAGCAGTTGATCCAGAAGGATTTGCCTTTGCTCAATGCGGTCATACCGCGTGAATTCACGTCGGTCTTGGTCAAAGGTCGCAGCAACTACATCTCGCTTCGCCGATTGGAACTGGCAAAATCTCGGATGATCCAGTTGCTCTCCAATGAACAAGAAATCGACCAACTGAACCAGATCGACAAATGGGTGGATACGACGACCGATGGTTCCTTGAGCAGCATGACGTTTCGACCGTCAGGCACAGTATGGGATGAGGTCGCGAGCGATTCGGGGAACTGCATGGGGAGGAAATGCGAACATTTTGATAAGTGCTTTTACCATGCTGCCCGTCGCCGCGTCTACAACGCTCAGATCCTCGTCGTCAATCACGCACTCTTCTTCAGCGACCTAGCCATCCGCGCGATGGGTGGAGGGATTCTTCCCCAGTACGACGCGGTCGTTTTTGATGAATGCCACATGATCGAGTCGGTCGCTGGAGAACACCTCGGTCTATCGATCAGCAATTCACAAATTGATTACACGTTGCGGAAACTCTTCAACCCAAGAAACGAAAAAGGAATTCTGGTCGCCTTGGGTCTCAAGCAATTGGCTCAGGCATCCTACCGCTGTATGGAGTCGCTGGATGATTTGGCAATCGACCTCGTCGAATGGATGGAGAAAAGCGCGCCACCGAATGGTCGTATCCGCGTCCCCATCTCCATTCAGACGAAACTGCCCGAGCGACTGCAATCTCTCGCGGAGGAACTGGAGCGATTCGGCTGCGACCTCAAAGATGCCAATTCTCGCATGGATATGATGTCCGCGAGCAACCGTTTGACCAGCCTCGCCAGCGGTTTGGATCAGTGGCTTCTTCAAAAGCAAAACGAATCGGTCTATTGGCTTGAGAAACGGGAAGCACGCGGTTCGGCACGCGGGTCAATTCGAGTGACGATGCGGTCCAGCCCGATCGACGTAGGTGCCCATCTCCGACAACATCTGTTTCAAAAGGTGAACAGCGTCATTATGACGAGTGCGACCCTTTCCACAACGCAAGATACAGACGTCAAGCCATCCGGCGCGCAACCCTCGGGGAGCGGTTCGGGGGCAACAATGAACGTCGGCAAAGACAAGAAGCGTGCACCAGGTTTTGGGTTCTTTCAGAAACGGATCGGAGCCATTGGACTTCCCTCGCTGCAACTTGGAAGTCCTTTTGACTACGAGCGACTAGTGCAATTGCATCTACTGACCGACGTACCCGATCCTTCTGTCGGGCGGGGCGAGTACGAAGCGGCGATCGTACCGACCTTGCGTCATTACATCGAAAAGAGCGACGGTCACGCATTCTTGCTTTTCACTTCGTACGATTCCCTTCGTAAGTGCGTTGCGGCACTGCAACCTTGGATGGATCGCGCGGGATTGGCGTTGTATTCCCAAGCCGACGGGCAACCGCGCAGCGAATTGCTCCGAGCCTTCAAGGATCAGCCTCGCGGAGTCTTGTTCGGCGCCGAGAGCTTTTGGCAAGGAGTCGATGTCCCGGGTGACGCGCTGCGGTTGGTTGTTATTACAAAACTCCCATTCAGTGTCCCCGATCATCCGCTGCTTGAAGCGAGATTGGAAGCGATTCGACAAGCAGGTGGTAATCCGTTCCGGGACTTTCAATTGCCGGAAGCGGTGATTAAATTCCGTCAAGGCTTTGGGCGATTGGTCCGCACGGCCACAGACTCTGGCATCGTCCTGGTCACCGATCCGCGAGCTGTCACCAAACCCTATGGAAATGTTTTCATCGAATCGATCCCTCGATGCCAACGGGTCATCGTTTCCGCCAAGCGATTCGCTAGGGGATAAGGTCAACGAAGTTGGGTTAGGATCAGCCACCCGTAGCAGCGCATTGAAATAGTGAGCGGCGAAGCGCTAGTCTTGAAGTTGCAATTGTTTGGCTTTTTCTCGTACTCGTACTCAATGAAATGGTACTCGTACTCGTACTCGTACTCGATCTCGCTGCGGTATCTTCGAGTACGAGTACCGCTAACGCTGAGCACGAGTACGAGTACGAAAAAGACAGGGATAGATCGACTGAGGCTCCGAGACACTCGAAAATCGCAACCTCAAAACCAGCGGGGTGTTAGCGTTCGTTTTTCAACAGGCTACTAGTGAGATCCATGCAATGCGAAGCCTAGGGGCAATGTATCTCCAACAATGTCCATCGTGTTTTCATCGTCGAGCGATCCACCTTGTTCGACAAGACGCAGGTGGAGTTCCGGTGCGGGAAGCCGACGCATGGTCGCTAGCACGCGCTCTCGCAGGACCGACGGGATGTCCCGGTAGCGATCCCCTGTTCGACGCGCGAGCAACATCAGGACAAGCGAATAGGAGTTGGATGCCGTGCCCGTAAAACTTCCATCCATCGCCAGGAGTTTTTCAATCCAAACCACTACTTTATCGATTGGGATGGTTTGTTGAAGCGATGCATAGACGGGAACTCGGCAACCCATGCGACCTACCATCCACAGCAGCGCATGATGCAATGGCTCTAGTTTCTTCTTGCTAAGGGCGGAGAGCGCCAAGTCTCCAGCCACAATCTTCTCTTTGGCTTGCAGACGCTCGAGCGACCCCAACAACCGTAGGAGTTCGATCGACACGTTGGTATTCAGCTGCTCTCGACCGACGGTGGCTCCGCCCAGCATGGGCTTGACGCGCGACCAAGTATCCTGAAAGAGCGCGTTTTGTTGCCCGTCTGTAAATCCGCCCGCGATGCGTC
The DNA here is from genome assembly GCA_037144155.1 of Planctomycetota bacterium. Classification (GTDB taxonomy): domain Bacteria; phylum Planctomycetota; class Planctomycetia; order Pirellulales; family Pirellulaceae; genus JBKCUI01. The sequence goes on along the minus strand of JBAWXH010000005.1, from coordinate 66,064 downwards.
GCCACAGGATAACCCCCTCCGCAACGCTCGATGCACTTCGGTGCATCAATTTGTTATGGATCAAACGCCATGTCGTTTGCACGCGCCAATCGTCCGCTGGATAACCAAAACCTGGCCGCAATGCCCAACCAGCCAAGTTCAACCAGCGAGCTTCATGATCTGCAGATTTTTTTCGGCTGTCGGAATGCTCTGCCAAATAACGCCATACTTCGCGCAGAAGTGGGATAGGCCAATCCCTTCGGTTTAGCCCCAACGCATCCGTCAATCGGGGATAGCATTCCTTTGGCTTCTCTCGCCCCTCTTCACCGAAGATCGAATCCAAGACCTTGGCAGCGCTTTGCGTCATCGAAGCATCGACCACGCGCCGCAGTGGACCTGCATCGGACAGCATCGATTCCTCCGTTCGAACACTCCGAACGTCGAACTCGAGGTTCCATCGCAGCGCCCCATCCGAATCTACTCCGTTCGAAACCTCGGATGCGTTTGGAACGGTCACCACGCTCATGGCCAATGTCCCGATCTCGCTCAATTCGCTTTCGAGGTGGACGGCGGCTTTTCCTTTCTTCTGGCTTCGCCCGAGTGTGAGAACCGTGTGCACGGGTGGCAACGGGCTCATGGTGTTTTCATCCACATCGATCAATTCACCAAAGGCATGGGTCAATTGGCTGCTGCTGCAATACAACGGAAACCGGACCGGTTCACCCAGAGTCAATTCAAATGGTCGGGAATCCAATCGATACCGATCCAACGGAAGTGCACTTGCAGGCATCACGCAGATGGCTTGGCTTGGCTCTTGGCAGACGAGCAAGTAATACGACCGAGCCAGCCTCGCGTCGATGCGGACTCCTTCGCCTCGACGGACCAAACCGAAATAGGCGGCACCTTGGGCTACCGCCAAATCGAGTCGATTGCCTTCGAGTTCTCCGGGCTTCCAATCGGGTTCTCGCGCATCGGCAAACCAATGGGCGATCTGCGTGAGGATTGCGTCGCGAATCGCGGAGGATTCTAGCACTCCCCCATTGAATAACACCCAATCGGGACGAGCTGCGCGACGATCATCGAGCTGCCCTCGATCCTGCTCCGAACGCCCTGCCCAGCGATGATCCCACAAGAATTGCGCGAGATGCTTGTGAACGTTCGGTTCCTGTTCGTAGGGCAAGCCGAATTCCTGAAAACCTTCTTGGCTCGTATCGGGACGGCTTTCTAACGGTACATGACCAAAGAAGCCTTCGATCAAAAGGGTTCTAGCCCAATTGCCATCCACCAACACATTGCGATTGCCTGCGATCAACTTCGAGCCGGACGAAGGCATCGAAATCGAGTAACTCTCAGGCGCGGAGTCTTGCAGCAGGCTCTCCTTTGCCTTACGAGCATGCGCTTTCAGCGTATCCCATTGTCTCGGGCTGAGTCGTTCCACTCCCGGCATGTCGCGAAGGAGTTGTTGTTCCAAATGCTTGGCCAACGTCAAGTCGAGATTGTCTCCACCGAGCATCAGATGCTCACCGACCGCGACACGATGAAGACCGAAAACCGATTCCAGCTTTTGCGAAACGTGTCGGCTTTGGTCTTCGCCCCGAGCTGGGCTGCGAGGGTTAGACGGATCTTCGATCTCCGCATTGGCTGAGGATGAAGCGATAGCAGAGTCGATGACGCGAATCAATGTAAAGTCAGTCGTTCCGCCCCCGATATCGCATACCAGAATACTTTGTCCCGGCTTCAGAATATTCATCCAGGAGGATTCGTGTGCATGCAACCAAGCGTAAAAGGCTGCTTGCGGTTCCTCGATCAGTACGACGTTTTGAAGGCCCGCCCGATTGGCAGCCTCAAGAGTCAATTGGCGAGCCACTTCATCAAAGGACGCGGGCAAGGTCACGATCACTTCTTGATCGCACAGGAGATCGTGCGGATGGTCGCGGTCCCATTGACGGCGCATGTGTTCGAGGTAGCGCCGGCTGACTTCGACGGGAGAAAGGGATGCAACATCGGCATCGCCATGCCACGGGAGCAAGTCACTCGCGCGATCGATGCCATGATGGCACAACCAACTCTTGGCGGAGCCGATACCGCGCCCGGGAACTTGCAAGGTTCGCTCGCGGGCTAAAATACCCACGATGCCGCGAGCGTCACCTTCCTTTCCAAGTCGAAAGCGAACGTCGACGGGGACAGCCTCTGAATCGGTCAATTCGTAGTGAAAAGATGGCAGGGTATCCGATCGAACGGTCGCCCCAAAATCGGACAATTGTTCCACTCGAAAGATACCGACGTCGCGTCGCGAGGAACGGGTGTCTACAAACGCTATGGCACTGTTCGTCGTCCCGAGGTCGATGCCGACTACGTACCGGCTGCGCAAAGGTTGGAAAGCTGCATCCAACTCGGATGGCGTGGAGATGTCAGGCTCAGGCATGGAGGGCTAGGTTCCATCGTGCGGCAAGGGAGTTTGTTGCAGCGTCATCCCGAATGGAAGCAGATCTCCAAGCCGAATGGGGCCGAGAGTTTCTTCGGTGGTGAGGTCTCCCAAATAGACCTCTAGGTCCGGGCAGAACTCGAACAGGAATTGTCGGCAGACACCACATGGAGAAACGCGCGTGGGTGAAACGATATAGATCGATTGCCAGTTCCTTTTTCCCATCGCGACAGCGTGTGACGCGGCGACACGCTCGGCGCAAAGAGTTACCGAATAGGAGGCAGATTCGACGTTGCATCCGATGTGCTCCTCACCATCGCGATCGACCAGAACGCACCCCACCGCAAAGCGACTGTAGGGGTTGTAGGCACGCTGGGCGACCCGCTGAGCCATGGCAATGTACTCGGGTATCGACTTGGGAGAAATCGGTGAATGGTTTGTATTGGAGTGATGGTTCATGACGGAAATAGGTGCTATCTGCGGACTAGACGCGGACTAGACATCGATGAATAGCGAAGCGATACATGCCGTCATGTAACACGCCAGAAGTCCACCGATCATGGCTCGCAATCCCAGCTTGACGAGCGCCTCGCGTCGATCGGGTGCCAAAGGCCCCAATCCGCCCAATTGGATGCCTATCGATCCGATGTTCGCGAAACCGCACAGCGCGTAGGTGAGAATGGTCTTAGTACGTTCCGACACACCGGCAAACGCAGGATTCGACTCCGCGTTCATGCTGGAGTAGGCGATGAATTCATTACCGACGATTCGCGTGCCGAGAATCTCTCCTGCAACAAAGCAGTCCTTCGATTCGATCCCCATCAGCCACGCGAAGGGGGCGGAGATATAGCCCGTGATTTGGGTGAACGTGATGCGATGACCTTGCCCGGTCATCCGATAAGAAATAGTTTCAGTCAAATATCCCAACAGGCTGTCGAACATAAAGATCAGACCGAGGAAAGCGATGAGCATGGCACCGACATTGAGTGCAAGATGCAGGCCATCGCTCGCACCGCGGGCGGCCGCATCGATGATATTCGTCGCTTCCATGGGTGGGGTGACCTCGACCTTGCCCAGTGTCAGTGGCTTGTCGACTTCAGGCTGCATGATCTTGGCAACGACCAAGGCTGCCGGAGCGCTCATCAAGCTTGCGGAGAGAAGGTGTACAGTGGAAATACCCATTCCCACATAGGCCGCCATGACACCTCCTGCGATCGTGGCGAATCCACCTACCATGACCGCCATGAGTTCGGAGTTGGTCATGGTGTTGAGATACGGACGGACCAACAAAGGTGCTTCGGTCTGACCGACAAAGATGTTTCCAGCCGTCGATAGGGTTTCCGCACCCGATGTTCCGAGAGTCTTTTGCATCACCTGGGATATGCCACCGACGACCCATTGCATGATACCGACGTAATACAGGATCGACATCAAGGAAGAAAAGAAGATGATGGTCGGCAACACCTTGAACGCCACAAAATGGATTTTGAAGGCGGGAGTAGGTCCGTACGATGTTTCGACGACACTGGTGCCAAACACGAATCCCGCACCTTGATCCACGCAATCGAGGAGCGCCGTGAATATGTTCCCGACCCATTCGAAGAAGACTTTTCCAGCCGGCACGCGGAGCACGATGACGGCCAAAGCGAATTGCATGGCTAGGCCGACCAGGACGATGCGCCAAGGAAATCTTCTGCGATGTGCGCTGAGCGTCCAAGCCGTACCGAGCATGACCAGCAAACCGAGAATTGGGATCCATCGCTCCATGGAGACACTCACTCACAAGACAAACTTAGATGGAGGGGATCGGTACGTACGTTGTAGACGAAGCGCGCCGTCGATTGATCCCCCGAAAAAGCCGTTGGAGTCTATCACGACAGATTGGCTTGAGAAGAGTTTTCAATCGGTTTTCCGACGGAAAGAAGCCTGTCCTGCGCTGAGGCTCAAACGAGACTTCGCAGGACTTCGATGCCACGATCGAGTGTTTCGTCGCTGGCGGCAAAGGAAATCCGAAAATGGGTATCGCGACGCGAAAAAATGTTTCCAGGAATGATGAGCAATTCCTTTTCAATGGCACGTGTGACGAAGTCTGTCGCCGTACCCGAGGGAACTTTTGGATAGATATAGAACGCTCCTCCTGGTTCGACAAATTCGTAGTAGCCGGACAATCCGCGTACAATTCGGTTTCGCTTCTCTTCGTAGTTGCGATAGTACTGCGTCATATCGTAATCGAGGGCTGCCAGGGCAGCATGTTGCAGCGGTGTCGGTGCACAGACAAACGTGTACTGCTGAAGCTTGAGCATCGTCTGCATTATCTCGTTCGGGCCGTGCACATAGCCGAGTCGCCAACCCGTCATGGCAAAGCTCTTGGAAAATCCATCGATGACAATCGTTTGCGGATTGAATTCGGCGGGTGATCGCATGGGGCCACCGAAATGAAATGGACTATAGATTTCATCCGATAGAAGCACGATTCCCTTCTCGTAGCACAGCTCCGCGATCCCTCGCACTTCTTCTAACGTAGCGGTCACTCCGGTCGGATTGCCGGGGCTATTGAACAATACCAGCTTGGTCTTCGGTGTCATCGCCGCGCGGACTTTATCGATGTCGATGCGGAAATCGGGATATGTATCGATGACGATCGGAGTGCCACCAGCCATGTGGATCAGTGGCAAATACATCAAAAAATAGGGATCAAAAACGATGACTTCGTCACCAGGATTCACCAAACTGAGCATGGCTAGAACCAAACCCCCGCTCGTTCCTGAACTGACAAAGACACTTCGATCCTCGTGCCCGAAGCGTTGCTGGACATCGGACTGGAGTCGATCCAGTAGCGGCGCGATACCCTGAGTGGGCGAGTACGCATTTTTCGACGATTGAATCGCATTGCATGCAGCATCGCGAAGAGAGGTTGGCACATCGAAGTCGGGTTGTCCGATCGATAGATTGATCGGATTCTTCATCGAGGCAGCCAGTGCAAAAACTTTGCGAATACCGCTGGCATCGAAAGCGAGAGTACGTTTGGCAAGCCAGGATTGGACGTTGGGTTGAACCATGATTTGTGTGGATCAGCTTTGGTGGGCGTCGGTAATAGAGATTTCAAATTTCGAATCCGAAATTTGAAATCGAAAGGGTCAGGCGTCTTGCGGGGTAACGCGATTCGCGCTGCGAAGGTTTTTTTCCGTGATGATGCGGTTGATCGCATTGAGCATGGCCATGATAGTCGACTCGACGGAATCCGTGGATGCGCCGGTGCCTCGATAGGACTGCCCTTCGTGATCGACTTCGACCGTGACTTCTCCGATCGCATCACGTCCGAGAGAAGCGCTTCGGACCCTAAAATCTTTGCACACCGTTTTGATTCCGGTGATTTTTTCGACGGCCCAAAATGCAGCATCGATCGGGCCATCCCCTTGTTCCACCCGTTCCGTGAAGGATTGATCCTCGTATTGGAGGGTGAGTTCGACCGTGGGATGACGACCGGTTCCACTTTCGACGGCGTATTTGACTAGCGACCAGCCTACGGAGGCGGTTCCGCTAATTTGTTGTTGGATGAGGGCGACGATATCCCCGTCGAAGATGTTTTTCTTCTTATCTGCGAGGACTTTGAATTGCTCGAAGACGACTTGGAGTTGCTCGCCCGTCAGTCGGTATCCTAACTCGCGGGCTCGATCGGCCAGCGCGGCTCTTCCGGAGTGTTTGCCCAGAACGAGGTCGGTCTTGGCCAGTCCCACATCCTCGGGCCGTATGATTTCGTAGGTGCTTCGATCTTTCAGCATTCCATCTTGATGGATACCCGCTTCATGCGCGAATGCATTGCGACCGACGATGGCTTTGTTGCGCTGGACATCGAGTCCGGTTACCTTGGACAACAATCGGCTCGTAGGTACCAAGCGTTCGGTTTTTATATTCGTCGTGGTTTGATAGATATCGCTGCGCGTTTTCATCGCCATCACGACTTCTTCAAGAGAGCAGTTGCCTGCACGCTCTCCGATGCCATTGATCGTGCATTCGATCTGACCTGCACCCGCCATGACGGCTGCGAGCGAATTGGCGACGGCCAACCCTAGGTCATCGTGGCAATGGCAACTCAGGATACATCGATCGATGTTGGGGACACGATGGAGCAAGGCTTCGATCCGAGCGTACATTTCGGCGGGAGTGGTGTAACCGACGGTATCGGGAACATTGATGGTCGTCGCACCGGCCTTGATCGCCGCTTCCACAACACGGCATAGAAAGTCGATCTCGGTACGAGCAGCATCCTCGGCAGAGAATTCAACATCGTCGCAATAAGAAAGAGCCCGTTGCACCCCTTTGACCGCTCTGGCGATAATTTCGTCTTGCGTCATCCGCAGTTTGAATTCGCGATGGATGGCGCTGGTTGCTAAAAAAACGTGGATGCGCGCTCGCTCTGCTTTCTGCAGTGCTTCCCACGCCCGATCGATGTCGCCGTCATTGCAACGGGCCAATCCGCAGATTACCGGCCCTCGGATGTTGGCCGCGATCTCGCGTACCGCTTCGAAATCTCCTGGGGAAGCGATCGGAAATCCGGCTTCCATAATGTCGACCCCCAAGGCTGCGAGCGCCTGAGCGACTTCGAGCTTTTCGCTCAAGTTCATGCTCGCACCTGGGGATTGCTCCCCATCGCGGAGGGTCGTGTCGAAAATTCGGATCGGCCGGGGGTTGATTTCGGGTGAATTCACGTGGGATGGGTGGGGTTGATGGTTCGCGTCGGTGAGATAGAAGGGAGCCAGTGCATGGATCACGCTAGCGAGAATCCTTCCAGACTCCAACTAGGATCTGGCCGAGGCCTTGAAGGTTCAGCCTGCACCAAAAAGGGCCGAATGCTGAGGAAACGGGCACTCGGAATCTTTCCGTCTACGTCGATCCTCCATGGTAACGAAAAAATCTAAACTCGAAACCATGCGAAATTCCAGCAAACAATTGGGTAATGGATCGATCCTGCTGGCTTGGCACAACGATTGCTTTACTAGTCGCTTTGGATTGTTTGCTTGATTGTTGGGCAAACGATCTGTTCTACCCAAACGTCGGAAGAAATTGTGAGGGTCTGATGGGATTTCCATGGGACCCTCACACTTTCGATGTCTTCTATTGGATCGTGAAGCGCTTTTGCGACGGCCAGCCGTTCGCAGAGGTACCCCAACGGCCTGGTCGTGGTGTCCGCCTCACCGCGCCGGCCGGGGTATTCCTCTTGTTGCACTCGGCAGAGAGTTTTACAACTCGGCAGGAGCCTCGTTCTCCCGTTGGAGCTTACATGCCAACTAGCAAATCGGCTTGGCTTCTTGGCCTCTGGGCGGTTCAATCCATTCTGAATTCCACGAGGTATCGATTTGGAGATCACCGAGGAACAAATCAACCGCCAAGTTGCCAAGATCGCCAAGGATTGTTTCACCTGGTTGACTTGTCGACTGGTTGACTTGTCGACTGGTTGACTTGTCGCTGGTTGACTTGTCGCTGGGAGGGCGAAGCTCCTGCTGAGCCATTGAGCTGACTCCGTAGAGGGAGCGTAGCGAACGAAACAGGATAAGCGAAGTCGGGGGCGTACTCCGCCGGAGTCAAATATCCCAGCGAGCCGTGCGGCGCAGTACGTGTCAACTTGGCTTCGTAAGCCATTTCTTCACACTGGTATGGATCGCTTCGAATCGCGATCAAAATAGATTTCCACTTCGTTGGGAAGCGTAAGCCGAATTTCAAGAGGACAAATGACGCACTCGGGGAGGACTCAATCAGTGCCATCCATGAATGGTGCTGGGACGGATACGGCGACGATCCGACCGGAGCGATTCGCAGTCCGCTGGGTCCTAACACGTACCCGAGGTACGAACGGATGTCCCCGATCGTGCACGGGAAAAAAATCGGCTAGCGCCTCAGGCTCAAGTCTCGAGTATGGAGATGGCATTCAATTCCTTTACGGAGGTACCTAAGAACCATGCGGAAATGTTAATGCCATCCACCCAATGGACTTGCCTTCTGCTCTTGCAATTAGCTCTCCGGCTTGGCCTCTTGGCTTCTTGGCGGTTCAATCCATTCTGAATTCCACGAGGTATCGATTGGCACATCATGGAGGGACAAATCAACCGCCAAGTTGCCAAGATCGCTAAGGCTTGTTTCAATTCCTCGAGATCGGTCTTAGCTGGGTTTGGTAGGTGTTTCCACCAATTCCAGTTCCGGCAACGTGATGCGAGTTCCGTAGCGGCTGAATACGACCGGGATCACTTCTTTGGACACCGCAGCGTCGTATACCAGTCCAAGGTACTTATGCGCTGGCGTCGACATTTTGAGAATCCACCCGAAGGTCACCACGCCGATCCGTTTGAGAGGCCCGAGGCTCTTGTCGGCGATGATATCTTCTTCACCCACTTCAATGATCCAACGATCGGCAGCGACAGGGAGTTCTCCCATGCGGCGGAGTTCTTTCAGATCTTTGCGAATATCGGGCTGTTCCATGTAACCATAGTTCACCAACACGGAATGGATGTCATTTCCCAGCTTGTCGACGCGATATCTTTCCGAGGATGCAATGGTGGCGACGGAGGCTTGGTTGACGTGCATGAGGACGACTTGCGATGGGAGCACGCCGTACTTCTTGAGGAAGATTCGGAGCACGACTGGGACGTAATCCTCCGTGGATGTGATCGGTCGCGAGCACAAGAACACGGCCGCCCGATCGCTTTCCACCAAGCGACGCCGCCCCTGAATCAATTGCCTCGCGGCGGGCAAATTTTCCTTTAATGTGAGTTCAAGGTCATCGAGCATCTCGCGAAGGGAGACCAGCCATTCGATTTTCTTTCCTTCGCGGACACCGAAGTCATAAAACGCGGAAGCCAGCGATTTGCGTCCCCATTGCCAGAGAAGCATGATCGCAACCAACAGGCTCGCGATGAGTACAGGTACATATCCGCCGCTACCCAGCTTCAGCAGATTGCTGCCGAAGAAGAGGAGGTCGATTGCGAGAAGGGGCAAGCAAACCAGCAGCACCCACGGGAGCTTCCATCCCCAGCAATAATATGCAACGTACGCGAAAATGATCGTCGTGATGCCCATCGTTCCGGTAACCGCAACACCATAGGCGGATGCCAAAGCCCCGGATGTCTGGAAGGTGATCGTGACAAGCACGCAACCGATAAACAACGCCCAGTTGACGGCAGGGATATAGACTTGGCCTTCTCCATGTTCATCGGTGTGATAAACCCGGAAACGGGGAACAAATCCGAGTACGGTGGCTTGTTTGACGATCGAGAACATGCCGGTGATCAACGCTTGCGATGCAATGACGGCGGCCAAAGCGGAGATGCACACATCCAGAAAACTGATCGTTTGATCGATCCACGGAATACCGAATTGAGGTGTTAGCGCATAGAACGTGTTCGCGCGTGGGGGAACGCCGCGAACCAACATATAGGCGACTTGACCGGCATAACAAATCAACAAGCTGGGCAATACGAAGATGAACCACGAGTACATTACAGGAATACGTCCCGAATCCGAGGGATTGATACTTTCATCGCTGTTCCCACCATGATTGCCGGACCGAGAGAAGTGGCCGATATCAGCATACTTGGCCTCGCCCCCCGTAATTGCCAAGACTACGACTCCCAAAATGACCAGCGATCCCACGGAAGGAAAGCTGCCGAGGAACTGGAGGGCATACAGAGGATTAATCGCGAGAAAAACATCTGGGCGAGACATCACCCAAGGCAAGCCTTTGAGGGCGATCCAGGGAAACCAGACGAGGATCATGAACCAGCCAAAGAGTCCGCCGACCTTGCTCGTTCCTCGCCACTGCATCTTGAAAAGGATGACGAGAAAGGCCAACGTCACAGCCACTGAGAGTTTAGGTCCGAGCGGTTCAAATGCACCGAGCATACTGATCGGAGGAGTAATGATCCCATCGGCCGCGAGCAATGCTGCGGCGCACACCACGAGAAATCCCATGAGCGTGCCAGCGAAAATCTTACCCGTGTACCCCTTCAACAAACTCCACAGTGCAAAGGTTCCTCCCTCACCCTTATGATCCGCGCGCATGATCATGAGGTCATACTTGACCGTCAAGAAAATGAGCGCCCAATAAACGAGGCTGAGCACCCCCAGTAGTTCATTGCGGGAAAGATGATCGCCTCCGGCTGCGACCAATTGCGCGGCCCCATCTTCACCCAGGTCGTGGTGCTTGATCAGGATCGTCTCGCGCGTGATCTCCATGATCGTATAGAGCACGGAGGTACCGATATCGCCGTACACCGTCCCTGTCGATTGACGGATGCGTGGCCAGAGTGTGGGATCTTTTTTAAGTGTTCGAAGGATCATCGTGTAGGAATAGTCAAAGCATCCGGTAGTCAAGCTGGTTTGCAAATGCCATGCATTGCGGTTGCCAACAGGCGTGACGGAGCAGGCGCGGTGGAGATACGTAGAGGACCTAACGCGGTTCCACTCCGATCGCAAACGCGATCAGCGGAAGGAATAGATAGAGATCTTAGGAATAACGGAGACAACCGCGTTTTGCGCGTGTGCTCGGACGTCTAAAACCCGAATTGCATGTTTCGAGGTGGATTGCCATATACAACCTAAAAGCGGGCCTGGAAACAGGCCGGTATCGTTCCGAGTGTAACTCAAGGAATGCTGTGCGTGAAGTCCCAGCCAAAGCTCCAAAAGATAGAAAAACGCTATTGCGATTGGGCCTGCCAGGCCACGAAACGGTCAAACCAGCCCTGAATAAAGGCTCTTTGTTGCGGTGTTGTCGCCAGGCTTTTAGCGATTTCCACTTCGCGCCGACCTTGTCCTTTTTCCCCTTTCCCATAGAGGCACAAGCCTCTGACCAGACGGGCCGTGGGCTGAACTGGATTGAGCCTAAGAAGTTCTTCGCTGGCCTCATCGGCGGCATACCAGTCGCCACTCGCGACCAAATTGGCCATGTGCTTCAAGCGATAGTCTTGAGAGACGGGATTGAGTGCAATCAACTCCCGATAGGTTTTCTCAGATTGTTCCAATTTGCCTGCTCCTTCGGCAGCAAATGCGACTTGGATCAATGTATCTTCGTTCTTTGGGGCAACCTTGAGAGCCTTCTCAGCCGCAGCCAAAGCGCCCTTGGCATCACCCATTCCAACGTACACAGTGCTGAGCGCGAGCCACGCGTCTATATCCTCGGGCCATCGCTCGAGGGATTCGGTTAACTTTTCCTTAGCAAGTTCCAACGCCTTGTTCCGTGCTGCACTACCGGGCTGTAGCTTTTCGGAGTATCGGGAAAGTGCGATGCCACGATCCCTTTCGTTTTCTTCGTTCGAAAGAGTCCCCTGCGCATAGGGTACCAGCAGCATTTCGATCGAATTAACGTTCGAGGCACTTTGCGGATTGGATGGCGATCGCAAAATACGGTGATCGGTGAAGCTCGTGTGGGCGATATTTGTCTTTTCGTTCTGCGGCATGTGGCAATGGATGCAGTTGTCGTTTTGCTGTTGACGATCCAACTCTGGCGCTGAACAGGGTTGCGTTACGTGGCATGCCACGCATTGCTCGTTGGTCTGTCGATTCGCTAATTCCCTATCGACTTTGCGATGCGGGTCATGGCATGCGGTACAAGTCAATCGCGCGCCCGATTCGGTGACGCATTTGGATTGCAGCATTTGGTCAAAATGACCGACTGCCTTGTTCTTGAATTGCGCGTCGGGCGCCGACACAAACGCATTGATAAAAAGCTCCAATGGGAGTCCCGGTCGGAATTCATCGAGCTGACGACCACGTCGCACAACGCGAGTCTTTCCTGCTAAGTGGCACTGACCGCAAATAGACATCTGCAAGTCCTCCGGCAAATGGGCCGGATTCACAATGCTCGTATCCACCCCTGGATGAGCGGGATCCAGAGGAATTTCCCTCGCGCGCTCGTCGGCGTGAAGTTCGCCTGGTCCATGGCAACGTTCGCAGCCAATCGCAAGCTGGATGGGGCTAAGAGGGGTGCGGAAACGATTGACAGCTTCTGGAAGAGGTTCGTTGATGTTGAGATGGCAATACAAACATGCGGCTATCGTAGGGCGTTGGATGGCTGAACCAAGATCGTAACCGGGCGATACATCCCATCGCATATTGGTTGTGTACCAACTGATCGGAGACTGCCATACGGTGTTGCCATCGACGTTTAGATACGATCGACCGCGCGTGCCCGAACCGATCGCGATAGAAACTGGAAAGACCGCAGGTGGCAAGAGTTGCCCGTCTGGAGTTCGCGCCGAGACTTCATGAATCATTTTGCCATCCTCCAAGCGAACTTGAAGTTGGTATGGCCCGACTGCGCAAGGGTTCTTGGCCTCGGCAGAATATTGCTCCAAAGAATCAGCACCGGCATCGATGGCCGACCGACCCATGGGATGCGCATGGAAACTTGTGCACAATTCATCATGGCATTGAGCGCAGTTCGTATCCCCGACGTACTTGACATCTGGCCGGATGTTGCGGAACAGGGTTTCGTATGTCATTCGAGGATCTGGGATCGCGGAGGAAATCGTTTTGATTTCAGGACTCGCTGCTTTCGCTCGTTGACGATTCTCTTCGGCCAGTACTCGCTCTCGTGCGGATTGGCTTGTTCCAGGCGCAGGGGACGTCGCCAGCCAATACAGAGAGCCGGCGACTAAAGAGACGAGGGCTGCAGCAATAATAAAATTACGCATCAATGGTGGTTCGGGTTAAGGAGTTGGCTTTGGCTGATACTGGAATGTCTTCGTGGATTCGGTATGGGATTGCAATTCAGAAATCTGCCACCATGTCGGCTTCATGCGACGTCGGCTATAAAGCTCACGGGCTTGATCGACATAATGTTGCGATTGGGGGTGCATGGACTGCCCCCAGGGGGTACAGGTAAAGGATCGCACGCTCGCCGGGCCGGCACTCGATTCCGGATCGAAGAACATCAAGATCATCGCCATCGATCCGCTGTTGGCAACTTGCAACCCTGGCTGATCCTTCGGCTCGATGCATTTGACATCGAGAAGTGTTTCCGAAAAGTTTCCTTCTTTATCCCCCGAGTTGTAATCAGCGCCACTCACTGGATAGTACTGTCCGCCGCGACCGACGACATGCACCCGTCCCCATGGAACATCCCATGTCCCATACTTTTCCGACAGGGATTGGAGGGTCGATTGCAAGAGTTCAATCAACTTCTGTCGGGATTCGTTGGGTAATGCTTCGCTTCGTCCGAGAGGGGATAGATCGATTGTCTCGCCACATCGCAATCGCCAAAACTTGAACAAAACCGACCCCCTGGAATCCGCAGCATATTCGCCATCCCAGTCCAGGATGGCGCGTACGGCTCGTTCCATTTCGCTGTCATGACGCAGAGCATCCGGCGCGGCACTCCATGCTTCCTTGAGCTCTTTTTGCCAGCGCGTTGCCAATCGGTCATGAATGTCCATCGTGTACGCAACCGCATCTTCGAATGTGACCGATGGATCGCTGTCCAGCAACTCGATGGTGCGTCGGCCTCGAGGGTTGTTTTGATCCCAGGAGACGTTGTAGACATACGCAGGGTACTTGTCGGGTGTGAGAGGTGAACCAACCATCATGTTGGCCGGGCTGATATTGCAGTTTTGCATGTATCCTTGAATAGGATTGATGATCTTCACTAGGTCGGACTGCGGATGAATACCTCGCCACGCCGTCGCACTGGTCGTCCCATCCACGGGCCGATCCCATTGGTAGCCCTTAGGACGAATCGGAGTCGCCCCATTGCGAACATACGAGATGTTCCCCAAGACATCGGCGGACATTACGTTTTGTTCGTTGTATTGATGACGCTCGAGCGTGCGGTTGAACTCGAAGACATCTCGGGCTTTTGCCATGTCGTAGAACTGCTCGTAGAGACCGGTTTGTTCGAGATACGGAGATGCTCCGACGAATGCGATCCCATTCTTCAGATCAGGTTCGCTGATCACGGGGCCTAGGTGCGTGTAGTACGCCGTTTTCGTGACGGTCTGCCCCCCCAACACGGGGATTTGGAACTGTTCGATACGGATCGGTTTCCACTCTTGATCGTACTCATACTGTGGCACTGGATCCGTTCGAAAGCGAATCCGATAGACATCGGAGGTATCCGGACCGCCCGTGGTAAGAGCCCACCCGACGCGCTGGTTGTGGCCGATGGCCATCATCGGTGTCCCAATCAGATAGTAGCCGTTCATATGGAGGTCCCCCCCATGCAAGCGAGCTTCGTAAAGAATCGCCAATCCTTCCCAAGTGAGATGTGGGTCGGAGAGCAGGATCGCCGAGCCGTCGGCGGAGCGACTCGGGGCTACGGCCCATTGATTGGATCCCATGGCGGGCTTTGGTCTCTCGGGAGCATTGCCGAGATCGCCCATGATCGTCCCAATCGGCCAGCGCAGGATCATCGCACGTCCGACGGCCAGCGCATGCCATGCTTCCACCTCAATCGCAACATCGGCCGCCTCTTCAGGATGCTCCTGGATATAGGCTCGAATGCCTGCCGCAAAGGCTTCCAAGTTCGCTCGCACAGGTGCTGGAGCGGATTTCAAATACTCTGGATGAAGCGAGTCGTTGTGGGTCAATCGCATCATGTAGTCTTGCTGAATCATCTCAGGCCGGACTTCGGCCATTCGGCCAATACCTGTGCGAATCGCCAGATAGATGTCTTCGAGCCGATCCTCGGCTTGTGCGTACCCCAGCGCATACATCGCAGCGGGCTCTGTTTCTGCTACCGCATGCGGAACGCCCCACGTATCGCGCACGAGTGTCGATTGATATGCCAATGCCGAGGAAGGCATCATCCAACCGGAGATAGCAATGGCGATACAGAAGTACCATGCTTTCGTTTTTATGGGGGCGTTCGTCTTCATGGAGTTTTTCTTTTGGAGAGGAGAACAAGTACGAACCCAACAAAGATTCAGACGCCGGGTCCTTCCATGCGGGCCATGATCACTCGCCATTCTAACGACGATCGTATCAATACGATGACTCAAGCAGTGCGAGGCGCAAAAAATGGCATGCCGCGTTGCGAGGGTGCTTCTACCCATCGATAGAACAGTTCTGCAACACCGAGGCTGCAAAGAAACGCGATTAACATACTAAGAAACGCGGGCCAATGGCCGGTTCTTGCCCACGGGTCCAAGGCGACGAGAACGACTCCATTGACCATGTAATGGACCAAAAAAAGAGAATACGAGATGCGACTCAACCATTTCAATAGAGGAGGATTCTTCCAACGTGGGAACAGGATGGTACCGAGCCAAAGTGCCGCGGTGCTCATCAGTGCGACCCACAACTGTGGACGGGGATGAACGATCAACGAAGCTCCACATACCAGCAAGCAGACAAATAAGACCCATCCCGAAACGCGATTCCCAACCACCCATCCCAATACCGTTCCAAGAACCAATGGGGTTAAGAAATACAAAACGGTCGCATCGTAATACTCGTCACGGTTCCAGTACCACGCGGATAGCAATCCCAAAGGAAGAATGATGGAAACAACTAGGATTGGCAACCCATCCTCCTTATTCATAGGATCTGCAATTCCATAGCTCAGGACCTGCAAGAGGAACACCAAAACAAGGTATTGAACAATGATGCACAAGTACCAACTCCCAGCCGCGAAGTTGCCAAACCCAAGAAGATCCTGCATAAAGACCATGTGCGCGAAGAAATGAGGCCAGGTGAATTGATCCACCAACCCGAGTTCAATCTGTAACCCATTGGCGATCCAACCAACGCTGACGAGAATCCATAGCGACACCCATTGCGGATAGGCCAATCGCCAAAACTTCCGCACGAAACGATGCAGGGCTGCGCCCGCCGATAGCGCACGCTTGGTTTCACTCATCGATAGTGAGAATCCGCTGATCACCAGGAAAACTTGAACGGCATACAAAGCGTGGTTGTAAATAAAGTACATCGCCTTTGGGGCGACGAGATCCGCCAGGTCCGACTGGGGCGCATAAAGGGACAAATGATGCCACACGATCAAGACGGCGGCGATACCGCGCCATGCATCAATCCACTCATACCTTACGCGATCCGCAGACGGGCTGGTTTCTGCAGGATTGTGACAGGATGGGGGTGAGGCGGTCATGAAGGGGTCGTAAGGGAGGGACGCACGGTCAACCATCCGTGGATCGCAAACCTTGATTGTAGTTCCCCGTTGGCTAACTTAGCAAGTTATTCAGGACACGGCCGTGAACATCGGTGAGTCGGAAGTCGCGGCCTTGGTACCGATAGGTCAATTTCTCATGATCAAATCCTAGGCATTGCAGCAAAGTCGCATGCAGATCATGGATATGCACCGGGTCCGAGACAATGTTGTAACCATAGTCGTCGGTTTCGCCGATCACCCCTCCAGACCGGAATCCTCCCCCTGAAAGCCACATCGAAAAACAACGACCGTGATGGTCGCGGCCGTAGTCGTCTTGCAGAGATCCTTGGCTATAAACCGTGCGCCCGAACTCGCCTCCCCAAATCACGATCGTATCCTCCAGCAGCCCCCGTTGCTTGAGATCTTGGATCAGTGCCGCCTGAGGTTGATCGATGTCTTTGCATTGCTTCGGAATGTTCGAAGGCAGATTGCCATGATTGTCCCAGCCGCGATGATAAAGCTGCACGAAACGAACACCTCGCTCCACCATCCGCCGAGCCATCAAGCAATTGGCTGCATAGGTACCAGGACGTTTGGAATCAGGGCCATACATCTCAAAAACCGATTCAGGCTCATCCGATACATCGGTGAGTTGCGGCACGGACGTCTGCATACGGTATGCCATCTCATACTGCTCCATGCGAGTCGCAATCTCAGGGTCACCATCTTGTTCCAATTGCAATCGGTTGAGGACCGAAAGATCGTCGAGCATTTCGCGCCGCAATCGACGGTCCAGTCCTGGTGGATCGTTCAGGTAGAGGACCGGGTCGGAACCGCTTCGGAATTTTACTCCTTGATGGCTCGATGGAAGGAATCCACTTCCCCACAAGCGATCGAGGAGTCCCTGGTTGGCATCTTTTCCAGTGCCGTGCGAAATCATCACGACAAATGCCGGGAGCTCTTCGGCTTCACTCCCCAAACCGAAACTGAGCCAAGCACCCAGCGATGGACGACCTGGCTGTTGCGACCCCGTCTGCATCATCGTGATGGCGGGATCATGGTTGATGGCATCGGTATGCATCGATCTCACGATACACAAATCGTCTGCGATCGCGCCGGTATGAGGCAACAGTTCGCTAAACCAAGCACCTCCGGAGCCCATCTGCTGAAAGGAGAATTTCGGGGCGACGACAGGAAAGGACTTTTGACCCGAGGTCATTCCCGTCAAACGTTGTCCCTGTCGAATGCTCTCGGGAAGCTCTGTGCCATGAAGCTCTTTGAGCTTCGGCTTGTAGTCCATCAACTCCAATTGCGATGGCCCGCCCGATTGGAACAAGTAGATCACGCGCTTGGCTGTCGGCAGAAAATGGGGAGGCTTCTCCCCCGCGTGGACGCTAGGGACTCTGGATGCCGATGCCAGACTTGCAAACGCCAACGAACCCAACAGCGAACGCTTCAAGAAGGTTCTGCGTTCCGTTGCGGCCACTGCCATCGACAGCAATTTCAATTGTTTTTGTGTGGGCATCGAATCATCTCTTGGTGACGGTTTCATCCAGATTGAGGAGCGTGCTGGCCAGGACGGTCCAAGCCGCCAATTCTACGGGCGCAAGGTCCGAAGCTGGCGAAACGGTACCGACGTGGTTCCAAGCATCGGCTAGCTCGGGATGTTCGGAAAAGCGGTGCCGTGAAGCTTGGAGTAAATTCAGAAAAAGCGGGATTTCTACAGGGCGAGCCGAACGCGCGAGCGTACGTCGGTAGGCGTACTGGATACGAGCAATATCCTCCCCGCCGCCATGGATCAACGTTTCCTGAGCGAGCGCTCTTGCTGCTTCGATGTACGTGGGATCATTCATGAGCACCAAGGCTTGTAGCGGCGTATTGGTTCGAGACCTTCGAGCGATGCAGACTTCGCGATTGGGCGCATCGAAAGTGACCATCGAAGGGGGAGGGCAGGTCCGTTTCCAAAACGTGTACATGCTCCTGCGAAATAACCCCTCTCCTTGATCGGCGACATATTTGCCTCGTCGTTCGACCGTGACGTCTTCCCACAATCCATCCGGCTGATAGGGCTTGACGCTCGGGCCGCCGACGCGGCGCTGGAGCAAACCGCTAATAGCCAGCGCATTATCTCGTACGGCCTCAGCCGATAATCGGTAACGAGGCCCCCGCGCGAGCAAACGATTCTCTGGATCACGTGCAAGTGCTTCGCGCGAGATTCGAGAGTCCTGTCGATACGTTTCTGACATGACGATCTGTTTGTGCAACTGCTTGACATCCCAACCACTACCGATGAACGAAGTGGCGAGGTGATCTAGAAGCTGTGGATGGCTCGGAAATTCTCCAGTCACACCAAAGTCCTCACTCGTCTTGACCAGCCCACAACCGAATAGACTTTCCCATACGCGATTCACGGCCACCCTGGCCGTGAGAGGGTGCGATGGATGGGTCAACCACTGGGCCAGTTCGAGTCGATTGCTCGGTTGTTGATTTGAGAAGGCACGCAGAGCCGAGGGAACATTGGCGGTCACAGGCATGCCGGGTTGATCGTATTGCCCCCGCTTGAGCAAGAATGTCTCGCGTGGAGGATTCATTTCTTTCATAACCATGACGGCGGGTAGTTTGGATTCCAGGGACTCCCGTTCCTTCTTGATCTCCTCTGCTTTCTTAGCAATAGCAGCGAATTCCGTATCGATCTTTTGCAAAGTGAATTGACGGAGAAGAGACTGTTGTTCCGGCTTGAGTTCGGCCCACGGTGTTCGCACCCAATCGGAAATCTGCGACAAGGGCTGAGCTCGGTATAGTTCATCGACATGATGCGGCTGCAACGGACCAGTCAGGATTTGCAATTCATCGATTTGGCCATGAAACGGAAGAGAGACCTCGCGCAGCCCCACATGAAATGTCTTTTCCGTGGCGATGGAGTCCGTCAATGTATTGGCATTTACATCGATCTTGGTCCCTTTTCCATCGAGATAGATTTGGATCCCCTCGGCTTTCTTTGTGCCGTCGTACGTCAGCAGGATGTGGTGCCACTCGTTGGAAGTCAAAGCGGTTTGCGCGATGACTTTGATTCCGTTTTCCGGCCAGCGATGAATCAAATGCATGGCTACCTTGCCATTCTCAATCAATAGATCGTATCCACGGAATTGATTCACTTCGTCCATCTTCGAGAGGATGGCCATGCCTTGAGTTTCCTCGGGGCGCACCCAAACGCTGATCGCAAACGGTTGGGACTCATTGAGGGAACCCAATTGACCCAAGTCGAGATACGATGCACCGGACGCCCCGGAAAGTTCGATGGACTTGCCAGACCTACCTTCCTTCCAGGTGACATTTCCAACTATCGTTCCCTGAATTCCTGGCTGAACCGAATCCAGGCTTGGTATTGGGTTCGAAGGACCGCTATCCGTTTCCACGTCGAATGAGATTCGGTGGATGGGATGAACGCTCCAAAGTGCCGCCAGTTCCTGATCGCTCTTGGATTGCAACCAAATCGCAAACGATTGTGGGACCCGCTCTTCGTGTGAAACAAGAATCTTTTGGAGCGATTCGGTCTCGATGCGAAGCGCCTCAAGCCGCTCGGAATCCGCCGCAGATGGGACGCGAATAAAGGGTTCGGCGGCTACGAAACTGCTATACGAGGCTTGCTTCTCCTCGAGGTTATTTAGCAACGCAAAGAACTGGTAGTATTCGCTTTGGGAGATCGGGTCGTATTTGTGATCATGGCAGCGGGCGCACTGCATCGAGAGCCCAAGAAAAACGGTCGATGTCGTATGAACTCGATCGGCAACATATTCCACTCGGTACTCTTCTTGAATGATTCCTCCTTCGGTGTTGTGCCCTTGATTGCGAAGGAACCCGGTGGCAATGAGTTGATCCTGCGAGGGATTGGGGAGAAGATCCCCCGCCAATTGCTCGATCAGGAATTGATGGAACGGCATGTTTTCATCGAAGGCTCGAATCACCCAATCGCGCCACGGCCACATCGAACGGTCTTCGTCGTTGTTGTACCCGTTGGTGTCGGCGTAGCGCGACAGATCCAACCACTGAGTTGCCATGCGCTCGGCATAAGCTTTGGAGCCCAGCAATCGATCGACCAGTCGTTCGTAGGCATCGGGGGCTGTGTCGCTCAAGAAGGCATCTTGTTCTTCGAGCGTCGGCGGCAGTCCGGTCAAATCGAGCGAAACGCGCCGAAGCAGTGTTTCGCGATCCGCTGACGGCGCATGCGCAAGCCCTTCTCGCTGCAGCCGATCGAGAACCCATCGATCGATCAAGTTGGTCGGTTGATCCATCGAAGTTGACAGATCTGGGAAGTTCGGCTGAATGGGCGTTTCGAACGACCAGTGCTTGGAGTAGACCGCTCCTGCTGCGATCCATTGGCGCAAAATCTCCTTCTGTTGTTCCGTGAGAGGCTTCTTCGTTGCAGGGGGGGGCATCTGCCGTTCCGGATCGGACTCGGAAATGCGATCGATCAAAGGGCTCTGGACGCTGTTGCTGAGAACAATGGCACCTGACTCGATCGCCGATTCTCGAAGATCCAGTCGCAAATCGGCTTGTCGTCCATTCTCATCGGGGCCATGGCAACTCCAACAATGGTTGGCCAAGATCGGTTGCACATCGCGTGCGAAATCGATGGGGCGATCCGCCGCGAGGGAGCGGCTTTCAAGGATGACCAACAGAATCGATCCAAGGACGCCCATTGCCGTCCAGCGGATCCAGATCTCATACAGATCACGGCGGGAACGCCGATGATCGTTCTGTATCCAACCGGAAGGAGCACGTCCTCGTTCGAAAGTCATTTCGGAAAAGTTCATGTTTGCGCCGAAGTCCTTCGAGAGCATGATCGTCGTCCAACCGTAGATCGTTTGCTAAACAACAAATCCAATCGCACCATCGTATTATCCGCTAGCCCTGCGAGGCAATCGAAGGGTCCAGATGCTATAGCCGGTAATAGAAAAAACGGTTGCCAAAAATAGGATCAGCAAGACGACAAACGGGGTTGTTGGCAACGGCTCATTGCGACGATTGGCTTCGAATACCAAATGGGCGATCACGGCAATGAAGATGGAAACTGCAAGCGATATCCCCATGAGCATATTGGTCATATGCCCGAGAGTAGCAGCCCGCCGTTCGGGTGCAAGCCAGTACTCTTTGTTCGGTAGGTTGATCATGGAATTCGGAAATCGAGGAAGGGTCCATGCGATCCCGATGAACACGAAAGGCATGACCGCCTGCAATACACACTGAAAGAGGGTGGCAACCGAACGTGACATCCAACCGTTGGGTTGACCATTCATACCGAAGTGGGTCGCCATCCTTGCGGGCATTTGCGGCCAATAATAGGCTTGCAGCGAAAGTCCGATCAACACCGTGATGGCTGTCGCAAACAAGAGTATCGATTGAACCTTGGACATGATTTCCTCCTCTCTTAACGATCCCAGGGTGGTGGTGCACCATGTTATAGGAAGGAATCGAGGCTGCAACTGATTCGAAACGTATGGCCATCGGGGTGGCGAAGATGGAATTCACGCACTCCCCAAGGCTCATCTGTCGGTGGATAGGAGACTTCGGCTTGGGCTTGAATGGCTCGCTGATAGAGTGCGTCCAGGTCCGACAGCGATTCCATCCACCACGACATCCAAACGCCATCCGTACAGTCGTCCCCTGGAAACTTTGGTCGTTGGGTGCCTCGCGAGCCTTGGGCACCAACACACAAAAAAATCTCTACTGTGTCGTTGCAAACATTGCCGAAGGTTGCGAGGCCAGCCTCATTCTCGGCTGCGTCCACTTCGATCGAGCCACCATCATTCCATGCAAACCCACGTTGCCAACCCAATGCTTCAAACCACGCAAAGCTATCTGCGATACTGGAAACGTTCAGGATAGGAGTGATGGACCGGACGATCATCGAGCGCCGTTGCTGGGAGAGAGGACGGAAAAAGCCAATCTCTAAGTATAGGCGAAGGGGTTCCTTTGTCAGCCAATTCGTTTCGAAACGGCTTATTTTTTGCCCGCGATACGATCTTCGGCAGTGGAAATCCTATGTGCTTCGGCATTTCCTGTGTTTTGTCCTGAGCCTATGACGGAGAAGTGGAGCAAGAGGATCTCAGTTCCATCGAGGTGCCCACAAACGATCGAAGGCATAGTCCTATCCGTCCCTCCCCTTCATTGCGAGCGCCGATGCAACGTCCGTCCGCATTGGCTAACCATTGCAGGCTGGTTTGCGACCCATTGCATAGGAGGGTTTCTCTTGAGGCTAGGGAATACGCGCGACCAGATGCAAGGATGTCCGGCGCGCCAAGACAGGGCACAGGCAATGCCTATGCCCTGAGAAAGAAATTTCCGCTGAGCCGTGGGATCGATCGGGCGCCGACTCCTAAAAGACGGTCACCCGGCGATCAAATGTTACCGCGAGCGCGATGCAACCGCCTCGGTCGATTATTTGCAACCACCCGATTCGCAGCAGCTTGCCTTAGTATCGGCTTTGGCGTTGGATTCGGACTTCGCATCCAGCGAACCCTCTTGGCAGCATGAGGCGCCGGGAGCGTCTGAGCAGCAAGAGGAATCCTTGCAGCAATCGCAAACACAGGATTCGCAGGCACAGATACCGGTTTCGCAGCAGCAAGCATCTCCGGAACAGCATTGGGCGCAGTTGCCGCACGCGGCGGCGGACTTTGCGGAAGTTGTCCATGAACCATCGAAACCTGCGACTCCGAGAGTTGCCGCCAACGCGATAACCAAGACGGAAGCCACGGAAGAAAACTTGAGAACGTTCATTTGGTGTTACCTTTGTAGATTTGAACTGAAATGGGAAATTCGATCTGCGAGCGGCCGGTGAGAAGCGATCACGATGAGGTGATGACTTGATGGGCTCGGAGATCTCGAAGGAAGTCGCTTATTTCGCATATATGGGAAACTAGCGACCGCACCTGCGTGCTGACGGTGAGAAAACGATCTGGATGGCTGAGGTCTAATCGATCGTCATGAGATGACCCATCGGGAGACTAGCAACGTTGTCCTCGGAAAGAGGGAGCAGGGTTACCGCTCAAACTTGGCTCGGTTGCAGCGGTCCAGATTCGAACCGTCTAAAGAATCAACAATTCCAGCGTTGGAATAAAGCGCAGCGCGCAGCGCCGCTTCGATGCGTCGAAGAAGAACTTTGGACGCGTCCAGAAAATTCCATTCCGTCGATTCGATCGACGATAGGGACCCAAACATTGAGGTCGCCCGACAATTTGACCTGCACCTGCAAGGATTGGGACACGTCAACGCTCAGCAGAGTCGACGTAGCCATGCACCCACAACTCGAGTGATCTTCGTTCGAGCACGACGGAACCTGGTCGACAGTGTTCGATTTATCTACCGAACGGGATGCAGCGGACTTGGAAGTCTGACTCGTTTGATTTTGGCAACAAGATTTTTTGGAAGGGGGCCGCGGAGTCGAACTGGAGAGGATCGTTGGACCGTTTTCGCTGCACGCATTGGCGTTAGGTGCAGACGGATTCGATGCTTCTTTTAGGTTTGACGAGGCCGCAGCAGAGTCGTCTGTCGACAAATGACAAGATGCACTCGCGCGCAATCCAAATTGAGATGCGATCCCTCGAACGGTGCAACAGCACGTATTTGGCCCGAGAAGCAGGGCGAAAATCAGCGGTAAGATTGTCAGCGATCGCATCATAGCGTTTGCACCTCTACTAGAAGCTTACGCAAAACGCGTTTCCAAGTCAGGTGGATTCATTGGGAATCGCGTAAAAATGTTTTTTTCTTCTGAGGATGGTCTCATCGGCTGGTCTCCTCAAACGACGAGGAAAGCAAACCGTGGTCGTCCATTGTTGACTCCCCGGGAAAAGCCGGTCGGAAGGCGAAAACGAAAGACCCTTTGCTAGATCCTAGTGCTGGATCCTAGATCGGGTCGACGCAGAAGGTCGAGGTCGATTTGACAATGGCGTAATCGTCGGGAAACGTGTGGAATGCCTGGACTAAGAGTTGGCGTTCGCGCGTTTCTAAATGGACAAAGCTGATGGCACCAAAGGGCATTCGGCCACTTGAATCAAACGTATGGATCATTTCGTCTGGCGAGCAACAGCTTTGGAGCTGGGTTTGTAGCATCCAAAACATATCCGCCGAGACATGCTCAAGTTCGAATTGCGATCGGTACTTGAGCCCTCGTTTTCCATGGAGTTCTTCGGCGTACTTGCCCCGAAGATTGAGAGCCAGCAAACGCCGCTGTTGGGGGAGAGACTGTTGGACTGAGCCGATCACTTCGGAGAGGGTTGCCCCTCGACTTCCCGTGAAGGTCACCACATGACCGTCGCTGGTGATATCGATTCGCGCTCGATACTTCGAGCGTTCGATACAGCGTGTGCGATGATTGGTGAACAGCTCGGGATGGATCGATCGTCCAAAAACGCTGAATATATGTTCTGTAACGGTTGGTCGGATCGATAGCACGCGTCGTCTCTTCCGTAGCGAGTGAGTGGAACATCTCGGACCACGATGACCATGGTCCGGCGGATTATAGCGGGTTGGTTTGTTTGGTACCAAGGTCAACTTGGATTACCTCAAAACTCTTTTCGATTTGCCTAAAATGATCAAACTAGGTGTTGACAAGACATCGGCGTAGCTCACTCTGAAATCCGACCCGAGACATCTTGATGCCGGGCACTTGATTGGAACCGCGAACTGCCTTCCGTGAGCACTGCAACCTCTGGCGTGAAAGACCACCGACAATGCACATAGCTATGGCTGCATCCGAAGCCATCCCGTTTGCAAAGACGGGAGGGTTAGCGGATGTATGTGGGACATTGCCTATCCAACTATCGCGAATGGGGCATGCATGCAGTGTCTTCCTACCTGCCTATCGCAAAGCCAAAGCTATCGGCGTTCCCATGCAGGATACGCACATTTCGTTCGTCGTCGACCTGGCTGGCAAACCGATGACAGCGCACGTACTGAAAGCGGTGTTGCCTAACTCGAACGTCGCCGTTTATTTCATCGATCAGCCACTTTATTTTGACAGGGACGACCTGTACGGTGACAGCAATGGAGACTATCGGGACAACTGCGAGCGCTTCACGTTTTTTTCGCGGGCAGTGGTCGAGGCGATCGATCGCTTGCGATTGCCGGTCGATATCATGCATTGCCACGATTGGCAGAGCGGATTGATCCCGGCGTATCACAAAACGCAATTCCACGGGTATGCCTGGTATCAGCAATCGGCTACGGTCATGACGATTCACAACATGGCCTATCAAGGTCGGTATTGGAGTGCCGACATGCCGTTGACCGGCTTGGATTGGAAGTACTTCAACTGGCAACAGTTGGAGTTCTACGGCGATCTCAATATGCTCAAGTCGGGAATTGCGTTCTCCGATCTTGTTACCACTGTCAGCCCTACGTACGCTCGGGAAATACAGCAGCCAGCCCATGGTTGTGGACTGGATGGCGTTTTGAGAGCACGAGCGAATCGATTGGTCGGTATCGTCAATGGTGTCGACTACGACGTGTGGGATCCCCGCAATGACACGGCGATCCCCGTCCAATACTCGTCCCACGATTGGCAAATAGGAAAGAAACAGTGCAAGCAAGCGTTGCAACAGCAGGTTGGGCTCCCCGTCCGCGAGGATGTTCCGCTCGTAGGATTGATCGGTCGGCTCGCTGACCAGAAAGGATGGGATCTGGTCATACCACTCCTCTATCGCTGGGTGGATCACCGCGACGTCCAGTGGGTCATCTTGGGAAATGGCGAGCCACGGTTCGCCCATGCGTTGGCGGAAATCGCAGCTCGGCGTCCCGATCGAATCGCGGTTCGTCTGGAGTTTTCGGATCGTTTGGCCCACGAGATCGAAGCGGGATGCGATATGTTCCTGATGCCCAGTCGCTACGAACCTTGCGGCTTAAACCAGCTTTACAGCCTCCGCTACGGCTCTGTTCCCGTCGTTCATGCAACGGGAGGACTGGCTGATACCGTGGTGCATGCGAACCGCGTAGCGATCGAATCCGGGGCAGCGACTGGTTACACGTTTGGCAGCTACGACGTGGAATCGCTTGAAAATTCTTTATCCCAAGCCATTGAAACGTATTCGCGATCGCCAGAGTTATGGAGTAAGATTGTCGCTCAAGGGATGAACCAAGACTGGTCTTGGTCCACCAGTGCATCCAGCTACGTTGCGGCTTATGGACGAGCTCGCGAACTGGCCGCATTCGATGGTCGTTTGTAGGTGGATCTCAACAAGATCGCTGATCATTGAGTATGTAAGAGCGATGCGCGCTGACCCCACATTCGTTCCGCACGGAATCCCGATTCGGGATTGGCAACATTGGGCTGGCACACTTCGATGAGCGAAATGCGATATGACTGGCTGACCGATCGGTGGGTGATCTTTGCACCTCAGCGCGCGGTGCGACCCGACGACTATGCACGGGGTCCGTCATTGGACATGCCATCCTCGCACACACCTTGTCCTTTCTGCGCCGGGTCAGAACACGAAACACCCGACCCGACCTTGATCTTGCCGCAACTGGATTGCGACGCGACGACGAGTACTAGGCAAGAAGACTTGCGACAACGACCTCGGTCCTCATGGCGAGTGCGCGTGGTCCCAAACAAGTTTCCTGCCGTGAGCCTGTCCCCAGTTCCCGTTCATGTCTTGCAATTGGCGCACGCGATGGCGGGAGGCCAAGAAGGCCACCCCCCGGAGCCACACGAGCTAAATCGCCGAACCGAATTCGATTTGTTCGTGCGAAGGCAAACGCAGGGGGCGCATGAAGTCATCATCGAATCGCCGGATCATGTCAGCTCGTTGACGCATCTCCCCCCGGAGCATGTTGCACTCGTTTTTGAAGCCTATCAAAAGCGATTGATCCATTGGAGAGCCAGGGCATCCCTCAAGTATGCAGTGATCTTCAAGAACTATGGGGTGGATGCGGGCGCTTCGCTCGTCCATTCACACAGCCAGTTGATCGGAACGGATTTCGTTCCCAGCGATGTGGATCGCTGGCAAGGTCGCTTGGTCAGTTACTACCGCTCGAAAGAGCGCTGCTACTTTTGCGACGTGCTCGAACAGGAGCAGGAGCACGCGGAACGCATCGTTTGCGAATCCGATCACTTTATTGCGATCTGTCCTTTCGCATCGCGCTTTCCCTTTGCCGTTCAGATCCTTCCTAAATGCCATCAAAGCACTTACGAAGCCTGTTCCGCCGACGAAGTCCGCGATCTATCCTCGATCATGCAGCGCGTGTTGCGCGCCATCGAAGAAGCACATCCTGCGGGCTCGTACAACTTCATCCTGCACACGGCGCCTTTTGAGACTATCCATTCCAGCGCCTACCATTGGCGGATCAAGATCATCCCGCGATTGTGCAAAGTAGCGGGATTTGAATGGAGTTCGGATTGCTTTATCAATACGGTCACCCCCGAAGTGGCAGCGGAAACGCTGCGTTCCCACTTGGACGCTGCGTCGGCTTCTGCGCGAGCCTCCTAATCTACAGCTTGGTACCACGCCGCAACCGGTTGTATGCCACCACCAGCAGCACCCCACACCCGAGCGAAATCCACCGAATCGGTCCGTTCGCAAAAACGATGGCTCCATTGATCGCGATAAAGATCAAGAACAGGTCGATCGTACGATTCCACCATTTAGGGGATGGTGAAAACCCTGAGAAACAGGTAGCCAACCGCCATGCTGCGTCCATGAGCCATGCAACCACAAAGGCATAATTGACGTAGACACCTGCCCCGATTCGAATGCCCAAGAGTGCCTCGGTTTTGTTCGCAGTGGCTTCCACCGCGTCCCAGTGACTCCAACCATGGAACGCCCCCAGGGCGGATACGGTGTGAATGGCTGCCAAGATCGCGCCGGCCCCCCAAATCGCGACCACCTCCTTCGCCGTTCGGCCCGACCCTCGGATCAGAAACCAATAGTTTGCAATCAAACAGGCCATCGAAAGACGGATGGCCCACAACGAAAACGATTGCAGCAGACTCTGGGTGATCCACGAGGCTTCCAAAACGTCTGGGTTCCTTGAAGCTTGGGGGCAAGTCCGTTCTTGGCGAAGATACGTTCGCCGTGTATAAAGCGTGGTCCAAAACCTGTTGTAAAGGTCCCAATCCACGTCGGAAAGGCCGCGCGATGGCGGAATCGAATAAAAAGCCGGATAGTGTCAGCAAGGGTGATGATGTTTTTGACATCGATCGCATTCGCAAACTGATCGAACTCATGAAGGAGCACGATCTCGGAGAAATCGACCTTCGGCAAGACGATCAAAGGATCCGTCTGTGCGGTGTCGGGCATGGACATCCAGTTTTCGCTCCGAGTCCACTGGCGTCGGCCCCCTACGCCGCAACTCCATCCACCCCCGTCGCGACTCCGAGCGCCGGGAGTGGTGCCAGTGCGGAATCAGCTACCGATGGACCTCACATCACGATCATCAAATCACCGATGGTTGGAACGTATTATTCGAAGCCTAATCCGACTTCTAAAGACTTTGTCGAGGTCGGCACCAACGTCCAAAATGATACGGTGATCTGCATCATCGAAGCCATGAAGGTCTTCAACGAAATTCCGGCCGAAATCCGAGGCAAGGTCGTCCAAGTCTTGGTCCGAAACGAAGAGGCTGTCGATTTCGGAAAGCCTCTCTTCAAGATCGATACGCGGGGTTAATCCAACGCCATGATCAGTCGTGTCTTGATTGCCAACCGGGGCGAAATAGCGCTCCGCGTTATCCGCGCTTGCAAAGAACTCGGAATCGAAACCGTCGCCATTTACAGCGAAGCCGATCGAGGAGCCCAGTACTTGGAACTGGCCGATCAAGCCTTCTGCGTTGGAACGGCCAAGTCGATCGATAGCTACCTGCGCATCGATCGCGTGATTGCCGCTGCAGAACTTGGGAAAGCCGATGCCATCCACCCAGGTTATGGGTTTTTGGCCGAAAATTCTCACTTCAATGAAGTCTGCCGCAGTTGTAACTTTGAGTTCATCGGTCCCTCCCCCGAAGCCATGGAAAAACTGGGGGACAAGAACACCGCCCGCGAAATGGCCATCGCCGCAGGCGTCCCTGTCGTCCCCGGCAGCGATGGGTTGATCGAAAGCGAAGCGGATGCCATCGCGGCCGCTCGAAAAATTGGTTTTCCTGTCCTGATCAAAGCCACCGCCGGCGGGGGTGGTAAAGGGATGCGCGTCGCCACCGAAGAATCGGCCCTGCAATCCGCCGTCTCTCAAGCTCAAACCGAAGCCAAAGCCGCTTTCGGCAACGCCGGTGTCTATCTCGAAAAATACATCGATCGCCCACGCCACGTCGAAGTCCAGATCATCGCAGACCAGCATGGAAACGTCGTCCATTTGCACGAGCGAGATTGCTCCGTTCAGCGACGTCACCAAAAGCTGATCGAAGAAAGCCCATCTTCTCGCTTGCCCGAAGCGACCCGCAAAGCCATGTGCGAAGCGGCCGTGCGGATGGTCAAACAAGCCAACTACTTCAATGCGGCCACGGTCGAGTTCATCGTCGATCAACAAGACCAGTTCTACTTCATCGAAGTGAACGCTCGCATCCAAGTCGAACATCCGGTCAGCGAAATGGTTTCTGGTATCGACTTGATCAAGACGCAAATCTTGGTCGCCGCCGGACAAAAACTTCCGTTCAAACAGAGTGAGATCAAACCGAAAGGGGCCGCGATCGAATGCCGCATCAACGCGGAAGACCCCGATCGCAATTTTCAACCTTGCCCAGGTCGTATCGAACGGATGTACATCCCCGGTGGCTTTGGAGTCCGCGTCGATTCGCATGCCCACTCCGGCTACACGGTGCCGCCGCACTACGATTCGATGATCGCAAAGCTGATCGTGCATCGATCGAACCGAGAAGAAGCCATCGAAACCATGCAGCGCGCCCTGAGCGAACTGCGCATCTCCGGCATCAAGACGACGGCGAACTTTCATAAGACCGTTCTGTCGCAACCTGAATTTGTCGCTGGAACCGTCGATACAAAGTGGGTGGAGCGAGTCCTCCTGCCGCGCATCAAGGGCTAAAGCATTACCGATGGGTATTGATGCGACAATCACAATCTATTGTTTCGGCAATGGATCCGCGGTCCCTCGCTAATCCATATCGAACAAGTTGTTTTGTCTCCATTCGTACTCGTACTCAGCGTAAGCGGTACTCTTACTCGTACTCGTACTCGAAGAAACCGCATCGATACCGCATCGAGTACGAGTACCATTTCATTGAGTACGAGTACGAGTACGAAAGCGGGGAAAAGTCATCATAGCGCAACTTAAAATGTGCTTGTACCGCCTACGTCTGAGACTGTGTTTGAAGAATCGGTGTATCGCGAGATTCCCAAAACGCTCACTATCAAGTGCGCAACATAAAAACGAATGCGGCGGGTTATGATTTGGCCCGCAAACCATAGCTTCAAGGGGATCAATCCGTGGAAGATAAACTCCTTTGGCTGAGTCTATGCGTGGCCGTCGTCGCATGGCTCTATTCTTCCGTCGGACATGCAGGTGCCTCCGGCTACATCGCTGTGATGACTCTGTTCAATATGGCTCCTGCGGAGATCAAGCCCACCGCCTTGTTGCTCAATGTCCTGGTGGCCAGCATCGCTTCGATCCAGTTCTATCGCGCCGGACACTTTCAATGGAATTTGTTTTGGCCATTTGCCTTACTCGCGGTTCCCATGGCGTTCTTGGGGGGTGCGATGCAACTCCCCGCGGAATGGTTTAAGCGTTTGTTGGGGATCGTCTTAGGTTTCTCTGCGTTCTGGTTTTTCCGCAAGCCATCCGATGAAGAATCGGTTCAAGATCCTCCCTTCGGAATCGCAGTCGGCGCGGGGGCCGGGATTGGATTGCTCTCCGGAATCACGGGAACCGGAGGTGGTATTTTTTTGACACCGCTCCTGTTGGTGATGCATTGGGCCAAGACCAAATCCGCCTCCGCGATTTCGGCTCCATTCATTCTGCTCAATTCCATCTCCGGTCTGTCGGGCTGGATCGCCACCGGCGGTGCGCTCCCTAATCTGTTCTGGCTGATGGCAGTGGCGGTGGTCGTCGGCGGATCGATCGGGGCAACGTTGGGGAGCTTTCGGTTTCCCGTTCGCACGGCCCGGGTTCTGCTGGCCGTCGTCATGCTGATCGCCGCCTACAAGCTCCTCGCAACCTAGCAAGACAACTCCATAATCCCATCTAATTTTTTTGGCTAAGTGGATCTTTTCGGATGTTCTTGCGATGGATTGATCGGCCCGAGCGTGCGGTTCCTGGCTGAGGTCATTACCATAGGCTGCCATCGGGCCCTTCCTCGTTGCTCTCTCGTGCGCGATGCCTTGTCAACGCACCCATACGCCACTCTACGTTGTTCAATCCTTACTATGGAACTCGCTGCTACCTATGCCTTCTGTCCTGCGTGCGGTACCAAGCGATCCAGCTACGAACCACTCCGTCCGTTTCGATGCCACGCGTGCGGACACACGACCTTTTTTGGTCCGGTAGGCGCGGTCGGAGGCATCGTCACCAATGCCGAGGGACAAGTCCTGCTACTGCGCAGAGCACGAGATCCAGGGAAAGACAAGCTTGGCATGCCAGGGGGCTTTATCGATCATGGTGAATCGGCCGAACAAGCACTACGGCGCGAAATGATGGAGGAAGTGGGGCTGACCGTACGCACCATGCGTTATTTGACCTCGGCCGCGAACAGCTACAACTATCGAGGTGTGGTCATCCCCGTTTTGGACTTGTTCTATATGGCCGAAGTCGAATCGGGAGAAATACGAACCGAGGATGGTGAAGTATCGAGCTGGCAATGGACGTACCTCGATGATGAAGTTCTCCGTCAAATGGCCTTTGAATCGAATCGGCTTGCCCTCGAGTGTTATCGCAGTCTGGTTTCCGATAAGACTTGATCGAGTTCGCACTAGGATCGTGTTCGCACTAGGATCGTAAATTGGAACGGACCGCGATCATGCTGAGATCGTCGGGTTTGCTGGGTGCGTCGGATTCATCATCCAACATGCGATTGCGAGCTAGCCCAACCAAGCCCTGCACACCGGATTCCAAATCCCCTTTCCGCAACCCATGGATCACATCCACGTTGGTCAAGTTATCAAACAATCCATCGGTGGCGAGGAGCACCGTGTCGCGAGGTCCGAGCGCCATCACCGGCCCGATCTCAATGCGCATCGAATCGCACCCCAACACATTCGAGACCAGATGCCGATCGGCGTGATGCATGGCTTCCTCTTCATCAAGCCATCCGGATTCCACAGCAAAGCCTACGGGGGAATGGCAGATCGATTCATAGCGGATGCGACCTCGATTTCCCATCACCAAGATCTTGGAGTCACCCACGTGATACGTTCGTATCATCCCGCGTTGTAATTCTGCAACTGCGATTGTGCATGCGGCTCCGATCTTCAAGGAACGAATCGCTTCATTGGCTTCATCGATGCCATCGACGATGGCCGCAAGCATGCCGTGATGGGTGTGACGAAAGCGCTCGATCGATGCGCCGAGATGTTTGAGTGCTAACTGCGCTGCCAATTGCCCCCCTCGCATACCCCCACATCCGTCGGCTACTGCAAAAACGGCAGAGGATTCATCCACCGCAAACCAACCTACCGCATCTTCGTTGGGGCGGTCTTGGAGCGGATGCTGGATACTCGCATAGGCTGCGGTCCAGGCAGGCGATACATGCGTGTTTACGCCACTGTCGATTTGTTCGATCAAAATGTGGGAAGCGAGCTCAGAGATTTCGGAGATCATGGTATGAGGGAGTGTGGGTCGGGAGTTGAGAGGGCGACGCGTTGGTTGGGAGGGCGACGCGTTGGTTGGGAGGGCGACGTGTTGGTTGGGAGGGCGACGCTCCTGCGGAGCCAGCGTCGGCAGCTCGGCAGGAGCCTCGCTCTCCCATTGCTTTCTCGTTCTCCCATTGCTTTCTCGTTCTCCCATTGCTTTCTCGCTCTCCCATTGCTTTCTCGTTCTCCCATTGCTTTCTCGCGCTCCTGTTGCGTGATCGACACTTCGGAAAAGATGTTTCTAGCGGTGCAGTATGAGGGCCACGAAACAGGCAAAGGATCCCCTGAAAGAGTACGGAATGGATCGCGGAACGAATACCGACCGGTGCTGGGTTTAGCCTCAATTCATTGGCTTTTCCTGTTAGAACGACGCGATCGTAGCGATCGCAAGGGGCCTTCGGGCAAACACTCACCGCGAGCCATCGGCCCCGCGCGAAGCCCGCCGAAATCCGTTTTCTCCGAGACCCCATGGCAGACTTTAACGGTTGTCCCGATTCTCCTAACTGGTTCGATCCTGGACGTCCGATCCATAGCCAACGGCATGTTGTCTCGTTGGAAACCTCGGAATGCTAGCATGAACAGAATGACTTTCGGTGCAGTGAACTTGGATCGAAACGGCATAGAGAACCGTCCGTCGTCGGAGACTTCCGTCTTGCATTCGCGTCGCGTTTGGATGCGCCGTGCCATCGCGTTTGGTTGCGCAGTCGCTGGCGCGATGGGTCGATCGCGGAGCGCCTCGGCTCTCGAAACGACGAGCAGCACCCCGACCCATACTTTTCGAGTGAAGAGTGTGCTGGAACTTCGTGGCGAAGTCCGATTGAAGGCCCAAGGCAATACAGTCGCCCGCAAGAATGGAAAACAAGTCGTAGCTCGTACCGCCCCGGTACATTCGACGTCGACGCTTGAGTATGAGGAGCAGTACCGACTGGGGACGATCGATGATGCTGCCGGCATACAACATTTTTCGGAAGCGAACTCCGAGATCACGGTCGATCAACATACGACCAAGACGACGCTTCGAGAACCATGCCGTGAGATCGTCCGGTTAGGGACCTCCACGGGTCTCATTACGACAGCCCCGGCTGCACCCTTGTTTACTGCGGAACAGGACTTGGTCGACGGGACAGTCAACTCCATGTTCATCGATCAAATTCTCACGGAGAAAGAAGTATCGATCACCGACAAGTGGACTGTCGATGACACGATGACGTGCCGACTGCTGAACTTGGATGCCGTTCAGGAGGGGAAGTTGGTCGTCTGCTTGGTCGATTCCAATGAGAAACAAGCCCAATTGCAATTGGACGGCAAGCTGACCGCGCTCGTGCGCGATGTGGCCACCGAGCTGACGATCACTGGCAAAGCTGTGTTGGAACGGAGCGAAGGGTATGTCTCTTGGTTAGCGCTTCAGATTGAAGAAACGCGCGAAATTGGTGAAGCCGAACCCGGCTTCAAGATCCAAGCTCAGATTCGCGTTCGGCGGGAGGCCATCGATCGACTTGAATCAGGTCGTTCGCTGGAAGAAGTGCTCGAGGATACTTCCATCCGAACGGCTAGCTCGCTGTTGCAATACCAATCGGATTTGGGTTTCTATCGATTCCTAGCGGACCGACGATGGTCGACCTATCGAGACAACGGCGAAGAAGCGACATTGCGATTCATCGTGAACAATCGTCTGGTCGCCCAATGCAATGTGATGAATTTGGTCGACTACGAAGCGGGTGTTCAATTGAGCTTGGAAGGATTCCAGAGCGACATCCAGCGCCTGGTATCCAAGACTAGTGGGGAGATTCTGGAGGCTGCGGAGATGCTCTCAAGCACTTCGCATCGCGTGCTGCGGATCGCAGCGAGTGGACAGACAGAAGGGGTCCCCATTCGATGGATTCATTACCACATCTCGAATGACGATGGTCGAAGATTGTCGTTGGTCTTTATGTTGGATGAAGAATCGATCGATGTGTTTGCCGAGCAAGATGCACAGATTGTGAATTCGTTGGAGTTGCTGGCATGGCCGAGCAAGCTGGACCAAAAGGCCTTGGACGATGCAGCCACGCAGACCGAATCGAGGAAAGAAGAGGCTGCGGCACCCAGCAAATCGGCTTCTGTGAAGCCGACAGCAAAGAAATCCCGATAGGCATCCGAAGGTGATGACGCGATCCAATGCAGAGTGAAGGATGACAGTCTGGAAGACTATCCCACGGGCAAGAATCAGAACCCGATGTACGAGCGGTCGAGGAGGGTAGGCGAACCGACTTTCGCTACGATCGTCTCAAGCCGCGTAAACGGTCCTATCGAAAGGGTTGTCGTGTCCTTGTTCGAACAGGGCTCCGCAGGCCCTGTGGACCAGTAAAAACAAAGCAAATCGTGCGTGGACGAGGCCACGTCATCTCCATAAAAAGGGGTCGGAATGGGGTGCAAAAGCATCTTGCGAACCGCGCGTTCGAGGCTATACTTCTACGTCCTTGCACTGATCCGGGGAGTCCGTTTGGATGTCTATGGGTGCGATGCAAAGGGGTCGTAGCTCAATTGGTTAGAGCACCGGACTGTCGATCCGGAGGTTGCGGGTTCGAGCCCCGTCGACCTCGTTATGCAAAACCCTTGGTTTTCCTTGTGATACCAAGGGTTTTTTCGTTTCTAGACGACTCTTTATTGTCCTACATACCCAAATCAACGGATCTCACCGTATCTTGAGCCTGAGGCGCTAGCCGATCCACGCTGGAAGCCATCGAATCGTATCACTTGAACTGAGAACCAAAGATCGGCTAGCGCCTCAGGCTCACTGCGGAACAGAACGCTCGGAAGTACGGCTATGGGCGGACGGGTCTTACGTCGATACCTTAGCGAAAAACCACTTGAAAGGCCTAGTCATCACAGGCGTCTTAAAGGTTGATAATGGGAAGGTTGATAAATAGAGTTCAATATTGGGTGTGAATTAGCAATGAGACCATCGTCGCGTGGATGAAAAACCAATCCGGCGGATCGTAGGTCTGCACTCGATCCGTGGAAGAACTCGTGCAAACACTCGATTGGGATAGTGCCCTTTGGATTTCTTGGTGACTTGGCGTGAGAATCGCGTGCGAATTGGTCTAGATCAGGGCGTTCTTGAGCCAACGAGGATACAATTGGGGAAGAACATGTCCAATGCCAAGAGGAATCAAAACGACGTTGTCAGAGCGAATTACGATCGACCCAGGCATATGCCATGGCAAGCCAACTGTGCGAGGTTTGCGTTATCCCGTGACAATGATTTTGGAATTGCTGGGTTCAGGGATGTCGTCACAGGAAATCTTGGCCGACTATCCTGACTTGGAAGCAGAGGACATACAGTCCTGCTTGCAATTCGCTGCCAGGCTAAGTGATGTGAAATCGCTGGCGAGGGCCACGGCGTGAAATTTCTCGTGGACGCACAGTTGCCACGCCGCTTAGCCATCCATCTTTAAGGCTTAGGCTACGATGTTCTACATACGCTCGATTTGCCCGACGGCAACGGAACAACGGACGCAGTGCTAAACCAGATTTCTGTTCGAGACCAACGCATCTTGATTACCAAGGATTCCGATTTCGTGAGTTCTTTTCTGTTGCAAGGTCAGCCTTTGCAACTGCTGTTGATTGCCACAGGCAACATCAATAATGTCGAGTTGATATCGCTGATTGACCATCATCTTCCATCCCTCGCAAACGCATTCTCTCAGGCGGCTTTCGTAGAACTAAACCACAAGGGCTTAGTGCTTCATGCATAAGTCGACCGCCGCGGAGAACCTGTGGGTGATGAACGCTGTGACCAAGAAGAAATTTCTTTTCGAGCTGGATCTCGCATATGGGTCAAACTTTGGGCATTCTTTAGGGATCTCGATTTTTCCAAGATCGATCCAATGGTTGACTCCCGCAATGACGCAATTGGGTACAGCCAACCGGATTTCTTGGCGCCTTGGCGACTTTGCGTGAGCATGGTTTGGCATCACAGCCCTGCACACCCATCGTGGGTCGAGTCGAACCTAGGAGCGTACCACGCCATCCCGCCAGAATTTTTCACGCGTCGGATGTGGCTTACTAATCCTTCGACTTTGGGATGGCAGTATCGGCGACGACGGATTCCGGCGATGCCTCAAACTCGCTTTGGCATCCTTTGCTGCAGAGATGGGCAGTGTAGTCCCCATAGGATGCTGCAAACTTCTCTTTTCCATCCATGCCCAATCCGCAGATGTAACAGCGCTTGATCACATGATCTTCGTCGCCATCCAATCGATCGGCCTGTACTAGTTTGGCAATCACCTCCGGCTTGAGTGATGCAGCCTTGGGTGACTCAGTGGAGGAAGTCGATTTTGGACTGGAGCTGGAGGCAGAAGTGCTAGTGGTCTTGCTACCTTCGCAGCCGAGGGAAGCCATTGCAAAGAGCAACGCAAAGGTTAGATACAATCGCATGAATTGCTATTCCTAAAAGTTGAATGGGGCCGTCATGAATTCGAGGACGGTATTTTTCGTCTACACTTTGCTGACAGCAAAGTTTGCGACACACCCTCTCGTTGCCATGAAATCTTAGCCCTTCAAGGGACTCAGGACTAGTCTCTAGTTCATGGTTGCACGGTTTGTTGGTATGGTCGCTGCCCATTTTTCTTG
The DNA here is from genome assembly GCA_037144155.1 of Planctomycetota bacterium. Classification (GTDB taxonomy): domain Bacteria; phylum Planctomycetota; class Planctomycetia; order Pirellulales; family Pirellulaceae; genus JBKCUI01. Next base: position 28,168 of record JBAWXH010000005.1, on the reverse strand, counting down.
GGTAAGAACACGGGCCCAAAACGGACTCCATAGAATCATTGAATATGCCTAGTTGCCCCGATCCATCCCTTCCTGGCGTCGAGTATGATTGGAGGACGATTCAACAACCAGGAGTCCCTCGATGCCATCCTCTCCCGTCCGTCTGCATTCGTTCTTTGTGACAGCCCTTTGTGTCTGGCTGTCTGCAACTGCCCTCGGCCAAGAAATCTACGACAGCCAACCGGAAACGATTCCGAAGCAAACTCCCGCCCAAGTCCTCGAGTCGGTCAAGCTGCCGGAGGGCTTTCGCATGCAAGTCGCTGCGGCAGAGCCCGATGTTCAACAACCCATCGCACTGGCTTGGGACATGCGCGGCCGTTTGTGGGTGGCGGAAAATTACACCTATGCAGAATCGTCGAAGAAGTTCGATTTGAGTCTCTCGGATCGTATCTTGATTCTCGAAGATACCGATGGAGATGGGACGTTCGATTCACGCAAAGTCTTCGCGGAGAACCTCAAAGAGCTAACCAGTATCGAAGTCGGAAACGGCGGGATTTGGGCACTTGCTTCTCCCAATCTAGTTTGGATCCCGGACGAGAACGGAGATGATGTTCCCGATTCCGAACCCACCATCCTCCTCGAAGGATTCAATCCGAACATACGTCATAATTTTGCCAACGGGCTGAGGTTGGGACCGGATGGATGGTTGTATGGCCGTCACGGTATCCTTGGATCCTCCGAGGTTGGTCCTCCGCAGAGAGCCGGTTACTCTCCAAATCAAGTTAGGCCGCCAGGGGGATACGGCTTTGCTCCCCCTGTAGCCGTTTCCACAGCACCGACCAAGACGCGACTCCACTGCGGAGTATGGAGGTACCATCCCGTCACTCACCGAGTGGAAATGGTATGCGAAGGGACGACCAACCCATGGGGCATGGATTGGGATGCGCACGGGAATCTCTTCTTCATCAACACCGTGATCGGCCACTTGTGGCACGCGATTCCCGGAGCCCACTTGCAGCGCATGTATGGCGAAGACTCCGATCCTGTCGTCTATGAGTTGCTACCTCATATCGCCGATCACGTCCATTGGGATGAAAAAGGTGAGGATTGGCGCGCGACCAGAAATGGCCCACCCAGTTCGGGGACCGATGCGGCAGGGGGTGGGCATGCTCATAGCGGGCTGCTCATCTATCAAGCCGACCAATGGCCTGCGGAATATCGCAACGAACTCTTTACGCTGAACTTGCATGGACGCCGTATCAACCGCGATCATCTGGAGCGCCAAGGTGCCGGCTTCGTGGGACAGCATCGCCCCGATATGGTCTTTTGGAGCGATCCGTGGTTTCGGGGGCTCGAGCTCTCCACCGCTCCTGACGGGAGTGTGATCGTGCTCGATTGGTCCGACATCGGCGAATGCCACGATGACGATGGTGTCCATCGCACGAGCGGCCGCATCTACCGCATTTCGTATTCTGCAAAGGACGCCGCACCCTACACGAGTGCGCAGGAGACGCTTCGCAAACTCGCGATTCCTTCGGCTCGTGCTTCCACATCGCTTGGCACCCCAGTGAATCGAACCGCCATCTCCGACGAACAAGCTGTCGCGCTCATCCGACAACCGAATGTGTGGTACACGCGTCAATTCCTCAATGGCCTCCATTTGAAGAGTGTTTACTTACAGGATTCCAAAAAGCTCCGGGAGTTGGCCCTTCCGCCTGCATCGCCACGAACCAAAGACTCTGCAAGCGAGAATAATGGACCAACCGGAGTCGACCCATTTGGAGTCGACGCGGTGACGTTGCAACTGCGAGCCATGTGGGTGCTTGAGGCTGCTGACCAATGGACGGAGGATCAACTCTTTGCACTAATGCGAAGACCGCAACATGAAGCGATTCACTCATGGGCTATTCGAACGTTAGCCGAACGCTTGCCCGCGCTCGATGAAGTAAAACGATCCGAAGGGGAAGCGGAACTCGTCGACCTGTTGAGTGCCAAGCCGATCGAACAGATCAGCCCACTGGTTCGTCTGCATATTGCAGCCTTATTACCCAAGTTCGGGAATCGTTGGAAGGTCGCAAACATCCTGGCCAAGAGCAAAGATCTGGCAGACGATCGTGATTTCTCTTTGGTGCTGTGGTATGGACTGAGGACCGGTGTGCCCGAGTCCCCCATGCGAGCTGCCAAGCTAGCATTGCAAAGCCAACTTCCCACGTTATCCGAACTTATCCTAAGACGTTTGGCCTCGGAACCTTCGGGTTCGACCGAAGCTCCGAGCGACGCCCATCAAGCCCTCAGCTTTATCTTGGCCGATATCGTTCAGCGCAAGGATCCTGAGAAACAAGGTGCGACCATTCGCGGGTTGTGGGAATCCTATCAAGGCCGAAAGTCGGCCCTCCCACCGAACTATTGGGATCCACTCTTTGCACAAGTCGAGTCTCATCCCGATGTGTCGGTGCGCGAACAAGCCCTTTTGCTTCAGGCCGTGTTTCGGGGCACGGTAGCGGCGGATCAACTCATCGCCATGGCCTTTGATGGAAGCCGTCCGGAAGCGGCTCGACGATCTGCTATCGAATCCATCGGCAACATCGACTCCGACGAAGCGCGCGATGCTCTTTGGAGTTTGGTAGGGGATCAGAAATTGGGTGGCGTTGCAGCCCTCGCATTGGGTAAGAAGCTCAATGCTGAGAACGCTCAACGATTGGTCGACATCTACAACAGCGTTTGGCCCCCCGCCAAATCCGGAATCGTCAGCGCGTTGGGAGATCGACCGGAGACACTGAGCGTTTTGTTGGATGCCATCGAACAAAAGAAGATCCCGTCGGAAGGGATCGATGCTTCGACCTGGAGGCAGTTTACGGTCGTTGCCGACTGGGAACTTCTCAATCGGGCACGCAGTCTCAACCCAAAACTCGGCCTGGACGCCAACAAGCATGAAGCCATCACCCGATTGGAAGAGTGGCTTACCGACGCACGGTTAGCCAAAGCCGATGCTTCGCGCGGTCGAACCGTCTGGACAACGTCTTGCGCCCAATGCCACAAGCTCTTCGGCGAAGGTGGACAAATCGGACCCGAGCTCACCGGTGCCCAGCGATCGAACAAACGCTACTGGATCGAAAACATCTTGGCACCCAGCGCCGTGGTAGCCGAGAGTTTTCGAATCACCGCCTTTCGCATGGAAGATGGACGGGTTCTGACCGGTGTTCTTTTAAAGGAAGACGAGATGACCGTGACGATCCAAACACCTAACGAAAAATTGGTGGTGGACAAGCAAGAAATCGCGGAACAAAAGAAGTCGGAGAATTCGCTGATGCCCGAAGGATTACTCGACCAATTGGACGACGCAAAGCGGGCGGATCTATTCAAATACTTGATGTCACCGGGCCAGGTCTCGGCCCAATAGACTTTCCAACAACGAACCCCACGTCTTAAAGATGAAGCGACAGGAGCGAGCGGATCTGGTTCATCAGCGACTTGATGAACTCTATCCCGAGTTCGAAGTCCCACTCGATCATGTCGATCCCTATACCTTGCTCGTGGCGGTGGTCCTCAGCGCCCAGTGCACCGACAAAATGGTCAATCGCGTGACACCATCCCTTTGGAAGCTGGCAGACAATCCGCACGGCATGAGCCGTCAGAAGGTCGCCGATATCCAGCGCATCATCCAGCCATGCGGACTCAGTCCTCAGAAAGCAAAAGCTATTCATGGCCTTTCGAAGCTGTTGGTGGAAGAACATGACGGATTGGTACCCCAGGACTTTGAAGCGCTGGAGCGATTGCCTGGTGTCGGGCATAAAACGGCTTCGGTCGTCATGGCCCAAGCCTTCGGCATTCCTGCTTTTCCCGTCGATACGCATATCCATCGATTGGCGCAGCGCTGGGGACTGACCGATGGACGGAACGTAGTCCAAACCGAACGGGACCTGAAGCGATTGTTTCCAGAAGCGAGTTGGAATCGCTTGCATCTGCAAATCATTTTTTATGGTCGCGAGCATTGTTCGGCCCGAGGCTGCGATGGCACCATATGCGGCCTCTGCCGCGAGCTTTACCCAAAACGCCGTCGCCCGGTCAGCACAAAAAAGTAGGTCAATCAAGATTTCTGCCACATGCAGCGGCATCCAGAATCGCTTTCTCTAATGAACCTGATCGCGAGTGTGAATCCGTGAATTCGCAGCGATGGTCCCGGTCGATGCCCTTCCGCATCGTCGCTTCGTCTTGATAATGCATGGTTAGTTCCCAATGCCCACCGGGGATTGGACCGAGATTTACCGATTGGATTCCCGAGAACCACCATGGCGAAGAAAAGCATTTCCGATGTCGACTGTCGAGGTAAAGTTGTCTTGATGCGAGTGGACTTCAATGTCCCGCAAGACGATTCAGGAGCGATCACCGACGATCGTCGGATTCGCATGGCCATTCCCTCGATCGAATCGGTTTTGTCGCGGGGAGGCAAGTTGGTTTTGATGAGCCACTTGGGTCGCCCCAAGGGCAAAGGTCCGGAACCCGAATTCACTCTTCGCCCAACAGCGGTTCGGTTGGCTGAATTGCTCGGCAAGCCTGTGCATTTCGCGGAGGATACCGTCGGCCCCGATGCGGAAGCCAAGGTCAAAGCCCTTCGCGATGGCGAGGTCGTGGTGCTGGAAAATGTTCGATTCAATCCGGGCGAAAAGGATGGTGAAGCGACTTACTCCCAGCGATTGGCGAGCTGGGGAGATATCTATTGCAACGACGCGTTTGGAACGTGTCACCGTGAGGAAGCGTCGATGGTCGCCGTTCCCCTAGCCATGGGGACTAAACCCAAAGTGGTCGGCTTCCTCGTCGCCAAAGAAATCCAATACCTCAGCGATACCATTTCCTATCCTCACCGCCCCTTCGTCGCCATCCTGGGTGGCGCGAAAGTCAGCGACAAGATCAAAGTGATCAAGAACCTACTCGGTGTCTGCGATTCGGTATTGATCGGCGGCGCGATGGCTTACACGTTTTCGTTAGCCCAAGGAGGTCATGTCGGAAAGAGCCTGGTCGAAAAAGACAAGGTCGAGTTGGCCAAAGAGCTAATCGCAGCCGGAGGCAAGAAGCTTGTTTTGCCCACCGATACGCATTGCGGCGATGCCTTCAGCAGCAACTGCAACAAGAAGATTGTCCCCGCGGGAGAGATTCCCGATGGTTGGGAAGGACTCGATATCGGACCTGAATCGGCCAAGCATTTTGCGTCGATTGTGAAGGGAGCGAAGACCGTTGTTTGGAATGGACCGATGGGGGTCTTTGAGATGCCACCGTTCGACGAAGGGACCAAAGCCGTGGCCAAGGCCGTGGCTGATAGCCATTCCATCAGCATCATCGGTGGTGGTGATAGCGCGGCCGCCATCGAGCAATTGGGATTTGCCGATCAAGTGACCCACGTCAGCACCGGTGGCGGCGCGAGTCTATCCATGCTGGAAGGTGAGAAGTTCAAAGCAGTCGAAATCCTCGACGAAGCCTAATCGTCCTACCCAATCAGCCGGAACGCGTTAGCGTCCGGTTATACGCCATCTAGAATAAAAACCGGGTGCTAATGCACGCCGGCTGATCGATTGGCTGATGGATTGCTGGTTCGATGTGTCAACGCCATTAGCCCTGTACCGGCCTGCTCCCAAAAACCTAGTCAATGAATCATTCATTGACGCTGCAGCCTCATAGGTCGGATAGAAAGGCATCGGCGTTCTCCCGATGCTTGTTGAGTTTATCCCCCATCCGATCCAATTGCCCCGTCATGACTTTCATGCGGGGGTTCGATTCGAAGAACGATCGATTCCGATCGATGAAGCGCCAATACAATCCATCCCAAACATCGCACCAAGGTCCTTTTTTGTAATCGCTCATCTTGAGCACGTAACTGGAGCCGCTGATGTAGGGTTTGGTCGTGATGGCACCGCCGTCCGCATGTTGGCTCATGCCGTAAACATTGGGGACCATCACCCAATCGTAAGCATCGACGAACATTTCCATGAACCATTGGTAGATGGCGTCCGGATGGAACTCGCACAGCAACATGAAGTTCCCCAAGATCATCAAACGTTCGATGTGATGGCAATAACCATAACGAAGCACGCGCAGAATCGTATGATCCACCGGATTGATACCGGTGGTGCCATCGTAAAACGATTTCGGTAGCGGACGAGTATGGTTCCAGTAGTTGCGTGTGCGTTGCGCGGTGCCCATGGTGCGGTAGACTAGTCGCATGTATTCTCGCCATCCGATGATTTGCCTTACAAATCCCTCCAACGCATTGATCGGAATGCGTTGCTGCTCCAAGAGGACGGCATCGAGAACTTGTTGAGGCGATAGCAATCCGATGTTGAGCATCGGGGTCAACACGGAATGAAAGAGCACGGTATGTTCGCGGCTGATCGCATCCTCGTAGTCACCAAAACCCGTCAATCGCTGTTGGATGAACTGCTGTAATTGGCGCACGGATCTATCCCGGTCGCAGGGATAGAGAAGGGGTTGATGCTCGCCCAGGGCATTCGGGAAGTGACGGTCAATGTAGCCACCCGCTTCCACGGCAAACCGATTGGTATCTGGCGCGGATTCCCTTGCGAGAGGCGAATCGGGAATGGCAATTCCTTTTGGAAGCTTCTTTCGATTCTCTGAATCCAAACTCCATTTTCCAGCAAGCGGTTTTCCCTTGCCATCGAGCAAGAGTCCTAGTCGTTTGCGCTGCTCGATATAGAACTGCGTGAACAAGAGCTTGGAGCGGTCCCGCGCGAAGGAATGGATGTCGTCCAGACTGGTTAGGAAATCGGGGTGACGTAGGATTGTCAGGTCCAGGCCGTGCGATTTGCATCCGCGGGCCAGCTTTCGAAGCAAGTAGTCATCTTCAGGATCGACGCACTGCACCTCACGATGACCCTCTTGTTGAATCCTCTCCGCGATGTCGGAGGAATCTTTCAGGGTCGACGCCTCGATGGTTTTGACGTTCCATCCCCTCGTTCGAAGATCGTCCGCATAGGACTGCATCGACGCACGATGCAGCAACAGTTTTTGACGATGGAATCGGTACTGAGTGAAGAACAGGGGATCTTCGACGAGATAAACGGCCCCTTTTCCAGAGAGCCATTCCGTCGCGAGGAAGAGTTGGTGAGGGTAGATGAGAGCAGCGGTCATGGCAAAGCCGCGTACTGGCGCAAATACGCCTTGACCGAAACTTTGGATCGGGTCGATTCGCTTGTCATGTACCGAATCTTGCCAAAGATCGGACGCTCGGGTCCCCAAGCGCGATCGTAGCGCCCCAGTACCCAAAAGATACCGCTGTACGAGTTGGGATCGCGACCATCGAGCGCGTACTTGTTATTGAGTTCGATCATGGTGTCGAGCGCTTCGCGCGGGCTTTGGCTCCAATGCAGAATCTTTTTCCCCCACAGCATCCGCAAGTAATTATGGATGCGCCCTTCTCGGACCAACTGCCGCTGGGCGGCATTCCAGAGTTCATCATGGGTCTGGGAGTGCTCAAACTGCTCTAAATCATAGATGGTGGGACGCGGGTCATCGGCATGTTCAGCGAGTGTTTGCTGGGCCCAACCTGGAAGAGACTCGTAGCGATCGTAATTCGATTCGCGACTGCACATGTTGAAACCAATTTCGCGCCAAGTCATCAGTTGGTCTAAAAAGGCTTCGGTGTTCGATTCCAGATTCCAGAAGCCCGTCATTTTGCCGTTGGGCTTGCTCAATCGCGACGGGGACCAGTCGGATTGAGAATGAACGATGGCATCAAATACTTCCTGCGGGCTGATGTGACCAAAGTGCAAATAGGGGGATAATGTGCTTGAGCCCAGTCGATCGGGTACGTTGCGATCGGCGTCATAAAGTTTCAATCGGGATCGAACGAATTGGTTCAGGATGGCTTCGGCTGCGACGCGACCCCCTCGCTCGTCGGTGGGGCGGACGTCATGATCGATGGGAAGTTGTGTGAGATCCCAACGCTGCAATGTGTCGATGGTTTCGAAATGCCAATTCTGTGCAATGGCGGGTGGCAATTCGGTTAGTCGTGGCTGCTGGAGTTGATCCAAGGGATCGCGTTCCGGAAATTGCGGCCATGACCGACTCACTTCTTTTTGCATGGCTCGGCGATAGGAATGGGCGACCGTAAACGTTCGGTCGTGGGCTCGCATTGGCAGGATACAATTGCTGTCGACGATCTCGATGTAGCCCGGCCATCGAGACACAATCTTGTCGTAAAGCACGGGGTGGAAGAAGCAGGGATAGTCATCGGTCACCGTGGCGCATGCATGCTGGGCGAGGGTTTTTACCAAGCCTTGATGATCCTGCGATCGATCCGAGGAACGGCCACGATCGACATAGGCAAGGAAGGTGACCGGATACTGCTGTGCGGCGCGTGCATTATCGATCATGCCGTCCAGGATGAACCGATGGAAACGGTCGCAGGCCCAGCGGTAATGAGGGCGAATCGCTTCGAGAATGACGAGGGGTCGCCGGAGTTTTTCAGCCAGTTCGGCGGCGCGTTGCAAAGCAAAGTTGTACTGCAATCGACGGTAGGCCGTCATCCAATACAAAACATAGGCCCCGTCGCTCGATACTCGGGCTTTATTCCCTGTTCGAATACGCAGCAGTGGTGTCTCGCTCAATCGCGTCCCTCTCCCAATGGTGCTTCATCGCCGTTGATATGCCGTATGATAGGGATTAGGTCAAGCGTTCGGGAGGAGAGGATCGGCGCTCGGTACAGGCCGTGATCTCCAGTATCCAGTGCCGCATCTACTCCGGCGAAATGTTCCCAATTTCGATTCCATCGACGACCACACCCTCAACAATGACCGGCTCATCACTGTAAAACTCACCGGTTTGTGGGCCGATGGAAAGGGTGTTTTCATCCGCAATTTCTTCGAGCAGGATTTCTCCGTCGCCATGAAGCCCCGAGGTATGCGAAAGGCTAGCGCGGGAAGGATATCCGACGATGGCAGGATCGCTAAAGATCGAGCCGACCCGACCGACTCGCATATCCGTTCGGGGAGTGACAGAGCCGAAGGCGCTATAGTCCATGTCGTACGGCGAAGGGCAAATCGAACACCCTGTCAGCCCAGTGGACATCAGGAGCGCCGCGCTTAGCATGATTTTGATGGCCATGGCGGAGCTTCGAATCGATCGCATGACACGTCCTTTGCTGATGGACTGCGCGGGGACTGGCGGAACATTCCGACGGGGACTCTGCGATCCGTCGAGACGACGTTAGAATCATCGACCCCACAAGGGTTTGCGGATGAGGAAAACTTTGACGAAAGGGCTGGTTGCGATGGCGGATACGATCTTCTCAAAAATCATTCGCAAAGAAATTCCGGCCGAGATCCTCTACGAAGATGAGCTGGCATTGGCATTTGCAGACATCCATCCACAGGCTCCCGTTCACTTTTTGGTCATTCCGAAGAAGCCGATCGAATCGCTAGCGACGGCCGAGGAGAACGATGTGGCCTTGTTGGGGCATTTGCAATGGGTGATTCGCCATCAAGCAGCGGCCATGGGGCTGGCCGAGGAAGGATACCGCGTGGTGACCAATATCGGCGGTCACGGCGGTCAGTCGGTTCCCCATTTGCATTACCACGTCTTGGGTGGTCGGGCGTTGAAATGGCCACCGGGTTGATAGGGTTTTCCTACGGATGAGCTGAGCGACTATTCTTGATCTGCTGCTAGTGTTCCCTGGCAATGCGATCGCCTCGTCCCTCGCTGAGGCGCAACCGGTCTGCTGCGCTGGGTGCTTCCCTCGCTCTGCCTCCCGTTGGAAATGGGGGGTTTGGTAAAGCTGCGGCGAATTCTCCTCGTAGGTGGGCTTTGTTCTCATCCTTATCCCTGATCATGCCGCGCGAGTGGAACATCCGATGCATACGTCGTCATCGAATCGAGTTGCTGGACCCGCAATGCCAGCAAAGTCGATCGAGACCGAGGTTACATTGATTTCCCGAGCAAGAATCCGGGCCCAGAATGAAATTTCGCTTGAACAATGCCAGCCAATGGCTGCTTCACCTAACGTGTGCAGCTGTGGGACTTGGCCTTTCAGTGGGCTCATCTTCGGTGATTGCCGCAGATCCTCCTGTTCGAGTGTCTCCGATCGTGCGCGCCATCCAGCGTGCAGAAGCAGCGGTCGTGAACATTCAAGGGAACAAGACCATCGCTATGGCATCCAGCGGTGGGACGGGATCGAAGCAAGAGGTGAATGGAATGGGGACCGGCGTGATCATCGATCCGCGCGGTTACATCATTACCAATCTTCACGTTGTGGAAGATGTCAATCGGATTGAGGTCACACTGGCCGACGGTAGCACGGCGATTGCCAAGCTACTGAATTACGACCCCGATACCGATTTGGCATTGATCAAGATCCCGACCCAGAAGGATCTGCCAACGATTGATTTTGGTACTAGTTCCGACCTCATGCGCGGCGAGACGGTCATCGCGATTGGTAACCCTTTCGGTTATCAAAACACAGTGACCCAAGGCATCATCAGTGCCCTGCACCGAAACATACCGGTCAATGGAACTCAGGAGTACAAGAACCTGATCCAGACCAATGCGGACATCAATCCCGGCAACTCAGGTGGACCACTTCTCAACCTCGAAGGGGAAGTTGTCGGGATCAATGTCGCAGTGCGAGTGGGTGCCCAAGGGATCGGATTTGCGATTCCGATCGACTCGGCCTTGGATGTGATGGCGGATTTGGTTGCAGCCTCCCATCGCGACCCGATAACGTATGGGATGGAACTGACCCGATCCTATGAAAAAGGGGTCTCGCGATTGATGGTCCGGAGTGAACCACAGGACGAAACTTCCAGTCGAAATTTGCGAACCTGCGACATCATTGAAAGTGTCAATGGAGTTTCCGTGACGAATCGGTTGGAACTGGAATTGGCATTGCTGGACCACCATCCGGGTGAGACGGTCGAACTCATGATTGCTCGCGGTCCGGATCGTGTGAGTCAATCGCTTCCCTTAAGAGCTTCCGGGTTTGGCGTCACGGAACAAAACGTGGCCCGGATCGCTTGGGAGCAGTTGGGAGTTCGTATTGTGCCGGTACCTGCGGCGGCCGTGTCAGGATTCAATGATGAATACACGGGCGGCCTGAAGATCACCGAGATTCGGGCCGGAAGCCCCGCGGCCAAGCAACGGTTGATGCCTGGAGACGTCATTGTGGGGATTATGGACTGGCACACGGCGACCCTGGAAAATCTTCAGTGGATCCTGTCCAGCCCCAATTTCCGAACGGCTCCGACCGCCAAATACTATGTGATACGCAAGCGCCAGCAAATGATGGTGGCCATGAGTCCTGAATCGACGCGAAACCGCTAGCGAAGCGGCTTTTTCAACGATTTCGGCGGCTTGGAACCTGTTTTTATTCGGCAGAGCACAGAAAAATCCGTTGGCGGAGCAACTCTGGTTTCAGTTCCAGTTGCCACGCCTTGCCGTCCTGGATACACTTCGCCTAACCAGTACGGATTGCCCCGTGGTGTAATTGGCAACACAAGGGATTTTGGTTCCTTTATTCTAGGTTCGAGTCCTAGCGGGGTAGTTTTCTTGGACGTGTGAGCTCGGTGCTTTTCCGGGCTCGTTTTGTAGATGGACGGGGGTGCCTGCACAGGCCCCCGCCTTCGGTCGCCCGGTGCAACGATCGCGAATGTCGGGTTGCTGTTTCGCCACCTTCACTCGCGTGAAATCCCTCCATGCCTGAGATTCAAGCCTTTCGAGGATTGCGCTACGATTTGGCTCAAGTCGGATCGTTGTCGGATTGCGTTGCTCCTCCATACGACGTGATCGATTCCGCGTTGCAGGACCATCTCTACTCTCTGTCTCCCTACAATTTCATTCGCTTGGAACTCAACCGTCCTGAGCCGAGCGATACCGATGCAGACGCGACCTACTATCGCGCGGGTCGTATCTTTCGATCTTGGCGAACCGAAGGCATCTTGCAAGCCGAACCGGATCCCGCAATCTATGTCTACCATCAGATCTTTGATCTGGATGGCCATACGGTGACCCGCAGGGGATTCATGGCGTGCGTCCGGCTTCAGCGATTCGGCGAAGGAAACATCTATCCGCATGAACAAACCCATGCCCAGGCAAAAGACGATCGATTGCGATTGATACGCGCCACACGCTCCAATCTGTCCCAGATCTTCGGACTCTATCCCGATCCTGAGAATGACATCCAAGAAATGCTCGAAGCGAAAGTCGCCGGGACTCATGGCATGGAAGCCACGGATCACTTGGGTGTGCTGCATCGCATGTGGCCGGTTAGCGATGTGAAAACGATTCAAGAAGTCACAGCCTTAGTCGCGGATCGGGATATGTTTGTGGCTGACGGTCATCATCGCTACGAGACCGCATGCAACTATCGCGATGAGCTGAATGCGGTATCCCCATTGCCAGACGATCATCCGGCTCATTTTGTGTTGACGAATCTGGTCAGCATGAGCGATTCCGGATTGGTGGTATTGCCAACGCATCGCCTGCTTCATGGAATCCCCGAGTTCACGACGGAGCAATTGCATGAGCGGCTTTCTCCCTACTTTGATTGCGAACGTGTCGGTCAAGGACCCGAATCGACCGGTGCGGTGTGGGCGGAATTGGATCGGCTCGATGAGCAGCTGATCTTGGCACTGTATTCCTCCGCCTCCAAAGAATGGACCCGCGTATCGGCCAAGCAAGAAGGGGTTGACCGTATGGCTGCCATTGCTGCTGAGCACAGTTCCGACTGGCAAGGGTTGGGGGTCGCAGTCCTGCATCGTCTGATCTTAGAAGATGCGTTGGGCTTGAAGGATATGCCCAAGCCGACGTATGTCCATCAAGTGAAAGAGGTCATCGACGGATTGCAAGGAAAGCTAGAAGGAAACCTTCACTATCCATTGGCTGCGTTGGTGATGCCGGCCACAATCGATCACATCCAAACCATTTCTCTGCATCGTGAGCGGATGCCTGCGAAGAGCACGTATTTCTATCCAAAGCTCATGTCCGGTATGGTCGTCCATCCACTTTCGTAATCGCTCTCTACAGCGGACTCGAATCACGACCCATCGTTGAGGGGTTGGGAACTGCGTAGGTAGGCCATCAGATCTCGAAGCTGACCATCCTCCAGTTTGTCCAACAGTCCTTCCGGCATCAATGACAGGACCTGGGGTTGGAATTGTTCGATACTCGTTCGTTCGAGAGTATGAAGCTCGCCATCAATGCTGCGCAATACGATCTGATCGGGTTGTTCACTCTCGACAAATCCGCTGAGTACTTGGCCCTCATCCGATAGGATGCGAACCATCTGGTAGCCTTCGCGAATCTCCAGGCTCGGCGCAACGATATTGCGCAATAGCGTTTCTAATTGGTCCCGTTGGTACCCGGTCAAATCCGGTCCGACACGCCCTCCGTCGTCAAACAAATGATGGCAGCGACCACACAATTCCCGATACAGCTTTTTTCCATGATACGGATCGCCGTTCCCTTCCAAGGTGACTTTGGCCAACGCGCGGCTCCGTTCATTGGCCGTTGCCAAATCGATGGATGCAAACTCGGGATAGAGTTTGTTCAGACGGGAGATGATTTCCGGATCCAGATGCATTCGCATGGCGCGAACCGCTTCGGGGGGCAATTCGGTGGATACCGCCCGATTTTCTGCACAGGCATCCAGCCATTTTCGAGTCCAGGGGGCCCGACCTGCGAGAGCAGCCCCTGTTGCAGGGCGGAGCTCCGGCGGTAGTTTTGACCATTGCTCAATCAACGCATCCGCAATGTGCAATGCATCGAAACTGGCCAAGGCACTGATCGCTGCCGAGCGGATCGCAGGCTTGGCACTGGCATCGCTTGCAACCGTGAGCAGGGATTCCAGAAAATCGCTTCGAGAGCGGGTATGAGACAGTTCCCCGGCTAGGCGAGCAAGTTGGATACGAACCGCGTCTGCCACTTGGGGATCCACAAGCTTGCGGGCCGCATCATCCAGCGCCGCAGCATCCCCTCGCCGCATTTGCAGCGTGAGGGGTGGTTGTCCCAGTGCCACCATGGCATCGATGACGTTGTCCGGGACTCCGGATAATGGTCGTCCGACGAACGCGAGCTCAAACGCTTCCTGAGCTTTCGCGGCCGCTTCCGATCGAATGGAGGGATGGCATCTGGCGATGGCGCGAAATGCGGCAGCAACTGCTTCATACGCTTGGGGTGTGCCTACCGATGACCAACGGCGAATCAAATTCGGAAAAACCACTTGGCGAGGGACAGGCTGATTCCATAGTTCCTCCGAATCGATCAATCCCACTCGCAATGCATCCCATTGCTCGGCATGATGCTCGATCGTCCACCAACAGATCAAAGGCAGGAATGGATCGTCCGCCGCGATGGATTGCGATAGCAGACTCTTCATGATGGCGATTGAGTCAATGGCAGGAAGTCGCTTGGCCGAACAGGCGATTTGCGCGAGGACGTGCGGATCTCGTTCGGAGCGCGCGAGCTGCTCGATAGCACCGCGCATGGCGGAATCGATGTGTTCGTCATCCGCAACGAGTCGCACCGTCCAGCTTCGAACATCCGGATGGGGATGTTGCAGCAAGTCCCTGGGGTCGATGCCTTTAGCGGGGCCTGTCTCGAGCGCTTGCTGGCCGTACGGGATCGTATCCTGGATCCACCCGCAAGCATGCGCCGTCCATAGGGTTTCGAGCGGGCGAACGCCGGTGGATTGCGACGCATCGGGCGCTGTCCATTGCGACAGGACTCTGTCGCGCAGAGATTCCCGCAGCGGATGCTGGGCGATCAGCCAACGCGCCTGCCATCTTTGCCATCGATAGGGATGGGAGAGAGTTTGAAACAAATATTCGAGAGAGTCGCGACCCGTTCCGTGCGCCCGTTCTACATCCCATGCAGGTGCCTTCGGATCTGCCTGAGACGGACCCAATCGATAGACGCGACCTCGATCCCGATCGAGTTTTCCCTCGAAGGCATAGATATGAGCGACGACAGAATCGTACCAATCGCAGACATAGGCCGCACCGTCGGGCCCATCAGCGATAGCTACCGGGCGAAACCATTTGTCCGTGCTGGATACCGCATCGGCAACGTCTTGGGTGGAATAGGTCGATCCCACTGGATTGCGTTCGGTTTGGATGAGTTTTCCGTGCAGAGGATCGACAGCCAGCATCGACTTCGGTGCAACATTTTGTAATGCTGTGGATTCAGTCCATAGCATCGTATGGGTAAATCGAGGGATCGGATCATGCTGCATGGGGTTCAGATAGCCATAGCTATTGGGATTGGATAGGCTGCCGTGCTTGGAAAACCCTTTGCGGTAGTAGGCCCCTTGGTAGTAATGAAAGCCGCGAGTGTCCCCTCCATTGTGTCCTGAATAGATTTCGCCCCGATCATCGAATGCGACTCCAAAGGCGTTCCCTCCCCCTTCGGCAAAGATCTCGTATTTGTGAGTCACTGGATGGTAGCGCCAAATGGCTTGGCCCAAACTTTGGATCGGCTTCTCTTCGGAACCATACGGTTTGATGGAACCGCTGACGGTGCTCCCTTGGGCTGCATATAGCCAACCGTCGGGCCCCATGCACAGACTGTTGACGACGGAGTGCGTATCTTCGAGTCCGAAGCCTGTCAGATGGATTTCGGGTGGACCATCGGCGCGGAGATCCTCATTCCTGTCCGCGTAGTAGAGCAAGTAAGGTGGGTTGAGGACCCAGGCCCCTCGAGCGACGGGTGCGACGGCGGTCGCAATATTGAGACCATCGACGAAGACATGATGCGTCTCATACGTGCCATCGCGATCGCGATCTTCGTGGACGGAGATGCGATCCAGGCCAATGGCTCCCCCTTTGCCTGGAGGTAATGGGACGGAATCGTAGACAACGCGCCAGTGTTTGTCTTTGCTCAGCGGGCGTAAGCCTTCTGGGTTGGGGTACTGGCGATATTCGGCTACCCACAATCGCCCCCGCGAATCAAAGGTCGTCATCAGAGGCTGAGTGATGATCGGTTCGCTCAGCACCAAACTCCATTCCAAGCCATCCAGCGTGTGAAACGAGTTCAGTGCATCGGACGGTTCGAGAGCAGGTTCGGAAGCCGTATCTTCGGGTGCTTGCGAGCGCCCGATTCCCCACAATGGCAATCCGCCCAACTCAGCGCCGCAGATCCAAAGGGAGAACGCAATCCAGCCATAAGTCGATCGCATGATGGAGGGTATTGGTAGCAGGTGGGAGGGACGGGCGGGGCTTCTATCTTTTGAAGTTGCGCTAGTTTGGCTGCCACTCGTACTCGTACTCGTACTCAATGAAATGGTACTCGTACTCGATGCGGTATCTTCGAGTACGAGTAACGCTAATGCTGAGTACGAGTACGAAACCCCCCCTGGGATAATACGGATTAGGGCTCGCAGAAACTCGAAAAGCGCAACACCAAAACGTTTATCTTAGCCTAACCTGTTTTCTCCTGCTGACCTTAGAACCCGTGCGGCCGGAATTCAACGAACGGCCGCGATCGTAGGATGGTTCGAGGCCGCCAGTGGGATGTCACCCAGTGGCGACGGGAGTTAATCCTGTCCTGGAATCCACAGCTTGGAGCCACCTCCGGAGGAAGATCCGCCCTGGGGGGGACTGCTGGCGGAATCCGGAGTCCAAAGCCCGCTTGCGTCGGAGCCTGGTGCGGCTCCACCATCGGATAGGGAGCCGGAGGCACCACCGGGGAGAGGGACGCCTCCCCGTCCGCGAGCCGCCATTTGTTGCTGTTGCATCATCGCCATTTGAATGAACTGCAGCAGGACGGGATCGTTTGGATTCTCTCGGAGTGAGCTTTCCAAGAACTGCCGTGCTTCGCCTCGACGCTCGAGCATATTGAGCAATTCGAATCGCTCGAGAATCGCGTTCCCGACGGGCAGGTTGAGTTTTTTGCCTGCTTCGATGATTCGCGCCAAGTAGTTTGCTGCTTGGGTAGGATCGGAGCTCGTTCGAGTCTTGAGATTGAGCACGGTATATTCGGCGGAAAGCTTCATTTCGTCGGGCCACTGCATGGCTTCGCCGCGCGCGACCAAGGTGTTGTACATCGACGAGACCGATCGGGTCATCGCCGACTGCATCAACTGAATCAGGCTTTGAGCATCGATGTTGGTCAAGTCGGTCCAGTAGTAGGCTGCGCCGCCGACTAGATCGAATACATCGTCCGCGGCGGATAGAACAGGCCGTGAGACTTGCAGATTCTTATGCAAGGTAACGAAATCTTCGTTTTCCGTGCCTGGAGGGTTGTGCGATTGCCAATTCAGGAGCAATCCCAAAACAGCGATGCGCGATTCTGAACGTCCAGCACTTTCTCGAAGGGATTGACCCTGCAGGCAATCGAATTTGAGATCCAGCATTTCATCAATGTTCAGTTGCTGGGTTGCATCGTTGAGGGCTTCGCGACGTTCGGCCGGAATCTGCTTGCGAACCAATACCGTATTTTCCGCTCTGGAAACGAACGGCACGTGCAGCGATTCCACCAACTCACGCTTGAGCGTCGTGAGTCCCAATTCGCGTTTGATCGACTCAAAAACGGTTCGGCGATACCCTGACGTCGACTCGAGCGCGACCAAACGAGCGGGTTTATCGGTTTGCCGTCCGTAAAAGGCGATCCACGAGCCACTGCGAAGGGGTTCGTATTCTCCGAATTGCTCCTGCAAAACAGGTTCGATGCAAATGAATGCGGCCTTGGGTGGAACTTCTTCATTAAGGAATGCGTTGAGCAATCCTTTGACCTGTTCGACTTGAAGGGGCAGGAGGGATTTGTTCGACGTCAAATGCGCTTCGAAGTCGGGATCTTCGATGGTGTAGATGCAGAGCTCTTCGCTTTGCGTGGAGCCGCTGCTGCGAGGGGACAGATCGTAGGCGAGAGCTTGGTAATAAATCCTTTGCGGATCGCTCAGCGTCGTCAGTCCAGCGAGCTTGCGACACGTCGCGGCAGCACTCTCCACGTCGGTCAGGATGAGCTGGGTGTAAAGCAGTTGTTGCAAGATCGGAGGTTGCTGACCGAACTCGCGAACCATGCTCTCGAGCTTGGTCTTTGCAACTGAAATCCGATAATTCGAGATGAGGGCCTGGGCCTCAGCCAGTCGTTCTGTGTACGGGGCATCATCGGCTGCCAGAGGCGACGGGAGGGATTCTCGAGTCAATGTCCCTGCTCGAGGGTGCTGGATGAGGGACTCATAGGCACCCGCGGCAACGCGGGTCATCGATTCCCCCATTTCCATTAGCATCTCAGCATGGAGAAGTGCGGGCATGATCATGCCTCGCTGCCCCATGACTTCCATCAAGTTCACGGCAACGGTGGCGGTCAGTGGGGGCAATGCCTCCGAAGACTCCGCGATGGCTTGCAACAACAGGGATGAGCCTTCTTCGGTGTTGCCGCGAACGACAGCTACCAGTGAACGAAACAGCTTGGCCAGCGGATTGTCCGGTTGCAAGCGAATGAACTTGGCGGACGTTTCTTCGAGCGATTCCAGTTCGTTGAGCTGCAAAAGCAACTCGCACTTCATCGCCAATAGCCATGGCTCGGAAGGGGTGGTCTTCAAGTTTGCGTTGATACGATCCAGGGCTGCAATGTTTTGCTCCCCGTCGATCATCCGTTGGATGGTCTGCATTTCTGTGAAATGCTCGTTGCATTTGCAAAACTTGATTTTTTTACCGTTGCCGCATGGGCAAAAACTGTATTGATCGAGAGACATGGGGACAGGTCGCGTGGATCGCGTCGTTAAGTGCTGTGGGTCGGATGCTCTAGGAGAAAAGAGCTTGGAATCGATGGCCAGAACTGGCCGTCCGCCGAAGCATCGGAGTGTAGCACATTCGTGCACTTCTGCCCATTGCCGCGATTCCATGGCCGGCGGAGGGCAAGCCGATTGCAAGGATCGCCGATTGCAGCTGAAGTGCTCGTGGATTTTGGACACGACGTGCTGACATTCGAGGAAATCTTCAACGCCAGCCCCACGGGGACCAGAAATGGCTTGCAATCGCTGGTCGATGTGCACAATTCAGGGTTTAATGGCTTCTGAGGCGGGCGCGGTGCCACACGCATCTCGATGCTTACGAGACGTCGAAGGACCAACCCGAGCACGCGCAAATACAACAACGAAAAAATGGAAAAAAGACGTACTGCCTTAGGCTGATTCCTGCATCCTCTCCAACCCTACCTTCCATCCCTTGGGTTCATCCCACCACCATCGCTCCCCATCGACATCTATCACCATGCAATGTTCCAAAGTCATCCGTTTCGCTCTTACGCTAAGCCTCACTCTCGGAACCGCGTTTGCCTGCGGTCATGTGTCGTGGGGACAGGATGCCAAGGCAACTCCGCCAACGTCGTCCGCTGAAACCACCGAAGCCACGTTACTCACGGGCATTCGGCAGTTGACATTGGAAGGGGTGCGCGCAGGAGAAGGGTACTTTAGCCGCGATGGTCGCTACATGGTTTTTCAAAGCGAGCGCGATCCTTCGAATCCGTTTTATCAGATCTATCTGATGGATCGAGAAACGGGAGACGTCGAGAAAGTTTCGCCAGGATATGGCAAGACCACGTGCGCTTGGATCCATCCCGACGGAAATCGCGTTCTGTTTGCCTCGACACAGCAAGACCCCGAAGCGGTCTCGAAACAAAAGAAGGAACTCGAGTTCCGAGCATCTGGCCAACAACGCAGGTACGCGTGGGACTACGACCCTCAATTTGAGTTGATCGAATGGAACCGTGAATCGGGCCAATACAAAAATCTCAGCCAAGCTCTCGGCTACGATGCCGAAGCATCCTACAGCCCCGATGGCACACTGATCGCGTTTTCCTCCAATCGTGCGGCCTACGAAAAACCATTGTCCGAACGGGAAAAAGTGCTGTTCGAAAATGATCCTGCGGTCGCGCTCGATCTCTATGTAATGAACTCCGATGGATCCAACGTCCGTCGCGTCACCGATGTATTTGGTTACGACGGAGGTCCGTTCTTTTCACCCGACGGCAAGCGGTTGTGTTGGCGCCGCTTCAGCGAGGATGGAGCGACTGCGGAAATCTACTCAGCCAATATCGATGGTTCGGACGCAAAGCGTTTGACGCAATTGGGAGCGATGAGTTGGGCCCCTTACTTTCATCCCAGCGGGGATTACTTGATCTTCGCGACCAACCTCCAAGGCTTCGCGAACTTTGAACTGTACCTAGTCGATGCGGCCGGCAGTCACGCGCCGGTTCGCGTGACGACGACCGATGGATTCGATGGCCTCCCCGTCTTTACACCCGATGGCAAAGAACTGGCTTGGACGAGCAACCGCACCGCCGATAAAAAGTCGCAAATCTTTATCGCCAATTGGAACGACACAGCCGCTCGCAAAGCTCTGGGACTCGGTCCAGCGAGCGTTGCCTCAAAGAATGGGCCGGGATCCCATACACCGAACATCGATCGCGATGGCGTGGCCGCAGCGTCGTCTCAAGCCCGTTCGGTCGCCTCGGCCACCGACAACGATTACAAGGCATCCGATGTGGGTCGTCATATCGATTACTTGTGCCGACCCGAATTGGGAGGCCGTTTGACGGGAACCAACGGGGAGCGATTGGCAACAGCCTATGTCGCGGGCTACATGTCTTCGCTGGGGCTGGAACCCGCTGGAACACAAACACTGGCTGAAATTCTGGCAGGTAGCGTAGGCTCAAAAGTGAATACGACTGCAGCCCCGAATGTCGATGCGGATGATCCAGGTCGGTTCTTTTTTCCGTTTCCCTACACATCCGGGGTCCAGCTCCTATCAAGCAACTTGTTGCAATCGAATGAGGATACGTGGAAACTCGATGAAGATTGGCGTCCTCTGGCTTTTTCCAATTCGGTCAGTATCGAACCTACCGAAGTGGTCTTTGCTGGATACGGGATCGTGGCACCTGCCGATGCCGGCCAACCGGAGTACGACTCATATGTTCATCTCGATGTCGAAAACAAATGGGTCATGGTATTGCGCCAAATGCCGAGCGACGTTACGCCGGAACGCCGACAACATCTAGCCCGTTACAGTTCGCTCCGATTCAAAGCCATGGTGGCTCGCGACCGAGGTGCGAAAGGGATCATCGTCGTCAGCGGCCCCAAGAGTGGTGTCCGACAACAACTGGTTCCTCTGCAAGGAGATGGTTCGCTATCGGGAACGAGCATCGCCGCCATCAGCGTGAGCGATGCGGTGGCCGAAAAATGGTTTGCAAAGTCGGAAGATACCCTGAGCGATCTGCAAGGCGAACTGGATCGCGGGGAATTGATGATGGGTTTTGTGCTTCCCGATGTCCAGGTTCGTACGACCATCGACGTCCAGCCCATTCAAGGAACCGGTGTCAACGTGCTCGGGATCTTGCGAGCATCCGATGATCCCAATCAGTCCGCATCCTCGATGGTCATCGTGGGTGCTCATATCGATCACTTAGGGGCTGGATCGAACGGTTCGAGTTTGGCTCGTGAGGACGAACGAAGTGGCATTCACCGCGGGGCGGATGACAATGCATCCGGCATCGCCGGCATGCTCGAAATCGCCCAGTCGCTGGCCAGTCAAAAGAAAGCTGGCAAGCTTCAACTCAAACACGATATCTTGTTTGCGGCTTGGTCTGGGGAAGAGATGGGGCTGCTTGGCTCCGCCTATTTCGCGGACCACTTCTACGATATCTACCCGAATCTGCCTCACGGCGAGGGCCATCGACTTTATCCTTCGGTTGTGGCCTGTTTTAACTTAGACATGGTTGGCCGATTGCGGGAAAATCTTGTCTTGCAAGGTATCGGTTCCTCTCCCTTATGGAAAAGTGAAATCGAGCGCCGCAATGCAGTGGTCGGTTTGCCGATCACACTGCAGAGCGACAGTTACTTGCCAACAGACGCAAGTACCTTCTTTCTGAAGGGCATTC
Source organism: Planctomycetota bacterium (assembly GCA_037144155.1). Classification (GTDB taxonomy): domain Bacteria; phylum Planctomycetota; class Planctomycetia; order Pirellulales; family Pirellulaceae; genus JBKCUI01. Next base: position 6,313 of record JBAWXH010000005.1, on the reverse strand, counting down.
CGATTCTGTCAGCCTTTACCGGTTCCCATTCCGAATACCATACGCCACGCGATACGCCGGAATTGATCAACTACGAGGGAGCAGCCAAGATCGCCAAATTGATGGGGCTCATCACCCGTGCCGTGGCGACTTCCGAATCGATTCCTGAATACACCGAACAGCAAGCTCCCGAGAACCAAGGCGCGCGCGCGGCCATGACAGCTTATCTGGGTTCGATACCCGATTACGCGCAAGGGGACATCAAGGGGGTCTTGCTGTCGGGGGTTTCGAAAGAGGGACCGGCCGCGAAAGCCGGAGTTCAAGCGAAGGATATCGTCATCGAACTGGCCGGTCGCAAAGTAGAAAATATTTACGACTACACGTATGCCATCGAAGCCTTAAAGGTAGGTCAAGAGACAGAAGTCGTGGTGAAGCGAGGGGACCAAACGATTCGCATGAAGGTCACCCCGCTGTCACGACAGTAAGCGATGATGACAGTAAGCGATGATGATCGTGAGGCTGTTGGTAAAATATTGACATCAGCCGGCGTGCCTTAGCACCCGGTTTCTGTCTACCCTTTAGAACAACCGGACTCTAACGCGTTCCGGCTAGCTGATGGGTGCGATAGCAATTCGATTGTGCGATAGCAATTCGATTCGTGCCACCGAGGCGCCTCTTCGAATCAATCCTTCGCACTCAGCGAATCGCGATCGAGTTTTGAAGAGGTTTTAAGATCGATTCGATGATGTAATTGTCCATGAGCTCCCGCATCAATCCATCCAATCGCTTCAGCTCGTCACCAAAGGATTCATCCGTGGAAAGAGAATCAAAGCGGCGCACGGTGACGTAGACGCTCAGCAGCTCATCGGAAGATTCCGGCCCTCGCGTCTGCATCGAGCCCGTTCGCGGTTCAAAATTGATCCTTGCATGGGTACGAAAGACGTCATCGAGCGAGATCTGAATCACCGGTTCGTAGCACATCAACTGGGATCCAGCGCGTTGCGACACGGATTCAAACCCCGAAGGTAAACCGATTGCGTCCGCCAGCAGTTGGTTGTGGTTTCCTCGATAGGTGAAATCAAATCCGTACATCAAGCTCAATGCTTCGCAGTCCAATCGACTGACACTCAACATGTAGGGAGCCATCTCCAAGACTTCTTGGTGCTGCTCCATAGCTTCATCGATCGAGCTCGGGTTGACGACACCGCTACTGATGCGGCGGGCTTCCACGGCTACCCATCGATAGGCGCCTTGGTCCTTCTCTTCCTCGAGAATGAACTCGCCCCGTTCGCGCTGATAGAAATGATGCAGCTTGGGAAATCGACGTTGCATCTGTTCAAAGAAATGAAGCACGGATTCTCGACCGCTCGGAAGATCCATTTCCGTTTGCAGGGTCACATTTGCGTAGAAGTCGTCGCTCAGTGCGCTGTAAGGGTTCATATTGTTCCGTCTTTCTAGTGTGTCTTCCCCAACGATGGGAATAAACAATGCTGTCGTTCATGCGGGGTCAAGCTGTCTTTGGAAAGACATTGGACGGCAGGATTATAGGTCGGGGGAACCTTGTTTTCAAAGCCTAGACAACTCAATCACGTCCGAATCGTTCGCCAACAGGATTTGCTCGGGCGTTTTTCCACGGAGCCTAGCAGTCGCCCCCACCAAGTCGATAGGGTCATCATCGTGGGCAAGTGGGTTAAAGTGGGTAAGAATCAGTCGTCGAATCCCATGTCGATACGCATTTTCGAGAACCGCGGTCGTCCAGCTATGGCCTGTGTGAATCGCCATTTCCTTTTCGGAATCAACGAAATTGCACTCATGGATTAGCCAATCGACACCTTGGATTGACTTCCAATAAGGGGAATCGGGCAGAGAAGTTGTGTCAGTCACGTAAGCTAGGGAGACTTCAGGGAATTCCAAATAGTATCCGACACTCCCTCCAGGATGGTCCAAAGGAAACCATCGGCATCGAACGCGACCGACCTGGAACGTGGGATTCGACGGGGTCAATGGATGCCAGATCAACGGCGGAGTCGCAGGAAACAACGAAGGATGAAAGAGGTGGGCCTTGAGTTGCTCGATCTTTTCCTCTTCGGCGTAAACGTGGATTCTCTCCAATGGGGTGCCACTGAGAACATCCCATAAAAATGTCAAACCGACCACATGATCCAAATGGGCATGCGACAGCAGGATCGATACTTCGCGCGACATAATCAGAGGCTGCAAACGGAAGACGCCAGTTCCCGCGTCGAGCAGAAGATTGTGCTCTGGAATGAAGAAGGAAGCCGTGTGCCTGGTTTCACTCGGGTGATATCCTGCGGTTCCGAGGCAGTGCAGTTTCATGTTCGTTGCCTCGCAGGTGGATTCGTAAACGAGACCGTCCTTCCGCGTCCGGTCAACAACTTTGTCTCACCGCATCATAGGCTCTTTTAGACGGTCCGGGGGGTCGGCAGGCGCTGGTTCACCTCGGAAGCGGTCCGGATGGAAATCAAACCGGTGCGTTCCGGAGCGGTGCTTTTACGGAGTAATAGTGGTGTTTGTAATGTGAGATCCGCGATCAACGTTTGAGGTTTTTTGGGTGTTTGCAGTGGTGGTTTCTTGCAGGTTAGAGGCCAAGGACACATGGCAGGCTAGAATCCTACCCCACGGTTTAGCGGCTCGACGGCCTACTTCAAGCCGACGCCGGTCGGGCGGGGGCTCAATATTCCACGGGTCACACGCGTACCCATCGAAAACCTGCGGAAAGCACATCATCTACATTTCAACAAAGCACTTATCGGCAGCAGCTCCATGGGCAAGCATGAGCCACCTCACCCCCCCGCCTGCTGCCATACATGGCGCGAGGAATACAACGACTACCGGCCCCACAGTTCGCTGGGTGGTCTGCCTCCGTCGGAGTTCGCGTGTCGCTTTGCTGCCTCCGTTTCGGCTATGCCTCAACTCCAGCAGCACAGCGACCCCATATCCCTTACCCAAACATTACTCGCATAACACATGGACCGAAAATGGGGGCACTTCACCGTGCTTTGGTACCGGGCGATTTGAGTGCGTTGGCTGAGGGCGTTGTACGACTGCGTGATGTGTTTGGCGGTTACTGAGTTCCCGCCTGATTGACCTTGCTGGACAATGTCGGTCAATCGATTCAAAGTATCGAATTGATACGTGTTCTTAAGGTCGAGGGTTGAGCCGATCGATGCCTTGACTTCCGTTGGATTGCTCATGGCTCATCCTGTTTTTCTTTTTCAAGGATGATGACTTCGTCAATTCCGTTCTTTCCACATGGAACCCGCTTGCGAAGTGTTGCATATCCGTCTGCGCTTACTTTCAGCCCCATATAGCCGCCCCTTTGGCCGATGAAAGCACTGTTTCCTTTTCCAGTCTTATCCACACGGATTGAAACTGCCGGAACGAATCTGTCGTCAAGGTCGTCACCAAGTACGAGCACGAGGGCATCAGGTATCGGCGATTTCATTTCATCGGTAACCATTATTGAGACTGGAACCAGACCGTCGCACCCAGGAATGACGAGTACAAACGCAAAGAAAAAGAACAACCAAATTTCCGATTTTGGATTTTTTTGTACATGGTTTGAGCTCATTTCAATTGTAAATCGATCATGACTAGCCCTCGCAATCTGCATAGGGATTGGAGCTATAACCGAATGTTGTGTTCTGTGAAATGAGAAAAAGGTGGCGTATCCTGCTGGTGCAAATGCATTTGGTTTCACTAGCGGCCAAACGAGGGCACAGGGAGTACGCCATGGTTCAAGGTAAGCAATCGTTCGTTCCGAATCCAGTAGGGCGCGCCGAGGTTTTGCGATTCGGCGCCCCAACGGATCCTCGAAGAATGCTCGACCAAATCGTTCGTGATAGAGCTCGGCAGATGCTGCAAGCAGCGCTCGAGGACGAGGTGAACGCATTCCTGGAAGCCCACTCTTCCAAGACGGACGGGAACGGCAGACGTCAGGTCGTTCGAAACGGCTACGTACCAACCCGGGAGATCGTCACGGGGGCCGGATGCGTCGAAATCAAGCAACCACGCGTTCGAGACAAGTCACCCGACGCAGAGAACCGGGTGACATTTTCCTCAAGCATCCTGCCACCGTACTTGATTCGCTCCTTGCGTTCTACGACTTCCCTGCCGAACACTGGAAGCACTTGCGAACGACCAATCCGATCGAATCGACGTTCGCTACGATCCGTCTTCGGCACCGCAGAACGAAGGGCTGCGGGTCACGCAAGACAAGCTTGGTGATGATGTTCAAACTAGCCGAGGCTGCATCGAAACGATGGCGTCGCCTCGATGGTCACGAGCACATCGTGTCCATCTTGGAGGGAAGAAAACTCGTCGATGGAATCCTGCAGGAAGCCGCCTAACTCCGAATCCCAAAACACAACATTTGACAATATCTTGGGACTTGGGACTTTGCCGTCGTTAGAGTAGTTCTCGAGCAACTATTGCTAAACCACAATAGGCATAAAGGAGGCAAAACATCAACTCTGCGAAAGATCGAAGAACAGATTCTCGTCTAGTGCAAATCCATAAACAAATCACATACCCAATAGTTAATACAGATAGCGAATATAGAACGTTATATGGCTCCAGTATTCGATAAGCGTTCGAACGAAGGTTCATGAGGTGCATAATCGCAAATATCGCAAGCCAATACGATCGAAAGCATTGCTTGGGTTTGGTTGCAAATGCTATTTGAAAGAAGTACAACAATACTGAGATTGCCATTGCTATTTCATAAGGTCGCATCCGATCGTGTGAGGCATTTGAAAACATTGCCCACCATAGCGCACAACTTACGGTAGATGATGAGATCACAAAATGCAAAACGCAATTTCCTAGTCTCGGCTTCTGGTTGTTTGTCGCAAACATAGAAGAATGCCCTGATATCTGGTAGGTAAATTAGGCTGCAAGATCGCATGTCATTGTCGGGTGCACGACCACCAAAAACACTTCGTTACGAGCAAGAATTCCGAGCACTAGGTATTCTTTGCAAGTGGCAGAATCGTGGGATTGGGGGCTATCTTTCTAGAATTTCCAGGGAGGGAAAATTGTCTTGTCCGCAGGCGCGTCATTTGGAGATGAATAGTCACTTGGGATTTCATCGTTTTCGAATACTCCATCGCTTCCACCTAGCCAGCCATTATCGAAGTACAAGGACTTGTAAAGATTCCCGTCAGCATCGTAAATGTCTAGTCGTATTCCGTGATGACCAGATGCCGGGCGCCAAGGCCGCCAGCCAAAGTGCCACTCGACTCGTCGAACGCAAATGTATGCGTGCTCACGAACAAATGCTTCCGTTTTTGCCTCGATTTCTTGCTGAGCGCGTTCAGCGAACTCATAGCAAGGTCCCTGATTACCATTGCCCCACGCTACAGAATACCAGACATTTTCAGGTATAGAGAGGTGCGAATTTCGCCGTGAATCAGCAATGGCTGCCCTTACTCTGACCTCAATTTCCTTCATTGTCTCTGTTTGCGAGTTTTGCCTCCTTTCGGCTTCATCCTGTAACCAACTGTTCAGCGTCGACATAAATGTCTGATAATCACTGTAAGAAAAAGGATTATTCTGAGCGTCGGATTGGTGACATTGTATTGCTTGATTTCTTCTGTACGTTTGCATTCGGTCCGAATACTCATTTTCGTCCAATCCCATGCAATCCAATTTGTTGTTTGGAGTATTCGAAACGTATCTTACGAGATTTGAATCCCCTGCCGCGAAACTCAGCGGATCTTCATTTAGCCACTGACCCAGTATCGGGTCGTACCAGCGATACAAATTGTGCTGCAAGGCGGTTGCTTCGTCATACTGCTTGCCCGTGAACGCAAACAGCATGTCCACCGCCGCGTTCGTCTCGGAAATCAGTTTGCCGAAACTGTTGAATGTGCGATGGTTGGTGATCGAGGTAACTCCCGTTCCCTCATTGAGATCCGCGATGTCACGAAGTGAGCCGAGGTGATCTGCCAATCCCCACAGCGTGTTGCTTCCGGCGATCTGTTCATCGGCCAGAAGTTCGTCGACGTTGTTGGACCACAGATAGCGATGGGATAGATTCGATGCCGATGGTCCATCGAATTGCAAAACGGCGTTGATCCCCTCGTCGTAAACCCAGAATTGATCGGTTGCAGCGCCGGATCCTGCTCCATCGGCATCGAATGTCCGATGGACCAGTCGATTGTAGGGATCGTACTCGTAGTCGACTTGCTTGACGATCGCCCCACCAGAGCTGTTTCGGAAAACGACTTTGGTCAATCGATTACGGTAGTCCCAGGTGTACTCTTCGACCTTGCCAGTGGCGGTCTCGGTCTTCGAGGTGCGGTTCCCCTCA